>JACZWC010000021.1 GCA_022572355.1 Bacteroidota bacterium | reverse complement strand
TCTATTGATTGCCAGTTCAATGGCCATGCTCTTGAACTCACTGTCGTAATGTTTTCGTTCTATACTCATAATTCTAAATTAAGGATTACAAGCTTAACTTACTGTCCAGGCAAATGTAGTAAGTCCACTTCGGTACAATGGAAACCGCACTCACTGCTCATACACAGTGAGCGTTAGCACCAATAGCAAAATTTTTGTGCTCCGTAGACCGTGAACTGCTAAACAATGAAATTTGAAAAACAGATTAAAACATAATACACTCCTCACCACACTAACTTACCTGTCCATTTGTTTCCCTTCTCTTTCGCAAGACTTGACCAAGATTGAGGCCTCCACCGGAGTTTTAATGAAGGTGGACTCCCTTGAAACAGTACTTCAAACTTCCAAAGAAGACACCAGTAAAGTCAACATTCTAAATAAACTCTGCTATGAATACAGAAAGAAAGATACCTATCAAGCACTTAACTACGGTAAACAGGGATTGGACTTGGCCAAACTATTAAAGTTCAAAAGGGGAATTGCAAAGAGCTTATACAATATTGGCTATATGCATGTACATCAATCTAATTATAAAAAAGCCCTTGATTATCACCTCAAAGCATTAAAAATATACGAAGAAATAGGCAATAAAAAGGGCCTGTCAGAGAGTTTTCAGGAAATTGGAATTATTAATCTTATTCATGGCCGCAATGAAGTTGCTCTGGACTATTTTCTCAAATCAATTGAATTAAAAAGAGAACTGGGAAATAAAGCTAGTGAAGCAACAAGTTTATCAATGATAGGAAATGTTTATCTAAATCAGGACAAATACAAAAAAGCGCTTGACTATTATATGAAATCATTGACCATACACAAAAAACTAGAGAACAAAAAGGGCGCTGGATATAATCTGTCTTACATTGGATGGGTTTATTACCAACAAAAGAAATACAAAAAAGCCCTTGAATATTTGGAACGATCCTTAAGAATAAATGAAGAATTAAAAGATAAATATGGTATAGCAAGCGACTTAAATAGAATTGGGAGTATTTATATGGATCAAGGTAATTATGAAAAAGTCATAGAATGTGACAAAAGAAGTTTAATCATTGCAAAAGAGGTCGGTACAAAAGGGCCGATTGCTAGCGCCTATTATCAACTCTCAAGAGCATATTTTAAACTAAATGAATACAAAAAAGCCTATGAAAATCAAAAACTCTATACTCAAATCATAGACACCATATACAACGAGGAAAAATCTAAGGAAATAGGTAAACTGGAGGCTAAATATGAGTTTGAAAAAGCTGAAATAGAACGAAAAAGAAAATTAGAAGAACAGACAAGAATTTTAGAAGAACAAACAGAAAGACGAAACCTGCTGCAATATTCCGGCATACTCATTTTTATCGTTGCGTTCTTCATCATCTTGCTTTTCAGCGGGCGACTGAACATACCCGTACGGTTGGCGGAAGGAGGCGTATTCTTTACTTTCCTGCTCGTATTTGAGTTCCTGCTCGTATTGACAGACCCGTATTTAGAACAATACACAGGCGGGGAACCGGCTTACAAACTAATTGTTAACGCGGGACTGGCGGGACTGATTTTTCCGTTACACTCATTCTTTGAAACTAAACTAAAAAGTCGCATTGTAAAATGAGTATGAACTCTAAAATCATCGCTCGAAAAGCTGGCCCGATGTCCGCTGGACATCGTCCTCTTTGAAACCAAACTAAAACGAAGAATAAAAAAGAGTAGAAAATGACTGCTAAACAATGAAATTTGAAAAACAGAGTAAAACATAAAATACTCTTCACTATTCTGGCTTATCTATCCATTAACTTCTTTTCTTTTTCGCAAGACAAGACTAAGATTGAGGCCTCCACCGGAGTTTTAACGAAGGTGGACTCACTTGAAGGCTTACTTAAAAAATCAAACGATACTTCACAAGTAATAATTCTCTACAAACTAACCGGAGAATATAACCGTTCGAATCCAGAAATGGCTATTCAATATGGTCAAGAAGGTTTAAAATTAGCTGAAAAGTTAGAATTTAAAAAGGGAATTTCTAAATGTTTGAATAACATGGGTATTGTCCATTTTTATCAAGGCAACTTCGAAAAAGCAATGGAAAATTGGCTGGAGGCTTTGAGAATTAGAGAAAATATAGCAGATAAAAAAGGAATAGCATCGTGTTTAAATAATATTGGAAATATTTATAGCTCTCAAGGGGATATCATCAATGCAATAGATTATTATCAGCAATCCTTGAAAATTGATCAAGAACTGGGGAACAAAAAAGGAATAGCCACTTCTCTGTATAATATGGGGGAACAATATAGAATGCAAGGTAAATACGAAGAAGCCATGTCTAATTATAGGCATTCCTTAAAAATCAGTGAAGAATTGAAAGACGAAAGTGGAATTTCACTTAATTTGATTGGTATAGGAAATGTTTATAAAAATCAAGGCGATTATGAAAAAGCAATAGATTATCTCAGGCAATCCTTAAAAATAAATGAAGGTACGGGCGATAAACAGAGAATAGCAGTTAGTTTACACAATATTGGAGAAATATATTCCAAACTAGGAAGCTATGACAAAGCAATTGAATACAACAAAACAAGTTTAGCCTTATCAAAAGAGATCGGATATAAAAACCTAATGAAATACATATTCCAAGACATTTCAGAAATTTATTCCAAACAGAGTCAATACAAACAAGCTTATGAGTATTATCGATTATATTCTGAGATAAAAGATACATTATTCAATGAAGAAAAATCAAAAGAAATAGGAAAACTTGAAGCAAAACATGAATTTGAAACAGCAGAAATCGAACGAAAAAGAAAATTAGAAGAACTGACACGTATAGAATCAGAACAGAAATCAAGACGAGACAACCTTCAATATTCAGGCATCCTGATTTTCCTCGTAGTTTTATTGATCGCAATAACATTTAGCGGCAGACTGGCATTACCGATTAGACTGGCGGAAGGGACTGTGTTTTTTACATTTTTACTGCTCTTTGAATTCTTGCTTGTGTACCTTGACCCATACGTAGACAACTGGACAAACGGGGAACCTGCATACAAACTGGCAATTAACGCTGGACTGGCGGGACTGATATTTCCACTACACAGCTTCTTTGAAACCAAACTAAAACGAAGAATAAAAAAAGAGTAGAAAATTTTGCTACGGGTGCTAACAATGAATAAACGCAATGTGGCGAAGTTCGTTCTGTAACGGTTTGAAAAGAAGGTTCGTAAGTGGTAATTAATAAAACAAGGCCGCACTACTCATACACAGTGACCGTTCCGAGCGTATGCGCCGCCACATTGGCTTTCAAACCCGGAATGACCGACTGAATAAAAGCCACCTCAAAGCAAAAATTTGAAAGAGCTTGCTTTTGTCAATTACTGATAAACAAATTTCTTGGTAAGCACACCCGCTTCAGTTACAACCTGTACGTAATATACCCCCTTAGCATATTCACTCAAATTTATCTGCTGAGTATAAGTGCCAGCAATGCTGCGGATTTCTTCTGAATGGATTAGCTGTCCGGTGAAGTGATAGAATTGGATAGACAACTCTGTATTCTCTTGTAAATCAATTTCTAAGGTAAACCGGCCAGTGTTGGGGTTGGGATAAACGATTAGAGATTGATGATTAGAGATGGCAGATTGATTAGTGCCTGAAACTATGTTTACAACTATGGCATCACCCCCCACGCAACCATTCGCATCAGTAACCTGTACAGTGTAAGTACCTGCTGAATCAACATCTATTGTTTGAGTATTTTCTCCTGTTGACCAATCATAACTTGTAAAACCTGCACCTGCATCAAGCGCAATTGAACAACCACTACAGATTGTTGTATCAGTGCCCAAATCAATATTAGGTAATGGATCTACAATTAATATTGTTGAAATTATGCTGTCGCAACCAGCAGATGTGGTTAGACTGTCATAATATGTACCAGCAGTTGTTTGAAAAACACCAAATATCAGGGCAGCTTGGTTGGCACATATCGTAACATCAGATGTGCTGGTGGCATATGTCGGGTTTACTGTTAAGGTGGTAATGATCACACTATCACAACTATTGACCGTATTTAAGCTGTCATAATAAGTTCCTGCATTTTTTCGGTAAATACCAAATATCATAACACTGTCCCCATCACAGATTATTTCGTCCGATGTGCTTGTAGAATATGTCGGATTAAATGTAAGAACGGTTGAACGAACACTATCGCAACCATTAATTGTAATCAAGCTGTCGAAATAAGTTCCCCCAGTAGTTTTGTAGACGCCGTAAATCAGTGCACTGTCACCGGTGCAGATTGCAACCGCTGGATCGCTGAGGTTATAAGTTGTATTGACTGTCAAAACTGTTGAGCGGATACTGTCGCAACCGCCATTCGTCGTCAAGCTGTCGTAATAGGTTCCAGCAGTAGCTTGGTACGATCCGTAAATTGATGCACTATCCCCATTGCAGATAGAAACAAGCGTGTCGCTGATGCTGTATGTTTGATTGACTGTTAAGTTGGTTGCTATTATGCTGTCGCAACCATCGACAGTTATTAGGCTGTCATAATAAGTTCCACCAATTGACTGATAAACGCCAAATATCAAGGTGCTATCTCCGGCACAAATAATAATATCTGATGTGTTAACAGAATAAGTTGAGTTAACAATCAAATAAGTAGAAATGATGCTATCGCAGCCACTTGTAGCAGTTAAACTATCATAGTAGGTTCCAATAGTTGTTTGATATACACCAAATAGCAGGGCACTGTCACCTGCACAGATGCTAACATCTGGTGTAAAAAAGTTAGCCGGATCTACAATCAGGGTTGTTGCGATCACACTGTCACAGCTATCGACTGATAATAAACTGTCATAGTAAACACCGGAGGTGAATTGATAATTTCCCGCCAGGAAAACACTATCGCCTTGGCATAATGACAGGGTATCGTAAATTGCAGTAGCACAAACAAAAACATTATACCTGGCTACTGCAAAATCATTATTTGCCTGGCCAACAGCAACAATCTTCCCATCAGATTGAATGGCAATTCCCCATGCTCCTCCAGCCGAACCTATAAAATCTGTTTCAACCACCCCATCTGCGTCAAAAGCGGTATCTAAACTTCCATCAGTATTACATCTGAAAAGAAAAAATTCACTTGTTGTACCGTCAGCAGCTATAACGATTTTGTTGTCTGATTGAATTGCCACGTCTATACCAAAATGCGTATACCCAAGAATTTTTATACCATCCGTATCGAATGTTGTATCTAAGCTTCCATCTGAATTATACCTTACCACGGGAATATCCACCCCGCTGTCATTATAATACCCTGTTGTAACAATTTTTCCATCTGCTTGTAGCGCTGCTCCATAACAAAAAGCATAAGAGGGAGTAATATCAGTGGTAACGATTCCATCAGCACCAAAAGTTGTATCTAAGCTCCCATCTGAATTATAACGCACAACCGCAAAGTCCTTATCAAAAAAACCTATATCATAATAACCAGAAATTACGATTTTACCATCTGGTTGAATATCTACTGCTTCTGCATAATCACCCACAATACCTATTGCTGTAGTTACTTTTCCATCTCCGTCGAACAAAGTGTCTAAGCTGCCATCTGTGTTATACCTGACAACAGCAAAATCCAGGTTAGACACGCCTGTTGCATCACCCGCCACAACAATTTTTCCATCACTCTGAATCGCAACCTCTTTTCCTCTGCCGGTAGCACCTGTTGCTAATCCATCAGTGTCAAAGCTTGTGTCCAGGCTCCCGTCGGTATTCAACCGCGCAACTCCAAAATAATTTTGACCGTCCGCTGCTACACCGGAAACTACTATTTTACCGTTTGATTGGATTGCTACGCCATGGGCACGATCCGTACCTCCTGCAAAATCAATTACAACTTTCCCATTTGTATTAAATGTAGTATCTAAACTACCATCGATATTATATCTGACTATGGCCCAATCATAGCCGCCGCTAACATTTGTATATCCAACCACAACCATTTTCCCATCTGTTTGAAAAGCTACAGCATGTGCCCTCTCATCGAAACCACCAAAATCTGTTGTTACCATTCCATCCCCGTCAAAGCTGAGGTCTAAACTTCCATCACTTTGTCCACGAACGCTATAATTCATGGAAATCAATAAAACAAAGAGTATTATTTTTTTCATGATCTGTTTTTGGATCTTTTTTTATTGATAAACAACTCTCTTAATAATCACACCCTCATCAGCAACAATCTGCACATGGTATATCCCCTTAACACGTCGGCACAAATCCATCTGTTGAATAAGTGAGTTACATCTGGATAACGTTATACGTAATTGACACTTACTGGTTATAAAAAAGGCCTGGAACTTCTTCTCAGACCTTTAGCATTGGCGTTTTAACATACATTTGTTCCGGGAGACGAAAATGAAAAACATGATACCTGGTTTATTTCGGACGTTGATAGTGATGGTATGTATCCTTCCCGGAATATGTTTTCAGGGGTTTTGTCAGACATGTGATACATCACTTCTTGAGCTGCGCCAAGTTCGTGCCTCTGACACTGACCCAAATATTTCCTTTGAATTGTACAAACACTATGTGTATTACAATCCTGATTGTACGCCTCAAAACAAATTGATGATTTACATGGTCGGCACCTGGGGTAACCCGGTGGTCAACCAGGTATTTCCAAGCCTGGCCGCAAATCATGGATTTCACGTTATCAGTTTAAAATACCCCAACAATATTTACGCTTCGCAAGTGTGCGCGACAGATACCAACCCCGACTGCTATAAAAATTACCGACACGAGGCGCTGTACGGTGAGGATGTTCATGATAGCCTTAGCATAGATTCAACGAACAGTATTTACAATCGCGCGTCAAAACTTCTCTCCTACCTGAGCCTAGCCTATCCAACCGAGAATTGGGGGCAATATCTCAATGGTACAGACATCATATGGACAAATGTTCTCCCTGCAGGACATTCGCAGGGAAGCGGCCATGCAGCTTTTATGGGCCATGAATTCAATGTACATCGCGTGCTCATGTTTGCCGGGCCCAATGAGCACAGTACTTATTTTAACGCGCCTGCGGGCTGGCTATCAGAGGCCAAAGCCTCGCCCGATTCCAACTTTTACGTTTTTAACAACAGCAATGATGAAATAGCCAGTTTTACCAATCAATTGTTGGGTATGACAGATATGGGATTGCCTGCGTTTGGTGATACAATCAATATTGATAACAACATTTGCCCCTTCGGTAATCGCCGGATGTTGTACACATCGCGCCTTTTCACCGGAGGTATTTCTGTCAATCATGGCTCCGTAGTTGCGGATAGTCTCACTCCTTATGATAGCAATGGAATCCCTGAATTCAAGCCGGTGTGGGAGTATATGCTGGGCGTATGCGCTTCTGTTACCTCTATTGATGAATACATAAGCTCATCATCGGTAGAAGTTTTCCCAAATCCATTTTTTGAGAGCATAACCTTGAGATACGGCAACCCTGCACGAGAACCTATGGTGCTGAAGATTTACGACAAGTTGGGCAGGGAGGTATTGAAATTTATAAACATTACAAATAGCCAAATAACCATTGACACAGAGCATCTCCAGCCAGGGATGTATTTCTACTCTTTACGCAACTCAGAATATCATGAGATGGCCGTAGGAAAATTTGTTAAAGGGAAATAAGAAAACTTCAAGCAAGATCTAATAACCCTCTCAAAATAAAGGCATTTCCTCCCCTCATGTTTCGAGTAAATGCTGCAATTGCAGGTGGCTTCGGTAAAAATCCTGACTACCGTGCATTTTATCCTTCTGGTAATTCCAAAAAGTAATAGTTTTGCGCCGGAGAGTTGGCAGAGTGGTCGATTGCGACAGTCTTGAAAACTGTTGTGCCTTCACGGGCACCGGGGGTTCGAATCCCTCACTCTCCGCCAAAGAAAAATCCTTTCGCATGAAAGGATTTTTTTATTTCATGGAGCCTGTTAAGCGCATGGCGCTTATAAAGGAGAAGTGAAATAAAAAGAATCCACGATAGTGGATTTTTCTTTGAAGCCTCCTCAACGGGATTTAGAGGCCTCGAGAAAAAATCAAAAAAACTTCAAAAACGGTAAAAAAGGGGGTGAAAATTGGCTGTTTTTGGGCAAAACTGTTGATCCTAAACAATTTTTAAGACCACATTCGGCGTTTTTTGAGCCTAGTAAGCCAAGCTGGTTGATCCTATGTTAGGTCTATAAGAGCTGCTTCTAACTTAGGGAAAAGGAACTCGTATCCAGCAGACTGAACCTTATCTGCTGAAACTCTGCTTCCTTTCAGAAGTATGTCGGACATTTCACCAAACAACAATCTCAAGACAAACTTCGGAACATTAGGTGACCAGAGCCTCTTACGTAGAACCTTTGCTAAGATGGTAGTAAATTCAGCATTTGTCTCATGATCTGGCGCAACCGCATTGAAAGCTCCCTCCATTTGCACATCCTCAATCGCTTTGATATATATTCCACATAGATCATCGATATGAATCCAGGGCAAATACTGACGTCCTGAACCTATTGGAGCCCCAAAACCTAATTTAATTGGAATAATCATTTTTGACAACGCTCCACCTTTTTCAGTCAGGACAATGCCTGTTCTAATTTTTACAGTCCGTATTCCTAGTTCCTTAAATCTATCCGCTGATTGTTCCCATTTACTACAAACCTCACCTAAAAAGTCAGACGCAACTTCATCAGATTCTACATATATCTTTTCTGATGTTTGGGTGCCATAATATCCGATCGCGGAAGCTGAAATGAAGGCTTGAGTAGTCGTTTTCTTGCTTTTAATTACATCGTAGATGAGCTGACCTGATTTAACTCGGCTATCTCGAATTAGCTCCTTACGTTTTGCAGTCCACTTTTGATCGCTAATATTAGCACCCGCGAGATGAATAATAAAGTCAGCCATTTCGATAGCTTCCTCGTCAATTCTAAGATTTGATACATCCCATTCGAAAGATTGTATACTCTCATCATCTGCCTTAGTCCTGCCTAGTATAGTGACCTGGTGAGCCTTCTCCTGCAATTTCCGGCTTAGATGTTGCCCAACCATCCCTGATCCACCCGTTATTAGAACATTGCTCATCTTGTAGAATAATTCATTCTTCAGCCAACAATTTTCATTTTTCTAATTTAATTAATCCATAATACCGCAACAGCAACCCCAATACAGGTGATGTTAGTTCGACATTAACATACCAACCATCTCCTTCTCCTTTCGAATATGCAGTAGTATTTATACTCATTACTTTGGGTAATCTTATATTGTGAATACAAGCAAAGTCCTGCCTAAACTCAAGACCGCCATCTTTTACTGACAATTTGAAACCAATCATTATACTCCCGACCTTTTCAATTAAATAGCCATTTCGATGGAATTGCTCCGTTTTCAGTACATGCTGATTGAACTTTCTCGCCCAAATCTCTCTGTCTGAAGAACGATTTATTCGTAATTCTACTTTGACCCTTTTTCCTGCTGAGGGCATCCTCAAAAGCTTGTTGGCTAGTTTAACTAAAAGCCCCTTACCGTACTCTATATCCATAATTCCATGCGCTTCTAAATTCGAAACAGGCCCATATATTTGTTGAAGAATCGGATTCATTTTTGAAAAATCATCCTGAAGTATACTTTGATACAAAGACTGAGCCATAGGGTGCTAAATTAGAGTAATTCATTGTCTTTTTATCCAAGTTAATGCTAACCTATAAGGCCAGTTACTCTGATTACCTGGACAGTAATTATACTCTATTTTCTCAATTGGCCTCCATTCCCTCGTTAGCTGTGAATTTTAGAAGTATATTGACCATTTTATTGTATATTAGCAAGTAAGATTACTTTCTGAGGTCAGTATAGACTAATGTTACTTAATTCAATTATCTAATTAATCTAAATTTTCAACTATGAAAACTATCATTCTTCATATGAGGATTTGTTTTATTGTTTTACTAATCGGGGGAATCTCATCATGTCAGAAACAGGCGCCAGACCTTGCCAATAGTAGTGATAAAAGTAATGCATCCATAGATGCAATGGGGAGTAATCAGAGTGGATCAACACTTATCGAGCTTTCCAATTATTGGTATAAGAAAATTCACAAGGACAGTTTACTTACACGAATGGGCACGGATGCCGCTTCGTTTACCCATAGGTTAGATGATACGGTAACCATTTACCTCTCGTGTAATGACGATAGACTACAAGAGTTTATAAGTGTTAAGGGCGGGGTATTAGGCCTAGTTGATGTTCCAATTTTTAGTAGGCAAATATCCCAATTTAAACACGAACATAAAATAGCACATCACAACCAGCCTGACAGCATTTTAATTGAAGAAGATAGGGGCATGCCAGAGTTTAGGATGAATGGTGATAGAAAGGATCTAGTTTTTAGCGCTGCTAAAATTCTAATCAGAGTTCTTCCACCTACTCGTGGTGAAATTAAAGGTAATCCACGACCCGAGCCACCAATTGATACAGATATATTGGGAGCATGGTGTAGATTGGCATGCTGTAGAGCGTGCGAGATCGTACACGCAGAAGCAGGTTTAAGTGCCGTGAATTGCATCTGCTGTTTTTATTGCGATCCTGAATTTGGTAACTACTGCCACTTTAGTTGTTTTTAGTTCTTTTGTTTAAGGTGAAATAGGTACTTATATTTTCTCTATTCATACGGTGTTTCTTAAAATAACTTTCTGAAATTGGAAAACAGCTATCTATATTTTGCGGGAATAATTATCACGCTTGTCTTTTGTCTAATCGTAATAATGATTATCAAGGGAAAATATTATGAAATTCTAGTGGAATTAACCGGAACTGATAACAGAGCAAATTTTTGGCTGACTTTTTCGAATGTTCTTCTTGTTTTGGTACCTCTGGTTTTTTGCATGAGTACATATCCGGAAGCAGGTAATCTTGAACATATTGTTTTTGAACTTACAAGACAGTTATGGTGGGGCTTAGTCGGCCTGATTATCTCTCTATTAGGATTAGGGTTAGTTATGATAAGTTTTATACGAAAAAATGGTTGAGTTAAGCTATTCTTAATTCTTCGTTAGAGTTACTTCCCCTTTTATTTTCGTAAATCTCTGTATTCGCCTTAGAATAGGCTTTCAGCATTGCGGATTTTAGCTGTTCTTGCCCAATGTCATAGTAGCGTCTAACGGTCTTATATTGTTTCCACCCACCCTATTTGCATCGTAAGCTCAATGGGTATCCCTAATCTTCCATTATTGGTTGTAAATGTTTTGCGTCCTATATGAGTAGTCAGTACTTCATACTTGTAAACCGTATTTACAAGCCGTTCTGCACCCCTGTAACGAATGATTTCAATTTGCTCATTGAATCCTGCCATTTTACCCAATTCCTTTAAATGTTCATTCATATTTTGATTGCTGATGACAGGTAAGAGATAGTTACCAGGATAATCTTTATATTTCTCAATGATGCTGGTGGAATAATCGTTCAATGGAATATTAATTTCTTCTTTTGTTTTCACAGTTGTAATAGTGATGAAGCCATCTTTTACATTGTGTTTCTTCAATATTCGCACATCTGAATACCGTAACCCCGTGAAACATTGGAAACAAAATATATCACGCACCTGTTTCATGGCATGTGATGCCAACTTCATCTGATAGAAATGTATTAGTTCCTCCCATGATAAAACAATGATTTTACCGAATTTCTCTTTCAATGTAAATCCCTTGTATTTCAAGTTTCTATTGCATTCTTCATCAGTTGCCCAATTTAAAAACCACTTGATAATGTTTACATTCTTGGTAACTGTGTTGTTAGTATGCTGACAATCGTGCAATTGGTAGTCTACAAACTTTTGTAACAGAGCCTTGTCAATTGAATCAAATTCAATTCTGATTCTCTTTTTGCTCGAAAACTCCATGAGATGTTTCTTGATTACTTTAAATTTTGTAATTGTGCCCTTGGATGATATACTCCGTTTCATTTCAATGAATTTCTCGAATACCTCAAAAAACTGCACGCTTGCGCTCCTTTGATTCTCTGGCAAATTTTCTCTTATGAATTGTACAGTTGGTACAATACCCTGAATATGAGCTTCGCGGTATATACGCTTTACATCGTCCGCAAGCTTTTCGAGACGCAAGTTAGTTTCCATGCTCCCTGCAACACTAGTTTTGACTTTTTGCACTTTAACAAGTTCAATGTCATTTATTTCAAAGTCTGGGAAACTGACAACTTGGTTAATACCAAATTCTTCAATTTTGTTTAACTCGTAT
Source organism: Bacteroidota bacterium (assembly GCA_022572355.1). Classification (GTDB taxonomy): domain Bacteria; phylum Bacteroidota; class Bacteroidia; order NORP154; family NORP154; genus NORP154. The sequence continues at coordinate 59,513 of JACZWC010000021.1, read as the reverse complement.
TCTAAACATAATCCAGAATGACCACTACTATAATAAGACCACATTAATTCACTATCAACACTTTCAGTCAAGCAGTATATTCCGATAATTTTCTTCATCGCATCAATTTCGATTTCAGTTTCATAATAGATCCTAGACATATGCTTGTCAAAATCAATACCCGCTGCGTTTGAAAAATGAAATCTTTTCAGAAAGTCAATTTTCAATTTTATTTTCAGTAACCCTTCAGATGGATCATTTAAGTTTTTGAAATTTGAAAACCATATTTTGCCATTTTTGATAAATTCCAAATCTCTGTCTAAGTTATCGATGCTTTGATAATGAAAAAATTTCACCTGACTTAAATATTATTTAATTAAATGCTTTGTACTTGCAAACAACTTGTTCTCTCCATAATAAATATACGTATTATCAGTGTGCAATGTTTAAGTGTGCAATGTCATATGTGTAAGCATCCGATGCTAAATGAATTACAAGGGCAAGCGAGAAAGGATACTCTGGTGTAGCGGTTTCCTTAGACGGGAAATGTCACAAGGCTTCTGTGAAATACAAGAATTCAGAAGGTGAAGAAAAGATTACGAGTGTCTCGGTGTTGAAGCTGACGAAACTCTAGTGAAGATTTACTCAATAACAATCCTCTTATGTAAGTCCCAATTATTGCTTTTTAACTGCAACTGATAAACTCCTGGCGCATACCCTTTGAGATCAATCTCTTTTTGGTAGGTTCCTTTGATCTGAGTTAGCTTTTCAAACAAAACCTCCTGCCCTATTACATTTGTGATGGTAACCTCCATATCCTGTACTTCTGTTACCTTAATTTCCAATGTGAATACTCCACTGTTCGGATTCGGATAAATCTCAACACTTATTCCGACATTCACTTCATTGATTCCGATTACCGTGACATCTACAGATGGTGACGTTGCCGAACATCCATTGGCGTCCGTTATGGTAACACTATAAGTGCCTGTTTGAGTAGCAGTATATGTTTGGCTAGTTGCTCCTGGAATCAAAACTCCACCCTTAAACCACTGGTAGCTACTCGCAGCTCCTGTTGATAGTACATTGCCATTTGGGGTAACCGTAGGAGCAGCAGGATTAGCTTTGACAGTAATAACAACAGAATCTGCCGAACTTTGACAACCGCTGACCGTTTGGGTTACATAAAAAGTATTCACTCCGACTGCAACAGTTGGCGTAAATGGCGATCCGGTTCCAAGCGAGTTGGTTAAACCTGCATCGGAGAACCATTCAATATTGGTGCCTGTAGCTGTAAGGTCTGCAACAGCATCACCCTCGCAATAGGTTGCATCGGTTCCGGCAACAGGCGCTGCCGGTGCACCTGGAGATGAGATAGTTATTGTACTTCCTGTTACTGAACAACCATTAGTATCAGAAACCATTACAGCATAACTTCCAGCGGCTAATCCTGTAAAGGTTGCATTATTGGAATAATTGCTTCCTCCATCTATTGAATATTTCAATGGAGCAGTGCCACCGCTTGCATTAATAGTGATCGTTCCGTCATTCACACCACAGGCAGAGGCATCTGTTGAAGATACTGAATCAATAACGGGCAAAGGATTGACGGTGATGACTACCGTACTCGATGGACTTTGACATCCACTTACCGTTTGTGTTACATAAAAAGTGGTCACCCCTACTGTAACAGTTGGCGTAAATGGCGATCCGGTTCCGAGCGAGGTAGTTAAACCTGCATCAGAGAACCATTCGATATTAGTGCCTGTAGCAGTAAGGTCAGTAACAGGATCGCCATCACAGTACGTGGCATCCGTTCCTGCTGTTGGCGCAGAAGGTGCTCCAGGAGCTGAAATGGTTAACGTACTTCCTGTTACCGTACAACCGTTAGTATCTGTTATTGCTATTGGGTAACTACCCACTCCCAGGCTGCCAAAACTTGAATTGCTGAAATAATTGGTGCCACCATTGATAGAATATTGTATTCCAGGTGTACCTCCGCTTGCATAAATAGCGATTGATCCATCATTCACAACACAAGATGAGGCATCTATTGCAATTGCTGAATCAATAACAGGTGTAGGATTAACCGTTACGGTAACCTGATCGGTGTTTGTACATCCATTGCCATCGGTACCCGTTACCGTATAGGTAGTGGTGGTAGTTGGAGATACACTTACTGAAGCTCCAGCGCCTCCTCCATTGTCCCAGCTATAGGTAGATGCTCCGGTTGCTGTAAGAGTAGTTGATGCGCCCGAACATATAGTTGCCGTGCCGGTTGCCACTACAGTTGGTAAGGCGTTGACTGTTACGGTAACCTGATCGGTGTTGGTACATCCATTTCCATCTGTACCTGTTACAGTATAAGTAGTGGTGGTAGTCGGAGATACACTTACTGATGCTCCTGCACCCCCACCATTGTCCCAGCTATACGTAGATGCTCCGGCTGCTGTTAAAGTAGTTGAAGCGCCTGAACAGATAGTTGCGGTACCCGTTGCCACTACAGATGGCAAAGCGTTGACCGTTACAGTTACCTGATCGGTGTTTGTACATCCATTTCCATCGGTTCCTGTTACTGTATAGGTAGTGGTGGTAGTTGGAGATACACTTACTGAAGCTCCTGCGCCTCCTCCATTGTCCCAGTTATAAGTAGAAGCCCCGGTTGCAGTAAGGGTTGTTGATGCGCCTGAGCATATCGTAGCAGTGCCAGTTGCTACAACAGTAGGTAAGGCGTTGACTGTTACAATTACTTGATCCGTGTTGGTACATCCATTTCCATCCGTACCTGTTACGGTGTAAGTAGTGGTAGTTGTTGGAGAAACACTTACCGATGATCCCGTTCCCGCACCATTATCCCAACTATAGGTGGATGCTCCGGTTACCGTGAGGGTGGTGGAAGCGCCTGAACATATGGTTGCGGTTCCACTTGCTGTTACCGTTGGCAGGACATTTACGGTTATTGTAACTTGATCGGTATTTTGACATCCATTTCCATCCGTGCCCGTTACCGTATAAATCGTGGTAGCAGTTGGGGAAACATTTACTGATGCTCCTGTACCTCCTCCATTGTCCCAACTATAGGTAGATGCTCCGGTTGCTGTAAGAATAGTGGTCGCACCTGAACAGATAGTTGCTGTTCCACTAGCTGTTACCGTTGGCAAGGCATTGACGGTCACTGTAACCTGATCGGTATTGGTGCATCCATTTCCATCTGTTCCCGTTACTGTATAGGTGGTGGTAGCAGTTGGGGAAACAGTTACCGATGAACCGGTACCAGCTCCATTGTCCCAACTATATGTGGATGCTCCGCTTGCTGTCAGCGTAGTAGACGCACCAGTACAAATACTTGCGGTTCCACTTGCCGTTACTGTTGGTAAGGCATTGACCGTTACTATTACGGTATCAGTATTTGTACAAAGACTTCCATCCGTAACTGTTACAACGTAGTTGGTTGTTGCAGTTGGTGAAGCCACAGGATTTGGAATCGCAGGATTGCTTAGTCCTGTGGTAGGACTCCAGCTATAGCTAACCCCACCGCTGGCGGATAAGGAAGTGCTTGAACCCGAACAAATCGCAACATCCGTACCCGCATTGGCAGGGACAAGTGGTGGTTCAGTGATAGTTGTAGCATTAATGCCTGAGCAGCCATTACCGTCTGTTACCGTAACATTATAGGTATTTGCAATTAAAGTGTCTATATCCTGGGTGGTTTCTGCATTACTCCATAAGTAGGTATATCCTGTCCCATCGCTCCAGCAACCATAATCTACACCTGCAGGTCCTGTCCAGATTGGACCGTTGGTTAAAGTGCCAGTGTTTCCATTACCGCTCCTGTCAGCTATAGTAGTGCCTGTTCCTTCATTCATATTCCAATAACCAACTATATTTGGACTGCTAATAGGCCCGCAACTGTTGTAATTGCTTAACACTTCGGCTGCACTGAGTGTGCTGTTCCATATTCGTACTTCGTCAATGGTCCCATTAAAATTATTTACTCCTTCTCTTGAACCAATTCTTAACTCAACTGGCGTAATAGTAGTAGCAGAAAGGTTATCAACAGCAATTGTTGAGGCTTCGATATTCCCATCGATATATACTTTCAATCCGCTACCTAAAGAAGATCCATCGTAAGTCACTACAACATGGTGCCAGATTCCATCATTAATCACCGTACTGGCATCAACTGCGATTGCATTTGTAGGCCAGGTATTAACAAGATGCGTCCTGATAGTGGATGTAGAACTCTCAAAATACATATCAAAACCTTGATATATTGGTGAGCCACTCGGATCCATTTTGGCAATAATACCACTGTTTGACGTTGTTGTGGTTTTAATCCATGCTTCCAGCGAATATGAATCCGTTCTTTCGAAACTTATACTTGCATCTGTACCACAATCAACATAATCATCCACTCCATCAAAGCTCAAGGCTTTATTTGTTGTTCCACCCGAAGGTGTAAGGTCTGCCGCTCCGTCATTGCCTCCGTTGCAGGTAACGTTTGTGCCCGTTATCGTTGAGGAAACCATTGTGGGTTCGGATATGGCAACACTGTCAGTTACAGCACAACCATTGAGATCTGTTACTGTAACTGTATATGTACCCGCAATTAGGGTATCTATATCCTGAGTCGTTTCTGAGTTACTCCATAAATATGTATATCCAGAATTATGACAACCTATATAAGTTACCCAAGCGGGTCCGTTTGTTAATATTCCGTTATTTCCATTACCACTACCATCATTAGCTACAGTGCCTATTCCTTCGTTTAAATCCCAATATCCAACTATATTTGGGCTGGAAATAGGGCCACAACTGTTGTAATTACTTAAGATTGTAGCAGCGCTTAGTGCGGTATCCCAGATAAGTACTTCATCAATTGTACCGTTAAAATAATTTACAGATCCATCATCCCTGCCAATGGATAGTGGACCCGTATCAGCATTTATTAGACCTGTCAGAGCATTATTTGCAACCTCAACACCATCAATGTACAAGCGAATCGTGGTTCCATCATATGTTCCGGTATAATAATGCCATTGCGTTATATCATTTGTTGGTGTGAAAGTTGCCGCAGTCCAAGTTCCGTTATAAATGTAAAATTGTATCATCGTTGTTCCTCCAGAGACAGGATGCATTATGTATGCATCCCTTTTGCTTACTAAAACTCCTTGCGAATTCCATGTTACCGTATTACTTTTTGCCCAGCAAGAAACTGTAATAGCCACTGTAGGATTTGTGTGACTAGGTATTGCAACATAATCATCGACCCCATCAAAGCTCAGAGCCATATTTGGGCTGCCTCCAGAAGGTGTAAGATCTGCTGCTCCGTCATTGCCTCCGTTGCAGGTGACGCTTGTGCCTGTTATGTTGCCGGTTGTTGGGGTGAGATTACCAACTACAGTAGCCGTATTGCTGATGATGGTTGTAGTTGCATTAACCGTTGCTCCTGAACTGACTGAAACCCCCGAAGTTGTAATTGATGCCGGATTTCCTACTATTGTACCTGTGGCACTTCCAGAGTAACAGCCACCCGCATTTCCATTGGCATCGGTTTTAATTAAATATACATCATTCGATCCAGCTCCAAAACTTTTCGTTTGGCCAGAAATTACATATCCTCCATCAATGGTTTGTTGAATACAGTTCCAATTTGCAAAATCAGCACTATCCCCTCCAAAGGTCTTTGTCCATAAAGTATCTCCAACAGAATCTGTCCTTATCAAATAAACATCCAGTCCTCCTGAGCCTAAATTCTCTACTGATCCAGCAATAGTGTAACCGCCATCAGGGGTTTGTAAAACTGAGGGGCCTCCGTCACTTGCAGTGCTACCGAAGGTTTTGTCCCATACGATGTTGCCGGAAGCATCAGTTCTGACCAGATAAACATCATATTGTCCTGCACCGAAGGTATAAGTTGAGCCTGATAGGATATAACCACCATTACTCGTTTGTTTTACTGAGCCACCATATGATGCTTGGAATGTTCCTCCATAAGTTTTTGTCCATACCGTATCACCTGTCGTATTGGTTTTAATTAAACACATGTGACTTGCACCTGGAACAGTTAGTCCTCCTGCAATGATATATCCTCCATCGGTCGTTTGCTCGACACAAGCACCGTAATCGCCTCCTGTTCCGCCATATGCTTTAGTCCATGTCACAGTACCAATAGAATCCGTTTTAATCAAATAGATATCGCGGAGTCCTTGCCCATAACTAAATGTTTCCCCAGCAATAATATAACCACCATCAGAAGTTTGTCGCACTGAAGCACCAACCTCTCTGCTTGCCCCACCAAAAGATTTTGTCCATAGTGTATCTCCATTACTATCGGTTTTTAGTAAATAAACATCACCCCCCCCTGCCCCAAAACTATATGTAGTCCCTGCAATGATATAACCACCATCAGAAGTTTGGCGTACTGAATGACCCACATCACTGCTATCGCCTCCATAGGCTTTCGTCCATAACGTATCACCACTAGCATTGGTCTTCACCAAATACAAATCGTCGACCCCAGATCCAAAACTGTATGTACTCCCTGTGATAATATAACCACCATCAGAAGTTTGTACAACTGAATTGCCAATTTCAGAACCGCTTCCACCAAAAGTTTTTTGAAAAGTGATTTGTGCGTAGGCCGTATTTATCGGCAGGTAAACGCTCCAGCCAAAAAAGGCGAGCAACAGGGTTGTGGTTAATTGTTTTTTCATGGGTTTGAGGTTATAATGGTTGAACCAATTTAGTCAATTAAAGGTTCTAATCAAACCTTAATTATCATTTGACAAGGTCTAGCTACCATTCGTTATTGTCTGGTTATTATTCGTTTTTTCTAATTTCAAAATGAACATATATGGTATCCTTTTATAGTTTTTCCAGCATTCTGAACAATTTTTCTCTCCTTCGTGTAGAAACTGGAATTTTAGTGCCATCTTTAAGCAGTACATGGCCTCCATCACTCTTTACATATTTGTCCAAATAATTTAAGTTAATGAGATGTGACTTATGTACTCTCCAAAAATGATAGTATTCTAAAAGTTCATCGAACTCTTTAAGTGTTTTCGATATTAGAATTGATTTGCCATCGTTCAAGTGTAGGTTGGTATAGTTTCTTTTGGATTCACACCTTACAATGTCATTTACATTTAAGACTATCAAACTTTCGGCGGTATTGATGGAGATTTTCTTCTGGACCTTATAAATTGAATTAATATTATCGAGCAAGTGATCAATCCTGTCACTCACTTCATCTACATCAACACAGAGCATTACGCTTTCAGGATGTGCTTTGATAAAAATTGCAAGCTCATTTTTGCATAGATAATCGTCTATGACCATCAACTTTTTCATTCTCGTCTCGTGCTTTTAGACGAATGTATTAAAACCGTGAATGAAAAAACAAGACAATTATCAGGCGCGAATAACCAATTATCATTCGTTAATAAATGATGAGTATTCGTTAAAATAAAAGGCGGTTGATGGACTAGTGGATGTTAAGTAAAACCTTAAGGTGAAGTCAAGCGGTATTGTGAGTCATATTAAATTAAAGTCTGTCGAGCAGACTCAAAAGATTCTCCTTTTTACGAATTGAAACGGCAACGGAAGAGCCATCTTTCATTATAATGGAACCGCCATCCCCTTTTTCGTAATGGCTGATGTAATTTAAATTTACGAGGTGAGATTGATGTACTCGATAAAAACCATAACCGTTGAGTAATTCATCATATTCCTTTAATGTTATTGACACCAATAATTTCTTGCCATCATTAAAGTAAAACCTAGTGTAGTTCCGATCTGACTCACATCTGATAATATCCTGTACATTTATTACATATATATTCTCTGAAGTTTTCAAAACGATTTTTTTAACCTCTTTGGTAATGTTGTCAATATTGGTCAAAAAGGTACTTAGCTTCCCACTTAGATTTTCGTTATCATAGGATTTCTCAACTCTGTTAATGGCTGCTGTCAACTCATCAGGGTCAATCGGCTTAATTATATAGTCAAGCGCGCTGAATTTGAAAGCTTTGATTGCGTACTCTTCAAAGCCAGTAATAAAAATTACTTTAAAGGCAATAGTTCCTAATTCTTGCAATAAGTCGAAGCCGGTTCCATCAGGCATCTTAACATCCAACAAGACCAGGTCAGGCTCGTATCGAGTTATTGCATCAATTCCAGACTTAATGTCCTCTGCTTGAGCTACAACAGATACCTTTTTACAGTGAAGTTTGAGAATTTCTATTAACGTTTCCCTAGACTTCTTCTCGTCATCAATTATTATCGTATTGATCATTTAACATCTATTTGTCGATAAAAGTAGAAAAGGTAAACGGTCGAAGAACGAAAAATTATAAAAATGCGGATATTTTTATCAAAAGCTATTAACCAACTATCAATCGTTAAATGTTTCGGTATGGGATTTGGAAAGTGGCTCTCGTTCCCGTTACGTTATCCTCCGGACTTTTCAAGTCGGTTATTTGCAGTTTTATCTTATGGCTATTCTTTTTGTTCAATATTGCCAACCGTTCTTCGGTAATGGTAGTTGCCAGGGAATGGTGGGCTTTCTTATCCGTTTGTTTCAATTCTGCTGCTTTCTGCCTGCCTATTCCGTTGTCCTCTACCTCGAGCCGTACCAAGTCACCTTCCAAATTAAAACGCACATTGATCATGCCGTCTGTATTTTTATGCAGGATGCCATGCTCCAGGGCATTTTCTATGAATGGCTGGGCGAGCATCGGCGGGATTGCTATGGTTTCGGTATCTAATTTTGAATCTACATCAATGCTGTAGTCAAATTTATTTTCAAAACGCAGCGCTTGTAGTTCCAAATAATACTCGAGGGTTTTTATTTCTTTTTCAAGAGGAACGTATTCTTCCCTAGAGTTTTCCAGGATAAGGCGCATCAATTTGGCGAAATTGGCTAAGTATTTTCCCGCTTCCTTCGGGTCTTTTTTATAGATGAAACTCTGGATGGCAATCAGGGAATTTGAAATGAAGTGCGGGTTCATCTGCGAGCGCAGTGCCTTTTGCTCCAGTTCCGCCCTGCGCAGGTACTCCCGTGCCTTTCTCTGCCTTATGTACAGGAACACGATAACCACCACAGCCAATAACAAGCCACCTGCTCCCAATGCAGTAAACAGGTTGCGGGTTGCTCTCGCCTCTGCTTTTGCTTTTTCTTCCTGCAACAGGGCGTTCAGTTTGTCCTTCTTTTCACCTTCATATTTCGCCTCCATTTCAGCTACTAAACTTTGCGTTTTATCTTCGTAAATGACATCTTGTAATGCCAAAAAACGCTCTAGGGCTCTCAGTGCCTTTTCGTGATCACCTAAGCTGTCATAAGCTTCCTGAAGCAATAAATACCCGCTTCTTTCATATTCCAGATCCTCGATTTCTTTGGCAATATCAATGCTTTGTTGCGCTAATTCTATCGATTTCTTATAACCCCCTTGTTCAAGATGAATGTTGGCTATAATTCCCAGACAAGCGATAATGCGCAATTTATTCCCTGCTTCAGTGTAACTGCGTAAACACTCCAGAACATATTTCAGTGCTTTATCATATTCACCCAAATTCATGTAACTGTTAGCCATATTGATTTTACATACAAGTATCACATCCTGATCATTAACAGAGTCAGCTTCATTTACAGCTTCGTCTAATGCTATCAGCGCCTTTCGGGATTCTAGCATGGTCGTGTAAATGGCAGCAATATTATTGAGTGCTATTGCAACTTTCCTGCGATCACCCAGCTGCCTCCTTATGGATATAGAACGCTGTATGTACTCTATTGCCTTCTCATAGCTAAACATTCGTTTGTAGTTGCCGGCAATCGCATTAAGCACTTCCGCTTGCATGACCAAATTATTCTCATCCTCACAAATACCAAGGGCACTCAGTAATAATTTTTGTGCATTGTCGTATGCACCTCGGCTACTGTATAATGATCCCTTACGATGGTACACCCTAGCTAATCCTATTTGGCCACTGCACAGTTTGAAATACTTCTCCGATTGTTCATAGTTGGCGAGTGCATCATCAAAATTCCGCTGGTAATAACAGGCCACTCCGATTGCTAAGTGTCCCTTGGCAAGGCCACTTATAAATTCTAAATCTGTCGCTGTTTCAACAGCAAGTGCTGCGAATTCCCTGGCCTTTGCGGGGTCACTCCTAACGTGTGCATCAGAAATATTAATCAGTAAATTAACTCTATTGGTATCTTCGTCTGCTTTATCCAACTCTAACAACAAGCTGTCAATGGTTCGGCTTTGCTCACCACCGGTCTTTTGTTGGTTTTGGGAAAACCCAGGATTGAAAGTGAAACAAAAAATAATGAGCAGAGAGAATACGAATGACTGCTTTTTCATTTGCGAAAGATAGTTTTAATATTCAATTCCATATGCCAGGCATTTCTCCCATCCATTGGCAAATCTCAACAGTATTCTTCTCCATCTGGAAAGAGTCTCCAAGTTCCAAAGCAGTATAAAGCTTTTCGTAATATTGCTATGGTTTGAACAGTAAAAAAACAACATACACTGCCCTCTCCCTAATCATTCTCCTGAGCTTCACTACTTGCGATGCCCAGAAGCTGGAGGAGGTGTCCGTAAATTATACAATGCGTGATGGACTGCCTTCTAACGAAGTATATCATATTATTCAGGACAAGGCCGGTTATATGTGGTTTGCCACAAACAGAGGGGTGTCGAGATTTGACGGCAATGAATTCAAAACATACACGGTAGGTAACGGCCTGATCAGCAATGTGATATTCAAGTTTTAGATTTTGGCGTGAAAGAATATTTTTTGGTTATCTCACTTTGAGACAGCCTTTTTGATGTAAAACGCCCCGTTCTATAAAGGGCTCTTTGAGTTTTACGCACTATAGAGACCACTTGCCGTGACACAGATTACTAATCTTTTATTTTTTAACTTCGTGTGCAATAAAAACAACTATATGAAGCCCCTGCAAAGCACTTTAATAGCGCTGCTGATTATCCTTGGCCTTTCGCAAATTTCATTTGGCGCCAGGGTGCAGGGATATTTTGCACATGCCATTTTCTATTCTCCAACAGATGGGCCTTATATCGAAACTTACCTGGCTATAAATGGTCAAACAATCAAGTATACTACATCAGAAGACGGGTCTGAATATGGGCAGGTAGAAATCATCATGATATTCTCCCAAAATGACACCATTAAATACTTTGACAAGTATGACCTGAAGTGCACGAGAGCCCCGGGTACCGATAAGAAGGAAGCAATTACTTTCATGGATAGAAGGAGAATACCGCTGCCCAATGGCATACATCAATTTGAGCTCCAGTTTAGAGATAAGTCCGATAAAAACGAAAAGAATATTGTCAAATATTCGGATGTATTTGTGATTAACTATCCAACGGACAGTATTCAGATATCAGATATAGAGCTGGTTGAGAGCTATTCTAAGACTGAGACCAAAACGGATATCAGCAAGGCGGGATACGACATCAACCCATTCGTTAGCAACTTCTATTCTGAGGAGAATAATCAGTTCATATTTTACTCGGAAATCTACAATACGAAACAGGTATTCGGAGAGGGAGAACAGTATTTGGTCAATTATTTCATCGAATCTCAAGACTCTCATGTAAAATTGGACAAGTTCAGGCGATTTGTAAAACAGACATCAGCGCAGGTTAACGTATTGCTCAATAAATTTCCTTTGGAGGAATTACCTTCTGGTAATTACAATTTTGTTATAGAAGTAAGAGATAGGGAAAACAAGCTGATTACGAGCAAGAGACAGTTTTTTCAACGCAGTAATCCATCCTATAGGATGTCGCAGGAGGACTTGGGAGATGTAGGTATTGCAAACACTTTCGTTGAGCCTATGAGCGACATAGAGCTGCTCAAGGAACACATCGCTTGTTTGTATCCGATAGCCTCTACATATGAAAGAGAATTCGCAGACAGACAAATTGAGATTGCTGATAGCGAAATGATGAAACGTTACTTCTATAACTTTTGGTCAGTTCGAGACCCTGTTGATCCGGAAAAAGCATGGAAGGAATACTATGTGCAGGTACTTCGGGTAGACGAGCAATACGGCACTATTATCAAGAAGGGATATGAATCGGATCGTGGAAGGGTATTTTTGCAATATGGATTACCGAATAATATCTCCGTGAGCCTTTATGAACCCTCCAGCTATCCCTACGAAATCTGGCATTATTACAAGCTCGGGAATCAATCGAATAGAAAATTTATTTTCTATGATGAATCAATGGTTGTGGGTGATTATGAATTATTACATTCGGATGCGATCGGTGAGCCACATGATCCAGCCTGGAGGTATAAACTGGAAAAACGAAACACCGTGATAAAAGACCTTTCTCGCCAAAACGTCCCTGACCATTGGGGTGGTAATGCCGTAAACCTGTACAGAAATCCTTAAAGTCATCGCTTAATCGACTAAAGAGCTCCATATGTTCTATTACCTCTTGTTGGGAGTGCTTTGGATGATCTCACTGCTTCCGTTTTTTGTATTGTATCTCATTTCTGACTTGCTGTTCTTCGTCGGATTTCATATTGTCGGGTACAGAAAAAAAGTTGTTTATACCAATTTGAGGAATTCCTACCCGGATAAAACAGAAGCTGAAATCCATAGTATTGCCATTCAATTTTACAAAAATCTTTTTGACACGCTCACCGAAATGGTAAAGCTCATCTTCGCCTCTGAAAGCATCGTGCGAAATATGTGTGAGTTTCGAAATAACGAGTTACTGGAGGGGTTGCATAAAAACAATAGTAATGTGATCATAGTACAAGGCCATTATTTTAACTGGGAGCTCTCATTGATGATGGGCAGCGAGCAATCGAAATACATGTGCTACGTGGTTTACAAACCGCTTTCTGACAAGATTTCAGAAAAGCTAATTTTCAAATTGCGAAAACGATTTAAAACCAGATTGATAGCTATGCATGAAACACTGGAGTTCATGAGGAATTACAATAAGACTCATGCCGCCGATGGGCCGGCCCTGTTCCAATTTGGTGCCGATCAATCTCCAATGAAGCACAAGATAGAATACTGGACCACTTTTATGAACCAAAAAACTCCATTTTTTCTCGGGCCTGAAAAGCTGGCTGTTTCACTGAACTTGCCGGTAGTGTTTCTCGATCTTCAAAGAATTGCAAGAGGGAAATATTACATTGAGTACTCTATGTTAGAGGAGAAGCCCTCACAAACTTCAGAGCATGAAATTACCGAGAAATATGTAAGAGCTATTGAAGATGCTATCAATAAGAACCCGAGTAATTGGCTTTGGTCACACAAGCGCTGGAAACACAAGAATGATTGATATTACCAAGTATCGATTGAATATTAGAAATTACCAATTACGGTTCTCTTTTGGTGTACTGTGGTATTTAGGGGGCGGTCAAAAAAGCAACCATACTTACTTAACCGCTAAGATCGCCAAGTTAGCGCGAAGCTCGCAAAGGTGTGATTATTAAACCTTGCGTTCATTGCGTATTCATTGCGCACTTTGCGGTTAAACTTGAAATAATATTTTTGAGACAGACTCATTAAATTAAGCCAGATATATTCTTTGATAACAGAATTCTAATTACTAATTCGTCCTCGGTGTTTTATTCACCAGTTGATAATCCTCATATTCCAGGATAAAAACCCGTGTATTCTCGTATCCGCTGTTTGCTCCAACCATTTCGAAGGTATATTCAGACTGTAGTGAAGGCCATCTTATCTCAGGGAGAAATGACTGAAACTGATGGCCATATTGTTTGAGTACGTTCAAATAATAGTACAGTACATCAAATCCTTCAAATGCATACCTGCTCGGATATCTGTTGTACTTTTTACTGTACTTCAGTGTCATTTTCTTCACGGCAGCATCCTCATAATTAATAAAAGTCGGAGAGGGAATGTGAACATGTAATTTGTGTAACTGGTTACTTTCCAAATTCCCAAAAAACTTCCAAACAGGAAGGCCAAATACTTCCATGCCGTAGCTCTTATCTTTGGCATACAATTTGGCAATTAACTTGCTTACAAATACCTGATCTCTCGAAGGAACAATAATAATATTGGAGTCTGCAATTGACAGCGCCTCTTCAACAGCTTCCATTTCTCTATCGCTGTAGTCGATTATTTTATATTCCAGCTTCAGCTCCTCTACCACCCCAGATCCGTCCCGATAGCTATCGGGAGCTATCGGATCATTCGGTTGTTCTGTTGATTCGGTCAGGGTTTGGAGAAACAAATTTGCCAATAGTTTCTCCCCAGGATCGCCGTTGTGAATAATCACCAAATGGTTGGTCTCATGGCCTATTGCTTTTACAGAGATATAGTTTTCGAAAACATAATCTGCCAGCTTTTTCACACTTGTTTGTACGCATGGCTTCACCTTACTTAAGTTAGGATAAGAATTTAGTATTCGATTGGTAGTAATTAAGGGTGATACCATTTCTATGCCGTGCTTCTTTGCGAAATCGACTACATAATTGAGATTAGAACGATAAAGCGGGCCAATTATCAAATCCATCCTTTTCATTTCTGGCTTTTTAATTATCCGCTTAACCACAGCCGTATCATTTTCCGTATCATACACATAAACCCGCGCAGCAAATTTCTGTCTGTGCATTGAGTCAATTGCTATCCTGGCACCCTCATAAAACTCAAGTGCCACATTGGATCTTTTAAAAACAGATTCCTCGTCTCCAAGCTTTCTTCTTTTATTGATACTGTCGTTGATGTCGAGGTAAAAAGGGAGCATCAGTGCAATATGATAAACATCCCTAAGGAGAATTGTATCTTTCTGTTCTGGACTATCCAACATCAATGTATCTGATCTACCTCCTTCTAACGGGCCCATTACTGATCCAGACGTATCTGCATCTGTCTCGGAGTGCTCGCTGTTATCAGCAAATCCTGGAGAGCCTATATCAGCATTATCCTCCTGAATTTTCTTGGATACCGGAATGCGAATCGTGGTATTTGCCTTAAGCCCAACTACCATTTCTGGATTGGCCAGCTTAATACTCTCTACACTTACGGAGTACTGTCGTGAGAGTGCATAAAAAGTCTCTCCAGGTTGAACTTGATGATAGAAGAACCTGCCATCCAGGGCCTTGGTGCTGACGACTTTTATAGGTACAGGAATTTTTATTGATTGCCCTAATTTTAATCCGTTAATGCTCAGTGGGTTTTCCAGAACAATGTCCTTGACCTCAACTCCATATTTCTTAGCTATTGCATAAAGTGTCTCACCCCTACCCACCGTGTGAACGTAATATTTCCTTCCCGCTATGATTTGAATCTGTACATCTTCAGGGACAGCTTGCCCAATGCAGTCGACAGAATTTAAGCTGATTAGCAAAACAATTAATGCCAATATGGAATACAGACTTTTCACTGCGTTAAATTTATTCCCATTCGATTGTTGCAGGTGGTTTGGAGCTGATGTCATAAACCACCCTGTTAATGCCCTTTACCTTGTTTATAATATCATTTGAAACTTTGCTTAAAAACGCATAAGGCAGATGACACCAGTCAGCGGTCATGCCATCTGTGGAAGAAACAGCTCTTAAAGCAACAGTATTTTCATAAGTCCGCTCATCTCCCATAACGCCAACAGATCGTACGGGCAATAACACGGCCAATGCTTGCCAAACTTCATCATATAAACCTTCATTTTTCAATCCACTAATGAATATATGATCTACCTCTTGCAAAATGCGTACCTTTTCCTCATTAACCTCACCAATGATGCGTATTCCGAGTCCAGGCCCTGGAAAGGGATGCCGCATCAAAATATTATCATCAATTTTAAGGGCCACACCTACCCTTCTTACCTCGTCCTTAAAAAGAGACTTTAGCGGTTCAATGATTTTCAAATTCATTTTATCGGGCAGGCCGCCTACATTGTGATGAGATTTAATGGTAGCGGAAGGACCCTTGACTGATATAGATTCAATCACATCAGGATATATGGTTCCCTGTGCCAGCCATTTAACATTTTCTATCTCTTTTGCCTCCCTGTCAAATACATCAATAAATGCCTTACCAATTGCTTTCCGCTTTTTTTCAGGATCAGAAATTCCTTTCAGCGCTGCGTAAAATTCAGCTTTGGCGTCCACGCCTTTCACGTTTAAACCCATCTGCTTGTATTGCTCTAATACTGATTCAAACTCATTTTTCCGCAACAGGCCATTGTCTACAAAAATGCCATACAAATTGCCCGGGATGGCTTGGTTTAATAAAATGGCCGCCACCGTAGAATCTACGCCTCCCGACAATCCCAATACAACCTTATCATTTCCAAGCTCTTCTTTCAGAGATTTAATTGATTCTTCTGCAAATGAACCAGGTGTCCAATTTTGACTGCAGCCGCATACGCCAACTATAAAGTTCTTTAGCAGCGTCATTCCATCATCGGAGTGATAAACTTCCGGATGAAATTGAATGCCATATATATTTTCATCTTTTATTCGGAAGCCCGCAAACTCGACGTCGTTGGTACTCGCAATCTTGTCAAATCCATCAGGTAATTCGACGATCGTATCCGCATGGGACATCCAAACCTGACTACCGACAGAGATACCTTGAAATAGCTTTGAATCAGGCGCTATAAAAGATAGATTTGCCCGTCCGTATTCCCTTGTGGCCGCAGGCGCCACGACACCATTATTATTTTCTGCCAATAATTGCGCACCATAACAAACACCTAGCATTGGGTATTTGCCAATAATTTTTGATAAATCGAGCTGTGGAGCATCCTTGTCTTTAACGGAAAAAGGGCTGCCCGACAGAATTACACCTTTTAACGATTTATCGAGCGTTGGAATTGAGTTGTACGGGTGGATTTCACAATACACATTAAGCTCACGTAACCTCCTGGCAATCAGCTGGGTATATTGCGAACCGAAATCTAAAATCAAGACCATTTCACGCATACGCAAAGATAAAAAATCTATCATCCTGCAATGTTTCAAAATACTTATTTACTAACAACGAGATTAGCAACCATTTGAACCGCGATTCGTCTGATTGATATTATATATATTATATTAATATACTGAAACTAATAATAGGTCAGATGCGTAAACATTTAATTGATTTAAATCGAGTACTGTCGAGAAGCTTGTTTTAATCAGTGTATCGATGGTATTTTAATAATAAACCGCATTTGCAAATTGTATTGAATCATCTGCTCAAATATCTTTGCTGCACGTGTGCAGTAATGCTGGCTTTACTCAATCCAGCCCTGATTAAAGATGCAACGGCAACACATGGAGTAGGAACGGAATTAATCTATACATGCCTCGGAGGAAACAATTACCAGTTCACACTGTATTTTTACAGGGATTGTTCCGGGGCGGCAATGGGCGCAACTAAGAACATCACAATCGCTTCAACCGCCTGTGGGCTTACCAGTACATTAACGCTATTCCAGGTTGGGGCCGCGGAGGATATTTCACCGCTGTGTCCAGCTGCCCTAAGCGTTTGCGCAGGCGGTACAGAGCCTGGGGTTGAGAAATACACTTACCAAAACACATTTACGCTGCCATCGAATTGTCCCGATTGGGTATTCTCTTTTGACCAATGTTGTAGAAATGGGGACATAACAAATCTTGTCACTCCAACCTCACAGAACAGTTACGTCAGGTCCATGCTGGATAATTCAAGTGGTATATGCAATAACTCACCCGTATTTACCTCCTCACCCGTACCCTACATCTGTAACAACCAGTTGGTCAATTACAACATAGGTGCATTTGATGTGGATGGTGACTCTCTGTACTATACCCTTGTTAATGCTCTTGGAACATCTGGTTCCCTATTAACATATGTATTTGGATTTAGCCCCACCTACCCTATTTCAACAACAACAGGTTCCGTAAACTTTGACAGCACTTCGGGAAACCTTAAAATAACTCCAGATGGCATACAGGTGGCCATCATTACGGTACTGGTTGAAGAGTATAGAAATGGTGTTCTAATAGGCAGCGTAATGCGTGACGTGCAGATAAGAGTTCTGGACTGCGCTTCAAATATTGTTCCTTACATGAGCAGTGGCGGTATTATTAACCTGAGCGGTGGTGGCGTTCTTGTGGATAGTAATTCTGTTAGCGTATGTGCCGGAACACCCGTTAATTTCGAAATCGTTATGTCAGATGACAATGCTGGGGATACACTTACTGTGTCAACTAACCTCACCCTTACAATTCCCGCTGCAACTTTTACAACAGTTGGAGTAAATCCAGTTACTGGCAGTTTCACGTGGGTGCCCACAGTAGCAGATGCTGGATTAAATACCTTCACCATTACTGTAGAAGATGACGCTTGTCCTATTTTGGGTATTCAAACCTATGAGTTTGATATTGACGTAATTTCGGCGACGAATGCAGGCCCGGATGATTTTTATTGTGTGGGTGGGGTACTGGTACAGTTAAACGCGACGGGAGGAACGGATTTTAATTGGTCTCCCTCCGCAGGATTAAGCTGCACCAACTGCCAAGACCCAATCGCAACACCGACAGTCTCTACTGATTATATTGTGGTCAGTAATCTAGGTGGTAGTTGCCAGAATACAGACACCGTAACCGTTTTTGTCACACCACCATTTCCCATGTTGCTTACTCCAGCAATTGACACCATCTGTTTAAATGAGTCTGTGCAATTAGATATAATTACCAATCCGGCCGATGGCCCCTTCGTATATACCTGGGAAGACCCATTTGGAGATCTTACAGATCCAACAATTGCCAACCCCATTGCCACTCCTCTATTCACTACAACTTACTGGGTGGAAGTAATTTCTGATACGGGATGTACGCAAATGGATTCATTGGTAATCGTTGTTTCAGGAGTTGGCCCTACCGTTACAGTGACACCTGTTGATACGAATATTTGTGAAGGCGAGAGTGTGCAGCTCAACACTACCGCCACATTTGCACCTCCTGTTTGTGTGGCCAATGTTTTCACACCTTGTACCGGCCCTACGTTCAGCGACCCGGTAGGCTCGGGTATACTGAGTACTGCGGAGGTAAGCCCTTTCTCTGGTTCTAATCGCGGTGCGAGAAGTCAATACTTGTATCTTGCAACAGATCTGCTAGCTGCCGGTTTTACTGCTGGAGCTATTGAGGCTATAGGATGGAATGTGCTATCCAAAAACAGCACACTGCCCTTTAACTCCTTCACCATCAGTTTAGGATGCACAGCAGCCGATACCCTGGATTCAAATAACTGGGAAGCCACATCAACGGTGTTTGGCCCAACAGCTTACACCAGTATACCAGGAATCAATCTCATTAATCTGTTCAGTTCTTATAGTTGGGATGGTGTAAGCAACCTGGTATTAGAGGTATGCTGGGCCAATTCTTCCTTTTCTGCGGACGACAGTATCGAATACGCCAACACTTCCTATTTTTCTACCGTTAACAACACGACAAACTTTATGGGAACGGGTTGCATACTCACTCCGGATTTTGGATATACAAAATTACCCAACTTACAATTAACTATCTGTCCAACTCCATTGTTTAACCCAATCTACGAATGGGCACCAACTGCCGGCCTGTCGGATTCAACGATAGGCAATCCAATTGCCACTCCAACCGCTACAACTACCTATTTGGTTACTGTAACAGATTCAGGATCGAGTTGCTCTGGTTCAGCAATCGCTACGATCAATGTCGGAACCAATTTTACGCTAACCACCTCTAACGATACCAGTATTTGTTTTGGCGATACCATTTCAATTCTTACAGTACCTGATATTGCCGGGGTGTACACCTATGCCTGGTCGCCAGCGTGGGAAATTTCGGATACATCTGTATCCAATCCTGAAGTATATCCATCTGACACGACCACTTATTATGCACTTGTATCTAATGGCTTGTGCGACAAAGTGGACTCCGTGACAATCGCTGTATCTGGCACTCGCATGACGGCAGGTGCAGATCCGCCTGTAATATGTTCAGGAACACAAACTGTGCAGCTCAATGTTGCTGGCCCAGGTAATCCAGTTAGTTGTGGGGTCTCTAGTGCACCTTGCTTTGGCAATTTTGAATATGAGATTGGCGATGGCGTTTTGTCCAATGGATCTACCACGTATCCGGCCCCCTATGGCCATTGGTATCAAACGGCAAAGCACCAAATATTATACACGGCACAAGAACTTCGTATTGCCGGTATCGTTCCTGGGACCATCAATAGCCTTGGATTTAATATTGACGCGATTAACGGTGTATCCCAATACCGACTCTTTGCAATAAAAATGGGCTGCACTTCGGTAAGCGATCTGAACACTTGGATAACCGGCCTGTCACCGGTTTTTTCAGCGAACACAATAGACATTGTTCCCGGATGGAATATGTACAACTTCGATGCCAATTATGACTGGGATGGAGTCTCCAATATTGTAGTGGAAGTCTGTTTTAATAACTTGCCTGATCCATGGACTCTTAACAGCTCAACATTTTATACGGTCACCGGATTTACATCTGTTCATTATCGCAACCTTGATGGCTCAGATGCATGCCCTACATCCGTTGTTGCCATAACAAGCTCAAACAGGCCAAACACAAGATTTACACAGTGCTACACGGATACCGCCTTGCCGGTGGGATATACCTACAGCTGGACGCCAACCTCGCCTTTATCTGATCCAAATATTCAAAACCCAACTGCTACGATCAGCGCCCCAACTACATTTACAGTTGACGTGATTGATCCTGCGGGCTGTGTTTACACGCACAGTGTCAGCATCACTCAAAACATTGTTACCGCTATCATAACTGATTCGGCTGACGTGAGTTGCACGGGCCCCGGGACTGGCTACGCAACGGGAAGGCTTATTGGTGGATCTCCTCCGTACACCTATGCATGGGATGACCCCGGCTTACAAACGGATTCGATGGCGACTGGCCTGATTCCCGGCACGTATACGGTTGTGATAACTGATGCCTATGGATGTAACGATGCCGCAACAGTTACTATTGGCCCTACACCAGCACCAATGGCTGGAATTTATACTATTGGAGGAAGTTCGCCGGATTACCCGGATTTCACACAAGCCGTTAAAGATTTGAATATTAGAGGAGTCTCAGCTCCGGTAATTTTCAACGTTCGAAGCGGCACTTATAACGAACAGATCGAGATTGATTCCATTTGTGGAAGTTCTGTTATAAACATTGTCATCTTTCAATCAGAAGTACTGGATAGTACCGCAGTTACCCTAACCTTCGCCGCTACATCAACCGATAACTATACGGTAAGATTCAACAATTGCGATTTCGTAATATTTAAGCACCTGACACTTGCAGCAACAAATGTTACGAACGCACGTGTCGTAGAACTAATCAACGGAGCGGCCAATATACGACTGGCCTTTGATATTATAAACGGCCCGACAGTCTTATCAACATTGAATTCGAGAGCCCTGGTGTACATGGCAACTGGCAATGGGGAGAATAATCAATTTCGGAACAGTATATTTAACAATGGAGCCTATGCCATTTATACCGTCACTACAGAATCCGGAATGCTAATTGACAATAACCAGCTGAACAATCAATACTACATGGGATTTTGGGTACAGAACAAGGACGCAGTAAGGGTTACCAGTAACGTTCTTCAGACGAACTCCTCTGCCTTTACTTTTTATGGAATCTATCTCAACAACTGCGATAATAACATCATTATTTCGAGCAACCAAATCCGCAGTTCGACCATAAGCGGATATGGGATATTCCCTATAAATTGCGACGGAACCCCGCTTCTGCCTGGCCTCCTATCAAATAACTTTGTTCAATTGGGAACTACAGGAGTGGCCTATGGGATATATGTGTCCACCAATAATAACTACCTCAGAATCTATCACAACAGTGTGCACATTACCTCCACAAGTTTGACTTCAGCGCGGCCTTTCTTTAGTTCGACCACCGGAGCAAATAACAGTGTACAAAACAATATATTCTCCAATACAGGAGGAGGCTATAGTGTTTACATAAGTACGGCCGCAGTTATTTCTACAATGAATTACAATGATCACTATACAACCGGCTTGATTTTAGGCCACAATGCTGGAACAGATTACGGGAGCCTCAGCGCATGGCAACTCGGAACATTCAGAGATGTGAATTCTGTTTCCCTCGATCCAATTTTCACATCAGTCTCAGATCTTCATTTAACGGTCAACTCTCCTGACACACTAAAAAGCGGTGTTACTTTATCACCATTCGTTCCATTTGACATCGACGGCACTACCCGAGCCGCTATTCCCTGGATGGGAGCTCATGAAAGTGTGCTTAGCCCGTGTATCCCTATGACCTTAACATCAACTCCCACTGGTAATTTGTGCGGGGGAGATTCTTTAGGTACAATAACCGTATCAATTGTTGGTGGCACTGCACCATTTACTTATTTGTGGGATGATTCTGGCACACAAACAAACGCGGCAGCCACTAACCTGGCAGGTGGGATATATCAACTCATTATCACTGATGCGCTTGGATGTACGGATTCCATTTCAGATACTGTGACAGAACCTCCCGTACTAATAGCACAAATTACAAATAGCACGGCCCTGACTTGCTTTGGAAGCAATGATGGTACCGCCATTGTAGACATCAGCGGTGGCACCTTAACCTATACTATCATTTGGACTCCATCAGGAAACACCAATGACACAGTAAGCGGATTAGCTGGAGGTATGCACACTGTAACCATAGTGGATGGCAATAGTTGCACCGCTTCGGATAGTGTACTGATTGTTGAACCTCCATTTCTATCCGTTAGTATCATAGATAGCATGGATATTACCTGTAACGGCTTTAACGACGGGTTTGCTGTGGCATCCGGATCAGGTGGAACTGGCGTGCTTACCTACGAGTGGATACCATCTGGAATACTCAATGATACTGCTTCAGGCTTATCTGCTGGTAGTCACCAGATAAAAATAACTGATAACAACGGGTGCTCAAATTCTGATACCGTCACCATTTTAGAGCCGGCCATTTTGATTCCCGATGCAGGCATCAGCAATACAATATGCGGCGGAGGAAGTGCAGTAATTGGAGGATTTCCTACTGCCGCAGGTGGAACGATGCCCTATTCCTACGCCTGGACCCCCGGAGCAACTTTAAATGATTCTACCATTTCCAATCCAACGGCTACTCTTTCTGCTACAACGTTTTATTTGGTTACGGTGACCGATTCAAATGGCTGCATTTCGTCAGACGGTGTAACGATAACCGTTAACACACCTGCAACGACAAGTGCAGGGCCAGATGCAACAATTTGCGAAGGATCTGCCAATATAATGGTGGGTTCCTTTGGCGGGTCGGCTTCTTCCATTACCTGGACAACTTCAGGCTCCGGTGCCTTTGTATTGGCTACTGATCCTACCACAACGTATATTCCATCTGCCGCTGATGTATTGGCAGGTACCGTTACCCTTTCCATTACAACAGATGATCCTGCCGGGCCATGTGGAGTAGCTACAGACTTTATGATTCTTAACATTAATCCTATCGCCACTACTTCTGCAGGGCCGGATGCCACGATTTGTGAGGGTTCTACGCATACTATGGTGGGTGTATTTGGTGGTGGGGCCTCTTCTATTCTTTGGACAACGTCTGGTTCTGGTGTATTTACACTGGCAACTGACCCTACAACTGTTTATACTCCATCGGCTGCGGATATATTGGCCGGTACTGTTACGCTTACCATCACAACAGACGATCCTGACGGTGCGGGCCCATGTTTGGCATCAACGGACTTCATGATATTAACAATCAATCCGGTGTTCTCAATTTCCGCTACAGCCACCATTTGTGATAATGACAGCATACTCCTTGGAGGCGCTTATCAGAATTCTGCCGGAACGTATATGGATACGCTGACCAGTGTCACAGGCTGCGACAGCATTGTATCAACTACGTTGACTGTAAACACTACATATTCCAACTTCCCAACGATAGATATTTGCGATGATGATAGTGTCTTTTTAGCTGGCGCTTATCAGAATACTTCGGGCCTGTACACCGACTCTTATTTAACAGTTGACGGCTGCGACAGCATCATTTCAACAACACTAAATGTTTATCAGACATATCAAATATTTAATACACTTACCATCTGTTCAGGTGACAGCATTCAGATCGGTTTGAATTTCCAAAATACTGCAGGAACATACGTTGATACATTCCTGACAATCAATAATTGCGATAGTATCATCTCCACAACGCTAACGCTTGATCCGGTGTACAGTGTACAGGATACTGTCACAATCTGCAGTGGCGATTCGATCATCCTGGGTGGAGCTTACCAATCTGTTTCGGGCACCTATCAAGATACTCTACCAACAGTTGCTGGATGCGATAGCATTGTGCAAACATTTCTGGAAATCAACCCTACCATGAGCACAACCATCAGTGCATTTGATGAAAGCTGCTTTGGAGCATGCGATGCATCTGCTATGATTCAAGTTACGGGTGGAAACGGCGCTTATACCTATTCATGGGACGATCCGGCAGTTCAAACCAATGCTACTGCGGCAGGATTATGCACTGGAATGGTACGTGTTCTAATTACTGATGGTATCGGATGCACCGCTAATGATAGCATTCCTATTGTAGGGCCATCGGAGATAAATTTGACCACATCATCCACTGACGTTGTTTGTTTTGGAAATTGCGATGGCGCAGTAAGCGTTGTTGCTTTAAATGGCCAGGGAGCTTACACCTACTCATGGAATAATGGTGCAGCACCGGTCGCCAATCCAGGCGGGCTTTGCCCCAATATGTATACGGTAACAGTAGCGGATAGCGCAGGGTGTTCCGCAACTGACTCCGCACAAGTTATGGAGCCATTATTGATTACCAATTTCATGACGATTACAGATGCGAGTTGCTTCGGTCTTTGTGATGGTACGGCGGCGGCGGCTGTATCAGGTGGTGTGCAACCCTACACTTATTCATGGAGTAATTCTCAAACGTCCTCCTCAATTTCTGCTTTATGTGCTGATACTTTTTTCTTGGTCATTCTGGATCAGAACTCCTGTTCAATTACCGATGCTGCAATTATTTCAGACGCTCCTTATATTGATCCATACTTCAGTTATCCTGACTCTGTATATTGTATAAATGAAACTGATCCGGCTCCTGACACCATAGCAAGCACTCCGGGAATATTTAGCGCTCCACCCAATGTGGCGATTAACTCTTCAACAGGCGTAATTGATCTGGCTGCGAGTACCGCTGGAGGCCCTTACACAATAACCCACACAACCGGAGGTACTTGTGCTTATACGCACACATTCAATATCGTATTGCTCAATGTGCCCTTAGTTGCGATTGTTAATCCAGGGCCGTTCTGTGGAAATGATTCCACTACGACTAACCTGATAGGATTACCAGGAGGTGGAATATGGTCGGGCGGGGGAATTATTGACTCAGTTAACGGAACCTTTAGTCCCATAGCTGCTGGATTTGGAGTGGACACTGTAATCTATACCAGATCCAATTCCAACTGCAGCAATTCCGACACCGCTTATATTATTGTAATACCTCCTCCTTCGGTAAGTATAAATGGGTCAACTACCATATGCAATGGTGATAGCTCCACTTTTGTGTTGAACTTTATCGGCTCTGGCCCATTTAACATAAGTTACACGGACGGTACAAATATTGATACTCTTCTCGGATTACTACCTGGTGACTCAATAACTTTTTCTCCGTCGGTTACAACAACCTATACGCTTCTATCCATCTTTGACTCACTCGATTGCAATGGAAATGCAGGAGGCAGTGTTACAATAAACGTCATTTCAAATCCAGTTCCTCCGCTGGTCGCATCTAAACCCAGCTACTGTGAAGGCGATGTAATTCTACCAATTACCGCTACTCCTCAATCAGGGGGAACTATTTTGTGGTTTGAGGATACGCTATTGACCTCTATTGCAAGTGGTAATAGTTTTGTCCCTACCCTGGTCGTTGGATCGAACATCTATTATGTCATTGAAACAATAGGTGGCTGCTTGAGTTATGCTGCGAGCGTCGAGGTAATCCTTTATGGACAAAGTGCAATTAGTGCAGGAAGCGATGAAACTACTTGCATTGGTGATGAAATACAATTGCAAGCGTCGGGAGGAATCTCCTATCTATGGTATCCCTCCGCAGGTTTGAGTGATACGACAATTGCAAATCCCATTGCCACACCTATGACTTCAACAACCTATTATGTGCAGGTTTCTGTTAACGACAGTTGCAGCTATGTAGATTCTGTTAGAATAGGAATTGATAACACACCGGAATGTACGTGGTACATTTATAATGCATTCTCGCCGAACAATGACGGCGACAATGATCTATGGGTTATAACGGGAATTGATAGATTTTCTGACAATAACGTGATGCTCTTCAATAGGTGGGAAGACAAGGTGCGGGAATTCGATGGATACAACAATACAACGATAGTTTGGGATGGAACGAATGAGAATGGCAATGAGCTGCCAGATGGAACCTACTTTTATATTATCAATGTCGGTGAACAACATTACAATGGATGGGTGCAAATAACTCGCTAGATGATTGGTAAAAGGAACATAATCATAATTGTATTGCTCTACTGCACAACAGCACAAGCACAGCAGGATGCCCAGTACAGCGAGTATATGTTCAACTTGTTCAGTATCAATCCGGCTTATGCTGGAAGCAGGAAATCAATCAGTGCCGTATTGCTGTATCGAAACCAATGGGTGGGAATGAAAGGCGCTCCCGTTAGCCAGACTTTCAGCATACACGGTCCCCTGACAGCAAAAAGGATGGGCATTGGTTTTAATGTAGTTAACGACAATATCGGACCTAGCAATAACATCGGCTTCTTTGGTAGCTATGCATATCATTTACCTCTATCTACAGGAAAGTTATCAATGGGATTGAGGGCAGGACTTTATCGCTTTCAACTGGATGGCTCACAGTTGGAATACAAGGACCAGGATAAATTTACCAACGCATCAATTTCCGGTAGGTTTGTGCCGAGCTTCGATTTTGGGTTGTACTATTACACCAATACGCTGTATGCCGGACTTACTGTGACTCATCTGACCCAACAAAAAATCAAATACTCTAGTGCGGTTGACCTGCGATCACAGTTATACCGACATTACATGCTCATGTTCGGAAAAGCTTTTGTGATAAGCGACAATGTTGTGCTAAAACCTTCTTTCATGATGAAATACACCGGAGCCGCACCATTGAGTATAGATGTGAATTTAAGCGCGTTATTTAAGAAAGTGTTTTGGCTTGGAGTTTCCTATCGCACCTCTCAGGATTTGGTATTTCTCACAGAATTTAATATTACAAATTATCTTCGGCTGGGATATTCCTATGATCTGGGCCTCAACAAATTGAATAAATATAACAACGGCTCGCATGAGTTCTTCATAGGAGTAGACTTTAAAGTTGGCAAGACAGAATCCATATCTACCCGAATGTTCTAATTGACTGGAAATTGGGAATTTCAAACTGTTTAACATACACGTGCGGATTACTCTTAGCAATTTTCGTTGCGCTTGCTCCCAAGCCTGTCTGTGGAAATGGATCAAAGGACTCCTTGGTACAACTTCCAGTATTTGATGTGTACAAATTGAAGGGGTTGAACACGTCAGGAGTTGAATTTTCCCCAATAGTATTAGATGACAAACTCGTGTTTGTATCAGAAAGGGAAATCGATTATGTAAATCTTGGGGAGAATACTTTTAAAAGCAACTCCTATCTGTCAATCCAATACTCAAATATGTCTTCAATAGATGACACATTTGCCTTTTCAAAGCCGAAGCTATTTTCAAATCGGATCAGCCAGCTCAATCATTCCGGGCCCATTACCTTCAGCACAGATGGTTCTGAAGCATTTTTCACCAGAGTTAAATTTTATAAGATTGATAAGAAACGATTTTACAGGCCACAAATCTTTTCGGCATCCAAAGATGGAAAACAATGGAAGGAAATTCAACTTCTGAGTTTTAACCAGCCGGAATATTCCTTTGGACACCCTAGCCTCTCCAGCAACGGCCAATACCTATATTTTGTTTCTGATATGGATGGAGGATTTGGTGGAAAGGACATCTATAAATGCCAGCGTTTGGGCGAAACATGGGGTGATCCGGTCAACCTTGGAAGTGAAGTTAACACCTCAGGTGATGAAGTGTTTCCATTTTTGTATAAGGATAGCCTCTTGTTCTTTTCCTCAAATGGCCATCCAGGCCTTGGTGGACTCGATCTTTTTTACTCTGTCATTTACAATGGACTACCCTCCAAAGTGATACACTTAGATGAATCAATCAATACCGTAGCTGATGATTTCGGAATATTCTTTAATAACAGTGAGTCGGGCTACGTCTCTTCAAATCGAATAGATGGCGCCGGACGCGACGACATTTATGGCTTCTCCGTGGACTGGTATTCTGAATCTGAACTTGGAAAAACCCTATCTGGGATATTTGAGTTCCGGTCACTGCCAGGGAAAAAGCAGGCAGGCTTGAGAGTTTACCTCATCAATGAAGATGGAGAGATCGTATTTACCACCGAAACTGATGCGGATGGCGCATTTACATTTGTAAACCTTCCCTATAATCAAAGTTATAGGATTCGAGCCGATGACGTTACAGATGTTGTGCTGCTCATTTTGGATGATGAATTAAATATTGTAGCTAGCCTGACCAACATGGGATCGGGAGATTTTGTGTACAAAAAGCTCTCTTTGAAAGAATTGGGTTCATTACAATTTCTCTATGAAGTAGATACAATTGGAATGGTAGAAGGTAAACTCACCAAATCAATAGGCGGGATGATAAATTTCAAATCGCTGCCGGCGAGAGAGATGGGTGGAATTAAAATTCTACTTATGAATGATGCTGAACTAGTGATTTTTGAAGCTTTCACCAATGCTGATGGATCTTTCAAATTTGAAAATTTGCCACACGATGAAAACTTCATACTAATGAGTGAAGAATTTTATCCTGACATGGAACTATTGATCATGAGTGGAGATAAAGTGGTGGCAAGATTAACGAGTAATGAAGAAGGCGAATTCGTTTACGTTAAACTTCCGCATACCGCAATTAATTCATTAGCGCTGATGAGTTTGACAGCAGGCGATGAAATTACCTTGTATCGGGGATTCAGTGGCAGTGCTATAGATATGGACAAAGAAGATCAATTGGCCATACTTTCAGAGAACAATCAGGTAGCTTTTGTTTTTTCACATTTGGAAATGGGATTAAATGACCTGGCCATGATGGGAGAATCAAACCTTGGATTGTGTCCAGATTCCTATGATATGTCTGTTGAAGAGTCAGATGAATGCATTGACCTGACTATAGAAGAATTGTTAGCCGCCAGCGAATTGGAAAATCAACCCGTAAAATCAGAGGTAAATGCTCCGATAAACAAAGACGGATTAAACATCTATTTCAACAGCAATTCCTCGTACCTCACCTACAGGGCCATGGATATGCTCGATGAGCTTGCCATTAAGATGAAGAGCGAACCAATTATGAAGCTCACCATAAATGCACACAGTGATGATGACGCCAGCGATAAGTACAATCTATGGCTCTCTGAACGCAGAGGTAAAAGGATTGCTGACTATCTCATTAATAAAGAAATTGATAGTTCCAGATTGAGTTCAGCAGGATTTGGCGAAACGCAACCTGCTGTAAAATGCGAGCAGTGTACTCCAGAAGAATTAAAATTGAATAGAAGAGCAGAAATCGTGGTAAGTCGTTGAATATGTGTAAAAATGAGGCAAATCAAATCAAGAAAAGTATCAGGCAACCAAATATTTGAAAAGAACGTCTTAGAATAAGTTTATTAACGCACATATGTTATCAACTAATATATAGGTATTCTATCTGGTATTTTATATTATTTATCTTTGGTAGAAGACCTAGTTAAGAAATAGGTATCACGAGGATAACTTTGAGAGGTGTTTTCTCGTAATATTATAGATAAATAGCTGCGTAAGAAATATGAGAAAATTGGGGACATATATCATATTGGCTGTATCAGGGGTGTTATTCACACTTAATTCGGTAGCTCAGAATAGAGCTGTGGCTACCAACGGCGTTCAGGTAACTAAAGAACAACCGGCGACTTATATATGTGAGGATATTAAAAACACATATCAGATTCAGCTTAATTCGAGAAAGGAAATCGCTATACCGACTAATATTTGTGATTTAATAATACAAAACAGGCACAAGACCGAAGTAGTCTATCATAAGATCAACGATTTTGCTGTCGTTAAAATATTACCTGAATCAGAAATACGGGGGACTAAATTGAAAGAGTTGAAGGATTATATACACAAGTTTAGTGATCCTGAATAGCTCGTACATGCTGGGGTAATAATTTATTACATGGGATAATACTTAACAAAGGTTTAATAATTACAGAATTTTGATGAATCGTTCAGCACTTCTGTTATTAATATTGATTACCGGATTTCAGCAGGTAATTGCACAACCTCCCAATGACAATTGTATCACGGGTACTGCGGTGACTATTCCATCAGATGGTGATACTTGTCTCACCAGTACAAATATTGGATCGACAAATGATGGGACTTTCAATGGTTGTGATGTAAGCCCAGCTGGAAACCAGGTCTGGTTTACCTACATTACAACGGGTGCAAACAATAGCGTTACGTTGTCACCTGCAGGGGGCTCACCAATTACAGGTGCTGTAATAACGATGCAGGCCCTCCCAGGGTGTCCTTGCGGCAGCGGTTGTTATGACGTTTGTGACGCTGCTACCGGAGCAGGAACAGCTAACGTCAGCTGGGGCTATCCTATAGGAACTCAGGTATGGATACAGGTGACGTCAAATGAAATAGATGGTGATTTTACACTGTGTATCACCTCTAACAATCCTCCACCTTCGCCTGGAAATGATTGCGCCAATGCAACGGTATTATGTGATTTGGCCTCTTTTAACGTTAGCAGTACATCTGGATTCACTCCCAGCGGCATAGACCCCGATTGTTTTTTCGGTGCAGGTAACCAGGATGTATGGTTTCAGTTTACCGTAGGACAAACAGGAATAATTGAGTGGACAGCCACACCAACCGGCTCTGCTGAATTCGATTGGGCCTTGTTCGATATTACAGGCGGCTGCCCTCCGAGCATGAACGCTCCAACTGTCTCCTGTAATTACAATTGGGCAAGCGCAACCGGTCAGGCATTTGGAATGGGTCCATCTTCTTGTGTGGGATGCCCCACAAGTGGTGCAAACAATTCAGCTTGTGCTGAACATTGTGCCTCTATCACGGTAATTGCCGGGAACACCTATGCCATATTGATTGATAACTACAGTGCCAATGGTACCGGATTTGATTTTGATTGGGGCTCGGGCAATACCTTCCTCATTGCTCCATCTTCGGTATTCACGGTATCCCCTAATTCCGGGTGCGGAAGTGTTACAGCTTGTTTTACAAACAACAGCGTGGGAGTAATTTCCTATAGTTGGGACTTTGGAAACGGAAATACCTCTACGGCGGCAAATCCCGGATGCCAGACCTATTCTACTCCAGGAACATATTTGGTTTCATTGATAACCACCTCCTCAGACGGATGCACAACTGTAGCTTCTGAACCGGTGATTGTATCATCGGGCCCGGTGCCAGTTATGTCAAGTGTTGATGGGGCATGCGGTGTATGTGATGGGCAGGCTATTGCAACAACATCAGGGGCCAACCCGCCTTTTACTTATTCCTGGAGCAGTGGAGGCTCAAGTTCAACTGAAACCGGGCTCTGTGCCGGTTTGTATACGGTAACTGTTACGGACTCTGCAGGTTGTATCATGATTGACAATGTTAGTTTAATTGTAACACCTCCCGTTACCCTCACCGAAACTCCTGTAAATGAATCTTGTGCAGGAGCTTGTGATGGATCCGCCACCGCAAGTGGCTCGGGAGGTACTCCCACTTATAGTTACCTCTGGTCAACTGGTGCCACAACCTCAGGTATCACTGGATTGTGCGCTGGTTCCTATGGGGTAACAGTTACGGATATGGCTGGATGTACTGATGTAGGAGCTTCTTTGATTGGTGCCGGGCCTGTTCTCCTGGCGGGTTTCACTTATAATGGCAATCAATGCCTGACGGGAAATAGCTTTGACTTCACCAATACGGGAACAATGGGTGTTAGCTATTCCTGGTCCTTTACAGGTGGTACGCCTGCTACATCTACAGCTGAGAATCCAGTGGGTATAACCTGGAGTACATCTGGAACTTTTATTGTAACACAAACAGTTACTTCAGGAGCGTGTAATGCCACCTCTTCACTTAGTATTACCGTATATCCCCAGCCTTCGGTGACAGTAACTGGAAATAACGTTAACTGCAACAGTGTATGTGATGGGTCTACAACATCTTCTGTATCTGGTGGAACATCTCCCTATACCTATGCCTGGTCACCGAGTGGTGGAACCGGATCTGGTGCGACCAATCTATGTCCCAATACTTATACATTAACAGTCACCGACATATACAACTGTACTGCAACTGATAATGTGATTATTACGGAACCCCCAGCACTAACTGTTGTCATGAGCGGGAATCCAGTCAGCTGTAACGGCGCATTTGATGGAAATGCAACGGCCACGCCATCTGGCGGTACCGGAGCTTATGCCTATCAATGGGATGATCCCTCTTTTCAAACGAATGCAACAGCAAGCAACCTTGGCGGTGGAACTTATAACGTTACAGTTACGGATGGGAATTCTTGTACGGTCAATGGTTTATTTGTTGTTATAGAACCCAGTGCCATGACGCTAACTCCCAGTTCTGTGGATGCTTCCTGCGGAAATTCAGATGGAAGTGCATCGGTGGTAGTTGCGGGTGGATCAGGTCCTTACACTTATTCCTGGAACTCGGTTCCGGTGCAGACGAATTCTACTGCGGCTGGTATTCCTTCAGGCTCATATACAGTTACTGTAATCGATGCTGGAGGTTGTACCAATGATACAATAGCCACCGTGAACGATGGCGGCTCCCCTACCGCCACCATTGGCCCGAGCACAAATGTTACTTGTAATGGAGGGAATAATGGGGAGGCAACCGTCACGGCAGTTGGCGGATCCGGAGCCTATACTTATACATGGAGTACTGTACCGGCGCAAACAAATGCTACTGCCACAGGATTAACAGCTATTTCTTATTCGGTTACGGTTACAGATAATCTTGGTTGTTCCGGAACAGCCAATATTACAATAACACAACCCAGTGCAGTGGTCGTTTCGGTTACGAGCAATGTCGACCCATTATGTAATGGGGTATGCAGCGGCACAGCAACTGCCAGCAGCTCGGGTGGAACGGGTGCATATACTTACAGCTGGAATACAGTTCCAGTTCAAACGACAGCTGTAGCTAACGGACTTTGTGCCACTTCTTATACTGTAACTGTTTTAGATGCAAATAGTTGTAGTAATAATAATTCCGTTTCACTCAGTGAGCCAACGGCTTTGAACCCTTCAGTTTCTGGAGTTAATCCATTGTGCAATGGCGGAACAGACGGAAGCGTAAACCTCACAATATCAGGTGGAACGGGAGCATATACATATTTATGGTCACCAGGAGGTCAAACTACTCAAGATATATCCGGAGTTGCATCTGGTGTTCATTCCGTGACGATAACTGACAACAATAATTGTGATACCAATATTAGTTTCACGCTCACTGATCCGCCAATTATTGTACCCACGGCAACTGCTGTTGATGCCAGTTGCGGTCAATCAAATGGACAAGTTTCAGTTACCGCTACTGGAGGCACGGGAGCTTATACCTATGACTGGGATGACATTGGCACGTCTACTACAGCTATTGTCAACTCTTTACCTGCAGGTGTATACAATGTTACAGTTACAGATGCGAATGGATGTTTCACAATCACCACTACTACCATCAATAATTTGAGTGGAGGAATTGCTACAGCTTCTGTTGTCACCAACGTTTCAATTGCTGGTGGTTGCGATGGAGAAGCAACTGTGACTTTGGCTGGTGGTACCGCCCCGTTCACCTACGTTTGGGATGATTCGGGAAATCAGACTACAATGAATGCAACAGGACTATGTGCCGGGACATACTGTGTAACGGTTACGGATGTGAATGGATGCTCTGCGTCAGCTTGTATCATTATAACTGAGCCTCTAGGTATCGTGCTGAGCATTACAGGCGTTAACAATCTTTGCAATGGATATTGTAACGGCCAGGCAACAGTTACCGTAGCAGGGGGAGTCCTACCCTATACATATTCATGGTCGCCTTCTGGTGGTATTGGCCCGATAGCGTCTAATCTATGCGCCAATGCATATACGGTAACCGTAATCGATGCTAACGGGGCAACGTCTAACATTTCAATCGCAATAACAGAACCAACGGCCATATCCATTGCGCTCACACCAACAGATCCGATTTGTAACGGCAGCTGTGACGGACGAATTCAAGCGGTAATTACAGGTGGAACAGGAACTTATACATACTTATGGGATGATGGAAATACACAAACCAACGCTCTGGCAGACTTATTATGTTCTGGAACATATACAATACTGGTAACGGATGGAAACTCCTGTACGGCATCTGCCAGCGATGTATTAATTGACCCACCGGCAATAACAATTACAACTTCATTCATTGATGCCACTTGCGGTTCAATCAATGGACAGGTCTGTGTTACTTCTTCGACGGGCTTACCCCCGCTAACTTTCCAGTGGAACGATCCGGGATTACAGACCAACGCCTGCGCAACGGGTTTGAATGCTGGTAGTTACAACATCCTGGTAACGGATGCCAACTCTTGCACCGTCAACAATGTGGTTGGCATCAGCAATGTAGGAGGCCCGACTGCCGCAATTTCCGCATTTTCTGATATTACCTGTGCCGGTTCCACTGATGGAACCGCAACGGTCCTGGTTACGGATGGTACACCTCCTTATATCTACTTATGGAGTGATGGAAATGGACAAACGACGACAACCGCAACTGGATTGGGTGCCGGAAACTATACCGTTCAAATAACTGACAACATTCTTTGTGTTACAACCGTATCCATTACCATTGCTGTTCCTTCACTTTTGGTTGCCAGCATTACTTCACAAATTGATGCGTCGTGTAATACATCCTGTGACGGGTCCATAACTGCTTCGGCCACCGGCGGTACAGGCACGTTGACATATACCTGGAGTAATTCGGATATTACACCTTCCATTTCCGGATTGTGCGCGAATACTTATCTTCTGACGGTTACAGATGCCAACGGATGCCAGGATACAATTTCGACAGTCATTACAGAACCGTTAATGCTCGGATTAACCAGCACGGTAGTCGATGCCTCTTGTGCAGGAATTTGTGACGGCTCGGTAACATCTGTTGTTACGGGCGGAACAATTCCATATATTTATCAATGGGATGATCCATTGGGACAAACTACGTCATCCGCCTTTAGCCTTTGCGGAGGAAATGTCACACTAACTGTTACGGACGGCAAAGGCTGTACAATATCGGCTTCTAACTTTGTTTCTTCACCTGTGGCGCTTACTGTTTCTATCTCATCTTCTTCAAATGTTGATTGTAATGGAAACTGTAATGGATTTGCCCAAACATTGGTTACCGGGGGAACACCATCTTACACATATAGTTGGGACAACAATCAAACCGGAGCACAGGCAATTGGTTTGTGTGTTGGAACTTATCAAATTACGGTCTCGGACATGAATGGCTGTTCCAATTCAACATCTGTAGTAATTACCGAACCAACGGTTTTTACCACCACTATTGCCAAAAATGATGTTACATGCAATGCACTGTGTGATGGCAATTCGTCGATTACACCCGTTGGTGGCGTTCCTCCGTATGCATACCAATGGGATGATGGTTTACTCCAAACTACAATCACAGCCACAGCATTGTGTGCAGGAGTTGTAAACGTTACTATTACAGATTTCAACGGGTGTATTCAAACAGAATCGATTAATATTGGAGAACCACAATTGCTCACATTCATAGCATCTTCTAACTCATCCACTTGTGGTGATCCGAATGGAGATGCCTGCATCTCTATAATCGGAGGCGTATTTCCATACAATGTTACCTGGAATGATCCGGGACTCACTTCGGGATTATGCATTGACAGTGTTGTCGGAGGTACGTATACCCCTGTCCTCATCGATGGCAATGGATGTATTTTCTCACAGCCGGTAATTATCAATGATGTTGTGGGGCCTGCAATTGATACGATTACCGTAACGGATGTCACTTGCTCTGGATATGCGAATGGCCTTGCAACGGCAACACTTGACACCTTGGGAACAGCACCTTATACTTTCATCTGGAAAAACAATAGCGGAGATACGATTGGTTCGAATTCAAGTATCATATTTGGCCTTAGCGGTGGATATTATTCTCTCACTATTAAAGATGCAAATGGTTGCGTTTACTCAGAGAACTTTATTGTCAATGAACCTTCTCAATTTGTGGCCAATGTGGTAACCTCTAGTGCCGCAACATGTTTCGGAGCTTGTGACGGCAATGCATTGGCAGCAGCCGGTGGAGGTACGCTTCCATTGACCTATTCATGGGCGCCATCAGGGGCTACCGGCACCTTTGCCGATTCTCTTTGTGCGGGAACCCACAATGTTTTTGTAACAGATTCAAATGGTTGTACTGCCTCGGGTTCTGTAATAATAGCTCAGCCGGCGTTGCTGACTGTAAATATGTTCGTAACAAACGTGAGCTGTTTTGGTGGAAATGACGGTGCCATAGATTTATTGCCATCACCGTACGGTGGAACTCCACCATACCTGTACTCATGGTCACCTAATATTGGTTCAGGCGCCACAGTTACAAATGTCAGTGCGGGAATAGATACGGTAACGGTCACTGATATATTGGGTTGCACCATATCACAGGCAATCCTGGTGACAGAGCCACCTGAATTGTTGTTAAATATATCAGCAATATCATCTACCTGCGGTGATCCGAATGGGGAGTTAATTGCAAGCGTCAGCGGTGGTACGGGCGCTTATACCTACGCCTGGGACTCCCCGGGAACTCCAACAACAAGTTCAGTAACGGGATTATCAGCAGGGACTTACAATATTACTGTCTCAGATCAAAATGGATGCCCTGTTATTGATAGTGAAGTTTTAACCAATATTGAGGGAGTGACGCTGACATCCATTTCAGGCACAGATGAGACTTGTTTCGGAAGTGGCGACGGTACAGTTTCTGTGAGCATATTCAGAGGAGTTCCTCCATTCACGTTTGTGTGGAGTACCGGTAATCCAAGTGACAGCAATGCAACCGGCTTATCATCCGGAATGGTAACGGTAACGGTCATTGATGCAAATGGATGTACGGACATTGACTCCATCCTAATATCCAGTCCCCTGGCATTGGTGTTGGCTGTAAGTGCGCCTGATACCATTTGTTACGGCGCCACCGCCCTGATCGTAGCCAATGTCAGCGATGGTACGAGTCCTTACGCCTATAGCTGGGATAACGGACTCCCAACCTCTTCTTCGCACACTGTCGTGCTTACTCTTCCAAACCAGGTAATTTACAATGTGACGGTTACAGATGCGAATGGTTGCATAGAAACAGAGAATTTTGCCATTAACGTACATCCACCATTGGTGGTTGGCTTGGTTCCTATTAATGCTTGTGTAGGCGATAATGTTTCTGTATTGGCAACCGGAACAGGTGGAAATGGAACTTATACTTATACCTGGAATAACAACACTTTTATCGGGAATCCAATTATACTATCCAATATTCAATCTGACACAACCATGACGGTTACCCTCTCGGACAATTGCTCTCAGGATGATGTTGCACTCACAAATATTACCGTATTCCCCTCTCCTGCTGCAGGAATGAGCTCGGCCTGTGCTCCTGATCCTTACCAGGTTCAATTTACCGATTTATCTACCGGAAATGGTGGTGTTATCATCACATGGGACTGGGATTTTGGAGATGGGAATTATTCCAATGATCAGAATCCAGCACATGATTATACAAGTACAAACAGCTATATGGTGCAATTGGTAGTTACCACAGCTGATAACTGTACAGATATTGTCACGATACCAGTTCAGTCTCCGCCAACGGCTGACTTTATTATGCAACAAAGTGGCAAGCCATTGATTGAACCTGTAGAAATATCGATTCTCAGTTCACAAGTGGATTTGATAGATGCATCTTCCAATACGGTCGTGGATTGGTTCTGGAACTTTTACTATCCTTCAACGAATATGGGAGGTGACAGCACTGCAATTATTCAAAATGTATCCCACAACTATGATAGCGCTGGATATTACAGTATTCTTCTCCTGGTAACGGATATCAATGGCTGTATCGACACGGCAATCAAGAGCGTGAGAATCAAAGGTGAATACATCATATTTGTTCCGAACTCATTTACACCCAATGGAGATGGCATTAATGACCTGTTCTACCCACAAATATTGGGTATTAATGATGAAGAGTTTGAGATGTACATATTTGACCGCTGGGGCGACAGGATCTTTAAATACGATGATCTCTACAAAGGCTTTGAGGGTTGGAATGGAAAGGCAAATTCCGGAAGCGCTATAGCACAGAACGATGTATATGTCTGGATGGTTGTAACAGAAGACATCAATGGCGAAACACACCGCTATGTGGGCCATGTGACGCTGATTCGATAATAGAATTCATTTTTCTTTTTTGGAATAGCTTAAATTTCTACTTTAGTGGCAGTAAGGATATTGCACTATGGCTGATTTTATTACCTGGTTTGAGATTCCCACCAAAGATTTTGACAGGGCGCACACATTCTACAGAAATGTGTTCAACAAGCAAATGGACATATTTGAGTTTAGCGGCATCCGGCACGGTGTATTTAAACTGGAAGGCCAGCTTACAGGAGCTATTGTAGAATCAAAAAACAAAGATTCTGATCAGTATGGCCCGGTAATCTTCTTCAATGCAAACCCCGACATGTCTGAAATAATTGACCTGGTCAAAGAAAATGGTGGGAAAGTCTTACAACCGAAAACACTCATCACCAACACTCGATCCGCAGACGGCATGGCGGAAATCCCAAAAAATCTGATTGATGGCAATATTGGATACTTCTCCTACTTTGAGGATTCTGAGGGAAATAAGATGGGGCTGTATTCCAACAGCTAGCGCTGTTGTACCATGACAATGACAATGACAATGACCATGACTGTCATAGTCATCGTTATGATATTAGCCACCCTCCTCGAGAACCGTTACGCCACCAGCCAGAGGATCCAATTGATCCATTAATTCACCGATCAATTTAACTCCAAACACAGCTAAATACTGGCTAATATTATCGTGCCTCTCCTGAAGCGAATTGCCAGGAAACAGTTTGTTTTTTATGTTTTCAATCTGGCTGATAGACGCTTCATGTTTCCGCTTTTGGGCTTTCAATAACTTCTTCTCAATATTCTGCAGTCCAGCCAGGGCTTTTTGCTTTTCCGCTCCAACACTGTCGACCAGCGACTTATCCATGACTTCAACGGCCACTTTTAACTTGTCATACAATTTCTCCAATTCAATAAACTCCGAAGCCAAGCTGTTTTCTCCCTCCTCCGCTGATGCAATAAATTGCTCTACGAGTTCATCGGTACTTTTAAACAGGTGTTCGGTTGCTATATTCAGCTTCTTCATCTTTTCGCTAATATTCTTGGTAATAATGAATGCAGAATTCCGCAACACCAGCATGGGAAAGTTAATGTTATAATTGTCGAAGGCGCCTTTAAACTGCAACCAATAAGCAATTTCACCAGGCCCTCCAACATAGGCCAGATTGGGCAACACTTTTTCCTGGTACAAGGTGCGTAGAATAACATTGGGGCTAAACCTTTCGGGATGACTGGCCAAATCATTGAGAATTTCTTCTTTGGATACGCTCTTCTCCCCTATCTTAAATCCCTCTCCATCCCTGTCAATTCTCTGCCTTTTGCCGTCGCTGATATAAAACAGGTTAACCTGCCGTGGATTTACCAACAGTTTGTACCTTTTTTGTAATTCGGTGTTGGTACTCGTCACCTTTTCATATGTCCCATGATTAACCAGGTCGTCTTCCATAATATCGGCAAAACACTCCTTGAGCTTATTGGATGATGGATCCAGGACAACCAATCCATATTTTCCGAAGAGCTGATGCACAAGGTACCTGGTTGCGTCTGCCAGATTATCGTGGTTTGTATAGGAAGCCTTGAACAGTTCCGCTATTTCCACAGAATTGGCATCTTCCCCGAGTACATCGGACATTGCGACTAGCACACTTTGCATAGACTTCGTATCATATGAACCCACGGGCCCATCCTGGAAATCATCCCACACCAATTTCTTAGAAAATATATGAGCGTGGTTAATCTCATCAAAGTCGTGATCTTCACTGGCCATCCAATAAATTGGCACAAAATTCTTGTCCGGATAAT
Source organism: Bacteroidota bacterium (assembly GCA_022572355.1). GTDB lineage: Bacteria > Bacteroidota > Bacteroidia > NORP154 > NORP154 > NORP154. The sequence continues at coordinate 19,013 of JACZWC010000021.1, read as the reverse complement.
TTGACTTGAGCTGTTCCGCCAAATTTATGGTAGTGATAATTTTGTAAATGAAATATAAGGGGCCAGTGAACAAACAGATTTGATGGCCCGTCGTAATGGTATGAGTATTGGCATCATTGAGTAATGAAATATTTGGAGGAGCATCTTCAATGTTGGCGTACTGTTCTTCAAGAACATTTACCAAAACCGATCTATTTATTGACTCCTTTGACTTGTCGGCGATGATTTGTTCAAAAGAAGCAAGGTTTGGATCATATTTATAAAACTCCTTCAAGCTGGAATTCTCAAGAACATAATCCCGAATTAACTGATTGGAAAAAAGTCGCTTTCCATCTGATCTGTCCAGGATATTTTCTGTGGATATTTGACTTGCCTTGAACATAATAATGGCCTGGTTAAGACTGCGATGAATATTGGTAAATGTACACCTTGCACAGGTATTTGCCAATCCCACAATAAATTTTTAAGTTTGCAAAAAATTTAAGCAGTCAACTTTTTTCGAGCATTTCATGGATTTATTTGATAAAATAACAAAGAATTGGGGGCCTCTTGGAAAGTGGTCCAGAATGGGTCATGGTTACTTTTTCTTTCCCAAACTGGAAGGTAGAATTTCCAATAAAATGATCTTTAAGGGTGAAGAAATGTTGGTGTGGAGCGCCAATAATTACCTCGGATTGGCGGACCACCCTGAAGTAAGAAAGGCCGATGCAGATGCAGCAGCCGAATATGGCATGGCAAGTCCCATGGGTTCCAGAATGATGAGTGGCAACACAGATTTCCATGAGCAGTTGGAAGCTGAACTGTCGGATTTTGTTGGAAAAGAGAAAACCATTCTTTTAAATTATGGATACCAGGGCATGGTCTCGGCCATTGACTGTCTGGTAGATCGCCACGATGTTATCGTATATGATTCTGAGTCCCATGCCTGTATTGTTGATGGAGTTCGACTACATCAGGGAAAACGATTTGTGTATCCGCACAACAATATTGAAAACCTTGAGAAGCAACTCGCAAGGGCAAAAGCCATTACGGATGAAACTAATGGTGGAATTCTGGTTATTACTGAAGGTGTTTTTGGAATGGCAGGTGACCTGAGCAAGCTCAAAGAAATCACTGCGCTCAAAAGTAAATTCAATTTCAGGTTGTTTGTTGATGATGCGCACGGCTTTGGCACCATGGGCAAGACAGGAGCCGGAACGGGAGAACATCATGGAGTTCAGGATCAGGTAGATATATACTTTGGAACTTTTGCAAAAGCCATGGCCAGCATCGGTGCATTCATTTCTTCAGAGGCGGACATCATCGGCTATCTTCGCTACAACTCCAGATCACAGATCTATGCAAAAACTTTGCCGATGCCACTGGTTATAGGAGCGCTAAAGAGACTTGAACTGCTGAGAACAAAGCCAGAACTGAGAGAGAACCTCTGGAAAATCACCAACGCTTTACAGGATGGCTTAAGAAAGGAGGGCTTCGACCTGGGCAATACGGAATCTTGCGTGACACCAGTTTATATATCAGGAGGGCTGCCTGAAGCGAGTAATCTTATAGTGGATTTGAGACAGAACCACAAGATATTCTGCTCAATAGTGGTATACCCTGTGGTACCCAAAGATACGATAATGCTTAGGGTGATCCCAACTGCCATTCACACATTGGAAAATGTGGAATACACTGTTGAGGCCTTTAAGAGTATTAAGAAAAAACTTAAGGCTGGACTCTACTCAAAGAAGGAAATGGCTGTAGGAATTACTGGTGATCAGCTCTAAGATATTTTCTCCGTCTTTTTCATTGCAGCAGAATGCTGCTCCAAAAGCGATTCCAATCTATTACGGGTAGAGCGACTTACGTTTGTTAGGGGTAATCTTAAATTATTCATACACATTCCCTGAATTTCCAGTACTTCTTTTACCCCAGCGGGGTTGCCTTCGATGAACAAGGTCTCTATAATATCTATCAAACTGTAATGTATTTCCCTTGCTTGCCTCATGTTTCCATGCAACGCGTGATAAACCATGTCTGAAAATTCGCGAGGAAATACATTGGCTACAACAGATATTACCCCATCGCCGCCTATTGCGGTTAAAGGTAAAGTCAGTGCGTCATCTCCAGAAATCACCAGGAAGTTATCAGGCTTATTTTTTATTATTTGCATCACTTGCTCTAAATCTCCGGAAGCTTCTTTAATTCCGATGATACTCTCGACATCATAAGCCAATCGCAAGGTGGTTTCAGAAGAGACATTTACAGAAGTTCTCCCAGGTACGTTGTATAAAATAATGGGCACAGGGGACAGATTTGCAATCAGTTTATAGTGCTGATACAAGCCCTTTTGAGTGGGCTTATTGTAGTATGGAGAAACCGATAGAATTGCATCTACCCCGTCAAAGTCATAGTTCTTTAAGCAATTAATTACTTCCTGCGTGTTGCTACCACCCAGCCCCAGAACAACAGGAATCCGTTTATCAACGGTTTCCACCACAAAACCTATGATGGCCGTCTTCTCATCTTTGGTAAGCGTAACTGATTCGCCAGTGGTGCCCAGAACAACAAGGTAGTCGACCTTGTTTTCAATCATGTTCTCTATAATGTTTCCGAAACATTTAAAGTCTATGCTCCCATCCTTGTGGAAAGGTGTAACCAATGCAACGCCTGTTCCTCTGAGTTTCTTATGCATTATTGTTGTTGCTAGTTTCTGCGTTATCCCCGTTAATCATGTCCAAATAGTGATTTATGTTACCAATCAGGTTTTCAAGGGTTCTATTCTTCCCAATGTCAATCACCATGTCGTAAAAGGTGGTTCCATTCATACCGGCAGGTCCTACCTTAAACTTGGCTTCAGATAATCCGCTAATATACTTAAGCGGTAAGTTCTCTTCAAAAGAAAAATCAATTAATATGTCAAAAGTCTTTTCTGTGAAGCTATTCACCTCCAACCCAGAAGGCTTGAAGAGCCAATTTAACTCTTTTTTGGTAAAAAATCGATATTCCAACTGAGATTTTAATCTGTTATCTTCCTCTTTTACATTAACAAATCCCAAGGCCATAATGCGCTTATTTCGCTCTTTCAGGTATTTACAAAATTTTTTGACCTTCTCATATTCTTGAGAGTCTGTTGCATCGTACACAATACCAATCGTTTGCGCTCCATGTAAATTGGAAACTGTTCTCTCTCTTTTTAGATTTCTGATCTGTCGTTTCAGAAAAAAGAGTCCAATCTGCTGCCTTAACCTAATAAAGATCATACTATCATTTCTTTAAACTCATCTTCTGATATTACACGAATGTTGAGTTTGTTCGCTTTCTCCAATTTGCTAGGCCCCATCTTATCACCAGCCAGGAGATAATTGAGTTTGGCGGTAATTGAGCTCACGTTTCTGCCCCCATGAGCCTCTATTTCGCTCTTGAGCTCCTCTCTCGAATAGGTTTCAAATACGCCAGATACTACAAATGAAAGATCCTTCAATTTGTCGCTCTTCATATTGGTAGTGGATTCCACCATTTCAAATTGAAGGCCAGAATCCCTGAGCTTCTTCACTAACTTGATACTGTCTTCATCCTGAAAATAACTTATCACACTCTCCGCAATCTTTTCGCCTATCTCTTCCACTTCCACCAAATCTTCCAACGTTGCCGTATTCAAACGGTCGATTGTGATATAGTGAGAAGCTAGCTTCCTGGCAACGGTTTCACCAACAAATCTTATTCCCAGGGCAAACAAGACTTTCTCAAAGGGTATTTTTTTTGAATCCTCTATGCCCTGCAATAATCTTTGAACTGATTTTTCCGCAAAACGATCGAGCTCAATCAAATCTTCATATTTCAAAGTGTATAGGTCTGACACATCCGCAATCAGTTGTTTATCATATAACAATTCTATCGTCTCTTCTCCCAGGCCGTCGATGTTCATAGCTTTGCGCGCTATGAAGTGTTCTATCTTTCCCTTTATCTGAGGTGGACATCCATCTTCATTTGGGCAATAATAAGCAACCTCGCCCTCATGTTTCTCTAATTGTGTAGCGCAAATGGGACATGAATCGATGAAAGTCGTAGGGATTGAATCGCTCTTTCTTTTGTCTAGCAATACCTCTACAATCTGGGGAATGATCTCTCCACCTTTTTCCACATAAACGGTATCTCCTATTCTAACGTCCAATTTTACAATCTGATCCGCATTGTGCAATGATGCCCTTTTTACCACTGTGCCGGCCAGCAGTACGGGTTCAAGATTGGCAACAGGAGTAATAGCTCCAGTTCTACCCACTTGGTAGGAGATTGAATTCAAGACTGTGCTCACACGTTCAGCTTTGAATTTATAGGATATTGCCCATCTGGGAGATTTTGCCGTAAACCCGAGAAGTTCCTGAAGCCTCTTCAAATTTACCTTGAAGACTACCCCGTCAATATTGTATTCTAATTTTTTACGGCCTTCATCCCATTCATTTATAAAAGATGCAACCCCTTCTATATCTGTAGGTTTCGAAATCACGTAGGGAAGCTTAAAACCCCATTCCTTTATTGCCATGAGGTTGTCATAGTGATTATCGTAAGGAAGATTCTCTCCTGATAAAGAATATAGAAAGCAGTCTAACTTTCTTTTTGCAACTTCAGCTGAATCTTTCATTTTCAACGTTCCTGATGCCGTATTTCTTGGGTTGGCAAATACAGGCTCTCCCTCTTCCTCTCTGGCCTTATTCAATTCTTCAAATGCCTTATGTGGAAAGTAAATTTCACCTCTGATTTCAAAATCTTCAGGATACCTACTTCCCTTCAAAGAGAGTGGAATGCTGTTGATCGTCCTTACGTTGGCCGTTACATCATCACCTGCTACTCCATCACCCCTGGTTAGCGCCTGCACAAGCTCACCTTTTTTATATGTAATACCTATTGCGACACCATCATACTTTAACTCACATACGTAACTCAATAAGTCTGATCCCCCAATTTCAGCCTCATCAAGTCTCTTCCGCACCCTGACATCAAATTCTTTGATCTCGTCCAGAGAATAGGTGTTGTCAAGTGACATCATGGGATATTTGTGCTCAATGGTCTTGAATCCCTTGGAAATTTCTCCCCCTACTCTTTTCGTTGGAGAATTTATCCGCGCAAACTCTGGAAAGTCGCTCTCCAATTCAATCAACTCCTTCATCTTCATATCGAAGTCATAATCGCTGATGAGAGAGTTGTTCAAAACATAGTAGCTATGATTGTGCTCCTCCAGCTCTACTGACAATTCTCCAATCCTGATTTTAGCCACTTCCTGATTCATAAGTTCGAATATACGATATTAGCACCGCACGCTTTTCACCATTCTATCCTTTCCTGACAGATCTTTTCTCAGCTCAACTTCCTGGAAGCCGTTATCCTCCAGAAGGGCGACAACCCGCCGGCCCTCTCTCTCCGAAATTTCGAGATATAGATCCCCAGCCGGATTCAATTTCTCAATGGCCATATCAATAATTGCCTCATAAAATATCATTGATTCACCATCATCTACAAAGAGGGCCTCGGCAGGTTCGTATTTCAGCACATTATCTTTCATTTCGTGAGACAGTCTTCTTTCAATATAAGGCGGATTACTGACTATTATATCGAAGTTGGGTAAAGCCAACAACTTTTCATCGTTCCTCCATTTTAAAATATTTGTCTCCAATAATTTCACTTCCAACTTATTAACCAGCGCGTTTTCCTTAGCCAGCATTAAGGCAGGCCGTGAGATATCCGCAGCAAAGATTTTAGCGCCGGCTATCGCCGATTTCAATGCCAACGCAATACAACCGGATCCTGTTCCAATATCCAGAATACTGGGCTCCACGTCATCATTATCGTTAATAATCCATTCAACAAGCTCTTCCGTCTCGGGCCTTGGAATCATGGCTCGGGGATCAGTCTTGATTGATACACCATAAAATTCTGTTGATCCCAGTATGTGCTGAATGGGCTCATGTTTTTTCAGGCGGCCTACAGCTTCTCTGATTTTTGTCATTGCCTTATCTTCCAAATATTCAGCCGCCTTTAAAACGATATCTGTTTTAACAAGACCGGCATATTCTTCAAACATCAGGAAGATAAAAGTGTTGAGCTCATTTTCATCATATAATCCTGCCAATTCATCTCTGATTGACTGCACCACCTCCAGTATATTTTTGTCATTCTGATTCACGCTTCCAAAATAAGTAAAAATGTTAGCTTACCTGATACGAAAAAATCTACGAAATACGAAAACATGCGAATTACGAAAGATATTCAATATAAAAACATGAATTTAACAAGACCATTCGCACTTTAGTACGCAATTGCTTTTCGTATTTTCGTATGTTTTTGTATTTCATACACCCTTACACTAACATACATTAATGGATAAAGATTTTAGAATAGTATTTATGGGTACGCCTGAATTCGCCATTCCCTCTCTCTCCATCCTGATTGAGAACGGTTATACTATTGTTGGCGTTGTTACAGCCCCAGATAAACCAGCTGGAAGAGGAAGAAATATTCATGAGTCACCTGTGAAGCTATTTGCGAAATCTAATAACCTGACTATTCTGCAGCCAACCAATCTGAAAGATCAGGGATTCATAGATGAACTCGCGGCTCTCAATGGTAATTTGCAGATAGTGGTTGCGTTTCGAATGCTTCCTGAAGTGGTTTGGAAAATGTCAGAATTCGGAACTTTTAACCTGCACGCCTCTTTGCTTCCAAATTACCGGGGCGCAGCGCCGATTAATTGGGCGATCATCAATGGAGAGAAAACTACGGGTATTACCACATTCTATATTAATGAGCGCATTGATACAGGCGATATACTTATGCAACAGCAAGTTGATATTGGCCCAACGGACAGCGCGGGAACTCTGCATGATGTGCTTCAGGCTGAGGGCGCTGAACTTGTATTGAAGACCGTTGAAGGAATTGATAAGGATATACTGGAAAAACAGCCGCAAAAAGATTCTGATGGGCAAAAGCTAAAGTTAGCACCAAAAATTTATAAGGAAGACTGTAAATTGGATTGGAATGCTCCTGCTGATCAGGTATTCAACAAAATACGAGGATTAAGTCCGTACCCAGGTGCATGGACGGTTTTAGAAGATAATAATGGAAACACCCATAATTTGAAGATTTTTGAGGCTGAGCACTCTAACAAGACGCTCTCAGCTGGAGCAATTGAAACAGATAATAACTCCTACCTGGTTATTGGTACCTCAGGAGGTTCAATTTCTCTGAGGAGTGTACAGCTCGCAGGAAAAAAACGCAACAGTATTGTCGACTTCCTGAGAGGTTTCCGCTTGGACAACACCTGGAAGATTCAAACATAGATCAAGTATCCAATGCACCAATCTGCCTTTGATCCAAACGGCCCTGCCACAAACTCCAAAAATTTATTTGGACTTCCCTACCGTGTGTCGGATGCCGATTTGATAGTAATACCGGTGCCCTGGGAGGTAACTACCTCATATGGATCAGGTACTTCGGATGCACCTGAGAATATCCTTCAAAGCTCCTTGCAGGTAGATCTTCATGATATGGACATACCTGAGGCCTGGAAATCCAGGATTGCGCTCGATAATTTTCCCGTGGATATCTATGAGAGGGGGCAACAGTTCAATCAGAAAGCCCGGGTAATCGCAGAATCTCCGGATGTCAAAGGTGATATAGAAGCAATAAACAACGCTTGTGAGGAAATGGTGAAATGGGTTTACGACAGAAGTTCTCAATTATTGAGTGAAGGCAAGAGAGTTTGTACACTGGGTGGTGACCACAGCACCTGCCTGGGATTGATACAGGCTCTGGGAAATTTCAATGAATCCTTTAGCATTTTACAAATTGATGCTCATGCGGATCTCAGAAAGAGTTATTGCGGATTCAACTACTCACATGCCTCTGTGATGCACCATGCATTGAACGTATCACAAGTAAATAAACTGGTACAAGTTGGGATAAGAGATTTATGCGAGGAGGAAGCCAACCGGATTCAAGCCAACGCCAAAATCATCACCTATTTTGATTCTGCATACAGAGAACGCCTGTACAGGGGCGATACCTGGGGAAATATTGTAAAGGAGATCGTGTCAACCCTCGGCCCACACGTGTATGTTAGTTTCGATGTGGACGGCTTCAATCCTGCATTGTGCCCAAATACAGGCACACCAGTACCCGGGGGGCTTGAGTTCCAGGAAGCTATCTATTTATTGAAAAAAGTGGCTGAATCCAGAGAAATTATTGGATTTGATATCAGTGAGACCGGCAACGGCAGTATTGATGGAAATGTATCTGCCCGGCTGCTCTATAAGCTGGCCAATATTACACTACATGGTATAAAAAACCCCGCCCGGAAAGGACATAGCTTATATACCGGAGCGGGGCAACCAGTGAAACCGCACTAGTGAATTTCCATCAGTCTTTTATAAACAACTGACGTTACTTCGTTTGACATGCGCGAGAACTTGAGTACATGTATTCCTGGCGCATAACATATATTTTTACCGTTGAACTCTATTGAATAGGAACCGGCTAACTGATGCTCATCAACCAGCGTCACTATCTTATTTCCTATCTGGTCATAAATGATCATTAGCACATCAGCTGGAGAAGTTAGTACATACTTTATATCCGTTTTTTCAAAATACGGATTGGGAGCTATTCTAACATCAAAATAATCCACTACTTCTTCTTTACACACTCCCATGTAATCACCGTGACCCAAGTGAATATTTAAATCAGCACGATCAATTGTCAGTTCATAGGTTGTATGTGGGCTCTCCAACACCCTATGGCATACTTTAACGCTTCGGCTGCCTGCCCGACTTAGCGGTTCAGGCGGGCGCTCAACACTGGTCTGCTCAGCGCTGGCATTTTGTCCTTTAGAAACCAATGCCAACATTAATAACGATGCTACCATCAATATTATCAGAATATATCCAGTGAGATTTTTATGTTTATCATTTAAGTTCCTCATTCCAAGTCTCCCTCTCTTTATGTGTGTATTATAAATTATATACGATAAACGACGTATTGAGGGATGAAAAGGTATGTAGGATGTAGTCGTTTATATTTGTAGGTGTTTATCCTACATACCTACGAAATACGAAATTTTACGAATGATACGAATTACGAATACTGCGAATGTTGTTTTACTATTCCGAATTTATCATAGCAACCTTTCGTAATTCGTATTATTCGTATTTCGTAGATAGAATATTTTTACATTTGCATCAGATTAATTTAAACTTCACGTCAACCATGGGCAAAGGGGATAAAAAGACAAAAAAAGGCAAGCGTTTTATGGGCTCCTACGGAGTATTAAGGAGAAGGAAATCAGCCAAGGCAGTATACAAACCGAAGAGAAAACCATCTACCAAGAAAAAAGAGGCAGATGAAGAGCTAGCAGCTGAGGAAGTGACTGGCTCTGTAAAAAAGGAGACTGCAAAAAAGGCCAAAGCGAAGCCAAAAACTAAAGCAAAAGCTAAGGCGAAAGCCAAAACAAAAAAGGCACCTGCTAAGAAAGCCGCCACTAAGAAGGCTGCGAAGAAAAAGTAAAACCGTTGACTAGCTGAATAGTTAACTCGTTATGTGGTTCATTGGTTGACTGGTAACCGGTTGAATATTTAACCGATGAGTCTGTTGACTCTTTCACGAATCAACCAATACACAAATCAGCCAGCCCTCAGTAAAAGTTTACCTTACTAATCCTGTTTGCTGTAATGAGCGTACCGCTTTTGAGTACCGCCATCTTTGAATGATTTCCATCCAACTCGATATATCCTTTGAGTTTTAATGTTCCCGGATTAGAATCTAGATCCTGTGCCCAGCAGCTCAAACCCAAGAACATGATCAGGTAAGTACTCACTATCCATTTGATCTTTCTCTTAATTTCTGGCCTTTGATTATTATTTATTATCTCCTACTGGCAGTAATGTTTTGAGATACATGATAAATGTTCCAATGTCCTGAATATCAAATTCATCATCTGTTTCGGCGCCGCATGTGACAATTGCTGATGGATAATTCATTTCATACTCACCCATTTCAGTTTTTTTCATTAATACCATATCTACAAAGAAGGTGTGTTCAAATGCGGCATTGGCACCGTCAGTCGATACTTCGAAGAATTTGGTTAGATAGCCGTCTCTTGATACATAGATCAGGTAGCGTCTATTCCTTTGTAAGCCGATGTTAAAGTTCTTGGTTGCTTGCGTGAATCCCACTTCATTGTTGCTCATCATATCCAACACCTTTATTTCAAAATCTCCATATTTCACATTGACGGCATATTCATAGTCATCATAGATTTTCACATTCAGTGTGATGTTGTCACTATTTGAATGATCTGCGGTTGCTGTTGAGAAGATCATCGCTGCTGCAATAGTTCCAATAGCTATCGGAATTATTGTTGTTTTTATAGTTTTCATGGTGCGGTGGATTTTGGTTGATTGATTAATAAATGATCAGGCAGCATGGCGCTTGCTGTACCTCTGATAAATAAATCTGTCTTTCTCGCTATTATAGGTTACGTAGTACAAAGGCGCTGTCAGATCATAATGTGCCCGTCCTTCTCTCTCGAGAAGAATATCGAAACTGAATGTGTGCTGCCGCCCCTTCACTACACCATAGGTGGAAAATGCTATTATTTTTGTTTCGTATCCGGCTTTGGATATATAGATCAAATACCGGGCTTCCAATTCCAGACAGTCTTTGAATTTTCCATTCTTTGAACTAATATCTTCTGTCTCTTTGTCCGAAATCTTGTAGATCTCTACATTCACATCATTGGCCTTATCTGTGTAATGCTGCTTACTGCTTTTCACATAGGTCTTCCAGCTAATTACAAGAACTCCTTTTGACAGTGTCAAAGCAGTGGTTTTGGCCTTCCTGGCTACCTCGGAACCATCTTCGGATTTCCCATACTTGTAGGAGAAAAGTATGCTGAGTGTAGTATAAATGGTTAATAAGAAAATATAAATAATGATTTGCGCTATTCTATTTCTTGCTCCCATACCCAGTTGATTTAGTCTTCGCGTTCAGTTCTTTATACCTAAATGCGAAGGGTCACGGATATAAAAAGATATAAGCAAGCGCCTTAAAGCTCTGTAAGGGATGAGATGAGTCGATTGTAGTGACTTGTCCTACAAGACGAGTATGTAATTGGTAATTACTTAGTTTTTGAGGTCATTCTCAATCACATAATTGATCATTCCGGCATTGTTTTTTAAACCGGTTTTTTCGAGAACCCGGGATCGGTAGGTGCTAATGGTTTTAGGGCTTAGAAACAACTTTTCTGCTATCTCAGATACGGCCATGCCAGATCCAATGAGTCGCAGCACTTCAAATTCTCTATCAGAGAGATCTTCGTGGGGAAGCCTATCTATGTTTCCTGACTCAAGTTCAGAAACCAGCCTATTGGCGATAGAGCTACTTATATACTTTTCTCCTGTCAATACCTTTTCAATTGCAGAAACAAGCTTCTCGGGTGCGCTGTCCTTGGTTAAATAACCAGATGCTCCTGCTTTGAGTGCCCGGAGGGCATATTGGTCTTCCGGATAAACGCTGAGCATCAATACCGGTATTTTTGGGTAATTGGCCTTTATTTCCTTTAATATATCGAGGCCACTTCTGCCCGGCATAGAAATATCCAACACAACTACATGAATATCCAGTGTAGCGAGTTTGCGAAGCAGTTCCTGTCCATTTTGTGCTTCAATCACATGCATGTTTGGCTGCGTGGCCAGGATTTCCTTCAATCCCGCCCTTATCAACGCATGGTCATCTGCTATTACTATTCTTGTCATTTGCCAATTGGAATTTTTACTTTGATTGTTGATCCTTTGGACTTCTTCCCTTCTATGCTGAACGTACCGTTGTGGCTCGCAGCTCTTTCCTTAATTCCCAAGAGTCCAAAAGAATTGAATTTTCTCTTCTTGCTATCCGATATTCCTATTCCATTGTCTTTTACTTTCAACACCAGGTTATTACCCTCCTTATAAAGCCTAATTTCAACTTTAGTCGCTTTGGCGTGTTTAATAATGTTCGTAAAAGCCTCCTGCAATATCCTAAATATACTGGTACTTACATCTTTTACATCAACAAATTCATCATTTATAGTCAATACCAGTTTACATTTAATTTTGGTGCGTTCCATAAAATCATCAGTAAGCCATTCTACTGCGGCAATTAAACCCATATCATCCAATATTGCCGGACGCAAATTAGCTGAAATCCTTCTCAGCGATTTCATGGTTGAATCCACATGGCCCAACATAGATGTGGTTTTTTTAGATAGTTTTTTTAAGTCCCCATTCAAAATTTCGGGATTTAAAAGCTGTCTGTGCAGCAGAGAAATATCTATTTTCAAGGCTGTAAGCACTTGCCCAAGACTATCATGCAAATCCCTTGCAATCCTGGTACTCTCCTCTTCCTTTGCCCTTTGTAAATGAGCAGATAAATTCTGAAGTTGCTCATAGGATTTTGCCAGTTCCTCTTCCGCTTTCCTTCGCTCGCTTATATCACGGACGTGCAGTATTACCGCGAGTTCACCACCATAATCTATCTTATTGACTTTAATTTCTACCGGGATGCTCTTTCCTGATTTTACGAGGCTGTAGCTCTCGAAAGAACTCATATTTTCCTTCAGCAGGTTCTTGTTGTTACCTGATACGTCTGCCCTATGTTCTTTAGGAATCAGTTCCAGGTAACTCCGTCCAACTAAATTTTCATAGGACATACCGTGCAAGGCACATGCAGCAGGATTGGCGTCGAGGACCTTGCCATCGAGGGATTCTACAAATACCGCATCAGGTGAACTTTCAAACAGGTCACGGAATCGATTTTCACTTTTGCGAAGTGTTTCTTCCGCTATTTTACGTTTTGTGATATCCGTCAGAATGCCCAATGAACCAATTATCTTGCCCTTCTCATCTTCAACCGGTGATGGGCCTACATAAACCCATATGTATTTCCCGGATTTGGTCTTCAGCTTTAGCTCATAGTGCTCCTTCATTCCCTGATTCTTCCTCTCTTTGACTCTCTTCTTCATGAATTTCTGATCTTCACCTTCAAGCAATATCTCATAGGCCAAATTGCCAACCAGTTCATCTATAGTATATCCCACCATTTCGCAAAACCGATCATTCACAAATTGTATTTGATCTTTATTATCGACCTGTATCATTCCTTCATTCATTATATTCAGGAGGTGCTTGTACCGTTTTTCACTTTTGATAATGCGCTCCTCTGCCCTTTTCAATTTGGTAACATCTCTTATTATTCCCTGGTAGCCTATAACCTTGCCGTCTTCTGATTTTAAGGCTGTTGAGGTTAGATGACAAATAACAAGGGTGCCATTTCTCTTTTTAAGCGTGACTTCAAAATCTTTAACAAATCCGTGTTTTGATATTTCCTTCTTGAACCTGGTGCGATCAGCAGGATTTGCGTAATGGTTGCGCGTATTTTGTTTCAGAAACTCCTTTTTTGAAGTAAATCCAGTAATCTCAAGGGCTGCCTGATTAACGTCTATCACCTTTCCAGCTACCGTTGAGATATAAATCCCATCTCTGTTGTTGTCAAATAGGTCCTTATAGCGTAAATCGCTATCTAAATCCAGTAATGTCTTTGCATTGCGCCCCATAATTAATATTCTCGTTTCCAAACTAATATTACGAGTTATTGCTGGCTAGGTTTCAGCACAAGGCATTAAAAAAACCCGCCCCTCAGAATGAAGGGCGAGTTTACCAAAACAGAACAGAAACTTTTTGAACTCTTTTTATCTAACCACTAACTTTTTATTGTAAAGTCTATTATTACTGGATGCGACAATAAGATATACGCCGGCAGATAGCTTTTTAGAAGGATCAATGGCAAGTGTGTAGCCATTGTACTCAAGAATAATAATCTTTGAATAATGCTGTTTGCCAAGAACATCCAGTACAACTACCAACACTTCAGCATTTTCCTTTCCTCTAAGATTTACGAAAAACCGGCCCTGGGTTGGGTTTGGATAGATCGCAATGCTTATTCCTTCGCCCATTTCGTTATCATAGTACACCGATACCATATTTGAATAGGTGAATTTCCCATCAAAATCTGTTTGTTTTAACCTGTAGTAGGAAAGGCCAAAATAGGGATCGGGATCAACCGTCTTGTAAAAACGTTTGATATTGCTTGTTCCAGCGCCTTTCACGTAAGTTACAAATTCAAAATCGATTCCGTCAGTGCTTCTTTCAACAGTAAAATAATCGTTGTTGGATTCTGTAACTGTAGCCCATTCCACGTCGACCTGCTCCCCATTTATTTCAGCAGTAAAATATAAAAGTTCTATTGGCAATGGATTTAACGGGGTTTTTGACGCTTTTGAACCCATCGTAAAAAAGTCTTTGGCAACTTTTCCGGTAGTAAAATCCAAGCCGGTAAAAGTTACGATCTTGTTAACCGGATCCCATGTTCTACCCGTTTCATAGAGATCGACGCCGGTAGCAAAAGTTCCATTATCATCAATCAACAATACCAGATCGGTATCATTGTCTATTGCCAGGTAGTTGCTAAGGTCAAATGAAATGGTTACCGTTCCAACCTCCCCGGTTTCCTTAACCCTCCAAACCTTCGTCATCCTGTTGTGAACACCTGTAGGTACATCGATAGAATCGTAATCACAAACATCAACACCACAGATACCAATAGAATCATTATGCCCCCAAAGCAGGTAATCCCCGTCACCCAGGCTCGATGGATTATTAATTCTTACCATACTCGAACCCTGTGCATCATTATGCAGATTGTCAATATCTTCACGGCCAATACCTGCAACCTCATTCCCATAGGTTGCATCATAAGGGTATTTATCATTTGCGATGGCTATACCGTATTTGGCTGACAAGTAGTTATCAACGATAATCCTTTGGGCGGTATTAAGTGCAAAATCATAGAAGATAATTTCCGCTATATCACCTTTAAAGTGCTGTGAATTTGAACTTCTATAGCCAATTTGAAAATTTCCTGTGCCTACCACATTATTGCCAAGAGCATGATTAAGCACACCATCCTTCCACAATTCAGTTGTGTCTGTTCCATGCCAAGCAATGCTTGTATGCCATGTATTCTGGCTGAATTCTGATGTTTTATTAAGCCAATTACCAGGTGAACCTGCACCAGTCCATAAATACTGTCGGTTATTTTTATACCTGGGGAAAAATCCAGAGGCAGCAACATTTTCTGTTTGCCATATAGGCCCAGCAGGATCAGAAGTGCCATTATGGTCATGCGCAAACACGGTAAATATCGCCATGTTTTGATTGGTTATATTGAATACATTGGCAAAATAGTCATCGGTACCATCAAAACTAATTACGGGCCTATTATTGATTACATTAATCTTATAAATCGGCTGATTAGAACCTGCACCCTGGGTTGCATCATTACCATTACCTGATTTGTCAGACCAGGTAGCAACAGGATCATTGTTATTCAAACTCAACGCATCAGCACGCAACCACAGTGGATTGTTATTGCTTTCACCTACACCTCCGGCGCCAACATGCCCAATTGCATCGTTGTCATTAATCGTATAAGTATGTACCGGTTGAGCACCCAATGTGGCATTCGAAGGATTTGAAAGAGTAATTATTATGGTCTCATCTACTTCAACAATGATATCATCTACAACACCCGGGTTTATGCTTGTAGTTGTGCTTCCGCCAATTATTGTAGCCGTACCGGCAATTAAAGTAAAGTCCACCCCTCCTGTTGCCGTTCCTCCTGTTATAGCATAATCTACCGTTACATCCTGACAGGTTACGGACGATAGTTCTATTAGGATTGAAAGTGAAGAAGACTCAATAGCGCCAGAAGAAGTTGAAAAGAATTGCACAGTAGGCGGCACGTCATTATCAACAATCGTATATGTATGAGTGCCATTAACACCTAAATTCGCATTGGTAGGGTTGGATAAGGTAACGACAATTGTTTCATTTACTTCATCACAAACATCATCAACAATTGTTATGCTGATTGTTGTATCAGTATCATTTGGATCTATGGTCACTGTACCGAAGGCCAATGAATAGTCAACGCCCCCTCCCGTAGCTGTTCCACCGGTTACTGTATAATCTACAGTAGTTGGATTCACAGCATCAACAAGGTTGATCTGTATTGTGAGTGTTACAGGAGTGATGTTTTCAGCGTTGCTGGAGCTAGTGACCGAAAAATCTATTTTCCTCAGGTTATCCTCGTCATTAATGGTATATGTATAGGTTGTATCACTGCCTATCACAACACAACCCGATGGATTTGTAAGTGAAATGATGGCAGTTTCATCCAATTCAACAAAAATATCATCGGTAATATTGAGCGTGATGTTTGTTGTAGTGCTTCCTGAGCTGATAGTAGCTGTTGAACCGAGCAATGTATAGTCCACACCTCCACCTGTTGCTGTTCCGCCTGTTATCGAGTAATCTACCGTTACATCCACTTCCAATGCATAGTTCAACGTTATTTCAAGCGTAACAGGACTTACAGTTTCAAAACCATTTGAGCTGCTAAGGGTAAAATCAATCTGAGGCCTGATAATACCAAAAGTGATGTAGTCTCCATTTGCTATGTTTACCCCATCGGCTTCAAATAAGTTGCTGCCGGCACCAGATAAGATATATTGAGTGCTCCCACTGCTAAAATCTCCATCAGCATCCACCCACAACACATAGTAACAGAATGCATTTGGCCTGGCAGCCAGGAGACTTGTGTCCAGGGTAACTGTAACCGTACCTACATCGCCGGTTTCGCTCAGGCGCCACTCTCTCGCCAACCTTTTCATGTTTATGGTATCTGAATTGGGCACTTCAGCAGTTACCCAGGCACTAACAGATCCTGTGTCATGTCCGAATAACAGGTAATCCCCATCACCTAAACTATTTGCCTGGCTGAACGTTACAATTCCAGCAGATTCGGCCTTACTATGTAAATTAGCCGAATTATCTCTCCCAATACCGGCTACTTCAATTCCATGAACGGCTTGATAAGCATATTTATCATTGGCAATGCTCAGGTTATATTTTGCCGCGAGGTAATTCTCAACAATAATCCTCCTTGCACTGTTCAAATCAGTTCTATAGAATACTAATTCTGCTATGTCTCCTTTGAAAAATTGCGAATTAAAGTTTCTATATCCAAGCTGAAAATTACCGACACTAATCGTGTTGATGCTGTTGGAATGATTCAACACACCATCCTTCCAAAGTTCTGAATTTGATGAGCCATGAAGCGATATACTGGAGTACCACGTGTTACGGCTGAAAGTTGATGCTTTAGTTAACCAAGTACCTGTCCACAAATATTGGTTTCCGTTAAGATACTTTGGGAAAAAACCTGAATTACCAGCGTCTTTTGTTTGCCATATAGGGCCAGTAGGAGCAGATGTTCCATTGTGATCATGAGAAAAGACTGTGTAAATAGTCATATTTTGAGAAGGTACAGCAAAGACATTGTTAAAATAGTCATCCGTACCGTCAAAACGCAAAACGGGTTTACCATTCAGGATAGCAGTTTTGTAGATTGGCCGGTTGCCACCGGCTTGTGAAGCATTGTTGCCATTACCAGAGTTATCAGCCCATGTAGAAACAGGATCATTGTCATTTAAGCTGAGCACATCAGCCATCAGCCAGAGGTCATTGCTAAGTGCATCGCCTACTCCACCGGGTCCTGTAAAACCTATTGTCGGATCGGTTGTGCTTCCCAAGCCAAATTGCCCAAAACCATTCAGTGTATTGCGCTTTACAGTATTGCCGACAGCAGCATCATGTACACCACCCAATGTCCAGACAGCAGGAGCATTGGCACGCTTCAATACCCTGGTAGCCGGTATAAGAGGGTAGCTGATAAACCCTTCCCCTGTTAATTCAAGGGCGTAGTTGGTGCTTGCAAGGTTATTTCTTGCGGTTAGCTCCCAATGACCCTCGATAAAAGCGTTGTAGATGCTATCGGGCGCCTCATACAATGTCAGGCCATTATTCCCAGGGTCTGTCGCTACAAACTCACCAACCAATGAGCCGTTAGTTAAATTCGTGAAGGTGAGCAGCGCAGGACGGTAATACGAAGATGTTCCTACGGGAAATAACCAGGTAGTTGGCGAAGGATCGTTGATCCATCTCTGGAATTTGCCAATAATTGCTCCAGAGGAATATGTTAACGTACCCACGTTGGCTGGGCTTGTTCCAAGTGTTAACGTGTCGGTTCCGGTATTGATGTCGCCAAGGGTCATAGAGAGCACATTAGAAACTGTAACATTGTCATTCAAAGACAAGGTGGTACTTGTAGATTTATTGACTGTTAGATTATAAAATGTCTCACCTGATGTATTGGTAATTGTTTGGGAACCCGCACCGTCAAAGGTCACGGTTTTACTCTGCTCCAGAAAAGGATCGGCATTCGTACTGCTGTTGCTCCAGTTGCCAGCGTGAGTAATTGTATAACTCACTACATTCAACTGGGCTGTGCCGGAGATTGTAAGGTTACCATCCACATCTATATTGCACGCCAATGATTTGGTACCGTTATTAGATGCTGTAAAGTGATAATATTGAAATTTTCCGGATACAAGGCTAGGGCATTTAACCAATTGTCCTCCACTGCCATCGTAATTCACAAGATTGCCGGTAGCCGAAGCATTCAACACACCACCACCGGTCAGCATAGTACCGCTAATGTTCAGGGTTGAATTGGCTGCGTTGGTCCACGTAGCGCTATTTCCTATGAGGGCACCGCCAAGGCTGATAGTGCCGTTATTGGTAATAATAAACCCTCCATCAATCACAAAATCCCTAATTATAATCTTTTCCTGAATTTCGCTATCTATATCTGAATTGTTTATTACATTGAGATTTCCATTCATCTTTACTATCGTACTCCAACCTGCCCCTCTCAAGGTTACATTAGAGGGTATTAAGATAGTATCTGTAATCGTGTATGTTCCTTCAGGTATATAGACTTCACCTCCACTACTAGGTAAATCATCAATAGCCAGTTGTATTGTA
>JACZWC010000063.1 GCA_022572355.1 Bacteroidota bacterium | reverse complement strand
GGTGGTAGGCTGCTCCGTTACTGGCTCTGAAACTACAGGTGTAGATGTAGTTGTTGGTGTAGTTTCCGGTAAAGAAGCAACGGGAACCGGTGTTGGTGTTGATGCAGCTCCACCAGCTTTTTCAGATATATAATCTACAATCTGTTGTAGTGTGCGAAGCTCTGCCAGTTCTTGAGGATTTACGCCTTCCACGGATGGATTCGCGGCTGTCATGGCCCCAAAGATCTCTACTCGTTTTATGGAGTCAATTCCAAGATCTGCTTCCATATCCATGGTCAATTCAAGCATTTCTGATGGATATCCAGTTTTTTCGGCTATCACGGCTAGCAGCATTTCTTCAATGCTGCCACCACTTGAAGCTGCAACTACTGGCTCAGGAGTTGTAACCTTTTGCTCAACAACAGGTTCTGGTGCGGGCGGTTCAGGAGTAACTTGCTGATTTGCTTCAGGTGCCACAGGTTGCTTTGTCACAGGTACCGGCGCAGGTTTAGGCGTCGGCGCTACAATAGGCGTTGATTCAACAACCGGCTGCGTGGGCGCAGCTACAGGTGCCGCCATAGGTGGTGCCGTTTGCGCCAAAGGAGCAATAGGTTGTTGTATAAATGGTGCAAGTGCAGCTTGTTGTATATTAACGAGTTGCTGCAACATTTGCTCAACCCTGTTCTGTTGTCCTCTTAGACTATCCAGATCAGCATGGAGCTTATCGAGTCTTTCGCGATCCTGTTTTGTCATTTCAATATCCTCTTCAATATTTGTTACTACTACTTGATTGGTATCTGTTTTTGCCTTAACCGATCTAACTGTGACCTGGCTCATGGCCTGAATATGTTTTTGCTTTGTCGGCTCAGAAACATAGTTGTTCCCACTAATTTTTACGCTAATATTTCCTTTCGCAACAGGTTCGACGTATTCTGTTTGGAATTGATCGAATCCCTGAACATTTATTCCCAAAACAACGAGTTGAACAACGGCTTCCCTCAATTGTACATCACTGTCCTTCAGTGCATTGTTGTTTAACGCAATGCTAACGTGCTCTTTATCGGCCAAAATCTCCTTTACCAGGTTAGAAAGAATGTTTTTCGGTCCAAATTCAACAAATATTCGGCCACCATCTTTATAAATATTTTCCACCTGATCCTTGAACAAGACTGTGCTAAGCATATGCTTAGTGAGGGTCGATTTATATGAAGCCACTTTATTCTCATATGCTTTTCCAGTCGTATTCGAAAATACTTTTTTCGTTGTCTTATTAAATGTTACGCTTTTGATCTTCGCTGCAAAAGGTTTGTGTGCATGCTCCACGAATGGGGTATGAAATGCAGCCGATACCGAAAGTATTTTGGCGACTATACCTTCCGCAGTAAGTTCTGCAGCTAGTTTTTCAATGCTCGCTGTTCCGCCACCAAGTATAACTTGTGACGTAGAATTTAGATTCGCTACTTGAACATCTTTGTATGATTTGATAAAGGGTTCCAAGGCATCAACATTCGCCTTTACCGCAAGCATAGATCCCGGATCACCTTTTTGCTTTGCACCCATCAGCGCTCCCCTGGCTTTTACCAGTGTATGAAAGGATTGATCATCCAGCACTCCGGCAGCCCACAATGCACTTATCTCACCGAGGCTGTGACCGGCATAATAATCAGCAGTAAAGCCTGCATTTTCCAGTAAACGATACATACCGGCTGTTAGGGCTCCAATAGATGGTTGGGCCAGCTCAGTGTGCCTAAGTTGCTCTTCTTGTTGCTCCCGTTCTTCTGCGCTGAATACGGGAATCGGAAAGACAAAATCCGTTAATTGCTTCTCTTTAGCCTTGACAAAAGTGCTATTTGTTCTGTCGAATGACTCGCGAATAGTCGGGTAAGCCATCGCCAACTCAACACCCATGTTAACATATTGCGAACCCTGTCCTGCAAAAAGCGCAACTACTTTCCCGTCTGTTGAAAATGCTTTGTTTCTATACCATACTCCTTTCAGGGGATGTTCCCAGCTCGATTCATTTTGTTTCTCCTGAAGCAATTGCACTGCAATATTTAACTTATCAATCGCTTCATCAACGCTGCTTGCCACAAAACCTACGCGCCCATTTTTCTTTGGAATTGATTTAGATTGAGATTCAATTCCAAGTCTTATCAAATAATCCTTTGCTTCCTCGCCTTGCAGTTCTTTAATGTGATTATCACAGGCTTCTATCAACTCACTATTATCTGCCCCACTGATTAGAATTATCTTGTGTGTTTTGTACGTGCGGTATTTTCCATCTTGCTCGCCAGAGAGTTCTTCCAGAGCAACATGAAGGTTTACACCTCCAAACCCAAAGGCGCTTACACTTGCTCTTCTTGGAATATCAGCGGCCTTTCTGAACCATGGCCTCGTCTCTGAATTAACATATGCAGGAGAACTTGCAACATTGAGATTTGGATTCGGTTTTGTTACATTAATTGTTCCTGGCAACACTTTGTTGTGCAACGATAGCGCTGCCTTGATTATACCTGCAACACCTGCGGCAGCTTTGGTGTGTCCAATTTGTGATTTCACACTGCCAAGAGCTACATGATTCACTTTCGGATCATTTTTTCCGAAAACCATTTTCATAGATTCTCCCTCAGAAAGATCACCTGCTCCTGTTCCAGTACCATGAGCTTCAATCAACCCAACAGTAGACGCATCATAACCAGATTCATCATATGCCCTTTGCATGGCAAGTGCCTGTCCCTTTGGCCGGGGTGCATAAACACTTTTAAATCTTCCATCGCTAGAGCTACCAATGCCCTTAATCGTAGCATAAATTCTATCTCCATCCCGGATCGCATCTTCCAAGCGTTTGCAAACGATCATTCCTACACCTTCGCCAATGAGCATTCCATCCGACTCATGATCAAATGGCCTGATGCTTCCCTTCTGAGAGAAGGCAGGCGTTTTGCTAAAGCTCATGTACATAAACGGTGAATTGTCTGTGTCCACGCCACCGGTCAGCATCATATCGCATCGACCTTCGATGAGCTCACTCAATCCCATTTTGATTGCACTTAGCGAAGCGGCACATGCTGCATCTACAACGCTGTTAATGCCACCAAGATCAAAGCGGTTAGCCACCCTGCCGGAGATGACATTTCCCAACATGCCCGGAAACGAGTTTTCGTTCCATGGGATATAGGCAGTTTTCATTTTCTCGATGATGCCTTCAATTTCTTCTTCGGGAATATCACTTGCCTGAAGAGCCTTCCTCCAAACAGGGTATTGCAAGCGTGCAGTTAGAGGAGTAATTAGTTTCTGGCCTCCACCAACACCCAGCACTACACCCGTTTTCTCTTTTAGTTCGGCAGTAAATTTGTCAGAACCAGGAGCGTATCCCGCGTCAATGAGTGCGTCCCTTGCCACTAGCAGTGCAAGTAGTTGGGATGCATCAGTAACTTCCAAAATATTGGGAGGCAACCCAAATTCCATTGGGTTAAAATCAATATCGGGAAGAAACCCTCCTACCTTACAATAAGTTTTATCTGGAACTAGCGGATCCGGATCGTAGTAATCTTCGATACTCCACCTCGATTCAGGGACTTCGGTAATGCAATCTATGCCCTCCACAATATTCTCCCAATATTCTTCCAGATTTTTAGCCCTGGCGAACATGGAAGCCATTCCCACAATGGCCACTGGATTCTTTCCCAACAATGTTTGTAAATCACTCATCAATTATACCTTTTTCAACTTAAGCAAAGCTTAAGTCTCTTATACAGACACAGCAAATCCATTTTTGTGACACTTTCTTGAATTTTTCTGCTCCTTCTGCCTGTAGGGATCAAACTCCTCGTTTATCTCTAATCAAAATTGATTATTGGAATCTCGTAATGCTACTTCATCAAATCTGCCCTGCGAAGGTACAACTATTGCGGCTAATGAAGGCCATTAGAAGCTTAGTCTTGGGACTCTGATGAACCGGATCCGTTACCCGTAAGTGACTTTTGTCCGGTAAGCTCTCGCAACTTTTGACGCATTTCATCTAACTGGGCATATATCGCGTTGCTTTTCACATAATTAGGCATTGGCAACACAGGTGATCCAGCGTAAACTCCAGGTTCAGTAATATCTTGGACAACGCCGGCACGGTGCAAGAGATATACGTCGCTGCAAATATTCAGATGGTCTTTCAACATGGCGCCGCCACTTGCCACAACCCTGTCACCCAACGTGCAAGATCCTCCGCAGAGAAATCCACCGGTCATAATACAATTCACGCCTACTGTAACATTGTGGCCTATATGACACAAGCTCCCCATGATACAACCATCTCCAACAATAGTAGAGCCATAGGTACCACGGTCAATTGTATTTACCGCACCTACCGTAACCTTCTTTCCTATTACAACATTTCCGGTTTGTGGTATTCTATGGTGATTGAAATGCTGATCCTGAGAAAACCCGAAGCCATCACCTCCAATCACTGAATTAGATAAGATATTGCACTCATCTCCAATCTCACATTCCCAACCAATAATAACACCCGGATGAATTTGAACATCATTTCCTATTACTGCATTGTGTTCAATCACCGCATTGGCCATTACTCTGCAGTTTTTCCCAATCACTGCTCCTTTTTCAATTACAACTCCCGGACCAATTGAAGTAGATGTTGGGATTTTTACGCTCTCGTGAATTACCGCCGAAGCATGTATCTTCTTCCATCCACCTTTTGAATAGTCATGCGTAAATAGCTTTTGTTTAAGCAAGGCATGACTCAACTCAACTGCTGCGCTAACAAATACGGCCGTATCTTTTGGGAATTTCGGGGCTTCTTTTGCTAGTTCCTTGGGTATAACAACTGCTGCGAAGATTCTTCCGTTCAACTTTTCAAGAGCCTCTTTGTCCGGAAGCACAACAAGATCACCTGGCCCTCCCGTTTCAAAAGAAGCCATTCCCTCTACTACTGCTTTCTTATTGCCCTCTAATGCAATGAGATAGCATTCCTCACCACTTTCCTTTAATATGTCACTTGCAACGGTTCCCATTTTCTTTGCAGAAAAATGTTGGTTAGCATACAAAGTTACACTTGAATCTCAATTCTAAAAATTTTATTCTTCGTGCTACTCAGTAAACGATTAAAAAACAGATTTTGTATAAACAAAATCATCTTCTTGAACAACAATGAGTCAATAATCTGGAAAAGGAGTGCATATAATATTAAACAGCTCTACTTCTGTTCTCTCCGGATGCATTTGGTTGTCGAATAGTATTTGAACACTTTCTTCGTATACTGGTAAAGTAATGGTTCCCCCGCCAATTTCATGGGGTTTTTTCCAGCTATATCGAATCATAAAGCCCTTGGATTCCGGGTTTTTGACAATATAAGCGACGAATTCATCGATGTTTAATATTAATACCTCAGTACAGTATTGAGCCTTATGCATATATTCAAGATCACCGTAGATAAAGCTGTTTGCATAATTAAATTGCTTTAACGAGGTAATATACATGCCAGTATCTCGGAGACACGAAATGTATACTTTCAGTGCCGTTCCCTTTTTTGCAATTTCCAGGAACTCCTCTTTCATGTCAGCATTCAGATCAGGAGTTGCTTTTACATATTTTTTGACCTCTCTGGCAAGGACAGAAGCGTCCCGCTTCAATCGCATGCAGTGATCACGATCCATGATATTCATTTTAAACTCTTCTACAATACTGTCCAGATTGACATTAAATTCCTTCAGCTTATTTTTAGCGCTGTTACCTGGAATCAAAAACACCAGGATGATCAACAATCTCGTCATTAAATAATACCTTTTAAGAGCTATTTATATGCAACTATTATTTAACAAAGTTATCTAATTGTAAAATTCGCTTTAAAGCCCAACATGCAACGTGTAATATGTTTTGGTTTTATATATATTTGAGCTTTCTAAAAATTGAACCCATGACTAGAAACAGAAATCTTCGAATTGCCACTTGCGCTTCCATCCTGATCATTGGGTGTAGCAATGACCAAGAAATCGAAATGGCTGCTGACAATGATAAAGTAGTTACGACTGAAGCTATAGTCGAAGGTACACCTGAGGGGATAACTGATGAGTTGGCCGACTTTAAATTCCACACTTTCATAGCCAATATCCCTTCTCCTCTGCAAACCTTTCACACCCTTAAAAAGGCAGGAGTTGATTTTCATGAAAGCCTGGCAAATCCAGTAGAAAACCGTGTAAATTATACATCGGCTTCCTCCATAGCCTTAAATTATGGCATCTATATGGCAGATATGGGATACTTTTCCTTGTATGAGCAGCAGCAGCAAAGTATCAGGTATTTTGCAGCTTCCCGAGAGCTTGCCCAGGAATTGGGCTTTGCAGATGTACTGGATAGAGTAGCCAGCAAAAGGTTTGAAACAAGTATGGGAAACAGCGATTCAGCGATGGTAATAATAGATGATGCATTTATTGCCATGGAAGAATACTTAAGGACCAATGAGCAACTCAAAACTATGGGGTTAATCTCGGCGGGCAGTTGGTTGGAAAGCCAACATATTGCTGTTAGTATGTTACTTCATTCAGAAAAGTTAGCCGATAACGAAGAATTAGCCAATCAGGTTTATGAGCAGAAACTTCACCTTGCAAATCTCCTCAATTTCCTAAAGGAATATCAAGACCTAAAAGAATTTTCGGATGTTATTGATAGCCTCAAGCGGATTCTAGTGTCTTATAATGCATTGGACAACAGAGATGCTGTTAACAAAGAGAGCCTGCAACAGATACTCGATGCATTGGCCATTATGCGCAGAGGTTTAACGGGCTAAAGCTCTGCTCTGATCCAGCAAACTGAATAACCAATTACTACCTTACTTCGTATTAAATCGGGTTATTTCAATCCGCACTTAAGATTTTAGTGCTTGATTTATCAATTTTTATGTGTTAAAAATGCTTGTTGGGCTAAACAGGCGGTAATTGGGCTTTGATTTTACTAGATTAACCTTCTTTTTCAGGCAAAGTGCTATGGTGAAAAGATCAATAAAATATTTCTTCTTGCTGTTTTGCTCTGTGGGCAATTTAGTTGCGCAACAGTATAATTTTGAATCATTCTCTGTAAATGAGGGTTTATCCCAATCGCAGGTCAATGTGATATTTGAAGACAGCCGCGGTTACTTATGGTTTGGAACAGCTGGGGGGGGTGTATGTCAATACGATGGAATTACATTTAAACAGTACAATGAAAAAGAGGGTCTCGGCGGACCGATTATCACAGCGATAGGTGAAACGAGCAATGGTAATATTTGGATCGGATCAACCTGGGGTGGAGTAACCCGGTTCAATGGCAGGAATTTCATAAAAATTGACAAAAAGAAAGGTCTCATCGCCGATGACGTGAATTGCCTGATCATCGATGATGATGATAGAGTATGGGTAGGCACAAATGCGGGCATTGGAGTAACAGATGGCGGATATGTATTTTCAAAGTTTACAACGGAGAACGGCCTTGTAAGCAATTTAATCCGGTGTTTGTTTAAGGCTGCAGACGGATCCATTTGGGTGGGAACTGACAAGGGAATCAATATATACGAAAACGGAAAGTTCAAAAGTATTCTACCCAGCGACGGCCTGCCCTATGAAAATATTCGCTGTATCGCCCAGGACATCGATGGAAATATGTGGATTGGCGCTGAACGAAAAGGAGCGCTGAAACTGTCGGCGAACAGCCTGAAGCGCGGCGAATTTGATTTTGAACAGATAGGTGTTGAAGCGGGTATCGACAATATCACTGTGACATTTATTATGGCAGATAGCAAAGGCAACATATGGATTGCAACCAATGGTAAGGGCGTTTATAAAATTCATAAAGATCAAATTACTACTTACAAATATCGAAATGGATTGGGAAGCGATGTAATTCTGTCCATATGTGAAGATCTGTTTGGAAATATCTGGTTCGGCACAATAGGTGGCGGCGCTGTTAAGTTTTCCAACGAAATATTCACCTATTACGAAAATGTTGAAGGCTTAAAAAACAACAACATCTTTTCCATCGTCGAAGACAATTCCAACAATATCTGGGTGGGTACATCAACTGACGGAGTGTACCGCTATGATGGAACTAGAGTTGTACATTTTACAACAAAGGAAGGCCTTGCTGGAAACAGTGTGAGGGCAATATTAAAAGAAGGAGAGAATCTGTGGTTTGCTACTGAAAATGGCCTTTCGAGATACAACAAAAATGGTTTCAAAAATTTCACAACACGGAATGGGCTTAGCAGCAACCATATCAGATCATTAATGAAAGACAAAGACGGCAACCTGTGGATTGGAACATATGGAGCTGGCTTGATGAAATATAATGGCCGATCATACAAGTACTATACGACTGAAGATGGTTTAAGCCATAACTATATCCATTGCATGCTTCAAGACAGCAAGGGGACTATTTGGTTTGGAACGGGTGCAGGAGTGAACGCATTTGACGGCGAAAAGTTCACTCACTATGGCCCTGCAGACGGCTTCTGTAATTCATATATCGGATCGATAGTGGAAGACAAAGCGGGAAATATCTGGTTCGGAACGGATCGATGTATTGTAAAATACGACGGGATTAAATTCAAAACGTATTCAGAGGAAGATGGCCTTTCCTCGAACACCATATATCTGATGATATTAGATGACATTGGAAACCTATGGGTAGGAACCAACAAGGGAGTGGACAAGGTAATATTAGACGAATATGGAGATCTGGCCTACATCAAGAATTATGGCAAGGAAGAAGGGTTCAGGGGAATAGAGTGCAACACAAGAGCTGTATGCAAAGATTCAGGTGGGAAATTGTGGTTCGGAACTGTCAAGGGAGCCATAAAATATGATCCGAAAGAGGACTTTACAAATAAGGTTGAAGTCTTTACCCATATTACCAATGTCCAATTATTTTTTGAAAATGTGGATCTCCTTCAATATGGCAAAGGTTCTGAATCATGGTATAAGCTCCCCAAAGCGCTATCCCTGCCGCACAATCAAAATCACCTCACCTTCGAATTTATTGGAATATCTCATAAAAATCCAGAGAAAGTAATGTATAGCTTTAGGCTTGATGGCTTCGAAGAGGAGTGGTCTCCCAAAACTACAAAGCGCAGCGCTACCTACTCCAACATTCCTCCAGGTGATTATACATTTGAGGTATTGGCGGTGAATAACGATGGGATTTGGAACAAGGATGCGGCGACCTTTAGTTTTGAGATAGATGCCCCATTCTGGAGATCCTGGTGGTTTTATTTTATTGCGTTCATCATTATTGTGGTAATCGTCTATGGATTTATTTTTTTCCGTACAAAGCAATTGCATGACTCTAAGAAATACCTGGAAGAGGAGGTTGAAAGAAGGATCGCTGAAATCACCAAAGAAAAGGATGAAAAAGAATTACTGCTGAAAGAAATTCATCATCGGGTCAAGAATAATTTACAGATTATAAATAGCTTGTTGAGCATCCAATCCGGTTATATCAAAGACAAGGCCATCCAGGATATATTTCAGAAATCAATGGACAGAATTAAATCCATGGCCCTGATACATGAGAAGATGTACATGTCAGCTGATCTTGCTCACATCAATATCTCCGAATATGTGAACTTGCTGGCACATAATCTCATTAAAACATACAGCCTTGAGAAGCACATCACATTGGACGTACAGATCTCGGTTGAATCTCTGGAAATTGATACGCTCATTCCTTTGGGACTCATTATGAATGAACTGATCACAAATTCAATAAAATATGCCTTTGAGAACAGAACAGCGGGCAAGATCCATATATTCCTGGATACAACAGAAGACAGACACTACAAATTAATTATCGGTGATAACGGAATTGGAACCAGCAAAAACATACTGGATGAGAGTACCGGAACACTGGGAATGGAATTGATACGGATTCTTGTAGAGCAAATTGATGGAACTATTGAGAAAAAAGCCCAAAAAGGAACCGTATTTAAAATTCTTTTCAGGGGGCTCGGAAGAGATAAAATCATCAATTAGCGAATCGCGAATTTGCGCGAATGTGCGAATTGGTGTTCGGGAAATTATGGTACACCAATTCGTCATTCGCTGATTAATTTGTCGTATCCTAAATTCAAGGTATATTAGTGGTTGCTGATTATCTCAGATGACCATGAACAGAAATCAACCGTTAGCCGACCGTTTACGTCCCAAACATTTAGACGATTTTATTGGACAGGAGCACTTGGTAGGTAAGGACGCAGTATTGCGAATTGCCATCAAAAGCGGCCGTATTCCCTCCATGATTTTGTGGGGGCCACCCGGTGTAGGGAAAACAACTTTGGCACTGATCATATCAGAACAACTCAACCGTCCGTTTTATTCATTAAGCGCAATAAACAGTGGTGTAAAAGATATAAGAGAGGTTATAGAGAAGGCGAAAAGGCAAGAAACGGAATTGAATTTCGAGGGCTCGGACCCAATCCTTTTTATCGATGAAATTCATCGGTTCAGTAAATCCCAGCAAGACTCTCTGCTGGGAGCCGTCGAACAGGGAATCATCACTTTAATAGGCGCAACAACTGAAAACCCATCCTTTGAAGTGATCAGCCCACTGCTCTCCAGGTGTCAGGTATACATTTTGAAATCGCTTGGGAAGAAAGACTTACTTCGGATGTTGGATCTCGCAATAAAAAATGATGCAGCGCTCAATAAGAAAAAGATAGTGATCGAGGAGGATGAAGCCCTCCTGAGATTGTCGGGAGGCGACGCCCGCAAGATGCTGAACATTCTAGAATTATTGGTCGATTCTTCCGAAAAAAGTACAATCAACATTACAAATAAGATGGTCATGGAGCTGGTGCAGCAGAACATAGCTGTATATGATAAAGCCGGTGAGCAGCATTACGATATTGTATCAGCGTTTATAAAATCCATGAGGGGCAGTGACCCCAATGCCGCAGTGTATTGGCTCGCACGCATGATCGAAGGAGGAGAAGACCCAAAATTCATCGCCAGGAGAATGCTCATTCTGGCATCAGAAGATATCGGTAATGCCAATCCTACAGCGTTGGTGGTAGCCAATAACTGTTTTCAGGCAATCAATGTGATCGGATATCCGGAATGCGAGTTGATCTTGTCTCAAACCGCAATTTACCTGGCAGCGTCATCAAAAAGCAATGCTTCGTACCAAGCCATTGTGGAAGCAAAGGCTTTGGTGGCCGAGAAGGGAAATTTATCGGTTCCACTACACCTGAGAAACGCTCCTACCAATTTAATGGAGGACCTGGATTATGGTAAAGACTATAAATACTCCCATGAATTTGTAGGGAATTTTGTCGATCAGGAATATCTGCCGGAGGAAATCCAGGGTACGACTTTCTTCAAGCCCGGCGAAAATACGAGGGAACGAGAGATGAAGGAGAGGCTCAAAACGCTTTGGGGTAAGAGGTATGATTATTAGTGAGGGGCACTTCGGCTCCGCTCAGTGTCCCTAATTCAGAGAATATGATCTGCGCAGTGGGCCTAATTCAGAGAATATGATCCGCGCAGTGTCCCTTAGCATTCAGCGACAATCAGATGAATACTGTAGGACGCTGAGCTACAATCAGATGAATACTGTAGGACGCTGAGCGGAGCCGAAGCGCCCGTACACGTTTTAATACAGGCATCCATTCACCACCCCCACCGTCTATAGATAGTCAAAAAGAGTTTTAAAGAATTGGGAATAACATTGTTAACTAATATCACTATGAATTGAGCAAAGAAGGAAATCAAATGATATATCTTTGCTACAATACAATACATAAATGATGAAAATTCTGATCAATAAACTGTTGCTCCTTTTCCTGATCTTGTCCATGCTATCACTCAATGCATGCAGGAAGGGCAACAATGGGCCTTCATGGGATGTAGATGTTCTTGCCCCCATCTTAAAGACAACATTGGGCATTGAGAACCTAATTCCAGATTCATTGATCCAAACCAACCCGGATAGTTCACTTACCATCGTGTTCGACAATACTATTTTCAGGCTTTCATTGGATACATTGGTCACTTTGCCAGATACAACCGTTAAAGAACGCTTTGATCTACCGTTCGGCTCATTCTACCTTCAACCGGGACAGGGAATACCTACTCTCAACAACATAACCAATGAGACCAAATACAATCTAAAGACCGTGGAGTTAGTAGAAGCCAAAATAAGGTCTGGATTTGTTTCTTTTGAAATAGCCAGCAGTATAGGTGAGATGACAGTTGTCAATTTCACCATGCCCGGATTCATCAAACAGAGTGTTCCTTTTTCTGTTTCTACTCAGGTAGCTGCCGGTTCGATATCCAATCCAGCTACAGCATATTTAAAATATAATTTAACTGGCTATAATGTGGATCTGAGAGGAGCGCAAGGAATTGATTTCAATACAATCCTCGCTAATTTATCGGTAATTATAGATGTGGCTGCACCCGATTCAGTGCTTGTATCTACCGGTGATTACTTTGAGATCAAGTACAATTTGGAGGATATCATTACGGATTACGCAAAGGGATATTTCGGCCAATACAACATATCGATGAATCAGCAGATTGATACAATGGATTTCTTCAAAAACATTACATCGGGCTTTTTTGATATGGAATCTATCACCATGCAATTGAGTATTGAGAATGGATTTGGCATGGATGCCCAGATAGTAATTGACACACTTAATTCAATCAACAGTTCGACCGGAACGAACGTGTTATTAAATCACGCGTTCATTGGTACTTCCATCAATTTAACCAGAGCATCACAAATTCCATCGCCGGGTTACCGATTTACCTATAGCAAATATGATCTCAATGTGAGCAGTTCAAATTCGAATGTGGCGGAGTTCATTGAAAATCTTCCAGATCTGTTGGGCCACTCTTACGATATCACCATCAATCCCTGGGGTAATAATTCCAATGGGAACGACTTTCTGTACTACGAGAGTGATTTCAAAGTCAACCTGAACCTGGAACTCCCCGTCTCCTTTTCAGCCAACGCTTTAACGATAGAAGATACTGTTCTATTCGCCGCGTCTCCCTCAGAAAACGGAGCAGAGAGCAACATCAATGGTGGATTCTTGCGGTTGTATGTCGACAATGGATTTCCCTATGAAGCTTATGTGCAGATCTACTTGTATGACAACAACTACAATTTTACAGATTCACTGATCTCAAATCAGGGAAATAAAGTAACAGCCGCACCAGTGGATATTTGGCTTAGGGTGACCAACAAGGTTTTATCCCGTATTGATATACCTCTAAATCAGAACAAGGTGGACAACATACTGGCCGCTAAGGAAGCGCTTATTAAAGTCAGGTTCTCTACCATTCCGGGCAACCAGATTCTTAAAATTTACACCGACTACGAAATTGACCTGAAACTCGTCGGGGATTTCACCTATAGAATAAATGGAAATTAACAGAATTGTGATCCGGTATTGCTACATACTTATGGCATTTTTTTTCGTGGCAGAGAGTTCGGCTCAGTCGCTATTCACGCTTGGTGATTATTACAATGACTCCTCAAAGATGACTATGGGAATATTGGCTGAGTATGATGTAAACTCTACAGCCTTTACCAATGAATTGTATTACAAAGCGCTCAACGGTTCCTTTATAGAAACTGAAACCAAGGATAGGGTGAATAAGAGATTATCTGAATTCAATAAAGCTGGCCTGGACCTGAACTACGGAATGTTCTTTTCTCAGAGAATCGATTCACTCTTTGGAAAAGAAAGGAAGGGCTTTCATTACTTCATTAAGATTGCCAATAGAGAACATGCGAATATGGTCTTTACCGAAGACCTTTTCAAGGTGGCAATGTATGGCAACGCGCAATTTGCGGGAGATACGGCGAAGATGGGTTCCTCAGAATTCAATTTACTCCGATACCAGCAAATAGAGGTTGGCATAATAAATTCTTTTAAGGGCTCTGGCAAGTATGGGATTGGATTGTCATTTATAAAGGGGGAACAGTTTTACAATTCATTAATAAGCCGCGCCAATTTATACACAAGTCAATCTGGTGATCATGTAGATTTAGACTTAAAATACAGCATAACCCAGAGTGATACTTCCTACCATGGCTATGATGCCATGCATGGATGGGGAATGTCTGTAGATCTGTTCTACCAAATGTCTTACAACATATTTCAAAGCGTCACCGTGGATGAGGACCCTTCGCACCCTTCGGCAAGCTCAGGGTCCGGCTCAGGGCAAGAAAATGAAACGGATTGGACAGGGTATTTGAGAATTGAAGTTTCGGATTTGGGATTCATCCGCTGGAACGATAAAACGGTGCAAGAAAAAATAGACACCATGTATCAATTCGATGGCTTGGAGATACAGAATATCCTTCAGCTCAGCGATTCTATCTTTGATCCAATTGTAGATTCATTAAAACAAATTTATCAGCCAAAGTATTCGCAAAAGGCCTATACGACGGTTTTGCCAACACTCTTTCACCTGAGCGTATACCAGGAGAATAGTTCTGGCTTTTACATCTCCCTCGGAACAGTTTTCAGAATATTTGCCAATTACTCGCCATTTATATACCTCAAAGCAGGGCATACGCTCAAGGAGAAATTCAGATTGGGTGGATCATTGGAATTTGGCGGATACGGAAAAATAAACCTTGGATTTCAGGCTCAGGCGGATGTTGGAGGATTTAAAATTGGCTTGGGAACTCACAGCCTCGATGGTTTTATTTTTCCCAAGAGAACGGGGAGGAACAGTGTGTATTTAAGCGTAGCTAAAAGATTTTGATGAGGGCGAACAACTTAATATTAGAGAATGACATATATCTTAAAATGAAGATCTTAATAGTCATATTTTCAATATTCTCTATACCGGCAATTGCACAATTTCCCGATACTGCTTACATATTTACGTATGGGGGAGTTAGTTACGATCATAGTAGGGAAATTCAATCTACCAATGATGGTGGATATATTTTAGTAGGCTCAACTGGTAGTTTTGGTAATGGTTCATCAGATATATATTTGCTCAAGATTGATTCAGCATGTAGTTTACAATGGTCAAAGGCAATTGGAGGCAACGAAGTAGAATGGGGATACTCAGTAAAACAAACTTTCGATAATGGCTTTATAATTGCAGGATATACCAACAGCTATGGTGCAGGAGGCTATGACGTTTATTTAGTAAAAACAGATAGTCTCGGTGACACTGTGTGGACTAAATCTTATGGTGGAGAAGATTGGGATCTTGGATACTCTGTTCAGCAAACCTCTGATAGTGGATTTGTTATTTGTGGTGAGACTTATAGTTTCGGCAGTGGCAATACAGATGTATATGTTATCAAAACCAACAAAACAGGTGATACTACTTGGACACGAACCATTGGTGGAATTAATAAAGACATGGGCTATTCAATAATTATTACAAATGATTCCAATTACGTTATTGTTGGTGAAACTTCAAGTTTCGGGTTAGATTCTAGTGACGTATATCTTATTAAATTAAATAAAAATGGAGATACAATGTGGACTAAGACATACGGGGGTAATGGAATAGATGTAGGATATAACCTAGATAATACTAGTGATAATGGGCTTATACTCATCGGCTCAACAAATAGCTTCACCTCTGGCGTAGGTATGGAAGCCTACATGATAAAAACTGATAGTATGGGCGGTACATTATGGACTCAACTTCACGGTACTGGTTTTGACATAACAGGATCAGCAATTAAGCAACTACCAGACGATGGTTTTGTAATTGGAGGAACAAGTATGAGTGGTGGATTGGGCGGGAAAGGGCTGTACAT
This sequence comes from Bacteroidota bacterium, assembly GCA_022572355.1. Classification (GTDB taxonomy): domain Bacteria; phylum Bacteroidota; class Bacteroidia; order NORP154; family NORP154; genus NORP154. The sequence continues at coordinate 5,202 of JACZWC010000063.1, read as the reverse complement.
TGTAAAGACAAATTCAATAGGGGGTTGGCAGACAAGTGCAATTTTTGGTGATGTTCAAGATGAAGAGGGCTATTCAATAACCTTAGGAAATACTGGTGAAATATTATTTGCGGGAACAACAACAAGCTATGGTTATGGTAATGAAGAGATATATTTAATAAAAGTTGATACGTTGGTGGCAAGTTATACATTGGAAATTGATAGTACCTTGGATAATTTGTCACCACCACCAATGATGTCAATTCAAAGCTTTAAGAAAACAGAATCAATCAAAGTTTATCCAAATCCATTTAAAGTTTCAACATCAATAATTATTTCTCAAGAGATATTACAGAGAAAAAATATTCGATTCTTAATTTTTGATTTATTAGGTAACAAATTATTCCAAATCAACGAAATAAATACAAGTCCCTTAACCGTCTTTAAAGGGGCTCTTAAACCTGGTATTTACATTTATACCTTAGCTGAAAACGAAACTCCTCTTTCGTCTGGGAAACTAATCATCTATTAATTATCTAGATGATAGGTTATTTAACACGGCAATTCTTTATAGCGCTTATATACTCCGTTGCTGTTTTCCTCTTATTCAATTTGGTCCTCAAATTTACATCTCAAAATAATTTACTCACAGAAACGTCATTGCTAAATTGGGATGCACAACACTATCAATGGATAAAAAATAACGGATATGAAGGATTCAGAGTGGCGTTTTTCCCTCTCTTTCCTTTCTTATGGAAATTTTCAGGTTTAAGTGTTTACGGCATTACTTTTTTAAATGCTGGGATATATCTATCTGGTTTTACAGCATTCTCTCTAATCGTTCGGTTGAATCTAAAGCAGAGTATTTTAATACTCTCTATCCCAAGCCTGATATTTATGTTTGTCCCTTACACCGAGGCGTTATTTTATTTATCGGGAGTAGTGTTACTAGTGGGATTAAAGAACAAAAGAGATATTTTAATATGTCTTGGTTTATTGTTTTGCTGCTTAACAAGACCAGCTTCCTTTGTATTAATACCTGCAATCATCATTACCGAACTTCTAACAAATGATTCCAAATACGACTTTGCAAAACGTTCATTACTATTCAGTTTTTTCTCAATTATAGGTCTGCTTGGTGCTTTTTCGATCCAGTTTTATTATACCAATGAATGGTTATCATTTTTTCAGGAGCAAGCAGAATGGGATAACGCGTTGCGCTTACCATCATTGCCATTTACCTCCTGGGCTGGCGGAAATATTGTTAGATTGGATGGCACGGCCCTTTTAGTTGGGTTCATAGCCCTGTTTGTTTCGACAAAATGGATTCTTGCATATATGAAAGATAACAAAACGAAAATTCAAAAAGACCTGTTGTTTTCAACCCTATATATTGGTGGAATTAGCCTTTTGGTTTTGATGTTCAGGGGTGGCAGCCTATTTAGTCTTAATCGTTTTGTTTATGCAACACCCTTTTTCCTAATTTGCTTTTATTATTTCCTAAAAGACACAACTTGGAATTACAAACAAATTGGAATTTTTATTTTAGGAATCACCTTGTTTTGGTTGTCCTTTAATAGCTGGGTACATATACAAACATTTCTGAAATTCGGTCTAGTCAGCTTGTATCTTGCAACTTACTTATTGCTCGGCTCACCTAAGAAATTGATTTCCAATACTGCTTTCATAATATGTCTAACGGGCAATATTTCATTGCAACTATATTTTTATTATAGATTTTTGAATGCAGAATGGGTTGGATAACGCAATAAGTTTTTAATCATGGAGAAAATTACCGGCTCTGCAAAACAATTTACAGTTCTTTCTACCTAATAAGTCGGATACTCCATCTTATTATCCAGGATCCCCTCAATCTTATCCATTACATCAGGTGTAAGCAACTCTACTACATCGAGGGCTTTCAGGTTTTCTTCCAAATGATCGATGCGGCTGGCTCCTGTGATCACTGAGCTCACATATTCATTTTTCAAACACCAGGCGATAGCCATTAAAGTAATTGTGGTGCCGAGTTCAAGAGCCAACTTAGCCAGCTCCTTCACCTTTTCGATCCTTGAATCGCTGAGGGTTTTATCTTTTAACCAGTCCATGCCCTCCATACTCAAGCGCGTGTCTTTGGGAAATCCGTTATTGTACTTTCCGGTAAGCAATCCAGAGGCAAGTGGTGACCAAATGGTAGTTCCCATGCCGTGGTCGCGCAATAACTTGTAATACTCAACTTCCAGTTTCCTCCTGTTAAACATATTGTACTGAGGCTGCTCTACCATCGGAGCAATGAGGTTATTCTGACGTGCAACGGTAATCGCCTCTTGTATTTCCTGGGCAGTCCATTCTGAGGTTCCCCAGTACAATATCTTGCCTTGCTGTATCAAATTGTGCATGGTCCACACACTCTCTTCAACGGGTGTCTCTAAATCGGGGCGGTGACAGAAATACAGATCAAAATAGTCCATTTGCATGCGTTTTAACGATGCGTTACATGCTTCCACAATATGTTTCCTGCTCAACCCCTTTTGGTTGGGTAAATCGCCACCCCAATAAACCTTACTTGAAACAAGGTAAGTATCACGTGGCCAGTTCATTTTTTTGAGAATGTTTCCCATTACAATTTCTGATTGGCCTCCCGCATAGACCTCAGCATTGTCAAAAAAGTTAACGCCATGGTCATAAGCCACCTTCATGCACTTTTCCGCAGCGTTATCCTCAATTTGTTTACCAAAGGTCAGCCAGGATCCAAATGAAATTGCACTTACCTGCAGTCCGGATTTTCCCAGTCTTCTATATTGCATATTATTTTATCTCAATAATTTCAAACTCTGTTCTCCTGTTCTGCGCCCTGCCCCAGTTTGTGTCATTAGATTTTATTGGTTTGGTATCGCCATAGCCCTTGAATTTCATTCTTTCCTCAGAAACCGCTTTATCAATCAGGAATTTATACACTTCTCCAGCTCTATTCCTCGACAGTTTTTGATTGTCAGACTTCACACCCACATTATCCGTGTGGCCACTTATTTCAATTACCACAGTTGAATTGGTTGTCATAAACTGAACAAGTTTCATCAGCTCTACTTTTGATTCTTTTTTCAATTCATAAGAACCCGTTTCGTAGAACACATTTTTCAAAACCAGCTTGGCTCCAATCTTTACAGGCTGTAATGGCACATTCAATTCGAAGGGTTCTGAATTATCCTTTATGCCCTTTAGTGAAAAGTTCTCTGAGTAAAAGACATATCGCCGCTTCGAGACATTCAATGCGTAGTTCTTGTTTACAGGCAGGCAAACCAAAAATTCTCCATTTGTTTTGCTCGAATAGGATTCCACCACAATTTTGCCCGTTTCCAGGTCAATCAATTCAAAGCGGGCGCTGAGAGGACTTTTTGTTCCCTGCTCAGACACCTTACCCTTTACATAGGTTACCCTGGTTGGACGCACTTCTTTCGGAAGTTCAAATGAATAAAGATCCAGCCCACCAAATCCACCCTCCCGATTTGACGAAAAGAAGGCCAATTCACCACTTGCACCGACTATAAGGCCGTTCTCGTCATTAAATGTATTGATAGGATAACCCAGGTTCACCGGCTTTCCCCATTCGCCATTTGTATCTTTTCTTGTGACATAGATATCCAATTCTCCCATGCCTACATGTCCGTTTGAAGTAAAATACAAGGTCTGATTATCTGGATGAATGAATACAGATTCTTCTGAACCTGCAGTGTTGATCACAGGCCCCAGGTTTTCTACCTTGCCCCATACACCTTCGGGCGTAAGATGAGACACCCAAATATCCCCCTTACCAATGGAACCCTTCCGATTACTGATGAAGTACAGTGTCGTGCCATCAGAAGCATACGACGGCTGTGCATCCCAGGCCTTTGAACTGATCGGAGGGCCCATATTCACAGGACGAGTCCAGGTTGCACCTTTTTTCTTCACAAAGAATATATCGCAGCTGCCAAAGCCCGTTCTGCCAGCTCCATAGCCATCAATTTCCTCGCATGCCGCGAAGATGATGATCTGTCCATCCGGAGATATTGTTGGCGACCCCTCGTTATGATGTGTGTTTATAGGCGGGCCAATATTGTAACATTGCGTCCATCTTCCGTCTACCTTTTCACTAACAAAAAAATCCTCCTGCTCGCCGTAGGGGCTTTTGTCGTCCTTGATTCTCTTTGTATAGAGGAGAACCCTATCGTCAGCGGTAATTCCCGGATAGTATTCATCATACGCAGAATTAATCTCTTTGCCCAAATTCTTCGGCTCAAAGGGCATTGGATTTTTCATTGCCTCAATTGAAAAATCACACACTTTAATGTTGTGCGCTGCCTGCTTTACAAATTTAGGCCTCATGCCTTTATATTTAAGAAACTCTAACAGATGTTCTTTACAATGAACGTAGTCACCAATGGTCAACTCGAGTGTTCCGAGGTTATAATAATTGGGCGGGAAAAAACCTGGGTTTATTTGAACTGCTGACTTATATGATTCGATGGCTTTATCAACCTGGCTTAAATCAGTATAAACCGCTGCCAGTAAAACATGTGCTTCTACAAAACCAGGATCTTTTTCAATAGCGGCGAGGAGTTCCACTGCCGCTTCTGCATTGCGTTTCTCCTGGTACATGGTCTCTGCACTCTCAAAGAGTTTAGCCGCCTTCTTTGAGCCTGTACTGAGCTTTTGTGCCAGAGAAGTACCAAAAATCAGCAAGCAAAAGAAGGCAACCAGTGTGATTAGCCCCAATTTTCTACCTTTACCTATGAAAGAAATTACGCTCATTTTTCTATTGCAAACATATTATCTACGAAGTACGAAACAATGCGAATGTACGAAAACGAAATAGTAGGTATATCCGAATATCTGATAGACAATTCAGATCGTAGAGCTTCGCTAGGCCTCAACCTGTCTTCGTAAATTCGTACAAATTCGTTATTCGTAGATCAAAACAATAATTGAGCCGAAGTTCTACTTATATAAAGATGAACTTATGTGGTAATTCCAAATAGAATAATTATTTAACAATGGTGAGACGATTTGCCAGGTGTCGGTTTGACGGGTGTCGGTTGTCAGTTGTCGGTTATCAGGTTGTCCATGCCTGAATAGCGTTGACCGTTTTTAGTTAATTAATGTATATGTTGATTTTTTCTTTTTTGCTTACTTTTTTCTTTTTGTTGATAACCCATGTTTTTGTTAATAACCCATTTTCAATCT
>JACZWC010000062.1 GCA_022572355.1 Bacteroidota bacterium | reverse complement strand
TCACTAAAATAACGATACTGACGCTCTTTTATAGTTAATTGCTTATAACTTTGTATTGTTGCCATGTGACCTCCTTTTTGGTTGAATTTGTAACTCCGATTCGGTCAACATATTTAGGCAATGACAGCCTGAAAACCGAAACCTGAAACCTGGAGCGAAGTTGTCGTTTATCAGTTCTCATTCTGTTGCCATTCGGTTGTCGGTTATCGGTTATCAGTTAATAGCCTGAAAACCGAAACCTGAAACCAGAAGATCGGTTGTCGGTTATCAGTTAACAGCCTGAAAACCGAAACCTGAAACCTGGAGCGAAGTTGTCGTTTATCAGTTCTCATTCTGTTGCCATTCGGTTGTCGGTTAACAGCCTGAAAACCGAAACCTGAAACCTGGAGCGAAGTTGTCGTTTATCAGTTGTCATTCAATTAAATTTCTGCAGAAAGGCCATTGCATCCCTACCGCCTAACCTACTTCTGCTTTTACTTCTACCTCAGAATGCTTCATCATCCACTCAACTGCCTCCGGAAAATGATCCTCAGTACAATCAGGATGGGTAAGAATATTGATATGGTCATAATTGTGTTTGTAACCGGTCGACTTTCCAATTATCCTGAAGGTGTATTCCTGATCACCAATTTCTTTCAATAAGAACTTCACATCCGTAGGATGCCCAAGTACGTCATCGCCTTCCCCCGTGAGTGATAGAATAGGAGGGAGGTTCAATTGTTTTAATGCGGTGCTATAATCAAACCCATCTTCCCAATCTATCCAATCCTCGCTGTACACCCAGTCGTTGGTTTGCCTGTGAGATTTGATAGTCTCATTATCGGATCCCATTTTAATACCCGTTGCCGGCAGATACCCATAAATACTTGTATAGATCTTTGACATGAAGTTCCAAAAGAAGTCGATCATGTAAAAGCGCCTAAAACTAATTATGCTAATTTTTCTTTTGGACGCGTAAAATACCATGGAAGCCAGGTTTACCGCATCCATGTTCCGCGCCAGGTAGCAAAGAAAATGAACGCCTCCCCAGGAGTGCGAAATCCAATGCTGCGGCACATCACCCTTGATCTCCTGGATTTTCTTTATAAATGCCGGTAGATCCTCTTTTATGATTTCAGCCAAACCATGGGTAGAGCCTTTACCTATGGGCGGAGTGCTTTCACCTCTTCCGCGAAGGTCTGCTACGAAAACATCAAAACCCTGAAGTGCCAAATAAGGTGCTAGTCCTTTGCCAGATGATGAGTAGAATATTTTCCCGTTCTCAATAGAGCCGTGAACCATAAATATGGGTTGGCCATTTGAATCGCTATAGAATCGCTTTAAATGAAGTGTGTCGGTGTCGTTTACCGGAATAAAGATAGATTCTGACTTAATATTCTCTTTGGAATCCATCTTAGTTGATGGTAGAGAAAAGCCTGCTCCAGCGAATTTTTGAGAACCACGATTTGTTTTGATCGATGGAGAACCAGATAAATACGGCTTTTCCAACGATGTGGTCTTCTGGCACAAAACCCCAAAACCTTGAATCCGCTGAATTGTCGCGGTTATCTCCCATCATGAAGTAATAATCCATGTTAAAAGTGTACGAGTCTTCCTCGACGCCATTAATTAAGATCTTACCCTCCTTTACTTCCAACTCATTGCCTTCATAAACTGTGATCAATCTTTTGTAAAGAGCGATATTGCTCACATTGAGCTCTACACTTTTCCCCTTTTGTGGTATAGTAATGGGCCCAAAATTGTCCTTGTTAAATGTAAAATTTGAATCTGAGGGGAATATGTATGAAGCATAGCTGTTTTCCGGATCACAAATTGGTTTTATCTCTTTCACATTCGAGAAAGTGTTCATCTTGTCCACATTATCTGATGTAAGAGAAAATCTGTAATCTCCCTGATTGGATACGAGTCCACCTTCATTCACATCCATCTTCTCCAATACTTTTGGATTTAAGGTGGTACCATCGGTTTTCACATGGTATGAATACTGCATCTCCTCTGGCATCTCAGCTTTCTTGCCGTTAATATGCAGGGTCTTATTGATCACTTGTAGTTTATCACCTGGAATTCCCACGCAGCGCTTGATATAGTTCTCACGTTTATCAACGGGCCTGAAACCCTCCATTGGATAGTTAAAAACCACTACATCGTTATTCTTTATATTGCCAAAACCAGGAATTCTGAAATATGGTAAACTGATCCATTCGAGGTATGACTGTGTGCTCTCTGTAAGTGGTAATGTATGATGTGCAAAGGGAAATGAGAGTGGTGTGTTGGGTATTCTGGGTCCGTAGCTCACTTTGCTGACAAATAAGAAATCACCTACCAGCAGAGATTTTTCCATTGAAGGCGTAGGTATTGTGAACGCCTCAATAAAAAACATCCTTATCAGCGTTGCTGCAACGACAGCAAATACAACAGCGTCAATCCACTCGCGTAGCGGGCCCTTCCTTTTTGCGCCATTTGTCCTAAACGAGGTGATAATCAACAAGTAACCCAATGTTTCTCCTATAAAGAAGAGAACCACTGCCGTCGTCGCTCCCATTGACGTAAATGCAAGCGGGAAAAAACATATCAACGCCAGGAAGAAGGTGGTGATTATCATCGCCCTGGTTCTTTTACTCAAACTTCTGAACTTGTCCATCAACTTTCTCGGTTAATTTTCTAATAGATCCGTCATGGTGAATACACCTTGTTTACCAGTCAACCACTCGGCGGCAACTATAGCGCCAATTGCGAAGCCAGTTCTGCCTTTCGCAGTGTGTTTAATTTCGATGCTATCAACACTGGAATCATAAGTTACACTATGAGTTCCCGGTACATTTCCCTCCCTGTGAGAAATAATGGAGATGGTCCCATCATCTGTGGTAGCATCATTTTCCCATTTAGATTTTCTACTTAGGTTTTTGATCAGTCCCTCTGCCAGGGTAATTGCCGTTCCGCTAGGTGAGTCGATCTTTTCCGTGTGATGAGTTTCCTCAATATTGACGTTATAAGAGGTATGAGGATTCATCAATCTTGCCAGTTTTTCATTAGCATTGAATAAAATGTTGACTCCCAAGCTAAAATTAGATGCATAGAATAGTGCCCCTTGAGCTTTGATACATAAGTCTTTTACCTCTTCAAATCTGTCCATCCATCCAGTGGTCCCTACAATAATTGGTAGCTTAACGTTCAGGCATGCCTTAATATTATTCACGGCGCAATTTGGGACACTAAAATCTATCGCTACATCCAGGCTTGAGAGATCTGCATTGTCGATCGTGTTAGCAGAATCCAATTTTAACCCAATTGTATGGCCTTTGGAAGTAGCTATTGCTTCTATCTCTTTCCCCATCTTTCCGTATCCTATCAAACCGATGTTCATGGAGCTAATTATAGAGGGTGATATGCGTTAAAGATCGGGTAAAATTACAATTTTAACAACAACCTGCCTCCAATATAAGGATCAGCAGAATAGCCCATCCAATGATATTCCGGTTGAAAGTTAAGCGAGAGGTCATCACTAATATCATATGTGAAGAAATGTGCATCCACCGTCGCGTCGATTATATTTAGCAGATACAATGCAGCCGTGAAAATAATAGAAAGATCTCTCCTTTTCCTGTATAATTCTTTGAAGTACTGAAGTTGAGCCTCTGAATACTTTTCCTCACCATTGATGAGTTGCGCATCATATATATCAATGGTGTTGCTATCCAGATCGGCCCTCAGAATATAGGCTTCCCTGAACCTGTTGAATTTTTTATTGTTCTCTACCACAGAATAGGTCAGTCCAGCCAATCCTGCATAGATTATAGGAATTTTCCAGTACTTCCGATTATATGCCTGGCCCAGTCCCGGCAATACGGCCGACATGAGGGAAGCAGCTTTTGGCGAGTGTGTCTTTGAACTATCCGCACTATTGGCGTTAGCTTTCTTGTCCGGTACATGCTGTACCTGGCTGCCACTTTCTAGCGTGTCTACACGTTGCCCAAGCGAGCAATTGGCAACTGCAAGTAGCATAAAGAATAACGGCAAGATTTTCAAGCGGGTTATTTTCTAATTAATCTATACCCAAAACTTCTAGTATTCTGGTCAGGTCCTGCCCGGACTTGTACGGAATAACGATCTTTCCCTTTTTCTTATTGTATCCCGTTACGAATACCTCCGCATCAAAATGGGTAGACAATCTGTAATTCAGCTTTTTATGGTCATTAGAAAGGGAGGCTGGCCTGTTCTTCCCTATGACACCATCTTCCCGGTCAAGTAACCTTACCAGTTCTTCAACCTGTCGTACAGAAAGACTGTTTTTAACTATTTTCTTGTAGATTCCCAGCTGTACAGTAGCATCTTCTATATTTATAATAGCACGTGCGTGGCCCATTTGAATTTTTCGATCTCTCAAGCCGATTTGTATTTCAGATGGCAACTTTAGCAGTCTAAGGTAGTTGCTGATGGTGGCCCTGTTTTTTCCTACCTTTTCGCTGAGCTCATCTTGTGTGAGGCCCACTTCTTCTGTAAGCCTCTTGAAACTTATGGATATATCAATGGGATTGAGTTCTTCCCGTTGGATATTTTCAACCAGTGCCATTTCAAGCATTTGCTGATCATTCGCAATTCGTATGTAACTAGCAACTTCTGTAAGTCCTGCCAGCTTACACGCCTTCAGCCTTCTTTCACCAGATATGATCTGGTATTTTTCATAACCCATTTTTCTCACTGTGATGGGTTGAATAAGATTATGCTCTTTGATAGATATGGCAAGTTCATTCAGGGATTCCGCATCAAACGTTGTTCTGGGCTGGAAGGGATTTGAGCCTATACTGCTTATTGGCAAATTTGCAATTGATCCTGCAACCTTGTCAGTATTTATCAGTCCGGAAGTATCAACTTCCGGTTTGGTAGTAACATCCGTATCGTAATTTTCGAGCAGGGCACTGAGCCCCTTTCCTAATGCATTTCTTTTCGCTGCCATTTTATTTTCCGCGTATTGTTTTTTGTTTGATTGATCGGCTGCTTGCCCTTTAGCCTGGTATTTGCAATATTGAAATATCCCTTTTCAAGTTCATAGCCGACGAATTTTCTGTTACAGTTGAGCGCCGCAACCCCGGTGCTTCCACTTCCCATGAAGGGATCTAGTATGGTCTGTCCACTAAAACTCACCAATTTTACCAGGTGTTCCATCAATTCGACGGGTTTCAGCGTTGGGTGGAAATTGAATTTATCTTTTCCCTGCCTGACCTTTGGAATGAGAAAGAACTTGTCATATCCGTCTCCAAACTCCTGTGTTCTGATGATGTTAGAGGGTACCCTGCCTTTTGGATGAGGGTTGTGCCCGACTTTTGATTCACCATCTTCATAGGGGATTCTGGTTTCTTCTATATTGAGGGCGCCTGTTCCGTACCTGATCATGTTTTGGGCAACAGATAAACCATCCTCTAAAGGTTTTTGTACCAGAATAATTGGCTCATAAGCTGGTTTTAAAGACAATCCTGCCCCCTTAAATCGCTGGCCCAATCCGGAAGCCGGCTCGTACCTGAATCTTATATTGTCCGATTTGTAGCTTTCTGCTCCCCCTTTCTTGTATCCCTGTACGTATTGATATACCCCTGTAATCCGGCTCTCTACTCCCAATTCATTGTCGATATCTATTGCCAGGTTGCGACTTTTGGGCATTCCGTTGAGGAACGACCAAAACAATACGTCTTTGATAAGGAAGCCGCTATCCTCCAGTTGAACCATTATCCGGTGCATCAGCTTAATCGATGTAAACACGAGCCCAAATCCACCAGGTTTAAGAGCGGAGAGTATATCCTCCCAAATTTGCTGGTCAGGTAGATTTTTATCCCAGTGGTTGTTCTGAAATGAAATACCGTAGGGTGGGTCGGTTACGATAGCATCTATGGAGTTACTATTTACTCCTTTCAGCCCGTAACAACTAATATTATAAATATTAAATATGTCTTCACCCATGCCTATAAAGGTCAGGAATTTTTGTTAGAAATAAAACGACAACAAATGAGTATGAAAAGGGTTTCTGCGCTCAGCAAATACGTATTGCGAGCTGCGAACTAATTACCTGTCGCGTCAGTTTTAATAAGATAAACGTTCTTTTTCTTCTCTATTGTTTCCCCCTCTGGTGGTAACATGACTGTAGATCCACCAATTACAAAACCGCCATCAGTTGTTTGATCAACAGAATTGCCGTAGTCATCAGAATCATCACCAAATGTATTTGCCCACTTCACATTGCCATTTGCATCAGTACGGATCAAATAAGCATCTACGCCTCCTCCATAACTATTGGTGTACCCTGCAATTACGAATCCCCCATCATGAGTCTGCTGCACGCCCATTCCGTAGTCATCAGTTTTTCCACCAAATGTTTTGGTCCACATTTGATTCCCATTTTTGTCAGCACGAACCAGGTAAACATCGACTCCTCCCGCACCATAACTTTCGGTATATCCTGTTATGATAAATCCTCCATCGGTGGTTTGCACTACGCTCATACCTTCTTCGCTACCTGTGCCGCCAAATGTTTGCATCCAGATCTTATTTCCTTTGTTGTCCGTACGAATCAGGTAAACATCATAATCGCCTGCCCCAAAGCTGTTGGTTCTTCCAGTGATAATATAACCACCGTCTGCTGTTTGCTGAACTGAATTGCCCTGCTCAATACCATTGCCACCATACACTCTGCTCCAGGCAGTGTCTCCATTCTCTTTTACTTTAATTAGATAGGCATTCACAGTGCCCTTTCCATAACTGTATGTTTCACCCGCTATAATGTAACCCTTGTCCTTAGTTTCCCACACTGAATTTCCTTGGTCTAACCCAATGCCTCCATATGTTCTTGTCCAAAGTGTATCTCCGGTACTATTGGTTTTTATCAGATAAACATCAGTCTTTCCAGCGCCAAAGGAATTCGTGTACCCAGTGATGATGAAACCGCCGTCGTATGTTTCGCGGATAGAAAGCCCTTCCTCGCTTCCCCTTCCCCCATATTGCTTGGTCCAAAGTGTTTTGCCTACGGCATCTGTCTTAACCAGGTAAGCTTGCACGCCACCGCCGCCAAAACTGACCGTTCTTCCAATGACAACAAACCCTCCATCTTTTGTTTGTTGTACAGCATTTCCACGATTATAAAAATCAGTTTCGCCAATTGTCTTTTGGAAAGAGGCCTGGCCGAAGAGGTTGGGCGACAGAATTGTAATTACAAAGAGAAGTGAAAAGCTAATTCTTCTCAGGTGTAGAGGTAAATTATACATTGAGCGACTGATTTTATAAACAGTCCCAATATTAACTATTTTAAATCACTTGAGCAACGTTTTCTTCCTGTGGAATTTCTGATTTTTCGTTGCGCTGAATCAACTCTCTTGCGAGATTCAAATAATTAATCGCTCCCTTACTGCTGGCATCGTGCATGATGATCGTTTGTCCAAAACTTGGGGCTTCACCCAGTCGGGTATTTCTTTGGATAATGGTATTGAACACCATGTGCTGGAAGTGCGTTTTGACTTGTTCTACAATTTGATTAGATAGTCGTAATCTGCTATCATACATGGTTAGCAGGAATCCTTCAATCTCCAAATCCGGATTCAGCCTTGCTTGAATGATCTTAATCGTGTTCAGTAATTTTCCGAGGCCTTCCAATGCAAAATACTCACATTGAACCGGAACTATCACCGAGTCTGCAGCTGTTAACGAGTTGATGGTGACAAGGCCTAATGACGGAGAACAATCTATTATGATGTAATCATATTTGTCTCGAATCTTAGCCAACGTTTCTTTCATCATGTGCTCCCGGTTGGGAAGATTGATCATCTCGATTTCCGCTCCCACCAGGTCAATATGTGCAGGGATGATGTCTAAATTAGGCGTCTCGGACTTTAAGATGACGTCCTTAGGCTCCAAATTGTCTATTATGCACTCATAGATGCTGGTTTTAATATTCTTTGTCTCGAAGCCCAATCCGGATGTTGAATTGGCTTGCGGATCAGCATCTACCAGTAATGTCTTGTATTCCAATACGGCCAGGCTCGCTGCCAGATTGATCGAAGTGGTTGTTTTACCAACTCCTCCTTTTTGATTTGCTATTGCTATTATTTTGCTCATATGTGTTTTACAGATCTATGGATTCTCCAATATTAATAATACTCAACTGTTTACCCTTATCGGCAAACTCCTTTTTAGCACGGTCTTTGTCTATGACGATATACCCGAAGGTATCGTAATGCATGGCAATTATCTTATCACATTTGATAAAGTCTGATGCAATCACTGCATCACTAATTCCCATAGTAAAATTGTCTCCTATTGGCAGCATTGCGAAATCTAGTTTTTCGTATTCACCCAATAGTTTCATGTCATAAGTTAGTGCCGTGTCTCCAGCATAATAAAAACTAACTCCGTCACTTTTTATAACGAATCCTCCGGGGTTTCCACCGTAAGTTCCGTCAGGCAATAAGCTCGAGTGAACCGCATTTACATATTTAACGGTACCAAAGTCGAATGACCATTGTCCACCATGATTCATTGGATGTCCATTATCCACACCCTGCGAACCAAACCATGTAATAATTTCGAAATTGGAAACTACGGTAGCACCGGTTCTTTTGGCAATACTCACTGCATCTGCCACATGGTCTTCATGTCCGTGTGAAATAAAAATGAAATCGGCCGGAATAGAATCAACTGTCACATCTTTTGCCAACTCGTTGGGAGAGATGAAAGGATCGAACAGTAGATTTTTTCCGCCAGCCTCAACACCAAAAGTAGAATGTCCGTAATAAGTAACCTTCATTTTAATCAGGTGGACGTCATAAAAGTTAGACTTAAAACGCCCTCTTTTCAATTGGTCTAAAATTAGTGTTTCTAAAGTTGAGGTAGGTTCAAGAGGTGAATAAACTTTTGAACATTTTCTTGTTAGTATGAACTTTTTGTGAGAGATCGGCCTTTGCGGATAATTTGCAAACTTTACAAATGCAACCATCCACTGTTTTAAGTTGGAGCTAAAACACATACAATGATTGATGAAATCTTAAATCTAATAGAGCCTATATATCTGATTCAATCCCTGATTTCACTATTCTTCGCCGTGCTTTTTTTGCAATCCGGAATTGACAAAGTGGTGGACTGGAAAGGGAATTTGGAGTGGCTTGTGGAGCATTTTAGTAAATCGATTTTGAAAGGTATTGTGCCGATGATGTTGGCTACGGTTACGGTGTTAGAACTCATCGCCGGAGTACTCTGTCTGGTCGGTGGAATTATGGTAGCAGCGACTGGTTACAGGGGTATTGCTTTTATTGGGGTGATGCTCGCCGCAGTTAATATACTGTTTCTGTTTTTTGGGCAAAGACTTGCCAAAGATTACCCAGGAGCCGCTGTGTTGGTAGGCTATTTTTTACTGAGTATTTTTGGGCTATACTTCTTAAGGTAGACACCTTGATTGTATTAAACAAAGGTTTTATTCTGAGATTTCAGATTAGTGAGAATGTTGGAATATTCCAAAAAGTGTGGATAAGGAAATTTATTTCGCTTTCTGTATCAGTAACATTCTGAAGTGAAGTATGGCCGTTACGACTTGTTTTCTTCTTCCGAGGTTTCTGAGGTTTGCTCGTCCGCAGTTGCTGCAGCTGCTTCTGCAGCGTCAATAGTAGCAGCATCTTCTGGATTTTGCTCAGTATCTTTTCCCAAATCATCAAAATTCACATCTGTGAATTTATCAGTTTCTTCCTTATTGTCTGGGCCACTTTCCACTACAGCATTTTCTGTTTTGTCTTCTGAAGTTTCTTCTCCTTCTTCTTCGCTAGCTGACGAAGGTGTCTCTGTTTCTTCTGTCACAGTTGCCTGAGCTTCATCAGTGGTTTCTGTTTCTTCAGTAGTTTCCTTGGTTTCAGAAGCTTCAGTGGTTTCCTTGGTTTCAGAAGCTTCAGTGGTTTCTTCTCCTCCCACTGGCGAATCAGATTCTGTCGCTTTTTCCAGCTCGTTAGAAGCATCTGTAGCAGCAGCTTCAGATTTGTTCTCTGTTACTTCTTTAGAGTCAGTGGATTCTTTCTTTTCATAGTTGCCACCTGAATTGTACTGCGACCTGATAGGCGCTTCCCCCTTTTCCTTAATAATGAATTCCATCACTTCTGCCAGTCTATCAGAAAATTTATTAAAATCCTCCTTGTACAAGAATAACCGATGCTTTTCATAACGAAATGTACCGTCATCATTGTAACGCTTGGTACTCTCAGTAAGAGTCAGGTAGTAATCATCTGCCTTGGTAGCTTTAACATCAAAGAAATACGTTCTTTTTCCAGCCCGTACATACCTTGAAAAGATATCATCTCTCTGTATTTTTTTGTCCGCTGTATCTTCCATCATTTCCTGCTTTTTTAAGCCTTTTTGCTAATTTCCCGTTTTTCGGTCAACTAGCGTATTCATTCGGCTAACACGTTAATAACCTCGATTAATAAGCATCCTATGCATACAAATATAGGAAATTAAATGTTAATATTCAACAGATAAGGGGGCTTCTGGTACCTCTGCCCCCAGAGTAAATGAAAGGAAGAATATTACTGAGATAAAGCCTGTTCTTCCAGCAATTGTTTTTGATACAATGTATAGTACAGGCCATGTAGCTCCATCAACTCAATATGGGATCCTTGTTCTACGATGGCTCCTTCATCCAGTACAATGATATTGTTCGCATTTTTTACGGACGACACGCGGTGACTCACTATGATGCTCGTTCTGTTTTTGATTACTTCAGTGAGGTTATTCAGAATAGCATCTTCAGTTTCAGTGTCTACAGCTGACAAGCAATCATCGAAAATCAGGATTAGTGGATCTTTGATAATAGCCCGCGCAATTGCAACACGTTGTTTTTGACCACCTGATAACGTTATACCCCTTTCTCCTACAACAGTTTCCAGCCCCTCAGGAAATTCTTCAATATCTCTCAATATTGCCGCTTTTCTCGCTGCTTCCTGAATATCTGTCTTGGTGCTATTGACATTTCCAAAGGCAATATTGTTCGCTATTGTATCAGAAAACAGGAATACATCCTGTGGTACATAACCAATGATCTTGCGAATTTTACCGGGTTCTATATTGGTAATATCCACACCATCGAGTTCTATAGTTCCCGCATCGGGATTGTAGAGTCTGCACAGGAGATTCACAAGCGTAGATTTTCCCGATCCCGTTTTTCCCAATACAGCAAGAGAATTTCCTTTTGGAATTTGGAAAGTCACGTTTTTGAGCGCCATGATACCAGAATCTTCGTAAGTGAAACTGACATTGTTAAAGGTGATGCTCTCTTTTACAGACAAGTCTTCTTTGTCATAGACAGGGTCACCGTCATAGCGTTCAACCTGCTCATTCAGAAACTCATTTATCCGGGTTTGTGAGGCTGCAGCCCGCTGAACTAAAGACGTGACCCATCCCAGAGAAGCAACGGGCCAGGTGAGCATATTCACATAAATAATGAATTCGGCTATGTTGCCATTGGTGATGTTACCGGCAATCACTTCAATTCCGCCTATGTAAACGGTCAGGAGTGTACTGAGGCCTATCAATAAAATCATGAATGGATGGAACAAGGCGTTTACCTTAACCAGGGCCAGGGACTTGTCCTTATATTGATTGCATTCTTCTTCAAAGTTCCCAATGGAACTATTCTCACGGTTGTACGCCTTGATCACCCTGATACCTGAAAATGCTTCTTGCGTAAAAGTAGAAAGGACTGAGAGTTGATGCTGTACAGACTCACTTTTCCTGTTAATAATATTGCTCACATAGTAAATAGTGAACGAGAGTATGGGCAAAGGCATGAGCACGTAGAGTGTAAGTTTAGGATTCACGCTAATCATTGTAGTTATCACAAGAATGAACAAGACCACCAGGTTAACGGTATACATGATGGCTGGGCCCAAGTACATCCGAACACGGCTCACATCTTCGCTGATTCGATTCATCAGGTCACCGGTATTGTTCTTCTTATAAAAGGTACTGCTCAGAGTCTGGTATTTCTCATAGACTTCACCTTTCAAATCGAATTCGATGAAGCGGGACACCACAATAACAGTTTGACGCATAAGAAAGGTAAATATTCCTTTCAGCACAGCAAAGATCAACACCAGGGCGCCAAAAAACAGCAATTTATTGGCGAGGTCCTGGTCTGCAATAAATTGATTTAGGAAATCTGTGAAGAAATAACTTTTTTCAGCAGCCTGTTCGCTTCTGCCAACCACTTCATCAAAAGCCTCCCTGATTACTTGTGCCGGATAAATTCCAAATAGGTTAGAGAATACAATGAATATTATACCAAAGCCAAGCCGGACTTTGTATTTGAATAAGTATTTGTTGAGGTACTGTAAGGAATTCACGGCTGGATTTTTGGCAAAGATACTAGATTATAGGTGTTGTGAATACGTCAATAATTCTCCTTTGCGACCCAAAGAATTTATTAATTTTGTGCACAAATCTGATCGTTCTTTTTATGTTTAGCAGGAGGCAGTTGAGGATAAGGGTAATGCAGGCGCTCTACGCGTTTCTGTCGCAGGGAGGTACGCGGCCGAGAGAAGGTATAAGAGAATTGTTGAAGAGCATTGACAAGGCCTTTGAGCTATACTGTTTCTTGTTGTTGCTGCTAAAAGAAACACACCAATACGCCCTGGTAGATCGGGATTTGAGACTCGCCAGGAATATTCCGACGGAAGAGGACAAGAATCCCAATAATAGATTTATAGAAAACAAAGCGCTGAACGCACTCGCTGGCCACAAGCGGCTGGATAGCCTGTGTAATAAGCTAGGGTTGATATGGAATCCCGACGATGAGCTTCCTAAAAAGATATTTCTTGAATTCAAAAAGAGCGAACAATATAAAGCCTATCTCGAATCTCAAACTCCTTCTATTTATGAAGATATCGAGATTGCTGTTACACTCTTTCGTAGTTTTTTGGTTCCGCACGAACTAGTATTGCAAATTGTAGACGAGCGATCTGTGTATTGGGAGAGTGGGGTAGAGAGCATGACTCCAATTGTTGTGGGCACGATCAAGTCGCTCAGGGATGTGAATTGGAAACTTCACTCCAGAAAACTAGATAAGGATGATGAGGACTTTATAAAAACGCTGTTCGATACAACGATAAAAAATGAAGAAGAGTACTCGAAATACATAGGAGAGAAATCGCTGAACTGGGATACTGACAGAATTGCCGCAATGGACATCCTTCTCATGAAAATGGCATTAGCAGAGATATTGAACTTCCCCGACATTCCAACAAAAGTATCGTTGAACGAGTATATAGAACTTTCAAAACAATTCAGTGCACCGCAGAGCAAGGCTTTCATTAATGGTGTTCTGGATAATATAGTGACGGATTTAAAAAAGAAGAAGAAAATAAAGAAAACGGGTAAAGGATTACAGGTGTAATAGCGCCTAAGCTAGCTTGCAAAACTCAGCTCACGCCCGGACAATCTTGCTCTTAAAAAGGAGATACAGAGGAATCATCAATATTGCCACAGTTGAATAGATTGCCAATTTGTACGTCGGTTTCTTATCTGTTAAGATGTCTACCTGAGGGCCAATGAAGTTCATGATTAAGAAGTAAATAAGAAGAGTAGTGAAAAATAGCAGCGCATGAGATATATTATAGGGAATAATTGCCCGGGTGAATATAAAAACGAAGGCAAAAAACAGGATAATGAAGATCAAAGCGGCTGTTTCACCTAAAAAACGGTATCTGTCTGTTCTGTTGTTTCTCTCAATCTCTTCAGCCACAGTTTTCTCCTTCCTGTTTTTTTCATCTTCTTCAAAAACATGCTTTGTTTCTAATCGGTTTAAAGCTAATTCCATATCCTCAGCGGCAATATTTATATCAATTGCGGAATACAGCAAGTTGTAATTGTTTACCATTTTGTAATCGCCAATTTTGGTGTTCAAATCTGCCAGTGCTCTATAAGCAATTTTCATATTTGAATTATGTCCTGATTCTTTGGCAATGACCAACCCTTTCTTAATATAGGTAATTGCTTCTGTAATTTGATTCAGTGCACTATAAGCTTGGCCAATGTTTAAGTATATATTCATGACCACATCATTGTTCAGGCTCTCGCCGATAATGTTTAAACAGGTGAAGTAATTGTCTATCGCGATAGAATACTCAATCATTGCCTGCTTAGCCTGCCCTTTCTCTCTGGCCATATTACCCAGGTGAAAATTAAGCAACCCAAAGAAATAGTATGAACGGACGATGGCATCTTTATCCTCTATCTCATTACTGATTTCCAAGCTCTCTGAAAAAATCCTTGCAGCAGTTGTGTACGCCACCTTGGCTTTCGTAGTATCCCCGTTCTCGCGAAGCACAGCACTTTTCTTTAAATAAATGCTTCCTATGCTATGAGTGCAGGAAATGTAAGCCTGTTTAGCCCTGATCATGGTTAACCGTTTTACCTCAGGTGACACACCGTTTTCAGTTTGCTCGATGAGTTCCAGTAACTCAACATTGGCACTTCGACTCCTAAAGAGAAAATTCTGTGCCTCTGAATAATTGCCATAATCTTCGATGAGGGTGGCAATTTCCTGATATGATTCGGCAATTTCTTGTGTTATTGTCCAAACTTCAACAGGCTCATCCCTGTACCTGGCAGCTTTTAATAATTCTTTTTTGATGTCTAAGTTTTTGTATAAGTATCCCAGCGTCTTAGTATACTCTCCAAGGTTTCTGTAAAGCAACTGGAGATTGTAGTAAGCTGCACCGATTCCTTCTTTGTACCTAAACTGCTCACTAAGTCTTAATGCACGATTGGCATATATTTTCGATTGAAGCGGAGCAATTTCACTGTATTCCATCGATAGATTATTGAGTAAAATAACTTTTTGAATATTCTCTTTTTCAGATGCTTCATCCAAATTGGTTAAAGAATCGATGGTGGTGGAGATAACTTGTAATTGCGCCTCAAGAGAATCGATTGTTTTGGTAAGGGCAATACTCGATCTTGACTCCAGAGTAATCAATAACAGTAAGCTGATTATTGCAAATGATTTCTTAAGCATGAATCTAGATTTATGATTTGTCAATTAACCTATTGCCGTTTTATGCTGATATCCTGTCATGCGGCTACCCTGAAGCTTCAGCACAAGTGTAAGGCAGCCTAGCCGTAATAAATGTACGCATTTTCGCTTATGCTTTTCACGGTCCATCGTTACATACCACAGTTTATTTACAGAAATATATTTTTTGTGTAACATCAGTTAATTATATCTTTGCAGCAATGACAAATAATGCGTTCATATTACTGATCATTTCGCTGTTTATGTTGAGCTGTGGCAATAAGACTGGGGGCGATAATATATCCGGTATCTCCACAGATGTTGTGTCAAATCCTGCGACGGCATCTGCTTCTGGATCAGATGTTGATTTACCTCAAATCGTATTTGATAATATAGTGTTCGATTTTGGGGAAATAGCACAGGGGGAAAAAGTTAAATATGCGTTTAAGTTCACGAATGAGGGCGAGGGCACGCTGATAATCTCAGACGTATCAGCCAAGTGTGGTTGTACCGTGACTTCCTGGCCCAAGATACCTATCAAACCTGGAGAGTCCAATGAAATTGAAGTGGTATTTTCCAGCGAAGGGAAAACAGGGCGTCAGGCAAAAATTATAACGGTCATCACCAATTCGATGCCCAATACAACGGTGTTAAAAATTTCTGGAAATGTACTCACTCCGAATTTTGATTAAAATTAATTAATTCATCATATTTATATTATGTACACTATAATACTAATGGGACCGTCTCAGGGAGAATCCAATCCAATGGGGACATTTGTAATGCTTGGGCTGATCATGATTGTCTTTTATCTGTTTATGATCCGGCCGCAAATGAAGAAAAGTAAGGATCAAAAGAAATTCAGAGAAGGGATCAAAAAAGGTGATAAAATTGTCACCATTGGAGGGATACACGGAAAGATAGCCGAGATCAAAGATGCAACCGTTCTGATAGATGTAGAAGGTGGGAACAGGCTCAAAATTGAGAAGTCTGCTATTTCACTGGAAGCATCTGCTACCTTGAACAAGAACTAATTCCTGGTTGTTGGTTGGGTAAAGCCATAGCTTTAGTATTTTTAGAACAGTTGAACAAATGAACAATGGAACAATCGATCCGATAGCTATCGGAGGAAGAAATTAGTTATGGTAACCAAAATAATTACTTCTTAATTCCTAATTCGGATGTTCAAATGTTCTTACTTCGCAAACGGAAGTATATTTTTACCACATGAAGTAGCTCCATAATCTTACGGCCTTTAGCCGAGAGCACTTCAATTATTAAACATCTCTTATGCTCAAAGTAGGAATTACAGGAGGCATTGGAAGCGGAAAAACAACCATTGCAAAGGTGTTTTCTACATTGGGAATAGCAGTCTACAATGCTGATGAACGCGCCAGGTCAATAACATCCTCAGATCCGGGAGTGCGTGAGAAGATCATTGCCACATTTGGGGCCGAATTATTTAATTCAGATAATGAACTTGACAGATCAAAGCTTGCTGAAGTGGTGTTCAATGATGAAGAAGCATTGGCCGAATTAAATGATATTGTTCATCCCCTTGTGCGCATTGATTTTGGTAATTGGATATCTGAACAGGCTACACCATATGTTATTAAGGAGGCCGCCATATTGATCGAGAATGGCGCCCACAAAGAACTCGACGAAATCATATTGGTGAAAGCTGATATGGAAGAGAGAATTGAAAGAGTGATGAAGCGCGATAGTGTAGATCGCGAATTGGTTGTTCAGCGTATGAATAATCAAATGTCTGACGAGGATAAACAGGAATTTGCCAGTTATACAATCGACAACAATAACAATCAACTGGTAATCCGCCAGGTATTAGAGATTCATGAAGATCTTATCAGCAAAGCAGATTAGGGCAGTTGATGCTTACACCATAGATCAGGAGCCCATTGCATCCATTGATCTTATGGAGCGAGCTGCTAATGCTTGTTTCAAATGGTTGATAGAGAAATATTCCAAGGACAGGCCATTTATCATTTTCTGCGGACTTGGAAACAATGGCGGGGATGGGTTGGCTATTGCGCGAATGCTCTCCGAAAAGGGCTATAAAGTTGAAGCTCACATTGTACAGTACAGCGACAAACAATCCAAAGACTTTCAAACCAACCTGGCAAGGTTAAAGAAACTGAAATCGGTTTTAATTATCCATAACGATGAGAAGCACATGTGGGATGGGATTCGCATACCTACTGAATCCGTAATTGTGGACGCCATATTTGGCACGGGTTTGAGCAGGCCCCTAAGCGGATTTACCAGGGATATCATCGATAATATCAATCATTGTACGGTGGATGTGGTAGCTATTGATATTCCTTCAGGAATGTATGTAGAAGATAATGACAGGAAGCTGTACAAAGGTATGGTGCACGCCAACTGTACACTTTCACTGCAACTGCCCAAGCTGGCATATATGTTTTCAGACAATGCTGCCGTTGTTGGAAACTGGGTATTAATTCCGATTGGGCTTCATGAGGCGGGCATTAATGCACAGAAATCCAATTACCACTTCATCACTAAAAAAGACGTCGCTGCTTTATTACAAGTGCGCAATAAGTTTGATCACAAGGGCAAATTTGGACATTCTCTCATAATTGCCGGGAGCAAGGGCATGATGGGAGCTGCGACATTGGCGACGAAGGCCTGTTTAAGAGCCGGTTCTGGATTGGTAACAGCGCTTGTTCCATCAATAGGATATGAAATCATGCAAACGGCGGTGCCGGAGAGTATGGCACTTGCTGATGCCGAGGTGAATTGTATTTCTAAAATTCCAGCTTTGGATAAATATTCATCTATTGCCATTGGCCCGGGAATAGGCGATGATCAGAAGACGGAGCGAGCCTTAAAGCATCTTATTCAAAATACAGCAGTGCCCTTGGTAATTGATGCAGATGCGATTAATATTATGGCAAGAAATAAAACATGGATATCCTTTGTGCCGGAAAACAGTATTTACACTCCACACCCCGGTGAGTTCAAGCGCCTTATCGATTGGAATGAAACGGGATATGATCTGATGAAGGCACAAATGGATTTCTCCAGAAAATACGGCGCATATGTGGTGTTGAAAGGGATGCATACTTCTATCAGTTGTCCTGATGGTATCTGTTATTTTAATTCAACCGGTAATCCTGGTATGGCAACCGGGGGAAGCGGAGATGTGCTCACCGGAATCATTGCCGGGCTTCTCTCTCAGCAATACGACTCGCGTGATGCCTGTATTTTAGGAACTTATTTACACGGGTTGGCAGGTGATTTAGCTACAGAACAAAGAGGGCAGGAGTCGCTTATCGCATCTGATATTATTGAGAATATTGGCGTGGCCTATCGGCAAATTTCTAATTGAAGTAATTACCAATTAGACTAACAAGGAAGCAACTGATGATAAAATGGAACGCGGATAACGCGGATTTAGCTGATTTGCGCTGATAAACTGAGAATAGATCCGCGTTAATCCGCATGATCCGCGTTATCTGCGTTCTATGCAAATGCTTATTACGTATTAATAGTTAAATATTAATTACACCAGACCACGAAATCACATTTAGAATTAGATCAATTTATTTTGAATCAACTCTACTGTTTTCATAACGGAAAAATCATTCCTTCTTCAGAGGCCAAAGTTCATATTAGCGATTTGGGCCTGGTAAGATCCTACGCAGTCTTTGATTTTTTTCGGACCTATGGCGGCAAACCCTTTCGCATGCCTGACTACCTGGCAAGATTTAGGAACAGCGCTGCGAATTTGAGATTGCCCTTCGAATACAGTGATGAGGAACTTTCAAATATTATTAATGAGCTGCTGGTAAAGAGCGGGTTGAAAGAAGCAGGGATAAAGATGATCCTCACCGGAGGGGAAAGCGAGGATTCAATGACTATTGAGAAACCAAACTTCTTTATTCAGGTGATGCCATTGACGGAATTATCAGACGATCATTATACCGATGGTGTTAAGCTCATCACCTATGCGTATCAGCGGGAAATTCCGGTTGTCAAGTCGACACACTACCTGAACGCTATAAAGCTACAGCCCTTAAAAGAGAAAAATGCGGCCTATGACATACTATATTATTTCGATAATAAGGTGCTGGAAGTTCCGCGTAACAACTTCTTCCTGATCAAAGGTGATACGCTGGTGACACCCAAAGATGATGTGCTCTTGGGAATTACGAGAAAAGTGGTACTGGAATTGGCATGTGATCATTTTAAAGTGGAAGAGAGAGTGGTGGATCTAAACGAGCTTCAGGAGGCTGATGAAGCGTTCGTAACAGGCACCACCAGGCGGATTGTACCGGTGGTCCAAATTGACGATTACCTGATTGGCGACGGCAGGGTAGGAGAGGGGACTGAAAAGTTGATCGAATTATTCCAGGATTATATCAATAGGTTTTAGTCGCCTCTACGTTAGAACAAAGGTATTTTGAGGTTGACAAAAACGTAGAGTGGGACAATTTATTGATAAATAACTTTTTTAGTAAAGACATTCCGATCAGTAATAATTTGAATATAAAATATTCCTCGGGTGAATTTGTTTAAATCCAATTTGCGGCTGTAATTTCCAACTGTATTTTCCAATTTTTCGGAGTATATCAAATGCCCGTCAATTTGATACATATTCAAATGTAATCTGCTATTTTTTATTAAATTAATATTTAATGTGAATTGGCCGCTGTTTGGGTTGGGATAAATCTTAATGTTATTATTCAATTCATTTGAACTTATTCCTGTGATTTCAAAAATTGTAACGGAATCAATTATGGTACAACCATTATTATCAGTTACCGTCACGTAAAAAGTACCGGAGCATAAGCTATTTGCTGTGGATGTTGTTTGATTGGATGGGTCGTCCCATTGGTAAGTAAAAGGTGATGTGCCTCCTGTCGCAGTAACTACCCCTGTACCGTTACATATACCTTGTGTAGCGTCATTGGATGTGGTTGAAGTTGATAATAATACTGGTTCGCTAATGGTGGCGGAATCCATTTGTTGACATCCATTTACATCTGTAATCCATGTAGTAGCCGTTCCCGCCGATAAGGAGTCTGCAGTTGGCGAATTATCCCCATTGCTCCATGCGTATGTATAAGGTGAAGTGCCTCCGCTCACGGTAACTGTAGCGAAGCCATCATTGCCTCCGTTACAATTCACATTTGTTGTCGATATTGAAGAGGCCAATGAGTTGGGTTCATTAATAATAAAGCTAAAAGAAGTGATTGGGCATAAACTACCCAGATTTTTCGCATTCATAAAATAATTTCCCGGGGCAAGATTGCTCAATGTATCAGCAATATTCGAACCAGAAGTTATTTTGATAATGTTATTTAATGAATCCAGCCAGGTATAACTCCACGGCCCATTCACTAATCCCTGTGAAATTACCTGGCCGTCATTTAGTGAGGCACAAGAAGCGTCGCTACTTATTATTAGAAATGGCGGATTGCATGAATCTGAAACAATGGAATCAATATTTCCGATGGTATTAAAGACTGTATCGGTAATTACCGGCGGGTTAAAATCAAAAATAATAGCAGCATAGTTTTCTATCACAGTACCCAAAGAATTGCCGGGTTTTTGCTGGATTTTAAATTTTACAAAACCGTGGCTTTCCGGTTCGTTCACGTTGCTGTCGGGAAGTAAAATATTATCAAATGTCCATTCTAAAATTCCATTTCCTGAAATATTGAACGAATACGAATGGCTGCTTGTACCTGAGCGAATCGTTGGAACATCTAAAAAAGGAGATAACGTGTCTCGTATTACTACTTTGAAGGCGGTATCAGTTCCTGTGTTCTGGAAGCGGATCATATATTCCAGCACATCTGTTGAATCAATGAAATGAGATGCTTCCGTAAGACCAACTGGCCTTGCTTGTTTATCATTTGGATCATAGGACCCTGTAACAATATGGCAATCAATTTCAATAAAATCATCTTGGTCATCTTCCGGCACCAATGTTATCTCTCCAAGCTTTAAAGGTGGGCCATCACACATTTCCACGTTATCCTGTGG
>JACZWC010000020.1 GCA_022572355.1 Bacteroidota bacterium | reverse complement strand
CTAGTTATTAATGCAGACCTATGCAGGTTTTTGCATTACATTTGCAATCTTCAAACCACTATCAGATATAGATATTCTCAGATAGTATGCCCGGATGGTGGAATTGGTAGACACGCAGGACTTAAAACAGCGAATGTTCCCAGAGTAGTTATCTTAGCCTTATCTGGAAGCTGAATTGCGGAGCCGGAAAGTGGTTGTAACCGAGTCTGCCCCCATGTATTTTTAGTACCACGAATGTTTTCTATTTAATTTCAAATTCTCCTGTCTCGCATACCTTTATATTGATTTGTCCTGCCAGATAAACTTCTGTTCGTTCATTAGGCGATGATGGCAGCTCTTTCTCTGCTATATGGGCTGTGTAACGATATACCCCTTGATCTAAACGGTGCACACATGTTTTATTTCCCTTGGAAACAGTAAGGTTCTCGCTATATTTTTCTCCAGTATTAGGTGGAGTGTTTGGGTTAGTGTTGGCTTCTGTAATGTATATGTCTAATGTATGGGGTGATGTGTTCTTAAAGCAAAAATGCCCGTATTGCTTTTTTTGCAATCCTCAATCGAATTATCTTGTGCCATTATCGTATTGGCATACAGAAAGACACATGAACTTAGTATTAATATGCTTTTCATAATTGTAAATTTCTAACGTTTAAACAAAAATAGAATTCTTATCACAAATTAGGTATTTCAAAATCCGAAATTGTCCTTGCAATTAACTCTCTAGCAATATAGTGGTTATCCATCACACTTTGTGAACTGTGTCCCGTTATTCCCCTTGCCTGACCATTCAAAGCAATTTGCAAATAGGTAATATAACTCTTCCTAGGATGCCGCAAGGATACGTCATTACCCGTGTTAAGCTGTTTCCAATAATGGGTAAAGGAGCGGCCAATAAAGTCCTTTAATTATTTTCTACTGGATTCAGATTCAAGGGCCACGGGGACTCGAACTACAGAATAACGAATTATCTACTTCATTTCCTACACCAATACCCTATTAGACTAGACTCGCCGGTGAAGATTCCTTGTCCGCTTCAAACAGACGACAAAACAAATCCCCCAGATTGAAAATTCAACCTGAGGGATTCGTAATTAACCCGTGAAACGTGTGTGCAAGTGTTGAGAGGATGTAAAGGTAAGAAACTACTTAGGACAGTTATAATTTACGGAATTGTGTTTAAAAAGTGAAGTTCGATTTAGCCAGATAAATTCCTCAGGTACTTACCTTATGAAAAATCTTAATTCCACAACATTTAAAATTTCACAAATATGAAAGAGATAAAAATATATACTGATGAATTTCTATGGCATTGTGAATACGAAAAAGGCCTTAGCTCTCAAACCCTCAAGGCGTATAGCCTTGATCTTAAACAGTTTTTGAGATTCTTGTCAACAAAAAATGAATTGTACCATTTTAAACAAATAGACAAAGTCGTTATAAGAGAATACATTCAAATATTAACCAGTAACAACAAAGTAAAAACGGTGAAGCGTAAAATTGCTTCGCTCAAGGCTTGCTTCAATTACCTGGAATTTGAAGAGAGAATATCACTAAATCCCTTTCACAAAATGCGGGTAAATATTAAAGAACCGTTCAAATTACCCACTGTAATGACCATTTCAGAAGTCAAGAAGATTTTTAAGGTCATATATAGAGCCAGAAACAGATGTAAACAAGGGGAAAACCATGCTTATCAAGCTATTGTCCGGGATATTGCAGTTTTGGAACTCCTCTTCATTACCGGCATCAGAGTATCAGAATTGTGTAATTTAAAATCTAAGAATATTGATATCAATAATGGCTTAGTCAAGATCAATGGTAAGGGTAATAAAGAGCGGATCATTCAAATATGTAATCCTGAAAGCAAAAATGCATTGAATGAGTATAAAAAACTCTTTCTCACTCCTGATAAATCCAACTATTTCTTTCTTAACAGGTTGAACAAAAGGCTATCTGAACAATCTGTCCGCTATATGATAAAACGATACGTTAAGGAAACTAAGCTTAAAACGAATATAACGCCACATGTTTTTCGCCACACTTTTGCTACTACACTATTGGAAGCTGATGTTGACATAAAATATATCCAACATCTTTTAGGTCATAGCTCTATTATGACAACTCAGATCTATACACATGTAAGCAAGAAAAAACTAAGGCATATTCTCCTGACCAAACATCCGAGAAGATCCTTTAGCACTGATGATTTTTAGTTATTCCTGAATAAAGGATAACTAAATATTATGGATGATAACGTGTTGGTAAGTGTGATCATCCCAGTCTACAACAGTGCTAAGTATCTAGCTGACCCTTTTGAGAGTTTAGTGGCTCAAACCTATGGCACTTTTGAAGTAATAATCGTCAATGATGGTTCTACGGATGCGTCCGATCTTATCATTCAAGAGTTTATTACAAAGCACCCTGAAATCCAGGTAACTTATCTGAATAATTCACAGAACAGGGGGCAGAGCTACGCCTATAATCTAGGCATAAAAAACGCTAAAGGATATTGTATAGGCTTTCTGGATGCTGATGACAGATATGAACCCACTTTTTTGCAAGAGATGGTAGAAGAGATTGGCGATGCGTTCGATTTGGTTTATTGCGGGTTTGATCAAGTCAATCCGTTGACGGGTCAGAGAATAAAATTTGAAGAGAATCGAATCTATTTAAAGGAATCGAAAGAAATAATAAATGCGTATTTGGGTGCAACTACTCATTTCGCGCATACAGCAGCCCTCTATAGAACAGCATTTTTAATGATGGAAAACATTTGGTACGACGAGGATTGCCGCTATGGTGAAGACTTAGAGTTTATGTGTCGTCTATTGTTAAGGCAACCCAGATGCAGTTGTGTGCAGAAAAGTCTATACCTGTATATAAGAAGATCTGATTCCGTTACAGCTAATTCAGATTGCGAAAACATTTATCAGGTAGTTTATGGCATTGAAAGAGTGGTAAGCGAGATTCCATCATCATATGGGAAACTACACTTTATATTCACCCGAAACGCGAATATCGTTTATCATGTGATATGTGAATTGTACGAGAAGCAAGTCAAGAAACGAGTTTCATTGCGAAGAAGGATGAGATGGTCTTTTTTATTCGTTTCTCACATGTTTCTGAGGCCAATGTCGAAGTTAAAAGGAAAAAGTTGGCGTGCTCTTTTTTATTTCAATCAATTATCATGGTGATTCCTAATGCTATATCTATTTTGGTTACCTACCATAGTGGTCAATCCTATCTAAAGGCCTGCTTGGAGAGCCTAATACAAACAGTAAGGGAGAAAGATGAAATATTGGTCGTGGTCAACAATGAGAGCCAAGACGTAAACCAAGTCAATCTATTCACCGAAAGGATTACTTACCTATACTTTCAAGAGAATTTGGGCTATGCACGAGCAGTGAATGAAGGAGTAAATGCCTCAATTTATGATTATATGGTAATTGCGGACCATGATCTTGTCTTTCAACCTAACTGGTTAGAGGGGTTATGGGCCTTCTATGATAGTGACCCTAAAATTGCTGCAGTAAGTTGCAAAGTTCTCAATACAGCAAGCAATGCGATTCTTGATTATGGAATAGCGTATTCAGATTTCAATCTAGGACACCCATTCATGGATCTATCCATAGATCATCCTCTTGTGCAAAGTAACTGCATTTCTCAAATGGTTTGCGCGGGGGGCTTACTCATGAAAAAACAGGATTTTCTGGATTTGGGGGGAATGGACGAAAGCTTCGGGTCTCTGTATACTGATTTGGATATTTGTCTTCGTCTGAAAGAAAGGGGCTATTTAGTCGGTGCAGCGTCCAAAGCAATCACGTATCACTTTGGTGGTGACTTTTCTTTGATCAAAGGAGCTTATAAAAATGCTTCCCTGAAAACTGATATTAAAGGAGCTTTTATGCGAAAACACGCTAACATTCTTGAACAAGATATGATTGACTATTACAAACAGTCTGCTAAATACTTTGAAAAAACATTCGGTGGTTTTAGTAAGTATTTTTTCTGCAATATGATGAATGTAGCCAACCCAAGATGGTATGAAAGTGTTGTGCAAGCGGAGGGGGTAGAACGGTACGACCGTATTGAACGAGCATCCGGTCAGAGGGATGCAGACAGCATAGGTCTGTTCGAAATTATTGGCTATGACTTGATGGTTTTAGGGGCCCCAATTGCCTACTTTGTCGACCGGTACGTGAGTGTAAAAAACAATGCTTTTTGGTGGAGTCAAAGGCGGGATTATCAACGAGATATTGTTATAGATAGAAATGCTAACGTCCTACCACTTCTTCAAATACTCAAGGGAAAGGATAATTAAAGGAGTCAGTGGCGAAAAGCGTGAACGGAGTTTTGGGCTCGTTCTTATCTAATGCTTTAAGGAGATTAGAAACATTTGTGTTTTTTATCAATGTTCTTTTCATTGGAAATGAGGCACCAACTCCATTTGTAATCCAGAAATTTGCTGCATCCCAGAGCAATGCTTTATCAGAAGGAATGATATAGGATCTACGTTCATTACTCAACAGTTTATATTCCAGTTTTTCCAATGCGGCTGTATAGAAAGCTTGCGCTCTATCTAAATTTCCTTGATTACTGTTGATTATGGCGTGTAGATGAAGACTTTTGAGGTGAAATCTATCGAAACGTGCAAGGATGGCTAAATCCTCTATTTCTTTTGTTAAGTCTAATAAAGTTTTAATTGCCTGATTGTCCGGGGGGGATTTTGAAAGTTCGAACCTGCAGCTCATGACCGCTTTTGCAGCTAGTCCCCGCAAAAGGTAATAGTGACTATAACTTTTTCGTGTTCGACCTATTAATGATTCCGATAACCTAACCATAGATTTAATGTCGCCAGACAACCCTTTTAGATGAGCCTCGTTTTCGAGACAGGAAAATTCTATGCTTGGCTCTAACCTGTTGATTTCAAGTTTGTTTTCCTGAAAATAATCCAAAGCTTTTTTAAGATAATATTCGTACTGCGCCTGATCTTGTTTCTCATTACGATAGATTGCACTTAAGTCCAATAATGTTAGACACACAAACTCCTTATGGTCAAATTGTAAGGCTAGCTCTAGTGTGTCTTTTCCAACTTCTTCCGCTTTAAGAGCCTCACCCATATCCTTTAAACAGACGCATCGCCTGTTCATATAATTCACCTTTATTTTAGTTCTAGTGTAGATATCAACAGATTCAGGAAGTCCATCAACCTTTGGTAGTTCATTGCTCAAGGCTTGCTCCCCGACTTCGGGTTGGCCAAGCAAATTAGAATAACTGGCATACTGGCGCACAATGCTGCACAATGCATACGCCGCTTCATTTGTGGCTGGAACGAATGAATTGATTCGCTGCCTACAAGTCCAAAGCCGATCAACTAGGCTTCTAATACTACCTTCTGCAGCTAAATTGCAGATTCCTTGTACATATCTGATATATAAGTTGGGATCAACCTGATTGGGTAGAAGAATATAATCGTACAATGCCTGAGCATGGAACTTTTTGCGGATTGTTGGTACGGTGTGTTGGAGCGTTGCAATCCTTTTTAGCGCACTATTTAGCAATTTGCTCTTGTCATCGGAAAGAGCAAAGCTGGCCAAAGGAAACATCTCGATAAATCCACCCTTCGAAAGTCTACTTGAAATTACATTTGTGTAAGATTTTTCCAAAACAAAATCAAATCTGGAATCGTTGTGTTCTCCGTTGAGAATCTTGATTATGAACCGCTCTATGGAGGGGTGGTAAAAATCTACCTTGTTGCTAGTAGAATATCGCAACCATCCTCCTTCTACTAAGTACCTTAGCTCTGGTGAGGAGGATTCTGCTACGAATAGAAGAAGGTTGGTATCGCCTTCACCTAGGTAGGCCAATGACACGAGGAGACGCATCAGATTAGGTTTGGCAGAAAGTGACATTAATCTTTCGCCTAGTATTATCTCTGTATTCCTGTTTACACTTTTAACTAGTTGGTAAAATTCATCTGGGTCTTTTACGAAGAAGAAACCATCTTCTACTCTGGCAATTTTTCTATTCTCGTCTTGTGCTGCAAGAAAAAGCTGATATAAATCTAAAGGTCGGGGAAGAACTGATTCATATATCATATCAGTAAGTCGCGGGTAGTGCTCAGTAAATTTCTCCTGATTATCAAGGGACTTACAAATGGTATTGAGAAACATCTCCACTGAATCGCGGCTGAACTCGGGAAGCTCAAAAAATTGCCTTGCGCCTTGAGCAAGAATTGCTTCTTTTCTTAGTTTGTCATGCAGTAGGGCTGCCTCCGCTGAATAAATCAGCTCATCTTCATTAAAAGCAAATAGTAGAGCACCTTGTCCAGGAGTCCCCGTGATTCGTTCTGATAACTTAAAAAGTAAAAGAAGAGAAGGGTTGTCCAATTTTTGCACATTGTCTATAAGTAAAGCTGCTCTTTGATTTAAAAGACCATGACTTACCAGGTCTAATATTTGATCCAGCTCATCAACAAAATTTATCGGCTCTTGATCAGATTGATACACAAAGGAGCAGACACGATCAAAAAGCGTATCCCCGGTATCACTGCTGACATGTGATTCAGATTCATTCGTAAATAAGTTGATATTGGGTAGCCGCCAGATTTGTGACAATAAGTTCACCACAAAATCTTTGAACTCGTCACATAAGGCGTTTCTTCCGTCAAGGCGTAGAACAAGATAGTTGTGGGTAAGCAGTTTCATCTCCGCTTCTTCTAAGAATCGCGTTTTCCCTACTCCACTTTTGCCGCTAACAACCGCATGAGTAATGGTATTTTTCCCCGAAATTCTAGTTTCGAATTGCTCCAGTGCATCATAGGCAGGCTCACCGACTAAAGAAGGGCGGTTTAAGCGAGGAACTTCAATTGGAATTGCAGGTAAATTATTAGTGCCCTTGGGAGTTTGAACACTGATGGAAGGGATCGATTTCAGGGTTGTGGTAAGAGGAGCAAGAAGGATTCTTATACTGGATAGTTCACCAGGTAACAATTCCATTTTTAGGCACTTATTAGAATCCAATTCAAAACCTCCCTTGTTTAGAAAATCAAGAGGGCAGTTTTTAGTAAGAAGGTCAAATAAGTTGATTACAACTTCCTGCTTTTCCTTTACCGTATTCGACCTTAGGAAAATTTCGTACAAACAGGGGGTATTGATAGGTATAAATGGCTTTCGACTCTTAGTAACCCCATCAATATCTGCAACTTGAGTGTATCCAATGTGTACATCCGTACTAAAAAATGGTATAATTTCTAAATCCTCTTCAATCTCAGTTTTCTTTTTCGCTGGAGGAGAAGGAAAAAACTTTTGTAATATCTGTTTTGAGGAGAGTATTAATCTCTCAAGCTTTCTATCGTCAAATGCCTGGATGTCAATATTTGTTGATTCGGAGAATCGCCCCAGATGACGCTTAGCATTTTCATTGAGCGGACTATATGAAAAGAACATTAGTTGTTTGATCTTCTGGTGATGATCTATCGCCATAACTAGCGTGTTACTCACAACTTTGATGGATAAAGCCCGTTTGTACATTTTACACTCAGCCCAAGCTTGCTCTCCAGGTATAGATCTGTCAACAAAATCCTTTCCCCCATCCCAGGTAATGGATGTTTGTTCCCAATCTCCATCAAAATGGACAGCAAGTACATCGCGAACCAACTCTTCAAATAGACCACCATCAAAGGATTCCTTTCCCTCGTTATTCTTCTTCTTGAAATTAGCCCAATAGCGAGGACTGAGAACTTCCATGATAATATTTAGTTATCCTTTATTAAGACTAAGATATAAACATTAATAATGGGGCTCACTTTACGAAATATTTTAATAGCGAAACAAAACCTTTTTACCTAAGGCGTTTTAGCATCTTTCCAACTTCCCCACTGCATATCGTTCTTGGCCAATAGTTGCTCAAAATCCGTTTTCAGGACCGATTTGTATTCGAGCACACGGCTGTCAAAATATTGGGGATCTATGCCAAAATAACCCGTCGCATCAGTTTCTTTTTTGTAATCCTCGTGATTTGTGATTTCACCATCCCTCATGTGAATTACGATCTCCATCAATTTGTCATCTGACCTTTTGAATTTCGAGAATATCTTCTTCATGGTTTTCAATTTTTTCTTGAGCAAATGCTCTTCCTTTCTCGCAGGGAACTCCCTGCCTGGAATGGGCCCATAGTGCCGGATATCCATGTAATCAGGTGCCCTCACTTTTCCATATCGGCGAAATGCTATCCTGATGGTTTTCAGAAATACATGAATTTTCATGACCTCCACCGGGGTAATATCTTCCAGCAGGTTAAGATGTAAATAGAATCCTACATAAAAATCATTGCTGATCCTTGGCCTTACCCTTGGGCTTCGGACCGGGAGGTTATTCTCTTTTGCTATATCCAGATATATTAGAAAGAAATCCTTATATACATTGAAGGTATTGTGATGACAGGTCAGATGATGAATTGGAATTTCTGCCTTTTTAAAAACGTCTATTTGGGCCTGAAGTTCATTTTTCATCTCAACCAGATCAGTGTCATTGAGTGATAGATCGAGATGAGACCTAAAATGATTAGTTCCTTCCTCGTAAAGAGATGGTACTTTATCTTTCCCAAGAATTGGATTACCGGAAGAGATGGTTAGATGAACCCCTAACTCAAGAGGAGCATTGTTTTGGCCAGCCTCGTCGATGAGCTTTTTGGCGTTCTCAACCGATTTTGCTCCAGCTTCACCATAATTGGCAAAAGCAGCTACCGAGTTGATCTTCCTTTCTACTACAGCATTGGTAATTGCTTTGTCAATACTAGGGACAACCCCGTAGTCATCAGCAGTTACTATTATTTTTTTTGTAGCCATGAGTTATGAATTAGAATATTAGTGTGTTATCTATTGGGTTACTTGGTTTAACAGTGCCCTCTTCTTTCCTTTTGCCATATTATTGTTTCAGCGAATACTTTTACAACTCTCTTAACCACATCCGGATTGCCTGGCTATTTGGGTGGCTTTATACCTTTTCGCCCAAGCACTTTTGTCTTTGTTGAGGTGGTCATCTATGTGAACGGGATCTTTTGTTCTAAAATCACCACCCCAACGCAGTCCTGCATCTTTTCTGATGGCACCTATAAAGCCTTTAACCGGCGCCGGAAGGGTTCTCTTCCTTAGACAAGCCGAGTTGCACCAATTGGCGTGGTTAGGTCCATACCTCAAATTCATATCAATGGCGTGGCCTGCCAGGTGATTTGACATTCTCGCCGGCGTAACAATCGCCCCCTTTACATTGGTTGTGGTACGGAACGAGCTTGTAACATGTACTAAAACGTCATGTTTCTTCGCAAACCCATTGATCCGTTTCAGGGCAGGAAGAAAGCGATTGTCCGCTACTACTTTCTTACCCACAAAATTACTACCGGTAAAAGTGGACAATGCACATCTTACAGGAATTTTAGCTGCCGTCTTTCCGGTTGTTCTCCAACCATCACCATAACGCACTTTGAGTTTGCTAATAATCAATTGTGCCAGTTTTTTACTGAGCTTTGATCCAGAGGTTGAGATACCGCTCTTTTTTGCAAACGCACTGAGTGCAGAAACGGTTGCATTGCCATAATCTCCATCATTGCGATATTTGCTCCACTTCAATTGCTTTCCAAATCCCAGATCGTTGAGCAGGGTTTGCAAAGCGGCTATGGCATTTTTGTCTTTTGATCCTCTATAATAAGCCCCCCCAATTCTGTTTCCCCTCAGGTCGTTGTTGAGTTGCTGCAATTCGTCGAGGCTATCGAACCGGGTCAGCAGCACCTTGGCTACCTGAATGCTTACACTACGCCCACTAGCCTTTAACCCATTTCTCCGCTTAAAAGAACTCACGGCCTTTACAGTGGCATTGCCATAATCTCCATCAGCCCCATATTTCTGCCAACTGAGTTCTTCGCCGAACCCCAGCTCATGAAGCAAGGTCTGAAGGGCCCTGATGCTCACTTTTGATCTGGAGCCCTTCTTTAAAGTAGAAGCGATCTTGTTGTTTTTGATCAGCTGCACGATGGGGTTGGTGCATTGCATAGTATTGGTTTTTATGAGTTTGCCATCCCGAGTGACAGTATAAATG
The DNA here is from genome assembly GCA_022572355.1 of Bacteroidota bacterium. GTDB lineage: Bacteria > Bacteroidota > Bacteroidia > NORP154 > NORP154 > NORP154. The sequence continues at coordinate 62,986 of JACZWC010000020.1, read as the reverse complement.
TTTTCAGGGTATACTTAACCAATATAAAGATAAAGTTAAATTGAATTTTAATTGAGGACAGTTTACCCTGCAATATTCAGAGTAAAAAGGGACGAATTACGTTTAAAGTATTGGTTATCCGTATATTATATTTTCACGCCTGCTCCCTAATTGACATGACCTCTATGGCGATGTTCATCGGATTCAGGTCTTTTTCAGTTTAAATGCCGCAAACCAGCAGTTAAAGCCTACAATTACTGCTCATACCGAAATGAAATTATCTCACTTGTTTTTGCTGATATAACATAATGAGGACCGCCACCTACCATATTAGGATCTTTAAATTTATAATCCACATACCATTTATCATCTTTTAAAACAGCTTCAATTTTATAAATTGTAAGATCACGATATATTTTCGAAGCATCTTTATGAGCTATTTCCTTTGCTTTTTTTCTACTAATCATTTTTATATCCTCCTTATCATTTTCATAGATTGTTGAATGGGTTGTTTTCTCAGAACAAGTGCATCCAAAGAATAAGATTAACAAAACTGGAATGATGTAAAAAATATTTTTCATAAATAACTGCACTAATAATTAATTGTAAAGATCCCAATATTCTTTATATTTCATCATAATTACCGTCTTTTGTAGCTTGTGGCGCAAGCCCTCCTGCAGCACCAGGCACTCCTCTGTTTCCAGCTAAATGAAGTCTTGCGGCTCCCGTAGAAACATCAGATGTTGTAGCCACTACCGGGAAAGCTCCTCGTAAAAGCAATGGTACACCATTACTCACGGTCCAAGCTATGTCGTCAGTACTTGCAAGGGGTGCTCCCCAACAAGGTCCTACGTTTGGGTGTGTGTGATATCCGCCAACAACAATAGAGTCTGTTACTTCGGCAGGATTGCTTAAGGTAAGATCTGCTTGTCCCCCAGGAGCTATAGCTTGTGATGAAAAGGTACCCGTTATAAGGTTCATGTAAATGAATCCACCTTCTTCATGCCCAACTCCTGGTACAGGTGGTGCACCTGGAGGAGGATTACAAGGATGACCAGGGTGAAGAGGATCATGACGATTCCATATAGTTATAGCCGCAGCTGACGCAGCCCAGGCAGTTGCCAATGCAGCCTGAACTGTGGCATTTCCAATCATTGCAGCTCCTGTTGGGGCATTTCTTCCTAACAATTCTACAGTTCTTGCAAAATTATTCCAGTTGAATTCGTTTTGTATAGCTCTCAGCAGTGTATGATCGGCAAGAACAGCGGCCTTTTCAGGAGCTGGTGCAGCAAGTATTTTAGGCTTAACCAAATCGTAACTGGTCCCCTCAGCTATCATCCATTCTAATTTGGTTTTCAAGTCAAAATTTAATGTATCAACCGCTTCTGCCATCGTTACGTTGGTACAAATAGAAACAAAGAAATCCCTCCAGTCGTTAGTTTTCAACACATCCCTTTCTGCTTGTGGAGCCGCTATTATTTTAGGTTTAACCAGTTCCCAGCTTGAGCCTTCGACTTTCATCCATGTCAACTTTTGAAGCAAAGTTCCACCAAGTAGGTCAACCGCTTCTGCCATCTCTTCATTGTTGCATTCGCTAACAAAGAACTCCTCCATATCAGCACTTGCGTAAAGTGCTAGCTTCTGTGCAGCATCGGCAGTAGCCAGTAGTTTTGCCTCTATTAGGTCCCAGCTGGAACCTTCAGCTTTCATCCAGGTCAACTTTTGAAGCAAAGTTCCACCGAGCAGGTCAACCGCTTCTGCCATCTCTTCATTGTCACAGACACCGATAAATTGTTCTTTCATCCAATTATCCGCTCTTACTCTATCCCTACCTGACGGGACACTGTTAATAAGAACCTCTACATATTCCCAGCTGGTTCCTTCATCAAACATCCATTCCAAATTTTTATAAAGGTCTCTTCCGGCGGCCCTCATAGCACGATACATTTCTTCGTTATTAAAAGCGCTTATTGCAAGCTCCTTGAATTCGCGACTGTCAAACATAGCTATTACCTCATCATTGCTTAGTTGCCCTATTAAGGTAATGGCTTCACTTTCACTATCATCTTGAAGAAGTTCCCGCAATCTGTTAAGATTGGGTGTATCTGTAGGAACCCGTTGAATCTGATTTCTTCCACTTTGCTGTATTGAATGCGTCAACTCATGTGCCAACAGGTGCTTGCCAGTGTTATCAGCGGGATTGTATTGCCCTTTGTTGAAATAAATATCATGGCCGTGGGTAAATGCTTTAGCGCTCAGCTCTCGGCTCATTTTAATAGCAGTGTCATCAGTATGAATTTTCACCTCACTGAAATCCGCACCCATTTTGCCACTCATTTCCCGTTGGGTTTTATTGGGTAAAGACTGTCCTTGTCCCTCCATGCTGTTGAGGCGATTAGCAAGTGCAGGAGAAGCATAGGTCTTGCCATCCCCTGATCTTTGTATAATAGGTTTCTTTTGTATTAATCCTTTTTCTTCCTCTGCGCATTTTTCACATTTCATCTGTACTTCCTTCTCGTCCTCTTCTTGCATCATCTGTACTTTCTCTTCTTCATAACCCATCATTTCGTTTTCTTGCATTTCGGGCATCAGTTGTATAGCCGGCGCCATTGTTTGGGGCATGAGCTGTATTGGTGGCTGGGTCGAATCTGGCATTAATTGAATACTGGGATTTACAGAAGAAGGCATCAACCCGACAGGTGGTTCCCCGGTCGTTTCAGGCATCATCATCACATTGTCAGCCACAGCGTCGGCCTCTCTCTCCTGCTCATCATTGGCGTCGTTTATTTTGAGTTTGGGCTGAACTGGGAATTTGTCCGCAAAGTGCAACGGCCTGTCCGAGCGTTCGGGTTTCAGTTTGGAGGTAAACATTTTTTCGACTTACTACAACAGTTTTATTTTTTAACTTACAAATTGGTAATTTGGGTTCATTCTAACCTGTTTCATCATTATTTCACGACTTTATTTCTTACATACTCTAACAGCTTTATCTTATTATCAATCCCGGTTGTCCAATTAGCATGATGGATAATAATGTCTTTGGGTATTTCCACTTCCTCTCCATACCATCTGCCACCCATTGCCATTGCTATCGTATACACCCTGTTATCAAATTTTTTATGTTTTATTTCAAACGAATTAATATAATTATTCAAAGCATCTTGATCATTATCATATTGACTTAGATTGTCCAAGACGGAATTAAATAATCTTAGCGTTTTCCCATTTGCTCTACAAACGAAAAATCCAGCGCAATAACACACAACATCATCTTGAAGTACTATATCATAATTTTTTATTTCGGAGATGAAATACTGTTTACTTGGTTTAAAAAACTGCACATCACAATCGGAATGTATAAAAACATTACCCCAGCACTCCTCAATACTCCTGATAATATACTGGACTTTTTTTCTCATGGTATTATTCCAGCCCTTAGTCATATACTTACCATTATGACAATCTTGGTTGAATTTTTCAATTACCAAATCATATTCACCTTTTTTAAGAGAAGGTATAAAAAAGTCCTTTAGAAATATCTCATGTGTATCTGTATAGAAGGTGTATAATTTCATCGTATCATATTTAATTCTTCAAAAGAAGATTCCCATAATCTGGCTGTATCATTTTAAACGGAGGGGCCAACCCAGGTCTTTTGTATGTTCTTATGTTAATTAAATGCAAATGATAGCATTTGACTAACTTGGAAGGGTTATAAACTGAGTATCCTACCTTGTCAAGTTCATATGCAATTTTATTATCACAGCCTGGAATACCTAAACAGAATTCGGCTACAACTCCCCTTACTACTTTTGATTTAAAAATCCAGACATCCTGACTATCATCTCTATTGAAAAGTTTTACGTTACCTTTGGCATCAACGTCCCATCTACTTAAACACAAAACTTTATCTCTTAAGTCCATTCGCTTAATTTCCTTGATAGTTTCATCAAAATACATGTCAGAATTTGAGATAATGGAAATATCGTCTTTGGTTGCGTATTTATTAATAACCTTAAAAAAATTGGAGAATGTGGGACGTTTGTTAGTATATTCTTTCTTTATTTTTTCATTATTTAATATTTTATCCTGAATCTTATTTTCAAGAAGCAGAATTATTTCGTTAAGGTGAGGATTACTTAAATTTTTGCTTAAGCATTCTAAATACTCCTGCTGCCTGTGCGGGTTGGAGTTATTAAAGTAATTGATAAATAATCTAACCATTTCAATTTTCGGTTTTAAGCTACCTCGACCAGTTCTTTGTATGTGGTAAATATCTCATCAACCGACATACCCGGATGGTACTGATGTAAATAACCATTAACCTTTTCGGTAACTACTTCAAATCCGCTTCTTTCAAATGATTTAAAAAATCTTATGTCTTCATGATATGGACGATTGTATTGTGGTGGGCAGGGCCATTTGCCAATTTTTAAATACATTTCCCTTGTCAACATGCAATTTCCCTTTCCCCCGCACCAGAAACCTTTAGTGTGTCCAGGATTTAAGAAATAAAAGCAACTGGGAAAGTAGGCTTTATTATTTCGCACACAAGCTAGACCATTTTGAAATATCCGCCGGTTAATAATCATGTCGGCATCTATGAACCACAAATAATCACCATCCGCATTGTCCGCAGCAACATTGCGACCCGTTCCCCTGTGAAAGCGTCCTTCTACCTTAATAATCTTATAAGGGATGCTACTCAGCTTTGCATCTATCCATTCTTCCAGGGGCCAATCTGTAGAATGCCAATCACTGATTACAATCTCGATATTATCCTTAACCTGGATCGCATTAGTAATAGATTCCACGCAACGGGGAAACAAGTAAAGGTATTGGTTGTTTCCAAGAGGAAACTTCGACCTGTTCTTTACTGTAATGCAAATAGAGATTTTTTTGTCCCTCTTCATCCTAATTCGCCTAATGCTTTTTCATAAACTTGATCACTCTGTAATCTTTCAACCCTGTTTTGTGACTGATTTTTCCACGTACTGATTCGCTGGTTGTGCAATCGCACGTGGTATAGCATTTTACGCACCAAAACAAACCCTCTATATTTCTGCTCCATTGCCCTTCTCCAGATCAAATCTTCGCCCCCCATAGTAATGGCTTCTTCGAATGGAACTTTTCTAGCCAGCTTTACATTGATAAAGCTACTTCCCATGCACTTGCTCTCGTTCTCAGGACTTACAGGCTGCTGTGCATGCCAATCACTTCGAATCGAATGCCTCTCAAATTGCCAATTACAATAGCAAAGGGCCTTTTCAGTGTTTTTTATCGCATAATATTGTTCTTCTATTCGATAAACATTCGAAACATCATCGCTATCATGCCAAGCGGCATATTCGGTATTACATATTTCCAATAACCTATTTCTTGCGTAGCTAACCCCCATGTTTTTGTTACCCTCGATTACGTTTATGTTTCCAAATGACCTTGCAATGTTAACAGTGTTGTCAGTGCTGCCGTCGTCGTAAACAATAATCTCTATGTTATTATAAGTTTGTCTTAAAATGCTTTCAATGCATTCTCCTATGAACCGACTCCTATTATAAGCAGGTATTAGTACACTGACCTTGTCGCACATATAAGGGTTTCATTTATTATACCCCATAATTGTTCAGGAGTAGAAGTTTCTTTGAAAAGATGTTTTGCGTTCTTACCTATTTTCACGCAAGCTTCCCGATTCTCTTTACACCATTCTATTTTGTCAATCAGATCGGAATAGTTATCATCACATTGGATATAATGAACGCCTGGCACTAACTTTTCATAATATGGTAGAATGGTTAACAGTTTAGGCGAAATAGTACAACAACCAAAGGCCATATATTGAAACTGGCCCCTGTCAAGCATGTCGTTTCTCGCCCCAGGCACACAAACCGAGACCAGGCAATTGTTGATTTTCCACCAGAATGACTCCTGGCTGGTAATCGAGGTGTCTACGTTGTTCCTGCAATGAGATGTCAACATATGCTGAACTTTTTTCCTTCTCTCACGTGCACCGGCATAGGGCCGCTGGTTGTTTAAAATAGTATCATTATTGGCAGAATAGCATATCTCACCTTTCAAATGAACGTACTGATTCCAGTCATCAAAGCTGATCGGGGCAAAAGGAAAAACATTATCCAATTGCTCATGCTTGTCCTCTGAAAAATGAAACTTGAAGTAATAAGGATAGTCACCACAATTGGGTAGAACTTCGGGAAAGTCCGAAAAATCAATTAACACTAGCTGGCCATCAACGAATATTTCAAATGCAGTTGCCCCTATTTGTTTAACTGTATTGTTCAGTACGCATTCAATCTCCGCCGAGGCAATGGAGTTCATTACGTACCGGTAATGCATATTATAATAACGGTAATTGTTATTGGCTGGAAAAACAATCTCAGTAATACTCATTAATCAATATTAAAATTCAAAATCATACAGCAGCCCTCCATGCCCCGTTGCTGATTCCCCTGTTAATTTGTTTTTTGAAGCGCCTTGATGCCTGATAGTGTACAATTATGGGTTCGGCTGATAGATGTTGATATTTATTATCGTATATCCTGCAGTATTCCGCAGGTAAACGGTAGTTTACCAATGAACCATCTGCCTCCATAGCAGTTTGCAGATTCCTTTGATCCCAAAGGTTATTTGTGCTATTAATCTCTATCCACTTCTCAACCAATCCCTTCACCTTTTCATTATTCCTCAGAAACAGGGTACCACTTAGTATTTCCTTTCGGTGTTCAAGGTAATGATATGCAATATCGCAGTCCATTTGATCGAATAGTTCTGGATAACTCAGGAATATGGCATCAGCATCTACCCAAAGTATGTTTTCATCAAACTTGTTCAAGGTTTCCAGGATATGAATAGCCTTATATTGACAGTTCTTTTCCCACGACCCCAGGGACACCACAGACTTTACATGGAACTTTATATTGAATTTCCGGGCAGACTGGATTAATCTCAACACCTCCTTTTTATAAGGGGTATTCTCAGTGTAGAATGAAGTAACTATGAAGCTCAATTCAATAACTCTTTCCAGTGTTTTCTCTCAAACCCATTGTAATGGCTATTCAAATTACAATTGATGAATTTGTCCTTTTGCCTAATGTAATTATCCAATTGTCGCGCACATTGGTTAAGCTTATGCTGTATCTTGAAGGTCTTACCTCTATGCAATTTGTCAAAATCTAAATGGTCATCGTACCATTTTGCCCGGTCGTTGCTAATGCCGTTCATATCCAGCCCAAATAAGAGCACCTTTTTATCAGGAAAATATTTCTCTAAAAGTTGTAACAGCCATACTATAGTATAATTGCCTTTTAACCGCTCACTTTTTTCATTAAACCAATAGTCCACCAAATGAAACAGCGGCAACTTTTCATTACGCATTGATCGCTCCCTTGCTAAGAACAATGTGGTCTTTTCCTTGTTCCGGTAATAGTTATTCATCCAGTCACTTACATGCTTGTCAGACCACATGTTCATGTGTCCCGAAATCTTTACGGGCGCATAGTTAAGGGTAATAAGGAAGCTCTTATTTTTAATTTCCATTATCTCCTTTTCAGAAATATCATTGATAGAATTACCAGAACCAAAGATGGAGATGTGGGCATCATCTATACATAAATCGCCGAAGTACTTTTTTCCCATGTTCTATGAATACCTTACATTAAATATGTTTTAAATGTCACTTATTGTTAAACTATGGTAAAGGACAGTTTGTCATCGCATTTTTAAAAAAATGCCTATTCAAAAAGCTGCATCTGGCTCTATAGCAATCACTTGACCATAATTCAACTATTTAACTTTCACACCATCCATTAATAATCAGCCAATACCCAGATATCCATTTCAATTTGACAATCGATTGCATGACCCTTGTTTATTATCTGGATTACTGTCAAATCCAACCTCATACAACTTCACTTAAGGCGCTGATATTCAGGTAATTTGTATTACCTATCTATTATTTTTTGTGAGAATGTCCAGACTCAACTGTCCTTGAGAATGCAAAACTATAGGGTAAAATTTAGATCGTTTTTAAAAGTGAAGATGCGAATTTAACCTTGGCAGAATTTACAAAATTAGATAGTGAATCAATTTAAATGTGTGGATAAAATGAGAGTCCCGGTGTTGAAAATGAATATAGTATGTTAAATACTGCGTTAGAAATTCTCAAAAGGGAGATCAATATTTATCTCAACCTTAAAGCTGGTAAAGAAGCCGAAGAGGATGACATTATTGTTTTATCAAATGTGGCTGGAGAAGATGGTAAATGGGCCATTCCGAATAAGACTTTAGGGCTATCGCTAATCAATATTGAAGAGGAGAGGGTATTCAGGGAGCAGAAAACAGCATTCCTCAATGGTAATGGCGAAACCGAGCATTATAATCCTGAGATCAAACTCAACATTTATGTTCTCATTGCCGCAAGGTGGGTCAAACCAGGAGAGAATACCAGTGAAAGTGATTATAAAGAAGGATTGAAACAATTGTCACGGGTCATTTCTTTCCTTCAGGCTAAGTATGTATTTACCCAAGACAATTCACCATTGATGGCAAGCATCGACCCTGACATTCAAAAACTGGTAGTAGAACTGTACTCCTTTTCCTTTGAGCAGATGTACAATTTCTGGTCAGCCATTGGTGCCGAGTATTTACCATCAGTTTTATATAAGGTTCGTCTGCTGAAATTCCAGGAGAAACTGATTCAGGATAAACAACCTGTACTCGGATCCTTGGATATTGCAACTACAAATAATCAATAAAGATAAATGGTCCTGCTTTTCGAAAAGTTGTTCAACGTGAATGTCAAGCACAATTTCTATGAAAGTGGAATCAGCAGGGATGTTAAGATTCTTCCTACTAAAGAATGTAAGCAACTAATCAAAGGAGGAAAGATGCTGTTTAAGCAAACAGACAACGGATTTAAAATAGCCTATAAAGCCATCGACAACAACACTGGAGGAGGCACACCACTTATAGACCTAAATTCCAACGTGACATTCACTTTTGCCCTGTTTTTATCCAATAATGCAGAGTTTCTCAATATCACCGATTTGGATGTAGGTGCTGTCAGCTATTCAAAAGACAAGATACTGTACTTTAAAAACAACGGAACAACCAGATCACTGGTGTATTCAAATATAGACTTCCTAAGGCCAAAGATTTTCACCTATTTGTTTCCCATCACAGCGGCAGATCCATCGACTCACATTGGAACCTTGAAGGTTACGGATAAGAACGGGGTATTGGTAACCATTCCCGGCAAGAATGGATTACCAGATATCAATTTCCCAATCACCGTCAAGCCAGATCAGGAAGGTGCTTATAAACAACCCATCGACTTCAAATTCCTGCCCAAAGGAATGTACACTTTTGAATACAGCGACAATACTCAGGCTCCCAAAACGGAGGTGATCTATATCGATACTGAACTCGCAAGACAAAGAATTTTTGGCCTCTTAGAAGTGGAATACCTGGCCGGTAATTTATATGGTATAGCTGATGAGTACGATATGGAATTCATCAGAAAAGAAACCCAGTGGAAATATCATGTGGTGGTTAAAACCAAAACCCCTGAGGGAACTCCCATAGTGGATGTTGATGATCTAAAAATTAAGGATAAGAGTAACGACCCGGTTTCAGGCAGTCCTTACGAAGAATACGATTTCAGTAAAGGTGAAAACACAACCATAAACGGTTTTGAAACTGCCATATTTACTTCTGATCAAACGAATATTCCATTCTTTGAGACAGCTAAGCTTAGACTCGAATTACAAGGCAAGAATAATAAAACATTAATAGAGAATTTACCCAATCCTCCGCGTGATGGGCCAAGCGGCCAGCAAGCTGAGATTTATATATATATATAAAATGAATAAACAGATTGAATCCAAATTAACATCAATTATTAAAACTTAAAAACAAAAACTATGGCACACGATTTAAAAACGCCTGGTGTATACGTACGAGAAATTCGGACTCTACCGGCATCAGTAGCAGCAGTAGCAACAGCTATTCCAGCTTTTATTGGCTATACGGAGAAAGCTGAGAAGGATGGTGAAAGCTTGGTCGATATACCAACCAGAATCAGATCCTATCCCGAATTTGTAGAATTATTTGGAGGACCCGAAAAGGAGACGGGCATTGACATCGACATAGATGACTCTGGGCCTGTTAGGGTGGTTACAGCAAAACTAACAACTCCTTCTGACTCTATTTTGAATTATGCATTGCGTATGTATTTTGCGAATGGAGGAGGGCCTTGCTGGATTGTCTCTGTCGATACCGCAGGTACTGGCGGTGTTTTTCCGAGTAATTCTAATTTAAAGACTGATTTAGAAACCGGGCTTGATGCCATTGCCAAAGAAGACGAACCTACGTTGCTCGTCATGCCGGAAGCGGTCAATCTTACTACAGCCAATCAAATTGCAGTAATGGACAAAGCGTTAAAACAGTGCAACACGCTGCAGGATCGCTTCACCATCATGGATGTACAGGATACGGGTGATATAACTGCTGATGCTAATGATTTCAGGAATGAAACACTCGGAAATCTTAAATACGGGGCCGCTTATTATCCCAACATTAAAACACTTATCAACTTTGAGTATGATGATGAAGATGTGGACATTACCAATCATGTACTTGACGGATCAACAGGTGCAACCGACTATCTCAATGCCAGTTTGGATGAAATAAAAGATGGAACCTTTGAAACGGGAGGGGTTCCCAATCTGGAGTTGTACAACCAAATTCTGGCTGAGATCAACAAGCTTACGGTTACCTTGCCTCCGAGCAGTTCCGTTGCAGGGATATATGCCAGGGTAGACCGTAACAGAGGGGTTTGGAAAGCACCTGCTAATGTGACGGTGTCAAATATCCTCGGACCCAATACCCAGATAACCAGGGAGGATCAGGCAGACCTTAACGTCGATGCCACCAGTGGCAAATCCATCAATGCCATCAGGGCTTTCGCTGGAAAAGGAACCTTGGTATGGGGTGCCCGGACATTGGCAGGCAATGACAATGAGTGGCGTTACGTACCAGTAAGAAGGCTCTATATTTTTGTAGAGGAATCTACTAAAAAAGCAACGGAGTTCGTCGTATTCGAACCAAATGACGCTAACACTTGGTTGAGAGTAAAAACGATGATCGAGAATTTCCTGACCACCCTGTGGAGAGATGGAGCCCTTGCTGGAGGAAAACCAGAGGACGCCTTCTTTGTAAATGTGGGATTGGGAATTACCATGACCCCGCAGGATATATTAAATGGAATAATGAATGTGGAAATAGGATTGGCCGCTGTACGACCAGCAGAATTCATCGTTCTGAAGTTCTCTCACAAATTACAGCAATCCTAAAAACAGAATGTTTAACAATTTTAAAATCATATAGTTATGGCAATTAATTATCCAGTTTCCACCTTTCGCTTTCAAGTTGAATGGCAAGGAACCAGAATCGGATTCACTGAAGTCTCCGGTTTGAATGTAACCCTGCAACCTATTGAATATAGGTCAAGTGATGCAGGTGATTTTCAAGTGACCAAAATGCCCGGAATACCCCAATTCGATGATGTCGTTTGCAAAAGGGGGATATTCGTAGACGATAATGAGTTCTTTATATGGCTCAATACCGTAAGGATGAGCAAGATAGAGAGACGGACAATCACGGTTAGCTTGCTCAACGAGGATGGCGACCCATTGATGGTATGGAAGATCAATGACGCTTGGCCTACTAAAGTTGAAGGGCCCTCATTAAATTCAACGGGCAACGAAGTTGCAATAGAATCAATTACCCTTGCTCATGAAGGCCTGACCATTGAAACGGTGTAATATTAAACGTAGAATATGGCGCTGTACTATCCACCGGTTGGGTTTCACTTCCTGGTAAGGTTTGAAGGGATTTTCAGCACTTTCGGCGTACCGGATATAGGCTTTCAGGAAATCTCCGGTCTCAACACGGAAATAGGAATCGAAGAATACAGGGAGGGTGGTGAAAATCGTTTCGCTCACCGCCTCCCTAACCCGGTTTCCTATCAGAATCTGGTGCTAAAAAGGGGCCTTTTATTTAATTCTCAACTATCCCGACAATTCAAGGATGCAGTTGAAGGGTTTCAATTCGAACCGGGCGATGCAACGGTTATTTTGCTGAATGACCTGCACCTCCCAATTCAAGCATGGAATTTTGTAAATGCCTGGCCAGTTAAGTGGAGTTTTGAGGGACTGAATGCACAGGACAGTTCCATTGTAATAGAGTCAATTGAATTGTCATATCAGTATTACAAAAGGATAGACGCATTGGATTTGGATTCATTAATATAAAAATATGCCGGTAGAGATAAAGGAGTTAATCATCAGGGCGGTAGTTAGCGCTGCCAACGAGACACCCGCTAGTCCTACATCTGAAAGTTCGACGAAACCGGCTTCAGAGAAGGCTGTGGCAGATGCATTAGAACAAATGGCAATATTAATAAACAATAAAAAAGAACGATAGTGAGCCTGGCGGATTTACTCAATATACAAGGAGGTCTGGAAAAGCTTAGGATAAGCGCTTTTTCGGATGTTGAATTCAAAAATGGCACAGGCTCCTTTACCGTTATGTACAATCCTACCACTTATAGTAAAGAATTTAAAGCACAATGGCTGCCGCCAGAGGGAACAGATCCCAACACCAAAGGCTTAGAGTTTAGACAACTTAAGTCTGATACTGCCTCTTTTGAGTTCTTATTTGATGCAACGGGAGCATCTCCAACCAGCAAAGCCAGCATAGATGGCAGTAAGATTAGCGGACTTAAGACCACACCAGGTAAGGATTACGACGCGATCGATTTAATATTTAAAGGCAACAATAATTTAACAGGAAAAGCAAAACCAGTAGGAGTAGAAGAGGCGATTCAGAAGTTTTTAGAGATAACAGGAGAAGTTCAGGGCGACACCCATATGCCCAACTTCCTTCAGATCAATTGGGGTACTTATGAATTTAAAGGAGTGCTTTCAAGTGCTACGGTAAATTACAAGCTGTTTAACAATGCAGGCATTGCCATAAGGGCTACGATTACAGCAAGTTTTGAGGAGGCAAAGTCAAGAAAAACCCAAGCAAAGGAACCGGGTACAAGTTCGCCTGACCTCTCCCATATAGTTCGATTTAAATCAGGTGACAGCATACCTCTTCTGGCCGATAGAACTTATGGAGACCCATCCCTCTATCTGGAAATAGCGCGGATCAATAACTTGAAAAACTTTCGGGGTGTAGGCATTGGAGAAAAACTGGTATTACCTCCTATAAATAAGAAAAATCAATAATCAGGGAATGGCCGCACATTTAGCTACGTTCACAATTTTAGTAGATGGAACTCCATTAAGCCAGGAAATTGGGATTAGGTCTATGTATGTTGTAAAGTCCGTCAACAAGATCCCCACCGCTCAAATTGCCCTTATTGATGGTAGTAGAGTTCTTGGAGATTTTGAATTAAGCGCTGGGGACCTTTTTCTTCCGGGTAATGAAGTGGAAATACGGGCTGGTTATAATAGCATTGAGGAAACTATTTTCAAGGGCATTATCATAAAACACAACATTAGAGCCAAGACGGATGAACCATTCCAACTCATTATTGACCTGAAGGATATCAGTGTAAAAACAACAATAGGTAGAAAGAATAAATATTTCAGTAAGTCCAAAGACAGTGATATTATCGAAGAAATCTTAGGTGATTACAGCGATATCGAAAATGACATTGAGGCCACTGAATTAGAGCACAATGAACTGGTACAGTATTTTGTTACGGATTGGGATTTTATTGTTTCCAGAGCCGATGTAAATGGAAAACTCGTTTTTGTTGATGATGGTAAAATCACAGTTAAGAAACCCGACTTTGGGCAGGAACCCAAGCGGAAATTATTCAACACTTCTGACGGGGATATTTTGGAATTCCAGGGGGGCATGGATGCACGGGATCAGTACGCTGCCTCAAAGAGTATATCCTGGGACTATGCCAAGCAGGAAGTAATAGAAGGAGAAGGAGAAGAGCCAAGCTTTACAGAACAGGGAGACTTCACAGCAAGCAAATTATCAGATGTTATAGGATTGGAAGAATTTCCCATGCAACACACGGGAGGGGTACTCAATCAGGAACTAAAGGCTTGGTCCGATGCCAAATTATTGCGGAGCAGAATGGCCAAAATAATGGGCCAGGTAAAGATATTGGGTACCTCTGAATTAAAACCCGGTGACATCATTGAACTGGGCGGACTTGGTACCCGGTTCAATGGAAATGCATTTGTATCATCCGTCCTTCATCAGGTATCACCCAATAAGAGGTGGTACACACATATTGAATTTGGATTATCACAGGATTGGTTTGTCCATCGTTATGAAGACATTATCGATGAACCGGCCGCAGGTTTATTACCGGCCATCCAGGGACTTCAGATAGGAATAGTGACTAATATTCACGAGGATCCGGACGGTGAAGATCGGGTGAAAGTGAGGATACCCATTATCGACGCAGAAAATGATGGCGTGTGGGCACGGGTAAGCACCTTGGACGCTGGAGATAGCAGAGGTTCCTTTTTCAGGCCTGAACTCACTGACGAGGTCATTGTGGGTTTTTTAAATGATGACCCAAGGGATGCGGTGATTCTTGGCATGCTGCATAGTAGTGCCAAACCCTCCCCTATTACCGCGGATGAGGATAACACACAGAAGGGATTTATCAGCCGGGAAAATATGCGGATCATATTCAACGATGACCTTATCAGTTTAACCTTAGAAACGCCCAATGGAAATAAGATAACATTGAGTGATGATAAAGGTTCCATTGTAATGGAAGACGAAAATGATAACAAAATAGAAATGACATCGGATGGGATTAACATCGAAAGCGCAGGAGATATTACGATAACGGCAGGAGGAGATGTGACTGTTGAGGGAACGAATGTTACCAATACCGCATCGTCCCAACTTTTGGTTGAAGGCAGCAGTGGCGCTGAATTATCCTCCGCCGGACAAGCAGTGATAAAAGGTGCTACCGTAGGAATTAATTAATTAATAAAGGAATGGCAGCAGCAGCGAGAGTAGGAGACTCAACTGATCATGGAGGAACTATTGTAGGGC
Organism: Bacteroidota bacterium; assembly: GCA_022572355.1. GTDB lineage: Bacteria > Bacteroidota > Bacteroidia > NORP154 > NORP154 > NORP154. The sequence goes on along the minus strand of JACZWC010000020.1, from coordinate 47,890 downwards.
CTGGTGAAGCCACGGTCATGATAGGCGGTATGCCGGCTGCCGTAATGGGCGACAATCATGCATGCGTTATGACCTATCCGGGCTCCCCCCCTCCCCCCCATGCAGTTACACCCATTTTAGCGGGCAGTGCAACAGTCATGATTGGTGGGAAACCGGCTGTTAGAACAGGAGATGCTTGTATATGCGGGGCCTCTGCGGCAGTAGGAGAACCAACGGTAACTATAGGATAAAAAGACTTAGAACAATGGCTGAACATGATACGCTTGCAGAAAACGGCTCCTTCTTAGGAAAAGGCTGGCAATTCCCGGTGGAGTTCTCACGTGGCAGCAACTCCGTTGAGATGGTGGAGGACGAACAAGACATCATGGAGAGCATTCACATCCTACTGTCAACTGTTCTGGGGGAACGGGTACTTAGGCCTGATTACGGCGCCAATGTTGAGGATTTGTTATTCGAACCCATCAATATTACTACAAGTACCATTCTCACCAACAGAATGAAGAGGGCTATCACGGCTCACGAATCGAGAATAGATACACATGAAATTGACTTAGTGCCTGACACAGCTAACGGAATCCTGCAGGTCACGGTGGAGTATACGATTATCGCAACGAACACGAGAACAAACTTGGTATTCCCTTATTACTTGAATGAGGCCACAAATATACAAGCATGAGTAAAAACTGTGATTCAAAAAATCCGCTTATAAGAGGCGGAACCAGTCAAAAGCAACGATTGCTGGACACCTTGCTGCCCAGCTACGTGGCCGTTGATGAACGCAGTTTGGAGGACCTGATCGAATTCGCCAATAAATACGCCAAGGAAATTCAGTTCTACGATTCCGATAACATAGCTGATGGAAATTGGGAAGATTTCTTTGACAAGAAAATAGATGAAAACCAAAGGAATGAAGCACATTACGCACTTTTTATTACTTTTCTCAGGCTGTTCAAATTTGGTCAGGATGATTTGAATACCATCACCAAACGCCACTTAGATTTTTACTATTCTGAGGTCTTGAAGCTGGATAATAAATCGGCAATTCCAGATCAGGTATTCATCATCTTTGAATTGGCCAAACACGTTACATCAACCAAGATTGCTGAAGGAACAAAGCTAAAAGCAGGTAAAGATGATACTGGCGTAAATGTAGTTTATGAAACAGATAGTGAGATCGTTATCAATCCAGGGAAGGTCAAGGAGCTTAAATCCTTATTCTACAACAAAGATGACAACTTCCGACTTTATAGTTCCTCCGTTGTCAACTCCCAGGATGGGGAAGGGGGAGAATTAACCACTGAGGACAAAAGCTGGGTAACTTTTGGGGGCACTGATAGAACAGAGGCCGAAGTGGGCTTCGCATTGGCTTCGCCGATACTCTTCCTGGCTGAAGGAGACAGAAAGGTCATAGTTGTACTCAAATTCCCAACAGAATCCTTTAACAATACAGGCGACCTGAGCACCAGTGATCTGACCAATGCGTTGGAAGTAGTTTTTAGTGGTGAAGAGAAATGGATTGAGCCCGCAGCTACGGAGGATACCATAACCCAGATCCACAACAGGATCTTCAGTTTTCTTAACAGTGCCACTACCGCACAGGAAATAAAGGATAAAGTCCAAGACGATCCTACAACAGGATATGGAGATCAGATAAATGATCCCGGCATTGGATTGGTTGTCGCGCAAAGGATATTGGATGAAATGCCAACGGGCGGCTATTCCAGTACCACCGAACTGTTGGATATATTCGGTTTTAACCAAGACAAATTGAATGACTTAATATATACTTTCACTAATAACACTACCTATGTAGATGTAGATAAAAGACAGATCGTCATTATTAGAACGATCACCAAGGACCAGGAGGCCATCGTTGCTTATGATAAAATGATACTCACAGATCCATTTAGCACCAAATGGCCAGTGATGAAAATTACCTTGGACCCCGACCAAACTAATAATCCCTATATCTACGCCGATTTAAAGGACCTGCAACCTGAAGTCATAGATATTCACGTGAATGTAATCGGGGTTAAAACCCTTGTTATCCAAAATGACCTGGCCAAGCTGAATCCATCGAAACCCTTTCAGCCTTTTGGCAACCGCCCGGTATTGGGATCTAACTTCTATGCAGGAAGTAAGGAAATATTTCAAAAGGCGCTATTGACCCTCAATGTAAACCTTAAATGGCAGGGACTGCCCAATGATTTTCTCGAGTTTCCCGAAGGGTTTCAGCAATATTACGAAGGCTATGTTCCGACTTTTGAAAATAATAAGCGGCTGAATAAAAATTTCAAAGTCGAGGTATCCATTCTTGAAGACAAGGTTTGGATAGATTTAGATGACCATCGCTTGTTCAAAGATGATGATCCCGATAATTCAATACCAATTCCCGCGGATCAAATAATTGCCATTACCAGCAGCGAACTCCAAGATAAGGTGGAAAGAGATACCTCATTGGAAACGATAAGTGAGTTTGACACCACGACAGTGAAGGGATTTCTACGGTTTAGGCTGATTGATATTGACTTTGGCCACAAAAATTTCCAAGCTTCATTCACGCAAAGCGTAGTGGACGCCGTAGACCAGCCAACAGGTGCAGAATTTCCTCATGAACCCTACACGCCGATGCTTGAGGAACTGTCAATAGATTACTCGTCAGTGGAAAGTATTCAAGTCAATGGTAATACTGGAGACAATGACAATGACGATGTCAGGGTAGAGCAGTTCTTTCACGTACACCCCTTTGGGGTCGCGGAGCAGGATCTCACCAAAGGCACTATTCAACTCCTACCCCAATTCAAGGCAATAGATTCCGACAACAATTTACTGGATGCAGAAGGAGCACTTTATATTGGAATAGAAGACCTGGACCTCTCTATTTCCAGATCGTTATCGCTATTATTGCAAGTGGCAGAAGGAAGCCCCAACCCCGAACTGAATAAAGAAGATATTGTTTGGAGTTATTTGGATGACAATGAATGGGTCAAATTTCCTAACGTCAATATTATTTCGGATGGTACCAACGACCTCCTTAAATCAGGGGTAGTCAGTTTTGACATTCCCAAATCAGCCACAAGTACCAATACCATTCTCACCTCAAAACTGCATTGGATAAGAGCCTCAGTCATCAGTAACTCTGCGGCAATTTCAGATATAATCGACATTAAGGCACAAGCAGTAGTAGCGAGCTTTAAAGACAATAAGAACGACCCCAATTATCTCAAGACACCGCTCGCAGCTGAATCCATTTCCAAACTGGTGGAGAGTAATTCATCTGTGGATTCGGTCAGCCAGCTCTTCACATCCTTTGGTGGTAAAATCATTGAAGAAAGCAGTAACTACTATACAAGGGTGAGCGAACGCCTAAAACACAAGGGCAGGGCCATAACCATTGATGATTATGAGAAACTGATACTTGAAAAATTCCCTGATACATATATGGTAAAAGCCCTCGACCACACCCAATTTGAAGGAGGCCTGAACAACTATTCTGAGCTCGCTCCCGGTCATGTATCCCTGATCATTATCTCAAATCTGACGAATAAAAACGCGGTGGATCCACTTAAACCCAAAACAAGTTTGATCACGCTGACCGAAATTGATGAATATATCAAAGCCATTAATCCTCCATGCGCTATTACCCATGTGAAGAATCCAATTTATGAAGAGATAAGAGTAAAATTAAACGTGATGTTCCATCAAGGCCTGGACAAAGGGCTCTATGAACAACAATTGATCACAGATATCAAGAAATTCCTGGCTCCCTGGGCCTTTGATGGCGATGTGGATATAAGCTTTGGGGGGACAATTCATAAGTCAGTGATATTAAATTTTGTAGAGGAACTGTCTTATGTGGACTTCCTAACCTGCTTTGAAATGTTTCACAGTCACCATACAGATCCAAATGAAGATATTGATGAAGCAGTAGCGAGTACCGCTGCTTCTATTTTAGGTTCTGCTGAAACGCATATGATAAAGGTACTTGAGGCTCACGATGACAAAATAACTGAATGCGATTGCGAGGACAATGATGTTGCAGAGCCAATTGTTATTGGATCGGTTGACGATTGTGGATGCGATTAATACAATATGATATATACGAAACATATAAATACACCTTCAATGCTTAGCACACACTAATTGCAAAACATGGCAGATGCAATAACCATATCGAAAAAAGACCCGAATCTCAAAAGTATGCAATATGACTTTCTGAGAAAGGAAGGCCTTAAGCATATTCAGCGGCTTGCAGGAAAAACGTGGACTGACTTTAACACCCACGATCCGGGAGTAACGATGCTGGAAGTGTTTTGCTATGTGATGACCGACTTAGGTTATCGCGTCGATTACGATATCAAAGACATACTCACTGAAGATCCCAATGATAATTCTGGGATTGACCTTAAAAATTTTTTCACGGCTTGCGAGATATTGCCGAATTGCCCGGTCACCTTCAACGACTATAGAAAATTATTGATAGACGTGGAAGTGGAGGACACAGACGAAACAGGGTGCGAGTTTGTGGGTGTGAAAAATGCATGGATACAAAAGTCTGAAGACCAGGAACAGGATTTCTATATTGATAAGGTACAGAGCAAGCTGACCTATAATGTCGTTGAAACGGGCCAGGACCCGATTGATGTTAGAGTGCTGTATGACGTTCTCCTTGAATTCGGCAAGTGCGATGAATTCGGTGATCTGAATGAGAATACCCTTAGTGAACTACTTATCATTGAAGAGCATCCACTTGACACTTCTATGGAAGGAGTTGAAATAAAGGTCAAGATAGAGTTCCCCAGGTGGGACGAGGAAGGTGTCGACTTCACTAACCCTGACAGCATCAAAGATGAAATAAGCAAGGAAAACATCACCCTCTCCTTTTTTGAACTGCCTCGCGGTTATAGTATTGAGTTCGAAGGCCTCGATATTAACAATAATGTATTATTAAGCAGCAAAAGGCCGGCCATACCAGGTATAAAGCCCATCAAGGGAATAGGTGAGATCGCAGCTAAGATCGATGACTTTATTATAGAGTTGATCAGTACGTACCAGGATAAGGTCAGTAAGGTATTTGAAATTCTTGCGAAGGTAAGGGCCTCCCTACATGCCAACCGCAATTTATGTGAGGATTTTTTCAGATACCGTGCCCTCAAAATCGAAGAAATCATTGTTTGTGCTGATATCGAACTTGAATTAGACGCCGATGTGGACCAGGTTCAAGCAGAGATCTACCATGAAATCGCCAAATTTTTATCTCCAACTGTTTTCTTTTACACCCTTGAGGAGATGTACGACAAATGTAAAAAGAAGGAGAAATTCCTGTATCAATCCCTTGACCAGAGTAAAAAAACCTTTACGCTGGTAGATGACATCACCAAAAAACTGGCGAAAGATGATATTCTCACCATAGAATATACAGCAGATGAAGACCTGGAGTTCACAGTAGTTTCTGTCATTCTGAATAAGGACGATGAAACACTGACGGATGTGGTGGTAAAAGAGATCATATCCTCTGAACTCCCCAGCCAGGGTGAATTCTTGTTCGAGATCATAGACGATAACAAGGAGTGCTTGACTACTGACCAGATCTTCGAAGGCCCAAAATTAGAGCATGGATTTATCGATATTGATGAATTAGAAGCAGCCGATCGCAAGGAAGTAATTCACGTATCTGATCTTATCCAAATTATCATGGACGTAGATGGTGTAACCGCGATAAATGAAATCCAGATTGCCAACCTCCCACAGGACAATGACGACGATATTGAATCTAAAAGCGTTAAGTGGTGTCTGGACCTTGCCTTTGAATTCAACTATGTTCCAAGGTTGAGCCTTGATCGCTCCAAACTCACCTTTTTTAAGGACGATCTTCCATTTCAGGCAGACCAATCTGAAACCGAATTACTTATAGAGAAATTAGAGGATGAAGAGCGAGAACAAAAGCTTCATGATCCGGTATTGGACATAGAGATCCCTGTTGGGGAGTATAAAGAAATTGAAAATTATACTAGTCTACAGGAAGAGTTCCCTTTAACTTATGGCGTAGGTACAGACGGCCTGACCAAATCAGCTACGGTTCTTAGAAAAGCCCAAGCCAAACAATTGAAAGGTTACCTAATGTTCTTTGACCAGCTTTTTGCAAACTTCCTTTCACAGTTGGCCCATGTGAGGCACCTGTTTGCCCTTAATGGGGACAAAGATAACCTTGGTGAGCTTCTGATACATAGAAGTTATTTTACCCAAACACTGATCGATACTGTACCCAATTCAACGCCCTTGTACACCGATATAGCCGGACACGAGGCAGATCTTAACCTCATTGTTGAGGATACCGAGCTTTTTGAACTTCGAAAAAACAGGATTCTAAACCACTTATTGGGGCGCTTTGCTGAAAACTTTACAGAGTATGTTTTGTTGAGCGAGAGAATATCGGGCCAGGCAAAAGTCCAAAAGGAGCTTATAGATGACAAACTCGCTTTCCTGAATGCTTACCCAGAATTAAGTGGCGGAAGGTTCAAGGGTATTAACTACAAAGACCCCTGTAAGATCTGGCACCTTGACAATGTTGCCGGACTCAAAAAGAGAGCTTCTCTCTTAACAGGAATGGCAGAGAAGACAATTGCCTCTTTACGGTTCAGGGATAACTTCCAAATAGTTGGGACTGGAACAGGTGGTGAGGCGCCATTTGTTCTGGAAATTTTCTATGATACCACTTCCGTCCTACTCGACAGCCCTTCTGGAATTGAATATAACTCTTATGACCTCGCAAAGGAGGCCATCGAATTAATGATCATAAACGGAGTGTGTAGGGAAAAATACCATGTCGAGGCAGGTACAGGTGGTTCGTTCATATTCGCACTGGTCTGCGACAATGAGGTACTAGCTCAAAGTTCGACAGTTTATAATACGCTGCAAGAAGCCGAAGATGCTATTGGGGAAGCACTCGCGATAATGGAGAATGAGTTCTACCATAATCACGAATCCAATAGAAAGAACCTTTCCGCACCCATACATAACTATTTTGATGCATTGATCACTGCCGATATGGTAGCTGATCCGCCAACCTACACTATAGCCTTCACCCTTTACGCGGAACCATTTGACTTCAGCACGGGAAGCAAAACCCTACTTACCGGAGATTTCACCGGCGAGGGAAAAACAGGAGATACAGAAGCAGAAGTCATTGAAAAAGCGGAAACAAAATTGGATGAACTGCTCTGGGAAATGGTAAGAAGTGGCACCGAAACCAAGCGATATTTGTTCGAATGTGTAACCGAAGCTGATACTGAGTACAAATTCTATCTAACCAACCGATTTTGCCAAGCCCTTGCCACCAGCGTCGAAGGTGATTTCAATATCGGCCCCGCTGACGAAATAGCCAATAATCAAGATGGTACGGTTATCGTCAGCAACTCTACCGGCAATGACGGAGAATACATTGTAATCTCGGCCACAGCGGATGATGCCAATATTATTATAGAAGTAGACCCCAACCAAACTGGAATGGAACTAGGCTCAGTGGTCGATGGGAGCGTATCATTTACTGAGGACTTTGGATTGTTTACCATTGACAAAGACAATAAAACGTTTACCGTACTTTCAGAAGACCTGACAGAAAAACTGAGCACAGATGATACGATCAGCATTTCTGACTCTATCAGCAATAATGGAGACTATACAGTCGTATCTGTTAAATTGAATGGCAGCGACACCGATCTTGTGGTGGCCGAAGTAATACCATCCAGTGACACAGCCACCGGAGACACCCTTTCCTATACCAAAACTTTTCCAATAGTGGGAATCAATAATGATACTGGAGAGAATGCCATTGTTGTCAAAGGTGGAGGTGATGATAAAGCGGTCAAGGAACTGGTGGAGTTTTTTACTGAGAAGTTTTATAGCGATGAGGGGATGCACATTATGGAGCATACCTTACTCAGGCCAAGGATCAAGGAACCGCTATTCGTACCCGCCGATCAAAAAACACTTAATGAAAGTACCAACGCCACCGGAAGCGAAGGCGGCAGGCTTTCTTTTACCAAAACATTACTCATTATGGGTGCGGATAGCAGCGCCAGGACCTTTGACGTAATGAGTGATGTTACGGATGAGTTGTTGCATACAGGGGCTTTCTGCAGAATATCAGATACAGTGGCTAATGATGGCCAGTACTCAGTGGATACGGCCTCGCTGAGCTACAATTCCGGTACTGATATCACAACAATCAAGGTGATTGAAAGTGTCGCGGCGGATATCACCGTTACTGGTGGTGAGGGCCGACTTTCTTTTATTCATTCAGTAGAAATAATTGATATCTCTTCTGCCAATAAGGAGATTACTGTGGACTCAGGGCAAAATACCATGGCTGATGTGATCTCACTGCAAGATCCTGTATCGGTGGCGGGTTCCGAAGGAGGCGTTAATGACCGGGAGTTTATGGCCAGGGCAGTTGCAGATGAAACGGGCAATATAGCGGTAGTAGAGATCGACAGGATAAAGGAACCGGTGCAGGATGCTCTGATACCGATCAACTATGATCCGGATTGTGATGCTTGTAAGTTAGAGGATCCATATTCATGTATCGTAAGTGTGATTCTTCCTTACTGGCCCGGAAGGTTCACCATTAGGGAATTCAGAAAATTTGTGGAGCGCACGATCCGGTTGGAATCACCGGCGCATCTTGTTTTGAGCATCTGTTGGGTGAGCAATGCCCAGATGCTGGAGTTTGAAGCCAGTTACAAAAGGTGGTTGATCGAGAGCTCCAAAACCACAGTGGATAAAGTACAATTATCTGATTCTTTGAACGACCTGATAGAGACTATGAGCGGGTTAAGAACCATTCATGCCACTGCGACGCTACACGATTGTGAAGCGGGTGACCAAGTACAGAATTCAATCATATTAACTAAGTCAACAATAGGGAACGCATAAAACCAATTTGAAATGAGCACGGCAACATTTACCTCATATCCTGTATTTGAACCCAACCAGGTTCTTACAGATGTACAACTCAATCAATTACGGGATTACCTCGATGAGCAAACCCGGCTCACCCGAACAAAATTGATCGGCATGGGTATTGCGTGTGGCCTGGAGGTGAACTTCAAGGCGAAGAACGGAACAGGAACCGATGATACCATTAGCATCTCAAAAGGTACCGGAATAACCTCCCAGGGATTTTTGATCAGCATTTGCGATTGTGATACCATATACTACAGGCCTTATATCTTGCCACTGGGGGTTGAATACGATGCATTCATAGACGGAAATGGTGATCAATTACCTTTATTCGAGTTGTTGGGTGAGCTTTCAGATCCCATTAACCCTGAAGAAAAGCCGCTGTCTGATTTTGAAATGGAAGTAACCGGAGCTACCTGGGAAGATTATGTAGTATTGTTATTCCTGGAGTGCTTTGACAAAGACCTCAAATCCTGCCTGACCAAAAGCTGCGATGAGATAGGCATAAACCGGTTGTTTACGCTCAGGAAACTTCTGATCAGCAAAACTGACCTGGACACGGTATTGAGCACAACGAAGAACATGGGCGGGGCCATGCACCCCGGTAAATACGATTTGCCCAATATCAGCATGCCGAGGGTACTCTTCGATCACACCAAAGCACACAGTAAGAATTATGTCGATTTCTCGGAGAACTATGTCAACTCCTTTGACAATGATGACACCGGAAGCGGAGATGATGTATTTATAAAATTGTTCGGAGGCCCGGGTACTGGGCAACAGGGGGCGCTACAGGATACCTACGATATATTCAAACCCATATTAGAACCTGTTTATGGGACCGGTAATCCTTTTGATGATACGACTATCGATGCATTGAGAAGCCACTTTATTGATAGTGCCGGCCCAACCCTGGGAATACAGTATTTCTACGATTTCATTAAAGACATGATCCTGGCCTATAATGAATTCAGGGAAGCTGCTTTTGACCTGATGAGCAAATGTACTTGCTGCGATGACATGTCCTTATTTGAAAGGCATTTGATGCTGGGAGAGGTAATAGCCACGGGTGAATGCGAACCCTCCAAATACAGACAAGTTCTTGTGCAAACACCTATTTACAACGATCAAACCAACTTACTTAAAAAGATCATTTCCCTGCATAAGCGAATGGTGCTAATGCTTGAAAATTTTGACAAGGGTCTCCTGGTTACGGGGACCCAATTATCCACGATAAAAATAACGCCGAGTTGTGAAAAGAAGCCACCGCTAAGTGTACGCGCTATACCCTATTATTATGATATTGATGCAGAAACAGGTGCTACTTTGGGATCTCTGGAGGCTTCATGGAACTATGATGTTATGAGAAAATGCCCAACACCTGGGGACCCATTCATTCTTTCCTACCATAATCATGATGAAACAGTTAAAGGGCCAATAACCACGCCTCTACTCTTTGATCAGGACCCCTACTCGTTCCTAAGGATAGAAGGGCATCTAAAAATGGATCACAAGCAGGTCAAAGATCGACTTAACAAGCTGAAAAAAGATTTCAATCTTTCGTTTGATGTAGTAGCATTGAAGCTGGATCCAAGCACAACTCCTGATCTCACCAGTATAGAGATCGACTACCACTGCGGCTTTGAGGATCTGCATGAGGAGTACCATATCTTCAGGAACAAGTTTGTTCACGTACTGGAAAATCTAATTAAGGCCCTTAATATTCTCGATAAGGATGACATAGTGGATGAGATCTTAGAGCGTCTTGAGGAATTTATCGCTTTGTTGCCCCCTTGTATCAGTGACTTTGACTATGAGGATTTTAAAGATCATTACAAGGATTCTATCCAAAGGATCATTGATGTTGGTTTGATAGAAGAATCTGAGGTAACAGACGTCCTTTGCCTTATCAATGAAATTGAAGAATTTCTCGGTATTGATATTGACGAAGATGAGCTGGATGTAGTTGTAGCCTTGCTGTACAATATCCTGGATAGTTTCTTTTACGCAAAACTCCTGCGGCTTAACTACGCTTTTAAAAGAAGGGAATACCTGATAAAGCGGCAATTTATATTCTCGAATTATATCCAAAAACACACAGGGCCAAGACATTTGGCTGGTGTAGAGCCAGGTGGGACTTTTATCATTGTTTACCACGATAATGCTGCCGAACCGGAACCCTTAAAAGTGATTGCCGACTTTTCACTACCCTATATCTGCTGCGATTGCGGCGATATGGAAATATGCGATGATGATTGCAATGATGATGATGATGATAAAAAGATCATGCAAAACCTGGCTATTCCCCCATTCGCAAGGCCAGAACTCGCTATTACTGACAAAGGTACTTCTATAGATATTTGTGTGGCAGACAGTGATGATTATTTATATCCTGACAATATCGAGCTTATTTTGGATACTGGAGCCACCAGTGACCAGGGTGGTGACATCGAATTATCTTACCCGGAAACCGGAGGACCCGCCTATTTCCATTATACGCCCCCACCTGCACCAACGGGCACTACCGGTTTTGTGGGCATTGATCAGTTTGACTACACAATAAGAAATTTATGCAATGGCCTAACGGATACTGCCAAAGTAACTGTGATAGTAAAAGAAACGAATGTTCCGACTTCTCTTGATTTATCAAATAATACAGTAGACGAGAACAAGGCTCCAGATACAGTTGTAGGAACCTTTTTTGTACCGGATGATAGTGGATTTGGCAATCCACCTCCACCCAAACAATACACCTTCTCACTTGAAAACGAAAATGATGGATATCCTGATAACAGCAGTTTCTTTATCGATGGGGATGCGCTTAAAACCAGGGAATCCTTTGATTTTGAAGCTAAACATGAGTATAGCATTTTTGTGCGTGTTGAAGATGAAGCCTGTGCATCATTTGAAAAAGAATTTACAATTACCGTTAATGATGTCAATGAACCACATATGGTAGAAAACCAGACGTTCATAATACCTGAAAATAGTCCTGATCAAGCAGATGTTGGGACAGTGGTGATCAGTGACCCTGATGCGGATATTGGGACTGATCTGGAATTTGTGATCACAGCCGGTAATATTAATAATGCTTTCAAGGTGGACGATAGTAGTGGTTTAATAGAAGTGAACGACACCAATGAGCTAGATTATGAAGTTACGCCTTTGTATTATCTGACTATGACAGTTGAAGATACGCGCACGGGCGGTTCAATAGATACTGCGATTATTACAATTGCGCTCACCAACGTACCAGAACCCCCGGTTGTAGAGGAACAAACCTTCTTTATAAGGGAGAATAGCCCCATGGATGCTCCGGTGGCACCAGGCCCGGTACTGACAAGTGAGCAGGATGCCGGGGAAACGCTGGCCTTCTCAATTTTAGGTTCGCCCCCTCCAGATGCATTTGCAATTCATCCGACCACTGGTCAACTAACAGTAAACGACCCGGCACAGATGAATTTTGAGGCCAAGAGCGTGTTCACATTTGATGTGGAGGTAGAAGATCCAACAGCAAGAATAGCTTCGGCTGAAATGACGGTTAAGTTAATCAACCACAATGAAGAGCCGATAATAGACAAAGAGTCACTTTCCATGTCGATACCGGAAAATCTGGGAAATGATGATGTGGTCGGAACCATTAAGGTTAATGATCCGGAGGATACGACTGGTAAGTTGTCTTTTGAGTTCATCGGTTATAATACCGGCGCATTTAAGATCGGATTTCACACTGGGATTATAACCGTGAGAGATACAACTCAACTTGATTTTGAGACCACTCCTAAGTTTGAATTAACTGTATTCGTTGTAGATAGCGGAGGATATTCAGACGCGGAGAAAGTTACTATCACTCTGGAGGATGTCCCGGAGAAGCCTATAGTTAATGATCAGACCATGGAAGTACTTGAGAATACTAAAGAAGGATTTGCAGTCGGGAATGTGGATGCAATTGACCAAGATACGGGAGACACTCCAGGGAGCCTTACCTATCAGATTGTAAGTATCAGTCCAGCTCCGGAGAGTACCACGACACCTGTGGCATTTAGGTTCTCTGTACTGGGAGAAAAACACATCCCCGGAACTATCCTGGTGAACAACTCTTCTTTGCTTGACTATGAACGTACACCGATTTATACACTGATAGTCAAAGTTAAGGATCAAGGAGGCTTGTCTGATAATGCTACAATCACCATCAACCTCAAAAATGTTGATGAAAGTCCTGTAGTACAAGCGGGCCAGGTTTTCAACGTAGCAGAAGGCAGTACTCAGAACACTCCGGTTGGCACAGTAATAGCCACGGACCCGGAAGAAGGCGCATTGAAATATGAGCTCACGGCAGGAAATATAAATGATACTTTCGTCATTCACCGGGATAGTGGAGCCCTGGCGGTAAACACACTAGTTGCCGCCAGTCCCAATAAGTTCACTCTATCGGTGCGTGTAACAGACCTGGGGAACAATGCATACTCAGGCGATGTGGTTGTAAACGTCTACTCTCAGGCTGTCAAGGTGGCTTTTACCGAAGATGAGTTGAAATTGGTCAATTTGACCGAGCTTAAAAAAGTTGCAACCTTAATGGGGCTATCACCAACATCTTTGAACAAAGAGGAAACAGTGGCAGCTATGACCCTGGAGATGAAAAGTTCAGATGGGCTCACTCTAAAGGAAATGGAAGTTCTAGGTACCGTAGGATTGAATAAAATATTAACGCGCCGATTGACAGTAACCAACGATACCAGAACTTACGATATCACCGAAATCAATGAGGTGATGGGAATATTGGTGGAAACACGATAGTGGATTAGAGCAACGTATAAACTTATCTAGAATTGGTAAAGCAGAAGCACATCATAAAAAAGCAAGTATTTGACATACAGCTTTCCACCAGGGAAGGTGCTCCTGACATACAAAATGAGATCAGCCGTGTGTATCGCTCCGCTGTAATTCCGATCCTCGATAAGGTATGCTCCAGCCTATCCCAGGGCAAGGAGATCATACGGATCGACAAGTTGGAGATCGATATTGGAAGTATTGCACGGGCTCATTTGGCCGAAGAACTACCAGCACGAGTCGAACGACTGGTAGAGGAAGCCCTGATCAAAAAGATCCATGATGTTAAAAATGGCCACGCGGCTACTTCTGGAAAAGAAAATAAGTCGACTGAGTTTAGTACCCCTGATCGCAGTACGGAAATAAAGTCCCGGGAGGGATCTGACTTAGAGCAGTTTGTGCATTATTTAAGATATGGTTCGTTGCCCTGGTGGTCACCATCAGAGGCCTCTTTCTCCCCTTCATCAATTATTATTCGACTCATTAAAGAATCACCGAAAGAACTAAAGACAGAACTGGAGCGGGTGTTGAAATACCACGATGTTCGAAAAAGGTTTATCTACCAATTCACCGATTCATTAATCAAAGATACGATACAGCTATTTCAAACGGAAAAGACAGCCGATTTCATCCATTCAATGTGTCAGGATCTCTTGATGATTCAACGGCAATACAGACTGGAAAAAGCATCACATACCCAGGTCAGGCAGAGTCTGTGGGGCAGCGCAATTCAATATACCATAGCCCAACCCGGGGTACATTTTAGTTCAAGTGATAAAACCGCATTGCTCTCCTCCCTTATTGGAAGTATTGCGCAAATCAATAAGAAAGACTTGCCACATAACGAGATAATGGCTACTGCAATGGTAAAGGTTCATCAAGCCATACAGGCATTAAAGAAGAAAAAGATCAAGCTTAAAACACCCGGTTTGGCTACTCTGGTTGATACACTGATCTCCACAAGTAAGTCAATCGGTCAATCTGAAAGAGAATCCTTACAAGGGAAAGTTGTTTCCAATACTGATCCCAAAGGCCCGGACAAAGAAACCCATGAGTTGAATGAGTTGGAAGGCGATAAAGAGGAGGAGGAACAAAGGAGAACGAAGGATTCGAAAGACGCTGACACTGCCAGGCAAACACCAATGGTTGATAAACAGGATACCGAAAAACCACTAGAAGGGCAAGAAGATCCAACCGTCAGGGCCGCGAATCAGAAAGTTCCAGACGGCAGTGATGTACAAGAAAGCGTGGAGGAAAACAAACCTTCAGAACTGAAGGTAGAGAATCAGACAAAGCGTGAAAAAGATTACAGCGCTGATCAAGAGCAGGATACAGAAAAAGGCTTTACAGATGAAGATTCACTTCCCCCGCCAATACCAAGCTCACAAAATCAGGACAAACCCGGGCAGGAGGCAAAGGCCGAAAATGGCCATCAGGATGAACCGCATACAGAAACATCACAGACGGACAAGGAGAAACCCTTGGATGAGCAAGGCGATATTTCTGATGTAAAAGGGAGAACCCGGGAACAACAGGATGAAATTTCATATAAAAAACCGTTGGAAAAAGAACAGGATGGTATTGAGGAGGGTCAGGATCTTTCACAACGACAGGATAGTAAGATTCCTGATGAGAAATTGATAAAAGAAGAGGGCGGAGCTGGTATTGATAAAGATCAGGATCTCTTACAACGGGCCTTTCATGAAAATTTAGAACCGGTTGATAGCAACATCAACAATTCAGGTTTAATAATCCTGTGGCCATATTTAGCTGCCTTCTTTACCGGCCTTGAGCTGGTTAAAGACGAGGCCTTTATCAATGAGGAAGCTGCCCACCGCGCCGTACACATTCTGCAATACATAGTCACTGAAGCTGAAGAAACACCGGAGCATGAACTGATGCTCAACAAGCTGTTGTGCGGTTTGGAAGTAACTGCACCTATTCCCCAAAGTTACAGTCTTTCAGATACGGAAAAGGAAGAATGTCGCAACCTGCTCCAGGTAATCGTTGATCGCTGGACAGTGCTCAAGACTACCTCTGTAGAAACGTTACGAGAAACTTTCTTGAGAAAAGAGGGGATCTTGACAAAAGAGGATAAAGGATGGGTCCTTAAAGTGGAGAGAAATACCATTGACATGCTGATGGACAAACTTCCATGGGCCATATCGATAGTGAGTCTCCCGTGGAACAGGGAAATAATTTATACAGAATGGTAACGGATAAAATAAAATACAACGCAAGAGATATAAAATTAGAGCTGGATTGGTTCAACAAGATCCTTAAGAAACGCTCGTCATTGAATACGGATAAGACTGGTGGTCACAGCAATGTATACCATCTGGAGCCACCTGAATTCGACCCCTCAATACCATCTGACTACTCCCTGTTCATCGAAAAACACGGATTGGGATTTGATGAGCGGTTTGCCCTGGTTCTGGCGCTGATACCACACGTAAGGCCCGAATTGCTCGACATATTTATGCAAAAAAACAAAGCCACTCAAAGGGTTTATACCCAATTTGGAGGAACCACAGGTAAGCACCACATCGGTTATCTGCCAACCGGTGAAACCGCCATGTACATCCTGGCCGGTTCAGATACAGAGATACGGTTTTCGCTGTGCAGGCTATTTGATATTGACCATGTGTTTTACAAAGAGAATGTCCTTTGGCTGGAAGAGGTGGATAAAGGAGAACCATACCTGAGCGGTGCACTGACCATTTCGCGGGAAATAATTGACCTGTTCACCATTGGAGAGATCAGGAAACCCAACTTCAGTTCAGAATTTCCGGCCAAACTGCTCTCCACGCAAATGGAATGGGAGGACCTGGTGCTTCACCCGAATACCGAGAAGCACATTGAAGAAATAGAAATATGGCTGGAACATCACAATACCCTGATGAACGAATGGGGTATGGGCAAAAAACTGAAGCCAGGGTACAAGGTATTGTTTTATGGCCCACCTGGTACGGGAAAGACTTTAACTGCTACCCTGATTGGCAAAAAAACGGGTAAGGATGTGTATAAAATTGACCTCTCGGCCATAGTTTCAAAGTTTATTGGGGAGACTGAAAAAAACCTGGCGAAGATATTCGACAGGGCGGAAAACAAGGACTGGATACTGTTTTTTGATGAAGCCGATGCTCTATTTGGCAAAAGGACATCCGTAAATGATGCCCACGATAAATATGCCAACCAGGAAGTATCCTATTTGCTGCAGCGCATAGAAGATTATGCAGGGTTGGTAATCCTGGCCTCTAATATGAAAGACAATATTGATGATGCCTTTACCAGAAGGTTTCAGGGCATGGCCCATTTTCCAATGCCCAATCCCGAACAACGATTCTCACTTTGGGAAAAAGGGTTCTCTCAGGCATCTCAACTGGAGGAAAAACGCTATCTGCGCCAGTTGGCCGACAACTATGAGCTTTCGGGCGGTTCCATTATGAATGTTGTGCAGTACAGCTCCCTGATGTCTCTTAAAAGGGGCACAACTACTATTTATAAGGAAGACCTGCTGGACGGTATAAAAAAGGAATATCACAAGGCCAAAAGAACCTTATGAGATAAATATATGGAAACAATTACAATGAAAACAAAGTAGATTTAACAGCCTTAAATACAAACAATTAAATGCATACACGCGCCTCCAAATCACCTCAATCGCCTGCAGATAAGGCCAGGATCCAAACCAAACTGGAGATTGGCCGACCTGGCGACAAGTACGAAAAGCAGGCTGATGCCGTCGCAGATAAGGTGATGATGATGCCGGAGGAGGAAGAGAAAGTCGATATGATGCCGGAAGAGGAGGAAAAGATTGCCATGATGCCGGAGGAGGAAGAGAAGGTCAGCATGATGCCGGAAGAGGAGGAAAAGGTTGCCATGATGCCGGAAGAAGAGGAAAAGGTAATGAAACAAGAAGATGAAGAAGAGGTAAAAATGAAGCCTGAAATACAAAGTTCAGGCAATGAAAAGGCTTATGCCTCCTCCGGCCTTGCGAATACCATTAGCAGTACTAAAGGGAAAGGACAATCCCTACCCGATAAAACACAAGAGGACTTAGGAAGTAAAATGGGTGCTGACTTCAGCGAGGTCACCATTCATACCGACAGTGCCGCCGTACAAATGAACCAGGAGCTGGGTGCTAAGGCGTTTACCCATGGCAAAGACATTTATTTCAATGAAGGCAACTACCGCCCCGGTTCTGACGCTGGTAAGCATTTACTGGCACATGAGTTAACGCACACCCTCCAACAGAGCGGGCAAGCCAAGCAGCTAGGGAAGAGTATAAATAAAAAAATACAGAAGCAGGATGATACCAAAGAACTATGGATAAAAGACAAAAATGGGAACCTATATTATAAGACCAAGGGAGAAGCTGAGCGGCGGAAAAAAAATCTTGTAAACGAAGGGAAATGGAAGGAATACAGGGTTACCAGCTTTGAATCGAAGGGAAAAACCTATTGGCGGGTTGAGACGAAGGGCCTCAAAAAAGCAACTGAGAAAGAGGAAAAACCAGATGCAAGCGGGCCTGGGCAAACCAGGGTCTTTGCCCTGACATTTGATGACGGCCCCCATACTGCCGCTTTGGGCAAAGGAATCAATTATACAGAAATGGTCCTGAACACATTGAAAAGCCTGGGAATAAAGGCAGGATTTTTCATTCAGACCGGGGTTAGTTATCGCGGGGCCAATAAAAACGGAATAAAACTGGTGAAGAGAATGTCCAAAGAGGGGCATATAATAGGCGTTCACACCGGTGGTAAAATAGACCATGAACTGCACACAAAAGCAGCAAAAAAGGGAACATTGGAATCTGAACTGGATACCGCAAAAAGCTATGTTAAGGAGCATACGGGCACAACCCCAAAATATGTAAGGCCTCCCGAGGGTAAATTTAATAAACAGGTAACGGAGGTTTACAAAAAAGTTAAACTGACCAACCTATTGTGGGACATTGACGGGGATCTTGGCAAAAACCTCTCCTTGGGCAAGCTAAAAGAACGGCTTTTGAAGTATATTACCGCGGTCAAGAACAGGGGATGGAAGGGGAAAACTCCATCTGCTCCTAAGATTGTAGTGCTCTATCATGACATCAAAGCTGGCACTGCAAAAAATTTAAAAGCCATAATTGAATACATCAAAACCCTAACAAAAAAATTGAGTGGAGGAAAAGACAAGGCAGCATTCAAAGCACCATAGTAAATTACATGTTGCCTTTTTGGCCACACTTGCATTATTTGCTATTTCCTCATGCATAAACACACATGAAGAGATCGAAGAAAGTGTAGTGCTCGATTCCCTGGCCCTGTCCAAACAAACAGAATATACTTCGCTGGACCGGGCACTTTTGCATCCGGACAGTGTGTTTCTGCTCAATTTAAGCGGCGGGTACTTTACTGAGTTTCCATCCATCAGCCAATTTTACAACCTGCAATCCCTGAACTGTGCCAGTAATCGCCTTTCAGAGCTACCTCCGGGGATTGCGATACCCATCAAGTTACAAACATTGGATCTAAGCCATAACCACCTTGTGCAGCTCTCTCCACAGATTCTGAAGCTTCAATCACTAAAAAAACTATATCTAAACGACAATCAATTGACCCAATTGGTGGAAGGGTTCGGGTCCCTTGGAACACTTGAAGAACTGAATTTAAGCGGAAATTTTTTACGGGAATTACCTGGCGGGTTCACGCAGCTTGTCAATTTGTGGGTTTTAGATCTTGGCCGCAATAGTTTTTCAAAATTGCCGGATGATTTCCACGAACTTTCCCGGCTACAGAATCTCGGTTTGCGTAGCAATGAATTCAGTCAATTTCCAACTCAAATTTGTAAAATGGGTATGTTGACCTCCCTGGATCTATATGGAAACCAACTCGTTTCGCTGCCTATTCAACTCGGCAATTGCACGAGCCTTCAAGAATTATATTTGGGTTTTAATCAAATTAAAAAGTTGCCTCAGGAAATAGGAGATCTGGAAAAATTGCAAACCCTTCTTTTATCATCCAACAAGATTCGACAGTTGCCTCCTGAAATTGGGCAGCTTGGAAACCTTTCGTTGCTGGACCTATCAAACAATTTCATTTCTGAACTCCCTGTAGAAATCGCTCATCTTTCCAAGCTGGAATATTTGTTCTTGCAAAATAATCGGCTTGTGCAGCTGCCAAATGAAGTAAGTAAACTACAGGCATTAAAAGAACTAAATTTAAAAGGCAATGATATCCCTAAAAGAGAAATAGAAAAAATCCAAAACCTGCTACCAAATGTGGAAATTGTATTTTAATTCACTATATTGGCATAGCTATTAAATTTACCGTCGCACCATGAAAATCTGGGATTATTCTGAAGTTAATTAACCCTCCCGCAATTTCGATCTTAGTGTTCAGGGGTTCATAAAAAGGCCCCACTAGCACTGTAAAAAATGTCTATTGCTTCGATTTCAGTTCTTCCAAATGTTTTTGATGATAGCTAAAATCTTTATCTGGGAATGAATCAGGAAGAAGTTTCAAGTTGCTTTCTAAATGATTAATAATGGCTTCAAACTTTGTAATGCCTTCAGGAATTTCATCGTGGTAAACAGAATTAATGTTATCTGCATTAATATCCCTTGTTCTCGAATAAATTTCGTCAATATCAATATAAAAGTATTGCCAATAGGAAACGGCACTGGAAGCTAGCATTGACTCATAATATTGATCGTAATCTAAATTCATTTTGCAATAAAGGCCTTTATCATAAAAATAAACTGGGCATGGATAGACACCTTGTTCTCGATATAAGCAACCATAAGTACCATCGTTGCCATGTGCACATCGCTGGATGTAGTTTATTTTTTCTAAAAACAATCTTTCTTCATCACTTGGAGAAGGATGATCAATTTTCCAAAATGGATCATCGTATCCAAGGCACATGGTAAGATCTTGAATAACATAGCCTCCGTACATATATGCTTCCTCATATGATTCTGCAGGTCTATCCCAATCGAGTGTAAGTCCAGAGGTGGCCAAACTCTCCCAGTCAGCCTTTGGAATATCAATTCCGGTCTTTCCCTTTAAGATTGAAAATTTTTCCTCATAGTTATAGAAATCTTCAACACTCTTAATTATCTCGTAGTTATCTTCGAGAACATTAATGTGGTCACTATTAATAACGTCTTTACGGAATTCCTCAAACTTATCTAGTAAAACCGACATAGCCTATTCAATGATAACTTCTGTGTTAATTTTATTAGCCAAAATACTCACGTTTTTTGAATTGATCTTCTTCTTCTCCTCAGATTTATTTACATAAAATTTATTCATCAAAATTTCGAATAATGGAAATGATGCAAAATGACCACCGGCCATTTCGTTTTTTACTTTGGTTACACTTGCCGCAAATTCTTTATCCAACCCTAACTTTGAAACCAACAGCTCAGTGCCTAGATCATTTAAGTTGTAGGGAGATGGAGGAGTTCCTTGTCTAAATGTTGCACCACCCCCTTTAATAGCTTTGCCATTGGGATCAGCTTCACTGTCTTTTTTACCATCTTTCGTCAAATAATACCATGCTACACTCCATTCGGCTGGGTAAAATTTAACCTGATTATCCGTATCGCTTTCATGATATTTAGTGATTTCCGTTACATATTTAAGTATTACCGTCATAGTGTTGACCGCGCTTTTGGCAGGGTCTTCAACCTTACTACGCATTTGTGAGTTCGACGTGTTGGTAATAGGTACTAAATTCCAATTATCATTGGGCCCGTGCAAATTATGATTTAATAGGTGTCCTCGAACGTAAAGCCCCTTCCTGTCACCAGAATTGGCATGCTCCCAACCAGGAGGATTTGCCGATCCTGGAACACTTCCTTGTGTATTTCCTGATTTCCAAGTTAATGGATTGGCTTCAACCTTGAGGGGACGTCCTGTTGAAGGGGAGTGAATAACATTCGTTTTTTCCGTTACCGGCTTGCCCTCCCCAGAAAAATTGATATTGTCCAGTAAATTTTTCAGTTCATTAAAAGCCGTATCGTGCCTTTTATCTGCATCCTTTATGGCCTTGTCATTTGCATCGATACTTGCTTTCTTCTTTAAACTTTTTTGCTTGCTCTGAAGTTTTTTTAGCGTTTTCTCCGCTGGTTGCACCTTACCCGTGTATTGTT
Source organism: Bacteroidota bacterium (assembly GCA_022572355.1). Taxonomy (GTDB): domain Bacteria; phylum Bacteroidota; class Bacteroidia; order NORP154; family NORP154; genus NORP154. Next base: position 25,956 of record JACZWC010000020.1, on the reverse strand, counting down.
TTTTAGCTGCATCAATATTTTCGAGGTTGGTTTTATCACCCTCTTTAGTTTCCTTCGCTGCCTTGTCAAGGTGAACCAATAATGCATCTTCATCACTAGCTAAATATAGTTTTGCCTTTTCACCTGAGCCCTTATAAAACAGGCGATGTTTGCCTTTGTCAGGAGTAGTAAACTTAGCTTCATTGTCCCACCAGTCAAGTAATCCTTTCTTTTTCAAATCCTTCTTATCCTTATCTGTCTTACCTTTCTTGTCTTTCCCACCTTTCTTTCCTTTAAACCACTTCTTAATTTTCTTCCCAATCTTCTTAGCCGCTTTGCGAATGGCCTTTTGTACTTTCTTGCGAAGCTTGTTCAGGATGCCAATAATCTTCTTGGCAATGCCACCCAAGCCAACAAAACGCGCCAGGAAGCTCATTAATATCGTTAGCCCAAGACCCAACACCTTTTCGATGTATTTAGCGGCGCTGGCTACTTTGCCGGCAGCTATATCACCGATACTGCTAAAAATGGAATTGACAAAATCAACGATACGATCCCAGTTTTCAATGAAAAACATGACCGTATCGTAAATCAGTAAGATAGCCTGTACAATGGCGCCGGCTGGGTTCAACATCGATAGCAGCTTAATGCTCGCCTTTTTCACAATTTGTACAATGGCCCAGTTTTTAATAGCATCCACCACCATATCCTTCAGGCCGGATAGCTGGTCTTTTATTTCATCCCACAATGCCATAGGGCCTTCTGTGAGCACTTTCGTAATCAAGCCAAAGCCCGTTTCGGCAGCGCTCATGATCTTTTCACCCACGATTTTTACCAGTACAGAACGAATGAAATCCCAGCCAATACCCAATACCGAGGTGGCCATGGTAAATACACCCTTTACATCAAACTTTTCAGGAATTTTAAATGCACCACCTACTGCCCCCGTTAACCAGCCCACCAAGGCATTTTGCAAGTGTTCTCCTACGTTATTCGTAAAGTTTTGGAAACCCTGGCCAACAGCCTTTCCCAGATTGGCAAAGAATCCTAATGGATCGGATACAATAGCAGTAATGGTAGATCGAGCCTTGTTAATGATACCCATGATCTCATCCGGAGACTTACCGGCAGCGGTCAATGCCCACTCAAAGACCTTCATTAGAGCGTCCAGGAGCAAGTTGCCCAGCTTAGCCAGTGCAGGACCCATTTCCTCCTTCATTTTCTCCAGCTTCTCGTCAATGGCTTTAATGGCTTCTTCCCGCTTCATCTCGAGCTTGGCCTGGAGCTCCTGCTCTTTCTCGTTCACTTTTGCATCCAAAGAATCGAGTTTCTTTTGAATGTCCTCTTGTGCTTTGACAGCGGCATCCTTGACATCATCGCCCAAGGTGGCCACGTATTCATCTATTTCGGTACGGGTCGCGGCAATAATTTTGTGGCACTCCTCAATGACCGCTTTATTGTCAGCAGTGATCTTTGCAATTGCCCTGTCTATTTTGACAATAAAGTTCTCCCGCTCCTCCTGAAAGATGCGCTTGGGTACGGGCAATTCGGTGATGTCCCAGATCAGGTCCTTTAGCCAACGTGCCCAGCCGAACAAACCGCCATAGCGTTCATCCTTGAAGACCTCCATACGGCTTTTGATATTATCCTCTAGCTCCTTTGAGGCCTTTGCATTGGCCTCATCAAAGGCCTTCATGGAGTCAGTTTCGAGCTTGGCGAGCTTATCGCTTACAGATTGGTTGGCTGTCTCGTAAATGCCCTTGATGTGATCTGTAACAGCTTTGCGCTTTATTTCAATTGCCGATTTGGTCTCTCCTTGTTTTTTACCGGCATCTTTCAACTCTTTATCCCGCTCTTTGCGCATGTCCTGCCGTCCCTTGTTCTCTTCCTCCTTGAGGTCTTTTTCCAAGTTGGAATGTGCATCACTTTCAGCTTTTCTTATTTCAGCGGGTGCTGACGCCGCTTTTTCCTGGAGCTCGGCTTTATTGGCATTGGCCTCCCCAATGTCCCCCGAGTCAACAGAGTCCACTACCTCTTTCATCCCCGGAGCATCCAGGCCCTCCTTGGCATAGAGGTTATCCGCTTCCTGGCTGCTTTGTTCAAGAAAGGCCAGCTGATCATCCTTCACTTTCGGTATCAAGTCCGTGCCCAAGTCCAGGGCCGGTGTTTCAACGGGTAGTTCCGGTTCCGGTAATGTTTCCGCCTGCACTACGGCCTCCGGCTTTTGTTGGGCGGTGTCGAGCTGCTCATAGGTAGCTGTGACACCCGCTGTTTGCTCGTGGATGTTTTTCATTACCGACGCAGTCATATCAGGCGCCGTCGACTTGATATTATCAAGGTCCTCCAGGGAAGTTACGTTCCGGACCAATTTGTCAATGGCTTTGTCTTTCTCCTGTTTGGCTTCTGATTCAGCCACCTCAGGTTTTTCGGTTTGTTCCATAGAAGCAACCTGGGCAGTGTTCATCTCCTGCTCTTTATCTCCCGGTGTTTCCTGTATGGCGGCCTGAGTCTCAGCTAATTTTTCAGCCGCCGATTTCTTTTCCTTTTCGTTTTTAGCCAGTTCCTGAATAGCAGATTTTTTCTGGCTTAACTTTTTGGCTGACCCTTGTCTTAATTCAGCCTTCGCTGCTCCTCTCGAAGCGGCCATATCAGCCATTGCCTGTTCGGCCAAGCCATCAAATTCGGGTTTGGCGATGTCAATCATGCGGCCCCCACCTCCTCCGGCAGCTGGAGCTCCGCCACCACCTTCCACACCTTCCTCCCCTGATGCAGCCATCACATCCGGAGCTACTACAGATGCATCCTCCTCTATTTTGAGTTCTGATTCATCCTCCGCTTTCTTCTCTGGCTCAGCAGCAACTACGGGTGCTGCACCGTTCACTTTTGCCTGCGCATCCGGCGCCGCTGCGGATGATTCCGCCTGCTCTTTTGGTTTGGGCTCGGGCTCAGCCTTTTTCTCCTCTTTCTCCACTCCGTTGGTACCCGGTGCCTCTTCAGCTGTGTCTTTCTTTGTTTCAGCATCAGGGCCTGCTGCAGATGGGTCTTTTTTTGCTTCACCACCCAGGGCTACACCTGATGTATCTTGGTCCTTAGCCTGTTCTTCTTCCTTGGCCTGAACTTTTGAGGTCGCTCCCTGCTGGATGGTATGGGTCAGCTCATGGGACAGCAAATGTTTTCCTTCATTGGATGCTGGATTGTAATTTCCCTGGTTAAAGTAAATATCGCTGCCATGGGTGAATGCCTTGGCGCCGATTTCCTTATTCATTTGCACCGCATTGCTATCCGTATGAATATTCACCTTGCTAAAATCAGCGCCTATTTTTCCGCCGAGGTCACCGGCTACATGGGATGGCAATTTCGACCCGCTTCCTTTGCTACTCTTAATGTTGCTTTCCAAACCAGGAGATACCTGCCCGCCCCCGTTTTCTGATCTTTGAACATCAGGTTGCCTCTGTACCTCATCGTCTTCATTTGCAGCGTCCATTTGTCTCTGCACTTCAGGTGCGGAATCCACCTCCTCTTCGTGATCAGCTTCTTCCTCCATCAGGCTCAAACGTGCAGCAGGCATCAATTGAACAGCGTTGAAGTTTCTCTCAGGCATCAAGGCCACTTGGGACTTGTCATTCGAGGGCATAAGCTGAACGGAAGGCTCCAATCCAACATCGGGCATCAGCATCACGGCATCAGCCGTAGAGTCAGCCTCCTTTTCCAATTCATCGTCCGGCTCACCCACTTCTAGTTGAGGCTGAAGGGGAAAGGCGGTTATTGTATCGGCCAGAACGGGTTCATGAGGCTCTAAAAGATCCGTCTGCTGTGCGCGGGACTTGTCCGCAAGCCCGTTTTCGTGTTCTTTCTTTCTTTGAGTTTTGGTCTCAAGCAGTGCCATTGGCCTCAGTATTTGATCAGGGCACACTACCCCATTTTAAATGTACGGGACCATTAGAGCAATCAACAGGACAGTTTTTTGATTTTTCCTGGGCTCAGTTGAGAGAGACAATATGACAACCTACTGATAATGTGATATTTACGTCACCTTACCCCTGTACATATTCACAGGGTTATTTATACAAAATGAGACATCCATACAGGATCAGGGCTAAGCAAAGTTGAAGGAGAGCTGCTGCTGCAGCAATTTGCTGTTGAGCCAGCTGTCAAAACGAACTATTTCATAACCAACAGGATTCCAATAGTAAGAATCCCGGCCTCTTTCCAGTAAATTGAGCACATGGCTCTCCTTCTGCGCAGCAGTATCAAAACAGTAGTCGCATTTTACCAGGGTTCTCAGTACTTTCTGAATACTGCTGCATCTTCTGTTGCCTCCGGCTTTACCGTTGTGGCGCTGGATCACTTTTTTGAATGCCTCAAATCGGTATTCCACCCAATCATAATCACCTTTCTCAATCCTGTTGATTATTTCCAGGATATATATGCCCAGCAACCAACCGGATTTGTCGTTAGCGAGCATGGAGTTTTGGCTGAGGCTTTTTAACGAGGCATCTAAGTTTCCATTTTTAAACTCAGTGGCTGAGCTCAGGAACTTCCATTTGGCCTCGAGAAATTTATTGTATTTAAGCTGTTTGTGCCTGTAGGCTTGTTCTATGATATCCTGGGCACTTATTATATTGCCTTCCCTGAAATAAGAGAAGAACAATGATTCCATGGCGTAAAGCTCGTTCACCATCCCCTTTTTAAAATGCATCAGGGACTTTTGAGCATATCGCGATGCCGACTGGAATTTGCCCAGATTAATGAGAATATTGGCTATTTCCATGGACACACCTGCAATATTGGCATCGGACTTGACCACCCCGTTCTTTTCTACCAACACCTCCAGGATCTTTGCCTGATTCATGGCAGCGGAGAAGTTCTTCTGCCGTGAATAGTAGTGCACCGCAGTAAGGCGGTTGTAAAATTCAGCCCTTACCGCCCGCGTGTCGCCCAAATCCGTCTTAATTTGTGACAATATCTCCTCCCCATGTTCCAGGTATTCATGTTCATTGTTGGTTTTGAACAAGTTTGGCACCGTTATCAGGTAATGGTTGCGTTTGGCTTTCAATGACTCCTTCAGGAGAGTCACATTGCTATCTATCGCCTTTGTGTACTCATCAAAGGGTTTCTGGCCTTCTTTGATCACCAAGTGGCTTCTCAACAAGTCATCAATCTGTATCCTTTCGGCAAACAGCTCATACTTTTGAGCGGTACGGCTCGCTTTCAAAAGCATATTGACCGCCTCACAATAGACGCCCCTTCCCAGTAATATCTCTCCTTGTATGAGAGCCCTGCGACAATCGAATGCTGCCTGCGCTGCAGGAGTCTTGTATTTTACGGAAGAATCTTGCAGGATCAATACGTTGTGAATATCACTTTTAAGCCGGGTCTTTAATTGCGAATATGCTGATGTTGGCTTCTCTCCGTACAATGCAATCGACGCTTCTTCGTCGGTGGTAACTTTATGGTTGAGAATCAAATTGAAAAGGCGGTCTCTCTTTTTCTTTTCAGAACTCGCTTTTAGTAAATACAGGTGTTTTACCAGTGAAACTTCACCGGATTTTAAGCCATTAACCAATGCAATTAGATTATCCATCTGTCAACAGAATAAAAGCAAAAGCTCCGTCGTTCCTGGCCCTCGCGTTGCCTGTTTGTTTGAAGGACGAAAAGCATTCTAAGACAATGGTGGACAAATGCACTTTGAATTGGACAACTAAGACCAGTGTATTGACCTAGCCGAGGGGTTAAATTTGATTATAGGCTCTGTACTTTTTAAGTCTTAACTTTTCAGGGAAATGACATTAAACTCAATGTGTATGGGTCGAGCTTACGATTTAGAAAGTAACAATTTATCCTTTCAACCTTGGATCCAGGGCATCCCTTAAGCCATCACCAATGAGGTTGTAGATGGTCACGGTCAGGAATATTGCCAACCCTGGAAAGATCACCAGCCACCAGGCATCAAAATTTTCTTTGCCCGCACTTAATAATGAACCCCAGGTAACCACATCATGGGGTAAGCCGATACCTAAGAAGGACAATCCCGACTCAATCAAAATTGCAGATGCCACTCCGAATGCTATGGCAACTACTGCCGGTGCAAGACAATTGGGCAAGGCATGGGTGAAAATGATGCGCCTTTCTGAATAACCCAAAGCTTTCGCTGCTTCAATATATTCCAACTCCCGCACTTTAAGGAATTCAGCTCTTGTAAGGCGGGCAATTCCAGCCCATGAGGTCAGCCCGATAATTACCATTACATTGAAAAGAGATGGCTCACTGGCAATTGCAGCAAAGGAAATGATCAGTATAAGCCGGGGAATAGAAGTAAGCATTTCAATTACTCGTGAAATGATCAGGTCAACAGGTACACTTACCTGTTTATTCAAGCCAGGAATTTTGCCAACATATTTGCCGGTATAATAAAATACTCCACAGATTGCAGTAAAAATGACGAGAGAAATCAAACACTGGAAAATGAAAGAAAAACCCGACCCGGCTAGTCCGTCCTCCAAACTGAAACTCCTCATCATAAATCCGTAATAATAAGCGGTCAGCACTCCGACTACAAACAGCCAGAATGAGCCCCTCGTTGCAGTTAGTTTAGTATCTCCATAGTAACCGGCCAATGCACCTGTGATGAGTCCGATTATTGAAGCAATTCCCATGGATAGCATTCCGATCAGCAAAGAGGTCCTGGTGCCGTGTATCAATCCTGCCAGCACATCTTCACCTTTCTTGTTGGTGCCTAACCAATGCCGGAACCTCGCGGGGATCTCAATAACCTCCCCTTCTTTATTATCAAATAATTGCTTATCACCCGGGCTTTTGTAGCCGGCATTCAAATACCGGTTTAATTTCTCTGATTTGTTTGGAGAATATGAAACAGGCGCCCAGATCACATTTTCCAGATCCATTCTCTTCCAATCGGCAATATCCAGCTGTATCTTTTCATGCTTTCCGCTTTCTGTATTGAGTATTTCATAGTGGTTCTTAAATGAAAAGGCGGGGAAATAGTGTGAACCTTCATATTTGATATACAATGGCTTGTCATTGGCCAAAATGGGACACAGCAAAGCGATGATCACAAGTACAACGAGTATCCGAAAAGAGAGGTAAGCAAGTTTATTCTTCTTGAACTGTCTCCATGCATATCTATTGAAGGTGTGCTTTCTTTCTTTTATAGTTGTTTTCTGTTTCATAAAAACAAACTCACTTTTTAGAAAATGATATTCTCGGATTTGCAATGGCGTATAAAATATCGGCGATTAAAAATCCTATAATGGTGAACATACCGGTCAGCGTAAATACCGCAATGATCATGGGGTAATCTTTATTGTAAATTGCTGTGACAATCTCATTCCCCATTCCCGGGATTGTAAATATGGATTCTATAATGACCGAACCGCCGATGACAGCTGGAAAGATGTTGGCAGAAACGGTAATGACCGGCAGCAAAGCATTTTTTAAGCCATGCTTGTAGATCACCTGTGATTCGAGCAAGCCCTTTGCCCTTGCGGTTCTGATATAATCCAGCCCGATCACCTCGAGCATTGAAACCCTCATTGTCCTCGATAAAAAGGCAAATGAGCTGTATGTATAACAGATCACAGGTAACACCAGGTAAGGAAGTGAAATGCCCAGTTTTTCAATAATACCCGCACCATCCGGATAACCCGATGCCGGTTTAACTCCTGAAGCGGGTAGCCATGCCACATGATCGGCAAAATTGGAGGGATTGGCAAAGATCATCAGCAACAAAACTGCTACCCAAAAGGAAGGCATGGAGTAGAGAATAAACACGATAAGGCCCGAAATCCTGTCAAACATTGAATCTTTCTTTACTGCCGCCTTTATGCCTAATGGTATGCTGACCAGGTAAGCGAAGAAAACCGAAACCAGGGTAAGCAGCAATGACCAGAAGATCCTTTCACCTATTTTCTCAGAAACGGGCTGTTTGGTGATATAGGAAATACCAAAATCTCCCCTTATAATCCCCTTTGTGAATCCGTGTGCATCGCCAAAGACCCAGCGGTGATATTGATTGTTGCCATAAAAGTTGATTACAGGGATGTAGTTTTTCCAAATGCGCGCGTTTTCTTTGATCGCTCCATATTTGTTACTTATTTCATCCAGTATCTTCCCACCCTCACTCAGAAAAGAATATCTCGCGTAAATTTCTTTCAGGGTTTGAATTCTTGCCATTACCATATTATCTCTGTAAACTGACCGCAATGCAACTGCTTCAAAACCCACAGTATTCATGGCCTGGTTTACTTCGCTTTCAGAATATTCGGCATACAAATTCTCACCAACACTGATCTTTTGGTTAAAATGATCCAGCAACAGCAACGATTGATAATAATCCTGAATTTCTTTCCAGTTGCCGTACCGGTCAATCAATCTTGCGAGCGCTTCCCTTTCGTTCTTGTCATAAATTTTATACAAAGTGTCCGGAGCGGCCAGGCTGCCAATACTGAAATAAAACAAGGGTAGGTCAAGACCCAGCTTTTTTCTCCATAGTTTTTTCTGCTCGGAAAGATTCGCTGAAGCAGAACTTACCTCTCCCCCACTCTGTCCGCCGCCCACCATCCTCTCAACCGGATCACCGGGTGCGTTGACACTGATGATAAAAGCCAACAGCGAAATAGCAATTAAGGTTGGTATAAAAAGCAAGATCCTGCGGATGATATATCTCAACATATGGAAATGTTTAAGAAAGCCGGGATTTGAAATTTATTAAGCTATGAGCATTAATTAACAGAAGAGCCATCCTTAGGGGAAAGTAATTTCAGGTTATTGATAATCACATGGGGCCTCTCAAAATACATATTTGCATTTCCAAACCTTTTGTGTATAACGATCTTTCTCGTGCTCGCAGTCAAAAACACATAGGGCTGTTCATTATAGAGGAGCTGCTGGAATCTCCTCCTGAGCTCCTTTCTCTTCTCCAGATCCATAGTCGTATTTATGGAGTCTATGAGCGCATCTGTTGCTGCATTCCCGAAGCCCGTGTAGTTAGACCCTTTATTTTTCCATGATGACGTATGCCAGATCTGTTTATGATCGTCTGGCATCGAATTGCCACTCCAGGCACCCAACATCATGTCAAAATTATGGTTTTCGGCCCTTTCATACAGCACCGCAAAATCGAGGGGCCTGAGGTTTGCCCTGATACCCGATTCGTACATCGATTCGGCTATCATTTGGGCATTGTCTTTCCATTCTACCTGGGAAGTCATATAATTCAGGTCAAAGCTGAATTGTACCTTCTCCCCGTCTATAACTTTGTCGCGAATGTTATCCCCATCGGTATCGATCCAGCCCGCTTCATTCAATAACCTCTTTGCTTCTTCAATATCATAAAGAATAAGCTCCAGGTCATTGTTGTAATCATCTTTCAGGGGAGAAACCGGGCCTGTAATTCGTTTTCCGGTTCCTTTTTTCACTACCGAAATAATATCATCCACAGGCGTAAGCAACGCCATCGCCCTGCGCACTCTTTTATCAGCAAACAGCTTTTTGTGCTTGATCCCATCCGGCCTCATGTTCATGGCCAGGAAGCTATAGCTAAAAGCACTGAGGATTTGCGAATGATAGTTCTTATTGAACTCCTCGTCTTTCTGAAGGTCTAGCAATGTTTTGGTGGAAAGGCTTACGGAAGCATCCAGCGTTTGCGATTTGAATTCCAGGATTTGAGAGCTTTTATCCCTGTTCAACTTGAAAATAACCTTTTCAGGGTGGGCTGTCTCATAGACCGTCTGTTGGGAGAGCCGTTGGGTCCAGTGGTTTTCCTTTCTTGTTAACGTGATGGATTGACCTGCATCCCATCCCGTAACTTGGTAAGCGCCCAATCCGGCAATGAAATCAGGATCTCTGCTGTATTTTACATCATTAAAGCCCTTCGCCCACATTTTCAGCTCTTCATGCTCAACCGGATCAAAGTCAGGATCATCGAACTGCAGAATAGTATAATTATCCAATACATTATCCGGGTCAAAATAGCTTCTTTGTATAACCGGGAAATCGGTAAGAAATGCAACATTCTGTAAATAGGTTTTCTTCATAACAAATGTAAATTTCATAGGATGATCCTGGTAGGTAATTACATCCTGCAGGTATTCAAGGTAGGGCTTTGCATGAGGATTATTGACCAGTGGGCACTTGTTGGCTTTGAATGTAAAGACAATATCCTCCACCGAAATGGGCTCGCCGTTGTCCCACTTCGGCTCTTCCCTCAGCTCGCAGGTAAATTTCAGCGCATCTTCTGACATTTCCGGCATTGCCTTCACCAGGTCGGGCCTTAATGCAAGGTTTTCTAAATCAAAAGTTACTACAAACCGGTGTATGTAATTATTGATAAAATACCACATATTACCGCTTCCGTTGGTGGGGTGGAGCTCATCAGGTTCGGCAGTAATATGAAACACCACAGTGTTTTCTCTTGACCAACGGAGAAGGAACCGCTCGGCATCCTTAACTTCTACATATTTATTTACCCCAGGCAATTGAGTTGCAATAACCGTACTTGAGTGTCCTATCTTGGTGACAGAATTTTCAGGTTGATTGTTACAAGAACAGATTAACAGGCCCCAGGCCATAACTGAAAAGAACAGAAACAGGTTTTTCATTATACGTCCAGTTCTGCCATAATCTTTAGATCTACCACGCTTTTTTTGTTGGGGGCTTTATTTGCCTGCTCAAGGACCTTCTTGGGAATACTGAATTGATAAGGCTCGTTTTTCACCTTTGCCTCGAACCATTTGTGGAAGACGATCATTTCCGGACTTTTTACCTTCCACCAGTAATCTTCTCTGTTTGATTCCAACTTCTCGAAATTCTTTTTGTATTTCTTATAGACAGTTCTAAAATCGAAACTTTCTTTTTCCAGCTGGCGCAGGATTTTCAGGATAATTATATCTCTTTTCCTGACCGGCTTTAGTTCCTTTATTCTTTCGATGTGCTTGCGCATGGCCTCTATCCTGGCATCGGCGAAATCAAGATCTACCATTTCCACCAGGTTGAGGATACTCAAAACACGTATGCCGATGTTCCAGCCCTCCTGGTCTTGTTCAATCTCCATGCACTTCTGCAGCAACTTGTAAGAGTCTTTGAATTTTTGTCTCACAAACAATACGCATGCCTTTAGATATACCCTTTTGTCATGCTGAAAAGGAGTATTTTCTCTTCGAACGTTTTTAAGCAGCTCATTAATAGTATTTGAAGCTCTTTTAATATCGCCCTTATAGAAATGTACTTTGAACTCAATCTCTTTGGCTACTTCAAAATCATATTCGTTGGGGTCATAATAGTTTTGTGCAATTCTTGCATGTTTCAATGAAGCATCAAAGTCGTGAATAAACAACTCATTGTCCGCAAGGTCTGAATAAGCATGGCCCAATCTTCGTTTCATGTAGATTGCAGGATTGCTCTCAATCATCTCTATAAGCCTCAAAGCAGTTTCACAACTTTTTTTGTAATATCCATAGGCAAGATAGTATTCCATCATCAGAAAATACAAGTAATACCCAACATTGGCAGACTTTGTAATACGGTATTCTTCCTGCAAATCAGATATAGCTTCAGTCAGTAATCCTAATTTTTCATTTTTGAAACCCATATTGTCAACTTCTTCTATAAAGTGTCTGTACCTCCAATTTTTCGCCCTATGCACTGCAGCCTTACATCTTTGATAGAATTTTATCTTTTTCGAGTATTTTTCAAACTCTTTTTTCCCTAACCTCAAACCTAAATCCTGTTGCTTTAAATACAATACCTCGAGCAATTCATCGTACAATTCGTATTCTATTGCTCTTTTAATTATTTTGTCATATAAAGCAAATGCTTCTCTATCCAACCCCCGCCCCTTAATCGTAAATGCCTGCATGATTTTTTTCCTTAAATCCAGCCTGTATCTGTACCAATCGCTATAAGCATCTGTATGGTTCACATTAATATCAAGCAGCAGCGATTCTAACAGTTTATTACTTAGCCGTAAAACCAGCTTGTTGAAAGAGGTAGCATCTACTTCTTTGCTCACTATTTTTCTCGCCTTTTCCATACTTATACCAGACCTGCTTACCAAAAGCTTGAATAACCTCAACGACTTGTTCCTGGACCTGGTCACGTTAGTGTCAAATGCAACGAGGAACTTCTTAGCCGTTTTCACTTCCCATGGCCTCAATCTATCCACAAGCTCCTTAAGCCTGTTGAAATTCTCATCCTTCGCCATAAATACTCTTTTAGTTGTCCTAACAAAAATAAAAAAAATAAGATCAAACACAAGTAATCTGTCAAAATAAGCTGGTTTAGTTGTCCCGATTTATTCCCGTTTGTCCATAGAATTTCTCCATACGCTCTGCACTTTCCTTGCATCTAATCAGTAAGGTGTAATGCGGTTTTCAACCCCCACGCAAACTGCTTTATGCTTCAATATATAGGAAATGCGCGGGGTCAATGCACCTGTATGTTTCGGTTGAACGCAGAAGCATCAACAGGGATTTTAAATCGCTCAGCTATGGAATTTACAATCGCATTACTCATCACACTGATGAGCATGGGCCTGATCAGCCAGGATCAGTTGGATCAAATTAGCCAAAAGATAGCAGCCGGTAATGGCCATGATGAAAATGGCGGAGGCAAAATATTTATCGGCCCAGGCAACGGTGACTTTCACAAAGTAATTTGCCCGGTTTGCTATAAGAGGGGCAATGGCCAGGGCCAGGGTGGCGAAGACAAGAAATACGTGCACATAGGTGGCCAGTTCGATACGGTGGATGCCGTGCACTGAAAAATGATCGCGTAAGTGTGAGGTGTGGAAAACAAAGTTTTTGCTTTTCCCTTTGCCGGGTATTAACCTGGCAAGAGTTAGAGTAGTATGGGTTAAACAAACCTAAAATGGCAAAATATACAAGAATATTATCATTGGACGGCGGCGGGATAAGGGGCATTATTCCCGGGCAGATACTCGTCGCTTTAGAGAAGAAACTACAAGACAAAAAAGACGACACCAACGTACGGCTCGCCGATTATTTCGACCTGATGGCGGGAACCAGCACCGGCGGCATCTTAACCTGCATCTATTTGTGTCCGGATGAGGACAATCCCGGCAGGCCGCGGTTTTCAGCTCAGGAGGCGGCTGACCTTTACCTGGAAAAGGGCGATGAAATATTCAAGATCCCGTGGCGCCATAAAATAAGAACCGCCGGAGGCCTGCGTGACGAGAAATATCCTTCAGATGGCCTGGAGGAAGCGTTGGATGACTATTTCAAGGAGATCAAGCTAAGTAATTTACTAGGCCCCTGCCTTGTTACCGCTTATGACATTAAGAGGAGAAAGGGCCATTTTTTCAGGCAACATGTAGCCGACAATAATGATGCCTATAATTTTCACATAAAGGATGTTGCCAGGGCCACCTCTGCCGCTCCCACTTACTTTGAATGTGCGAGGGTAAAGTCCTTTACCAATATAAACTATCCGTTGGTGGATGGAGGCGTGTTTGTGAACAATCCCACCCTTTGCGCTTATGCGGAGGCGCGCAAGCTATTTACAAAAAATGACGAGCCAGAAAAGCATGTAACAGCAAAAGATATGGTGATCCTCTCTTTGGGAACAGGGCACGCAAAAAAATCATATTCCTATGATGAAGCGAAAGATTGGGGCATGATCGAGTGGGTTACGCCTGTGATAGACATTATGATGTCAGGAGTGGCAGAGACTGTTGATTACCAGTTAGATCAAATTTACAACGCCGTAGAGGCGGAGGAACAATATCTAAGGATAAACCCAAGGCTGCCCCATGATGTTAATCCCGACATGGACGACGCAACACAGGAAAACGTAGATGCTTTACGACAATTGGGAACCGAAACAGCCGAGGATCACGATGATGAGCTGAATGAGCTGGTGAAGTTGTTGCTGATGGAGGATTGATAAATGTGTTTGTTACAAGAGTGTTTTATTAAAAAAGCTAAGAAAATAAATCAATTTAATATTTAACCTGTCGGCCGAAGTTTTAACGTAGGTGGACTAAATAATAGGAGGAACCAAATCATGAGTGAAGAAAAAAACATTGAAACCATCAAAGAAGTCCGTGCAAAAGAAGAAAGTGGGCTTCTCGAAATGCCGGGCGTTGTAGGCGTAGGAACCGGCTACAAAGAAAAAGACGGCCAGGAAACAGGCCAGCTGTGTATGTGCATATACGTAGAGAAGAAGAAGCCGAAAGAAGAGCTGGCTGAAGATGAGGTCATTACGGCCAGGTTTTCCCATCAGGGCATAGATGAAGTGCATACTGATATTATTGAAACCGGCAAACTCGTTGCACAATCATTTACAGATCGTTATCGCCCGGCGCCGAGTGGCGTCAGCATCGGGCATTTCAACATCTCTGCCGGTACATTCGGGGCCGTTGCAACGGATAATGCCACCGGCAGACAGGTGATCCTGAGCAATAACCATGTACTTGCTGACTCGAACAACGCCATTGATGGGGATGCCATCTTACAGCAGGGCAATTATGACGGTGGAACGTTAGATAATGATACCATTGCCAAGCTGCTGCGCTGGCAGACAATTGACTTTTCAGGAGGGTTGAATTTAATTGATGCGGCAATCGCCGAACCCATTAATGATGCTGATATTCTCCTGACCTGCATAGATAACAGGATAGTTCCCCAGGAGCAACAGGCAATCGGTTTGCTGTTTGCCGGCTCAAACAGGGTAACCATCTTCAACCCTATTGACGCCGTATTGAGTGAGCTGAATATCTCCCTGCCTAAAACCGGAATAGCAACACTGCGCATGGAAGTACACAAATGTGGCAGGACAACCGAATATACCACCGGAAAGATCCGTGACCTCGATGCCACGGTAACAGTCAATTACGGAGACGCCGGTGTCGCTACGTTTACCAACCAGATTCTTACCGGCGATATGTCGGATGGTGGAGATTCCGGTTCAGTGCTATATGCCAAGCCACAAGATCAAGATAAAGGCCCTGATAAAGACAAACCAGGTTCAGGCAAAGGTAAAAAGTAATTTGAGTTGCTTGCCGGCACTATTGGCCAGTGTGTTTTGAGTAGGTCCGAAGGCTGACATAAATGGCCTATAACTGATAACCAATGATAATTGATTTAATGTTTAATTCACCCACCGAAGCTTCAGCGAAGATGGGCTAAAAAAGGAGGAACAAAAAATGAAAACACTAACCATCTATGTATGCATTGCCTTTTCATTATGCGTATTGCTTTTTGCTTGTAAAAATGATACCACAACACCTTGCACGGGTAAAGTGAAGAAGTTCGTTGATGCAACTGGAAAAGTAACCTACGAAAAGTTGTCATGTACCGGCAAGTGCCCTGACGGATCAAAATGTACCTGGCTTAAAACTACCAATCATCATGGGGGTACACGTGAATGGTGCGGATGCGGAACAAAGGAACCAACAGATGAGTGTTTCATTGTTTTTATTACTCCCGGAGAAGGTGAAGGTGGAGGAGAACCTCATCCTATTTGTCCGCCAAGAGATTGTCCGGAAGGGCAAATATGTACGCTGAAGGAGAAGCTTGTAATAGAAGGTGATGGTAAAAAGGGTTTCGAAATAACCTGCGAATGTGAATAATCTACGCGACCTAACTAGAAAGGAGCAAAAAAGTGTAATCGGGACGATTGATTTGATGTTTAACCTTTAAAAATTGAGCTGTGAAGAAATCATGCTTATTACTTGGTTGTTTAATTTCAGTCAGTGCCATAGCACAATCTAAAGTTGAAAAAGTTATTGATTTAGGGGCACAAGACCCCGGCACTACTCAGACCGAAATAGTGGAGGCCAACAAGGTATATTCTTTCGTGTTAAAAAATATTGTTAGAAAATATAAATACAACATTGAGTTTGACTATAAAATTCAACCTATAGATCCGCTTCCAATCGATAGCCTTTCAGCATTCCTAGTAGAAAGAAAAGATAAATGTGATAGTATAATTGAAATAGCCATTAATGCTATTAAAGTTGCAAAATTAGAATTAGAAGTTAAAAAACTTGGGGAGCAACTGGAAAAAGATTTGACCAAGAAAAAATGCAAAAAGAAGGATGAATTTATGAAGAGATTCAGGGAGCAAACAACCAAAAGATTAGATTACGAAGTCGAGATTAAGAAAGGTTATGAACTGCTTGTAACAATAACAAGAACCGATACTAATTTGGTTTGGAAAAGAAGATTTAAAACTTCTAAGCGAAAAAACTGGAAGCTGTTTTACGGTTTTACTTATGTTCAGAATTGGATGAATCCTGAACCGACATTCTATTCAAAATCAGATACGGGATCAACTTTCTCAATCACCAAACATAACAATCTTGAGAAGGATATATTAAAGAATATTACCCCTACGCTCATGTATACCTATACCCCAACTAATAAGTATTCCTTTAAAAAAGGAGAAAGAATTAAAGCTGTTTTTAGCAACTATTTTTATCAATTTGGTTTTACGGGGGGGGGTAAGCCTTGACTTTACTAACCCTTCTGCGATGATTAGCCCGTCAATAATAATTGCAGATAATTTATCTGTAAATATCGGAGCCATATTTACTCAAAAAGACAGGTTAAGGGGCCAATACTCTGAAGGCCAAAGCTTAAGGGAATCTTTGGACTTTGACCAACTGCATGAAAAAAAGCACCAATTGGAATGGTTTGTTTCCATTGCGTTCCGATTTGAAAGTAATCCATTTAAAAAGAAAGAAGATAATGATTCCAAGTCGGAGGAAGAGAAGAAAGAATAATTATTGACTTAATCTAAAGCAAAGGCATTTGCCCGGGCTTGTTAATGATAAATCAATTTAATGTTAAACTAATAAAAATGGAGTTATGGCTGATAAAGCATCAATGGACACTAAATGGAAAGTACTAGGTGGAATCATTATTGCAATTCTTGGATTTGCCATTTGGTATTATCAGGTACATCATGACATGAGCGATGGCCACCATGGACAACCAGAAAATGACGAGTTACAAAGCATAGAGGAAACAAGGCCCAATTCAAGATAATAGGGTTTGGCTCAGGGGGGGGGGTCGAAGCTCATACGAAACTCATAAGTATGGGCCCAAAAGAATCCTCCACAATGAAAGCAATTAGGCAAACACTGTAGCAATACATAAAACGACCTGGGAAAACAGAATAATGAATTGATGTTTAACTAAAGATGAAAGGAAATAAAAATGAAACGATTAATCTTTCTTTTAATTTTAATTATTGGGATTATTTTGAAAAAGAAGGATTCATAACATAAACTATAAAACTATGGCGCTATCAGTAAATACCTTAAACCTTTTAAACCAGTATATAACTGGAGTGATGGAAAGAGCCGAGCATCATGCCCCGAACGTAGATGAAATTGCGCTTGCAATCGTCGGTGCAATTATTTGGAAAGTAACCGATGAAGATATTCAAGTGAAAACGTATAGCGGGCAAATGGCGAATGTGCTTTGGATGACCATTAACGTGAATAGATATGCGCTTGTCTATAACCACGAAAATGAAACTATTGAAATTAGGGAAGGGTCAATAAGAGGAAATGCTTTGTATGAATTTACAAATGCAACACCAATCATTGAAATAAAACAGGCTTTTAATAATCTATAGCTATGCTTGATTTAAAAATACTCAAACTGAACCCGCAACAAAAGAAAACTTTTGAGGCGGCTGAAAAATACCTAAAGGGCAGTGATGCTCGCAAGGCGAATTACAGAAGTTGGCATGAGGACGAAGTTATGCAGGCAGAAGGCTATGCTATAAAGGATGGACAAAGCCACATACCATCAGGTGAACATGAGGGTATAACACCGCAAGAACTGGCGATTAAGGCAGATTATGAAAGTAAAAAAAGAGAATTTATTGGCGAGGGAAATCCTGCGCAGATATGCCAAAATCTCGAAGAAAATTTCAATCAATACAAAGACCGATGGGATAATCCTCGAAAAGTTACTGCCGAAAGGCGGGACATGATACAAAAGGACTTCAAAAATAAAATAGCGGATTGCAGGCAAGAATTTGAGCTTACAAAAAGAAATTTAGACGAACGATTGGAAGCAAAGCGAAATGAGTATGAAAGGGTAAGGGATAAATTCGAGGAAGTACAAAAGAAACATAACCGCCACCATACCGATGGCACAGGGCTGTTTATCAAAAAGCCGTGGTTAGAACTGCTGATTATCGGTTTGTTCGGGCTGTTGGAAATTCCCATTAACTACAAAGTGTTCAGCATTTTCGGGGAAAGCGTAACGAATACTTATCTGATATCATTCGCGCTAGTTATTTTCCTTATAGGGATAACGTACTTTTGCGGTGTTTTCTATAAAAGGCGAAAGGACGATACCACCTATATGGCCTATGGAAAATTGTGCCTGCTACTGATTTTAACCTTTTGTTTTACCGCAGCTCTATTGCGTTATAATTTCATTATTTATGAGTCCAAGCTATTTAGCATCGCCCTAGCAGGGGGAGAACATGTTGATTTCACCACCTTTCTAAAAGAGAATTTTAAAATTATTGACGCCTTCGGTGATTTTCAATTCTATCTTTTTCTGTCCTTGAATTTAATGGTTTTTGCCATCGGTATTTTCATCGCCTATATGTCCAAAGACAGCCGAAAGGAGTATGAAACGGTTTACATGGAACATTACCACAAGGAACAAGCGCACCTGAAATATAAAAAGGAAACCGAAAAAACCATCGAGAAAAAGACCGATGAATACGAAAAGGAAAGGGAAGAATTAAACGATAAGAAAAGAGGCAGCATCAACAATGTAGAGCTGGAGATTCAGGATGGGAAAGCCATTTATAGCCATTACTCAGCATTGTACGACCAGGTTTTTGCTCATGTAACCGGCTTTGCGGCAATGGCGCAGCAGGATTTTAAAAGTTGTGTTTCAAGATACATTACCACCAATATAGCTGAAAGAAAGAGCGCCAACTATCCCACGCATTGGAACAAGGAGACCACTATTCAACTCGAAATTGACATGAGTCAATTCAGGGAACTGAATACTTACTCGGAATCATCGAGCAATGAAGATGCAGGCCATAAAGACATTGTAGATCCTTAAATAATTTATTATGTAAAATGAAAAGACCGCTCTACCTTATATCAATCCTTCTCACCGCTGCCCTTAGTTCCTGCATGGAATGCAGCGAAGTGGAGAAAACCACCTTGTTTTTATTTGTGGACATCACAGACGAACTTAACTTCAAGGAATTCAGGAAGAACTATGAAAGCGACTACAAATTAATTGCCCCGCTCTTTGAAGTGGAAAAATGCCATGCGGGAAAGTTCAGAATGTATAGAATCAATGATGTGAGCCAATACAAATATTCGGAGGCGGAATACGACCCCATTCCTCCCGACTATACGGACATTCAAATCAAAACCAAGCTAGGCCAGCCCTTTAAGTTCAACAGGCAGGTGGATGAAATTTACAATGAGATATTGACCGAGCAATTTGATTTGGACAACACGGTGTTGTACGAACCGCTGTGCAAGGCATTGAACGAACTGGCCAGCGATGAAACCTCTGGTAAAAAGATGGTGATTCTCTATTCCGACATGCTAGAACATTCCGATTACATGTCTTTTTACAGTCCGAAATACGATACAAAACCACAATATGAAACCGATAAAGTGTTGACTGAATTGGAAACCAAATGCCAATGCACGTTACCCAATTTGTCAAACATTGAAATTCACGTGGTGAACCATCGAAGCACCAAAACGGATAACAACATGCGCAGGGCGGATTTGTTTTGGCGGGAGGTCTTTAAAAATGCCAAAGTGTTTCACCTGAAAAGTAATTTGGATTTGTAACTAAATGTTTTCAATTATGAAAAATCCAAAATATACGTTCTTGTTGCTAATTCTTGGTTTGCACATTAATTGTGCCTTTGGTCAATTTAAGAATGTTTTTGAAATACTAAACTATGTAGAAAATGAGCTTTTGCAACTCAAAAAGCTGGAACCATCCAAAAAATACAATGAAACAAAGCAGAGGGTAATAAAATCCCACTCCAAAGCAGATAAAATACTTAAAAAGTTGTCGGACAAAGCAAAGGATACTACGTATATTATAACTTACTATTTTGCAAATACAAGGCTTAGAATAAATGAAAGTGAGTTTTTAGAATTTACTAAACCTGAAGTGTATTCACGGGAATATTTAAAGAATGATTTGGATGTTTTAATACAAATATACCTTGACCCAAGAAATAACGGCAAAAAAATGACCGCTTCTTGGTTGCACAATCTAACTTCAGATATGACGAAGCTAGATTCAGACGAATTTGATAATTTAACTGGTGAGGATATAAAGGATGTAAAAGATGTTAACCAAAAGCATAAAGCCAGAATTGAAAAATTAGAAAAGAGAATTAGGGATGGACAGAAAAAGGATGGGGAAAAGAAAACTGAAGGTAAAAAAAAAGTAAATGAAGAAAATATAGATAAGGAAGGTAGTCCCGACATCTCTCAAAAGGACGAGAGTGATGAAAAAATTAAGCAGGAACAGCCAACTCAGAAATCGGAAAAGGAAACTAAATTAGATAATGAAGAGAAATCTCAAAGCACTGAATTAGCTGATACTGACAAAAAAATTAGCGAAGATGAACCCGACAGAAGTGAAGACGAGAAAAGTCAAAAGAAAAAGAAAGTAACGGAAAAAGATTCGGATAAAGTAAAGAAAGAAAAAAAGCCGAAAGAATCTAAAGCAAAACAGAAAGCACAAAAAGAAAAACCGACTAAGCAAAAAGATACCCAAGTAATAGACGTTGAGAAAGACGAGAATCTTACGGAAAATCAAGCACAGATTCTGACGAGGAAACGAGGTAAAGAATGCATAGAAGAATTAAAAAGATTGAAAAATGAGATAGATGAACTGAAAAGCCAGTTGATTGGCCAACTTGAAAATGAAATCAACAAATTGGAAAATGAAGATAATTCGGCTGAGGTTATGTCGGCCGTTGAATATTATGAGGCAGAACAGAATTGGTTTAAAAGGGCAGGCGATGAATTAGTAAATGAAATAGAAGAAAATTACGAAAGGCAAGGTAAATCTTCGCCAAAACCTGAAATCTTTGAATTGAACGCAACTTCTTGTGGACTCTATGGCGAGGACTGGCAAGTAGATTTTGTGTTTGGTTATGAAAAAAGGGTAATCGAGGAATTGGCGTTAGGCGAATATGAAAATCAATGCTCTAAATACGCATTGAATTATTTCGTCAAACTTTTAAAAGAGTTTATGACAAAGAAAAATCTCAAAAGCAGAGATATAACGGGACACATAATTGGTTTTGCAGATGGAGCACTGATTGGTAACAGAAAATATGATGGGGGAATGGGAGATATAAATATTCCCTACATCTATAGGAATAATGGTGATGAAGACACGCTTATTTTAACCAAATCAAAAAAAATACAAACAAATCGAAACCTCGCAACTCTCAGAGGTTACAACGCTTTTAAAAAACTAAGAGACAGTAGTATCATTCTGCAGGAAAACATAAATATATATTCCCAAGTAATGTCAATGACTGGTGGCAGATATAGAAGAATTGAAATCATGCTTTATATAAAGGGTGCAAATAAAGAAGCACTAAATAAGCTTAACGATGCAGAACGAGAAAGTGTATCACTAATACCATCAGATGCAGAAGAGGTTGAGTATGATAAAAGCCGAAAATATAATCCATATTTCTTGAAATATCGTGATTTTGAACATATTCCTATGAGACGAACTCAATGCAGAACTGAATCATTTAGCACCCAATTAGATAAATTCTGTAGCACAAAAAAGATTAATATTTATCAAGAGCAATATTACGGTGTAAATTTTTACCTCACTCAGCTAATTCTGATTCCAGAAGAGCAAACGAAAAAAGATAAATTCAATATCGGTTATTGCTTGTATTTTAAACCGGACAATGAATATTTTGAATTAAAAGTACTGCCATTATTTGGACTTAAAATAATACCAAAAGACTATTATGAGATTACCGTTTCCCATAATTTCTATGAATTGGTTAATCCAGAAATTGAATCAATCTCTAATGAAATTTCTACCTTTTTTCAATAGGGAAATAAATTTGGAACCTATAAAACATTTAGCCAGCGATATTAAAGTATGGGCTTTTACGGTGTTTGTTCTTTCTTTTATGATTAGCCTTGGTTTTATATCTGTTTTGGAATTTCCTAACCAACCCTTAATGGAGTATAAGCGTGAAATTATCGAACATTTGCTAAAAATATATTCTGTTCCACTAATCTTGACTTTTTGCTCATTTCTTAATGTGCTGCCAAAATATCAAACGTTTCTTAAGACATTCATAATATTATTATGTATTGGCTGGAACTTTATAATATGTTATAGTTTTTACCAACTTTTTCAAGCTGAAATAATAAAAGATGTCTTGTTAGAAGATTTACACATTACAAATCTTCTATTTACGTCTTTAATATTGGGTTATTTATCTACATTACTTATTTTGAAAAACTAACGTACTTCCGGGTAGAAAAACGTTCTTCAAAACCTGTTTAAAAAAATGAACATCCAAGACCCAACCCTCGTCATCGTTCGCGGCATCAATCAGGAATGGATAGCCGAAAACTTCACCGAAATGTGGATTGGCTTTGGCGGCTCACCCGTTGGTGTGCCGGTACAGGACGCGAAATATGTCGGCCTCTACCTAGGAGCGCCTGTTTCAAAGATCACTCATATCGGCATAGTTGATCGGATTGAACCAGATAATGGAGGCAAAAGCTATTACCTCAAAGTCATCATTAAGCTGGATAAAGAAAACCAAGTCGATCCCGGCCATGCCATACGCAAGCACGAGTATTGGCACCTAAAGGATTTTGGCCTAAGTGAATTAGCCTTACTTTATAAAACCCTTTAGCGTGGAGAACCCCGGAGACACCCCGACATACGAAACCGAGCTAAAAACTCAGGCCATGGAGCTGGAAGAGGAAATTGCCTTGTTGACCCTTGCTCATAATCATGTAAAACAGAATATTGTGACTCGATTTTCCAAGAAGGCTCTCATAATATTTATTGAAATATGTTTTTACGGAATTTTTGTTGTGGGAATAGTGACCCTGATCGGCATGTCATTTTTTGATAACCCGTTGGGTTTTACCTTTCCCCTGAACAAATCTATTGCATTGATGCTGCTAGTTGACATTAAGATAGCGAACTCCTTGATATTCATTTTTAAAGTGCTGCTCTTTCTCTTCGCAACCTGGAATTTAATGCTAGGCTTATTATTCAGAAAGATCCGTCATAAAAACAACAAATTGCAAGATGTAGCTGAGATGTTCCGGGCGCTGCTAAATTTCGCCAACGCACGGCTGGAAAGGATCGAGTTTCTTGGTGTAAAACCCTGACAAAAAATATTTTTCACTAGGTGTACCCAAGCAAATGTGCTTGAAACACATTAGAAAAAACAAACTGTTGCATAATAAAACAACAAAACACAGGACCCAGGTAAAAGCAAAAAAGGTAATCCAGGTTGCTGCTTGCCTGCACCCTTAGCCTTGTTTGGAATGTAAATCAATTGACTATGAGTCAGGATGAAATTGAAAAAATAAAGGACGTAAAGAACAGGCACGTCAATGACTTGATGAGCTACTATAACGTAACCGGTGTTGGCATTGGATACAAAGAAGTAGGTGGAGAAGAAACCTCTACCCTTTGTATCCGGGTCTATGTGATTGATAAACTTCCGGAAAGTGAGCTTGAAGAAAAGGATGTATTGCCTTCATCCATTGAAGAGATTCCGGTTGACGTTATAGAAAGCGGAGAAATAAAGGCGCTGTGAATTTAAAATACTTATTATTAAACGGCACCTCATTGAAAAACTCGTAGTGTAATAAATTAAAGTTCTGTGAGGACAAAAAAGGTTACTAATTTCATCAGGCATAAAATTAATTCATGTAAAAATATCTTAAATATAGCGTTAGCTATATTCTTGCAACCGAAAACTGGTAATTTTTATGTATGCAAAGAATATGGGCTAAGCGCGCCGATAAGGCGTGGACTTAGCCTGTCTTGCTTACAGGGTATACCAGTACCTCGGTTGCGGATGGGCTACAGTTCCGCGCTGTTTTTTTACATATACACCCGCTTGTGGGAGCTGAAAGCAATAATACCAAAACTTTTGGCCGAACAGATCAAATTTACCAAAGAACAGGTGCAAGAAATGTATCGCATCCTCATGGAAATTCATGATGCTCTCTTAGATAAAAGAAATAACAAGAAGGAGAATAGGTTAAATCTTTATGAGATTGGCTGGCTCATAAGCATTGATGAGTTGTTGATTGAAATTGATAAAACACGTTGAGGAATATATGTAAAGAACACTGTTTATTTTTGCAGCTTGGGTTAGCCAGGTATTACGTCGCTTCCGAATGGAAGTGTTTAGCATTTTCCAAATACTCGTTTGTATAGCAACTGGGAGCAACAAAGATATGGGGTGAACCGATTAGGAGGCACATCAATTAGCAAAGACTTATTCTATATTTAAAACTATTTCTTTAAAATGACCAACGGATGTTTTAAACAGCCTGGTTAAGCCAAGGTTCATTTTTTCGGTGTCTCCCTGTAGGAGGTGCCGATGTGGGCTACATGCAGGAACACCAGGCACATCCTGTTTAAAATTATACCATTCCTTACCAATGTAAGTTTTGCAGGTAATTTTGCACATTTTTAAACAGACGTATATCTACTTTCATTTTCACTTGGAATACGAAACGAACGTCTGATGTATAAAGTCTGGAAAGAAAAAATACGAACGATGAACGAGGTCATGCGTCCCTATCAAATCGATTGGGATGATTGGATCCGCAGCGATAATTGCTTCCTTTCCGGCCGGGAATTAGAAGCAATAAGATATTACCAATTATACCGTACTCATAGGGTTTTTGCAGAGGAACTGCATCTGTCTCCTTCAAGAATAAGTGTGATATTTGAAAAAGCAATTAAAAAACTCAGGTACAGAGTTCATGCGTTCAGGCAATGGGTGGCCGACAGGGTCTTAGAAAAAGCGGGACTATTACCCGAGCTGACAGAAAAGGAAAAGTTTTTACAAGCCCCATTGCACGAACATAAATTATCAACAAAATTATATAACAATTTAGCTCTCACGGGTGAAAACCTTGAAGAAATTATAGCAACGGGACTTGACAATATAGCTGAGATCAAAGGGATCGGTAAGAAAAGCGTGAAGGAGTTAATAGCATTGTTTGAAAAGAATAATTGTTTTGAATTGATTAACGGTTAGCGTTTGACTTTATAAAACTAAAGACTCCGTTCACATAGATGACCACTTGAACAAAGACCCGAGGTCCGGCAGGAGAGATAAGAAGACATACAAAAGGTGTGGCGGTCTGTTGCGGATAATACCATCAATCAGTAACCCACATCCTCGATCAATGTGAAGCTGGCCACCATTTCAATAAGTTCTTCTACTCTTTGTGGGTCTGACAACTGAACATTATAGTTTGCAGTAACAGCGTAACAAACCCTGTCTTTTATGATTACTTTTTGGTAGGTTTCACCGCTGCTTAGGGGATTAAAATAGGACAGAAAGGCTGTTTGTGATGGAAGGTCATAAGAAACCTCGGGCATTTGAAATAGCATACCAGCATTAATCATTAATTGTAATAGATTGGCTACATATGTTTCGATATTAATTTCAAAGGCTAATTCTTCTATATTGATGTTTAGGTGACTGCCGTCTTCCGTATAAATTGTGTTAACAGGTGTAATAGGGTTTGTCATTCCAACAGCGTCGTATGCAACCTCCCAAAATTCTGGATTTTCAACAGTTAATAGAAATCCTGCCTCTTCATTAATAAAATTTTTCCCGACAAATTCGCTGGGCAAAATAGGTTTACCATCTATTTTCAGTTGCTTGAGAAAGGATGCGTCAATTTCGCCGGTGGTAAATTCCACG
>JACZWC010000019.1 GCA_022572355.1 Bacteroidota bacterium | reverse complement strand
GTGGTACAACAGGAAAAGAAGACATTCTGCTCTAGGTTATTTATCCCCTGAGCAGAAAGAACAAGTATTAATTAATCAACTTTTAAATGCAGCTTAACTTTTTGTCTGTTTTTTTGTTGCAAGTCCACTGCCCCTTTGACGGATTACTAATCCGTCGGACTTTACACCACTTTTTCACCCAGATTTTGCAAATTCGAGCCAGTGGAGGTACCGTATGACAATTTTCTTAGTGAGAATTGCCTGTCCGTTATAAAATTTTACGAGATAAATACCGTTTGCCTGATTGCTCAAATCGATGTTGGATTTTGTATTTGTAATTACCGATTGATAAATTATTTTTCCTTGCAAATCATAAATTTCCACTTTACTATTATCAGTGATCTGCGAACCGTCAATTACAAATTGAAACTTGCCGTTTGAAGGATTTGGATGAACAAGAGCTAGAAGGCTCTGAGCTTCGTGTTACTCCACTCCGGTGCCGCTCGTAACCTCAATGTATGCGTCTTCTGCGTGAGGGTTAAGAGGATGGCAGACATAATAATAATTCCCAACAACGGTCACCACATACTCAAAAGAAAGATTGCCGGCATCAATGGGTGCACTCCACATGGCTGCACCGCTTGGTATATCGGAAGAATTTATCGGACCTACATCATGAATTCCTGCCACCTAGGTCCAACGAATAGTGTCTCCAACCACCGCATTCACCGTAACAGGCAAGAAGTGGGTAGGGGTATTCTGAGCAGTCACAGTATGAACGGTGGCATTTGCTGAAGAAACGAGTGCTGCTAGTAAAACGAATGTAAAAAAGAGTTTCATGGTTTTTTGATTTTAATTATTGTCCAACTGGTTTGGTTTTTTGGTGTCGCACGCTTTTTTCATAGTGGTTGCCGGTCTCCACTTTTGATTGCTAATGTAAAAATTAATTCAAATAGTTCGGAAGTGTCGCAAAAAATATTTTAGTAGTTCTAGTGCCTGTCTGCTGTGCCATTGTCATTTTTTTAAACTTGCCCATAACCGTTTGAATAACAGAATGTTTTAATTGCTGTTGTTTTTTGTTGGAGGCAGGTGATTCATTCCGATATTTCCCAAACTTTTATCGTGCGGTCGTCACCCGTTGAAAGAAGGTAATTATTGTAGTTGCTCCACATCAGTTTATTGACGGAGTTAGTGTGGCCATCCTGTTCTCCGGGGCTTATTCTCAATAGTAACTTCACTGTATTGGCATCCCAAATTTTTACGGTTTTGTCCCTACTGCCGGTAGCGAATTGCTTTCCATCCGGGCTAAACACAATGCTGTAAATGGCGTAATTATGTGCTGGAATCTGGTGAGCAAGCTTGTAGCTGTTATCTACGTCCCACAAGTTTAAGTATGCATCACGTGAGCCGGATAAGAGGAAGGTGCCGTGCGGATGATATTTCACGGTGTTAACTGAGAAGTCTTTCTTGTGGCCTATTCGCATGGCCTTTTCTTCAAATGTGTCAATGTCTATGATACGAACAGTTCCGTCACCACAGCCAATGGCAGCTTCGTTCCTCTGTTTGCAGAAGTCAATGCTACGCAGCTTATAATTGCCTAACCGCTGGTTAGTCACGAGGTCGAACCCGTTGACCGTCCATACGCTGTAGGTGCCATCAGCGGCCAATGCAAAGAACCACTCTTTATCAGGTAGGTATTGGATGTCAAAGATGATTGTATGGTGTAGCTGCAGGAGTTTTATTTCCTTATTTTTTATTAAGTCAATAACATGGATGCCCCCTGTGTAGTTACCCGCGAGAAGGAGTTGTTTTTCAGGTATGTATTTCAGTGCAAATGCCTTTTCGGTGAGTTTGGCAATTGCCCGGTTCTGATGAGGGTGTGCCAAATTCCACTCAACTACCATGCGGTCATCGCTGCCTGAATAGAACAGGTGGGGCTCGGTTGCATCTTCTAATGTGTAAATTGATCCTGTGTGACCGTCAAACTGAGCAACTTTCCGTGCACGCATTCTACCTGTGTACTTTGCTTCTTTCATTCAAAATTACCGCCAACGTTTATGCTAAAAAGCGTTGCCCGCCCGCAGCGTGGCTATGATTTTTTAGCGATTGTTACCTCTCGTTTTATTCTTTTCGGTAATAACAAGTCGTACTGTTAAATGCATCTTTCTTTACCATTTGCTTGAATTCCTTTTTAGTCGGATTTATTACATATTCCGTTGTCGTTGAGCTGTCTTGGTTTATTTCTTGATTTTTGGTTACAAAGTCGAACTGTAACAGAGTGTCAGTGGGAGTGATGTAGCCCATAAAGAGCGAATCTTTTCTAAGGTCTAGACGATTAACTCTCCAATAATTTTCATCCTCCTGGTAATTGAGAAAGTAACTCCCCTTGATTTTTTTAAGAATTTGAGTGTCTGAGATTTGAAATATTGTATCAATATCTTGAGTCATGCCAGAAAGGGTATCTCCCTCAATTTTGATCGTGTAATTTTCTTTCTCAAATAGTTTTATCAATGCATCATCGTCTGTTAAATCAATTGTGATTGTTGAGTCCAAATCCAAATCGTTTCGATGTATTTTAAAAAACCAATGGTATCTTTTCAAGATCAGATCATCACTAATGATCAAAACCTTATTCGAGTTATCGCAGCTGGCATATATCCCCTGAATGTTATTGTCGAATCTGTTTAGCTCTTTTTTTCCTTGTGGTTGGGCAGTCTCGAACCTTACGTAATCGTAATTACCATCGCAACCAGAGAAGAAAATGATTGTCAGTATTATTTGTAAAATTCGTTTCATCTTATTTATGAGAGGTAACGTTTATATAAAATGCACTGCATTTTATATTTACTATGTTAGCTTGTTGCTTATGGCACTGATCTTCAGCACACTACCTAAATAAATTGTGCTGTAAAGATTGAACATGTTTTGCAAAGCATTGTTGCTAACGTTATTAGAATTCTATGCATTTCCAGCCCATTTTCATTTACAACAATGTACAAATTAATTTAACCCGGAAATCGCAAAAGCCTAGTAATCTTGCAGCACAACGATCTTCTTATTGATCATTGCCTTGTCAGTCACTATTTGGATGTAGTAAACACCGGTTGCCATCTCATTTATATTGAATTCCTCGCGGTGGTTACCGTTGCTCGTCTTAGCTTCACGATTGTGCAAATGCATCGATACTAAAGTAACAATACGCAAACAATATGAGGAAATAATTCTTATTCAACTGGAAATACTAAACGTTGCGGTTTCGTAGAAATTCTTACTGGTTCCTGCAAGTTATGAGACGCAAATCTGTGCAATTTGGTTGTCTCAATAAGTGTGCTTTTGTATAGGCGCAATCACCGAGTAAAAATAGGGATATTTGCTCTATGCGGAAAATAATTGTTGGATTATTTTTAAGAGATTTGCCGGCATGAATGACCGGATGATATTTCTGATATTATTTGTTGCCTTGACGGCTTGTGGCATTGATGGAGAATCTGGAAATACGGGTGAACTGAAAATCCTGGTCGCCACGGCCTCGAACACTCAATATGTGATGCGGGAGGTGATTGTGGATTTTGAAAAAAAGGAAGGGGTTAAGGTGGAATTGGTTGTCGCTTCATCTGGCAAATTAGCGTCTCAGATTGAAAATGGGGCTCCCTTTCATATCTTTCTTTCAGCCAACATGAAGTTCCCCGACTATCTGCATGGGAAGGGTTTCGCGGCCAAGCCTCCACAGGTGTATGCCTTGGGCTCGTTGGTGCTTTGGACCAATACAAATGCTGATCTATCTGAGGGAGTGCAAGTTTTAAGGAATAAAGCAATAAAGAAAATTGCTATTGCCAATGATAAAAATGCGCCTTATGGTGTGGCTACCCGGCAGGTTCTTGAGAATATCGGAATGCTGAATGAAATTCACAGCAAATTGGTTTACGGTGAGAGCATTTCACAGGTGAATCATTTCGTAAAAACAAAGTTGGTGGACGTGGGATTCACAAGTAAGAGCGTCGTGCTGTCCAGGATGAAAGGCACCGGTACCTGGGCTGACATTGCACCTTCGCTGTATGATGCAATAGAACAAGGAGTTGTAATTACAAAACGAGGCGAAAAAGAACATCTTGAAATCTGCGAGAGATTTCTGGAACACCTAATGTCACCGGGCACCCAGCAAGTATTCGTCAAATACGGCTATCTTGCTCGTGACTAATTAGTTTTCCTATGGATTGGGGCCCCTTCTATTTGACGTTCAAACTGGCTTTGGTTACCACGTTGATTTTATTGGTTGTTGGCGTGGCCATAGCGAATTGGCTGGCATTTAGCCGCTTTAAGTTTAAATCTGTGGCCGAAACGCTCATAACCATGCCCTTGGTACTGCCGCCATCTGTGCTCGGATTTTATCTTTTGGTGGCCTTCGGCCCTCAATACGCCTTTGGTAAATTTCTGATTGAAACATTGCATGTGAACCTGGTTTTCACGTTTTCAGGACTGGTTGTTGCCTCTATCTTGTACAGTCTGCCTTTTATGGTTCAACCCATTCAATCAGCACTGCAAAATTTACCAGCTACGCTTAGGGAAACCTCTTATACACTGGGAAAATCGAAGCTGGAGACCTTTTTCAGGGTCTTACTCCCAAATATCAAACCGTCAATTTTAACTGGAATTGTGCTCAGCTTTACACATACAATTGGCGAGTTCGGGGTTGTGCTTATGATAGGAGGGAGTATACCCGATCAGACAAAGGTCGTTTCAATTGCCATTTACGAAGAAGTGGAGGCCTTAAACTATGATACTGCTCATTTCTATGCATTCATATTATTTGCAATTACATTTTCAATATTACTCCTTGTCTATTCATTGAATAAAAAACCAATCACATTCTTTGCTACAGCTAAAAGTAAATAAGAAACTGCAGTTACCAGATGGGCTCACAAGCCTTGATCTGGAGATGGAGTTTCGCCCAGGAAAAGTGACCGGAATTTCCGGCGATTCTGGCGTTGGTAAGACCTCGGTCTTGAGAATGTTAGCAGGGCTGAGCGAACCCGACAATGGTACGATATCGAATGACGGAAATGTTTGGTTTAACAAAACTGAAAGGCAAAATCTAATACCCCAAAAAAGGGGCTTGGGATTCGTGTTTCAAGACCATCAATTGTTCCCGAATATGTCAGTGATTGGCAACCTCAGGTACGCTGCAAATGGCGACAAAAACGCTGTGGATAAAACGACATATTATTTAGACAGATTTGGCCTGTCGGATTTTAAAAACAGCATGCCAAATTCATTGTCCACCGGACAAAAAAAAAGAGTTGCAATAATAGGTGCCTTGATAACCAATCCGAAGCTTCTTTTGCTGGATGAGCCATTCGCTGCATTGGATGAGAAAATAGTCAAAATAATCCAGGATGAAATCCTGAATTACACAAAAGAAAGTCTGTGTATTACAGTGCTTGTTACTCATGAAATAGCGGAGATATTTAAAATGGTAGACTACTTGTATACAATCAAAAGTGGTAAAATTTATTCCCGGGGGACTCCGTCGGGATTGTTCACTTCAGGGGCCTCAGGAAATACACTTTCAATCGCTGGAATTGTAGTCGGAAACGGAGGGGATAATGACCACGTAAAAGTCTTGGTGAATGATCAGCTTTTGGAAGTGCCTCGCACATCGGAAACTTTCGAAATTGGCGAGAAAATACTGGTGAATTTGGGCGCGGGAAAGATCGAGATTATGCGTCAAAAATAATAATTACTGGCGGGCTAGTCACGGTAGATGATCGTACGCACCTCTGCGCCGTCCCCAATCTTGCTAATGGGTGCAACAGTTTATATTTATAAAAAGTAAATTAAGATAGTAGGATTTATTGCCGTTGCCCTTCCATAATCCAAAGGTATTATCTACCTTTGCATTCTTTTTACCCTCATTAATTTAATGATGCGCAATATCCTCAGTAGTAGCTCATTCCTTTATGGGTTGTGTCTAATCTTCGCCTTTGTCGTTATTCTGTCTTCTTGTAAAAAGCTTGACCTGGTACGAGAAACTGCAGTTTCAACTGATGGAGTTGTGCTCAACCCAGATAACACTGTAACTGCCAGCGCCAGCCTGATAGATTTAGGTGAAGGGAGTATTATTGATTATGGGAACTGTTGGTCAGTCAATGCATTACCAACTATAAATGATTATAAAATTTCTCTTGGAATGCCTTCTTCAACAGGCGCTTTTACTACTACCACCTGGAGCCTTACAACTGGAACCTGGTATTTAAGAGCTTATGTTATTGATGGTTCAAATGTTCTGTATGGAGAAGTACTTAGCTTCAGTATCACCGGATGGGCATGTGGCACGATGTTAACCGACAACAGAGACGGAAGCACTTACAGCACGGTTCTTATTGGATCGCAATGCTGGATGGCCGAAAACCTCAATATAGGAAGTTCAATCAACAGCAATGCCCCTTCGGATAATCAAACAGATAATTCTACAATTGAGAAGTATTGCTATTCAAATAATAGCGCCACCTGCAATGATGATGGAGGCTTGTATCAGTGGAACGAAGCGATGAACTACACAACATCTGCTCAAGGAATTTGCCCTGAAGGATGGCATATACCAAGTGATAACGAGTGGAAATCCATGGAAATATATCTGGGTATGACACAACTCAGTGCTGATTCATCCAACTATCGCGGAACTGATGAGGGCACCAAACTGAAATTGTCAGGCAGCAGCGGTTTTAAAGCCGGTGGCACCGGATACCGGAAATCTGATGGTACCTATGGTAATCTTCAGTTCGGTTACTTCTGGACTTCAACTGATAACGGCACACAAGCTTGGGCCAGGGGAGTGGAGGATACGGAGAATGGAATTTATAGAAATACAATAAGCAAGTCTTACGGTTTGTGCATACGATGCATAAAGGACTAAAAATGAAAATATTAAACAACGTCATTCCGAGCGCAGTGAGGAATCCACAAATGGGTATTCGGATATTAAATAGCAGATTCCTCACTGCGCTCGGAATGATTTGATATATTCTAAACATTTTATTAAGCGTTAATATGAAAAAGACAATATCAACAGTAGGAGCAGCTCTGAGGGCCATTGCGTTAGCTCTCCCCCTCCTTTTATTAGGAGGGGGTTGGGGGGAGGTTTTTGCCCAATCCATTACACCAGAGGTGGTTTCATCAGGTGGTGGAGATACCACGACAACTAACGTGAGTTTAAGCTGGACCATCGGGGAACCGGTTATTGAGACTGCATCAGGCAGCAGCGCTACAATTACACAGGGATTTCATCAAAGCCACTTTGAAGTGGTAACAATTGAAGATCACAGTGAGCTGGGTTTTGATATTAAAGTATATCCAAATCCCTCAATTGATTTTATCAAAGTTGATCTGACATACACTGGAAGTCACCCGGTACTCGGCAAAACAGAATTTGAGCTAATTCTTCGCGATAATGCAGGAAAGATATTGATGAGCAATATTATTAAAAACAAACTGAATGCAACCATACCTATGCAGGGATATGCGGTAGGGCAGTACTTTTTGCAAATTAAAGGAGCTGATGGCGCTTTGTACAAGTCAGTTCAAATAACAAAACTTAAATAAGAGATCAATTTAATATTCTTCTAAAACAAAAATTATGAAGACTACAATTCAAAATAAAATAAGGAAAGCACTAACAGGTATCCTGTTGGTTGGAACAGGCTTTCTGATAAGTTCAGCCTATGCGCAATCGCCTCAGGCAATCAAATACCAGGGTGTAGCCAGGGACAATGTAGGCAATGAACTCGCCTTTCAGAGTTTGGGATTGCGTTTGAGTATTGTGGTGGGTAACCCCGGGGGAGCGTCCGTGTATACCGAAACACAAAACCCAACAACGAATGAATTCGGATTGTTCAATGTGGAAATTGGAAATGGCACCATGGTCACGGGAAATTTCTCAACCATTGATTGGGGTGCTGATCTCCACTTTCTCAAAGTAGAAATGGACGAAACCGGAGGAACGGCATATCAGCTAATGGGCACTTCTCAGTTGCTTTCTGTGCCCTACGCACTATATGCTGATAGCGCTGGCGCTGCTCCTGGATCGGCTCCTCAAACCCTTGCACTTTCTGGAAACGCTTTGAGCATAAGTGGTGGCAATTCAGTAACACTGACAGATAGCGTTATTGATGATGATGCCGACCCGGCTAATGAGCTGCAAACATTGTCGCTTTCTGGTAGTATTTTATCTATAACAGGAGGAAATACAGTAACGCTTTCAGCCACAGCTCCATCGGATACATCATTGTATGCTGATTCTGCCGGATTTTCCGATACAGCAGAATTTGCGTGGGAAGCGGACACGGCAAACTTTTCATATGAGGCAGATACAGCCAACTTTGCCTGGGACGCAGCCTATTCTGACACAGCGGACTATGCCTGGAATGCTAGCTATTCGGATACGGCAGCTTTTGCGCTGAATGCTGTTTGGGATCAGAGTGGTGACACCATCTCTTACATCCAAGGTAACGTTGGTATCGGAACTACAACACCAGGTGCAAAGCTTGAAGTTGCCGGGCAAATAATAATTACAGGAGGCACCCCATTTGCAGGTGAAGTGTTGACCACAGATAATACAGGTCTTGCTACCTGGGAACCCCCTACGGGTTCTGCTGGTCCTACAGGGCCAACTGGATTAACAGGCACAAATGGCGCTGTCGGAGCAACCGGACCGACTGGAGCTCCCGGTACAAATGGGACAAACGGTACCAATGGAGCAACTGGAGCCACTGGAGCTCCCGGTACCAATGGAACAAACGGTACCAATGGAGCAACCGGACCGACCGGAGCACCTGGCACCAATGGAACAAACGGAACAAATGGTGCTACCGGAGCAACAGGACCTACGGGCCCCTTAGTTGCAGGAACGAGCGGGCAAACGCTGCGGCATGATGGAACCAATTGGGTAGCTAATAGTAATCTTTATAATAATGGAACGGCCGTTGGTATCGGTACGGTGAGTCCGGGGGGTTTACTTGAAGTCAGTGCGGGCAATATTGGAGATGCACTCTTTATCCTCGAAGCAGATGAAGATAACAATAACGAAAATGATAACCCTCTGATGGAGTTCAGACAGGATAATGGGGCCGTGGTCGGGTTTATTGGGTTGGAAGGCGACGCCGGCACAAAATCGACGGGAACATTAGCTAATGCCTATATGATTGGTACCGAAACATCTCTGCATGATATCCAGTTTATTACCGAAGATAACGTAAGGTTAACCATAAAAAACGCTGGCAACATCGGCATTGGCACGACGAGCCCCTTGGGCAAACTTGACGTTCAAGGGGGGGATCTGTTCTTGAGAAACTCCATTGCTGCTGGAAACAAGATAGGAATTCAGTTCCACACTGAGCAAGCCTTCGCAACAACGGATATGAGTGGGCGCCTCTTCTTCAGAGAAGTAGACGCTGGAACCTATGGATTTTCCATAAACTACGAGGGCCAAACCAACCTCTTGGGCCTTGGCCTTGCTCAAAACGATGTGGCCTTTATTCGGCACTCCGGTAGTGCCACTGGCGAAATTGTGATGATGATGAACCGCGACAACTCTGATGTCAAATTTCCTAATGGCAACGTCGGCATCGGTACAGCGAGTCCATCTACTAAACTGCATATCAATGCTAAGATCATTGATGACAACTCTCGTGTCTACGATGGTGATGCTCTAATGGTGGTACACCAAACGCCTACCTCGGACATCGTACTTAACGACCCTCAGGATGTACTCTATCTCGGACGCCAGGGCAGTGCTACTAACGCATTTGGGGCAATGGCCACATTTAAACTTTCTCGTTATGAGGATAATGGTACCAATTCCCGTACACGTCTTGACATTGATCTTACACATGGTGCTTTCACCGATGCGAATGTGATGACTCTTTTGAGTAATGGAAATGTCGGCATCGGCACTACGAGTCCTGGGGTTAAATTGGATGTCAAATCAAGCAGCGCGACTACTATACAAATTCAAGGGGGCACAACAAGTAACTCAGCGGGAATTCTATATTCTGCAGGTGGTACGGATTACTGGACAGTCGGTCGCGGAATTGGCGATGGCAGTTCCAATTATTACATCTACGATATGACATCTAGTACGCATCGCGTGACTGTTGATACAACGGGCAATGTTGGCATCGGCACAACAGCACCAAACGCCCAATTGTCTCTTGGGAGATGGAATTCAGGAGGAGCCGGTGACATCACTACTGGAGTACAATTACGGATAAGCGGGCTACACAATTCAGCTGCAAATGCTGGTGGAGGATATAAGTTGCTTATTGAGGGTTATGATAACGATGGGGGTGTTGTTTATCCAATTTTTGTTCAGGATGAAAATTCGGGTGTGGATTTCTGGTTAAAAAACAGACCTACAATCGGAGGATTGTCAACAGCATATTTTCAAGGCAGCGTCGGCATTGGCGAGACGAATCCGGGCCATTTATTGCACATTAAATCAACCATTCAATATAACACCTTCCAGGTTGAAACGGATTTTATCGGTAACACTGTGTTGGCAAGATATTTTAGTACTGGGCTTGGTGTCGGGCAAAATACTGGTATAGCTATTGGTAAACGCAGTGCCGCCAGAGAACAATTTGGACTTAATTATTTTCATGCTGGTACTAATTCTAACTCGAATCGATTGGATTTTTCTTGGAATGTTGTCGGCACCGTAATGTCATTAACTGCGGGAGGTAACCTCGGTATTGGGACTACAAGTCCAAATTCTAGACTTGCAGTTGTCGGGCTGTTAATATATGCAAACAATGCGGCGGCTCTTGTTGGCGGGCTTGTTGTTGGTGATTTTTACAGGAGTGGCGGTGATCCTGACCTGGTTTGTGTGGTGCATTAAGAACAATTGGATAAATAGAAAAAGTGAACCGCGAAAAAACTGTCATGCTGAACAATGTGAGGAATCTACTTATGAACCATATTGGGCACAAGTGGGTGTACGCCTTAACTTGTACCAGGGTAAGATCAATACATTTCCTTGCTACAGTTGGAATGACGATAGTTCTGAGCCTGTTCACTATAACTTCCAGTTTTGCCCAAAAAACCAAAGCGCAAATAAAAAACGTCAACTTTGAACTCGTTAATAATGAGATAATCATCACCTATGACATAGTTAAGCACCAACCGGATGAGATGTTCAAAATCTGGGTAAAGGTCTATACGGCCCAGGAGAATGAGCTGAAGGCGGAGTCGCTAACTGGAGCTGTTGGGGAAAATGTAGCCGGAGGAGATCATAAAAAGATCGTCTGGAATCCAAAAAAAGACGGGGTTTATCTCAACAACGACATTTACATCCAGGTGTTCGCCAGCTCTACTGGCAGTGCCAGTTCCAGGGACGGTGACGCGGTTACTGCAGATGCAAGTATGGGAAAGTGGTTGATGTATTCAGCTTTATACCCCGGTGTAGGAAACGCTAAAATGCGTTCTAACAAAGTATGGCTGGCAGTAGGAGCGGTTAGTTATGGCTGTATGATCGGATCATTAATGATGAACAGCAAAGCTGCAGCCAGCTATGATTCTTACTTACTGTCACAAGATATTTCAGATCGAGACAATTTTTACAGTAAGGCTGAATCACAAAAGCAGCTATCTACCATTTTGTTTGTGAGCGGGGTGGTGGTGTGGGCTGCTGATCTTTTGATCTATTCCTTGATGTTTAAAAAATCTGGTAGTTCAAATAATTCGAAACAAAGTAAATCTGTACATTTGGGGTATTCTAACGAGGCCATTGATGGATACTATACCCAGCGAATGTCTATTAATGTATCATTTTAATCAGCAAAATTTTTAAACATGAAGCGAATTGTAACTTTATTGACTATAGCCCTTTTCCTTTCTTTTTTAACCGCACCTACCTTTGCGCAAAACGCCAAGGTTGTCTCTGGTAAAAGCGAAATTAAGCATGTAAAAACTATCGATCCTGAAATGCCGCAAATGCGTGGCTCGGGTGATCCTCTCAAAGGGCTAAATGTTGCCCGTGTGGATGCAATGATTATTGGAAATTATTACGCGCTGATCATTGGAGTTGATTCTTACACCGGCGCCTGGGCAGAATTGAATAATGCGGTTGGCGATGCCAAGGCGGTTAAGAAAATATTATCGTCAAAATACAGATTTGACAAGATAAAGACCTTGTATAATGAAGAGGCAACTCGTGAGGCTATTATAAATGAAATGATTTGGTTGGTAGACAATGTCAAGCCAGCGGATAACGTGTTCATTTACTATTCGGGCCATGGGGAATTCCAAAAATCTTTGAATAAGGGATATTGGGTACCGGTTGATGCTACGGTGGCATCCGTATCCAAGTATATTTCTAATTCAGATATTCAAACCTACCTCGCTGGTATCAAGTCCAATCACACGCTTCTCGTTTCCGATGCATGTTTTAGCGGTGATATATTCAGAGGAAGAACAATCTCTGTTCCTTTCGAAGATTCAGAAAGGTATTATTATAACGTGCACAAATTAAAATCGCGTCAGGCATTGACTTCTGGCGGTATTGAACCTGTAATGGATGGCGGTCGAGATGGACATTCAGTATTTGCTTACTATCTCCTTCAGTCGCTTCGAAATAATGATAGCAAGTATTTTGACGCCAGTCAATTGTACGGGAGCATCAAAATCCCGGTAACAAATAATTCCGATCAATCGCCCAAGTTTTCACCTATTAAAAATTCTGGTGATGAAGGTGGGCAGTTTATCTTTATTAAGAGATAAAGCCCTCTCTCAAAAGCTTATTGGTATTTTTTGTCCAGTACAAAATTCTCTGGAATGCAGGGTGTAATATCTCTGTAGAAATCGACAATCTCACGCATATCCGCCTCCAAATCCCCTGATGGATGGATAATCTTTCCGACTCCGGCTATCTTTGTTTTGTAATCTAAGTACCCACATAGGATTGGTACTTTCGCCTTCAGAGCAACATAGTAAAAACCGGTTTTCCATTCATCTCTAGGACTTCTGGAGCCTTCAATGGCAATAACGATATACATTTCACCACCATCCTTGTACAGATCTGCCATGGCATCCACCATGCTTATCCTATCCTTTGAGCCATCCTTGGGGCTTCTGTCAATACCAATGGCGCCTAAAGGGCCTATCAGATAGTTTAAGGGGAATCTCAACCACTCTTTCTTTAACGTAAAACGTACTGGCGCGCCCATTTTCTGAAAAGCTGCTATCAGGATAACGCCATCCCAATTAGAGGTGTGAGGCGCAGCCAGCATAACGCATCTCGAGATGTTGTGTTCCTTTAAAAGCGCATCGTCCAGCTTCCAGCCCTTAAAGAAAAATATCAATCTGAAAATCAATCTGAGCATTCTCTATAGATCATTTAACGTGAACTTGTCCTTTATCCTCACACCTTTTTCAGTATGCTGAACCGTACAACACTCAACATCCGGATCATGCTCAAAAAACAAAACGTACTCTTCATCGGCAGCTTTCTGAAGGAACTTTTGCTTTTCTCCTATTGTAAGCAAAGGCCGTGTATCATATCCCATCACATAAGGGATTGGAATATGTCCGTGCGTTGGTAATAGATCTGCAACGAAAACCACGGTTTTGTCTTTGTAAGAAAGGTGTGGAAGCATCATGGCTTCCGTATGCCCGTTTACAAAAAGCAACTTCATGCAATCCAACACATTCACCGTGTAATCGCTGTTCTCATCTGGTGTAGGAACGTAATTCAGCTGTCCGCTCTCTTCAATGGGTGAGATATTTTCCTTTAAAAAGGATGCTTTTTCCCTTACATTGGGTACGCTGGCCCATTTCCAATGCAGTTCATTGCTCCAGTATTTTGCGTTTTTGAAGGCAGGCCTGTATTCGCTCTTGTCATCATTCCATTCAATACTGCCACCACAGTGATCGAAGTGTAAATGAGAGAGAAATACATCGGTTATATCATCCCGGTTGAAGCCGTGTTTCGACAATGATGAATCAATGCTATCGTCTCCGTACATATAATAAAAACCGAAGAATTTTTCCGATTGCTTGTTGCCCATTCCATTGTCAACTAAGATTAACTTCTCTCCATCTTCTATGAGCAAACAACGCATGGCCATCGAGATCATGTTGTGCTCATCAGCGGGATTGGTGCGCATCCACAAGGATTTAGGTACTACACCGAACATGGCTCCGCCGTCTAGTTTGAAATTACCGGCGTTAACAGGGTACAGGTTCATGGAAATTTTAATTAGCCTTTTATGAAATACGAAACCTCGCCAGAAGTATGCACTGCGTTTAACTTCTGGTCGCGGTACGAATATACGAACCGGGTTACCTTTCGGCAAGTTAAACAGACCCGGTTGGTATTTTCGTATTTCGTAGGGCGTTGTTACATTTGTGTAAGTACAACACACGAACATGCACGTACATTTCATAGCAATAGGAGGAAGCGCCATGCACAACCTCGCCATTGCTCTGCACAAAAAGGGGGATACGGTTACCGGATCAGATGATGAAATATTTGAACCATCTAAATCACGCCTGGATGAGCACGGCTTGCTGCCGGAATCAATGGGCTGGGACGAGTCTAACATTACCACAAACCTCGATGCAATTGTTCTCGGTATGCATGCCCGTGAGGATAATCCAGAACTCCTGAAAGCGAAGGAACTCGGCGTCACCATCTATTCTTACCCTGAATTTTTGTACGAACAAGCCAAAGACAAAAAACGGGTAGTGATAGGGGGGAGTCATGGCAAGACCAGTATCACCGCCATGATATTGCATGTACTCCATCATCACAACAT
Source organism: Bacteroidota bacterium (assembly GCA_022572355.1). Classification (GTDB taxonomy): domain Bacteria; phylum Bacteroidota; class Bacteroidia; order NORP154; family NORP154; genus NORP154. The sequence continues at coordinate 58,783 of JACZWC010000019.1, read as the reverse complement.
AGATTGCGATTACATGGTAGGTGCGCAGTTAGAAGGTTTTGATACCATGGTGAGATTGACTGATGCCGCTCCAATTGCCATCTTCGAGGGAGATGAGTACTTATCCTCCCCCATCGACAGAAGGCCCAAATTTCATCTCTATAAAGCTGATATAGCCCTGATCAGCGGTATTGCCTGGGATCATATCAATGTGTTTCCCACATTCGAGAACTACCTGGAGCAATTCAAAATATTTGCACGGCAAATTCCGGAGGCTGGGGTTTTGGTTTATTGTGAACTTGATGAGAAAGTGCGGGACTTATGTCAAAGTTCGGATGTTCGGGCAACGCTTTATGCCTACGGACTTCCCGAACATGAGATCATAAATGGACAGACCTTCTTAATAATTGAAAATGGTGACAAGGTACCTCTGGATATTTTCGGGGAACATAACCTTGCGAACATGGAAGGAGCACGTATGATCTGCGAGCAATTGGGAATTGACAGCCAGCAATTTAGAGAGGCCATAACCTCTTTTAAAGGCGCTTCCAATCGAATGGAACTCATACACAGATCAGAAAACCTCATTATGTACAAGGACTTCGCTCATTCTCCTTCAAAAGTAATGGCTACGACAAAAGCTGTAAGAGAGCAATATCCGGAACACAATTTCATTGCCTGTCTGGAATTGCATACGTTCAGCAGTTTGAATGAAGAATTCCTGCTGGAATACAAAAGCGCCATGGATGCGGCAGATGTGGCAATTGTCTATTACAATCCCCAAACGTTAGAGCATAAAAAACTGGCTCCTTTAACGGTGGAACAGGTCAAGTCTGCTTTCGGGTCAGATACGTTATTGGTGTATACGGAATCCAATGAGGTTGTGGAGACCTTGATGAACATCCCCAAGGTAAAAAATGTTATCTTGATGATGACATCGGGAAATTTTGATGGCATAGAATTCACCAAACTTGCCGATGATTATCTAGAGCAATGAATTTAATTTGAATTGAGATGAGCAAATTGGGATTAGCACTTCCGTTTCTTCTGTTACCACTATTCAGTTTAGCCCAAATGCCGGCTTATGCACCGGATCGCCTCATAGTGAAATTAGCCGAAAATGTGCTGGAACTCTCAGAAAGGAAACGCGACATTCACAAATTCTCAATAGCCGAGATTGATCGTCGAAATAAACGAAACGGATTTGTGCGTGCTGTGCGCCTTTATAAAGGCGATATTCTGAGCAAAGCAAAAAAGGGAGTGGACGATTTGTCGCGCATTTACGTTATGCATTTTTCGAAGGAGCTTTTGATGAATGAAGTCATAGAAAGCTATAAGGCAACAGGATATTTTGAATTTGTTGAACCTGATTATATTGGTTCTGCTTTTGGTATGGCCTCGGATACATTTCCAAACGACACATATTTTAACAGGCAGTGGTATCTCTACAACGACTCTACCTTCTCGTTGTCTACAGCTACGTTAGATGCAGATATTGATATGGAATTGGCCTGGCTAATAGAAAAAGGAAAAAAATCAGTAGTGTTGGCGATTCTGGATAGTGGTACACGGCTGGACCATCCAGAGTTTGAAGGCAGGCTATGGGTAAACAAAGCTGAGATTCCCGGTAATGGAAAGGACGATGACCACAATGGTTACCCAGATGATGTGAATGGCTATGATTTTGCCTATGGGGATGGAGATCCGGATGATGACAATGGACACGGAACCGCCGTTGCAGGCGTTGCTGCCGCCAATGGGAACAATTCGATGGGATATGCAGGAGTGGATTGGAACTGCCAAATTATGAGCTGTAAAGTGCTTGAAGCCGATGGCTACGGATACTATTCAGTCTGGATCGAAGCTATATACTACGCAGTTGATCATGGAGCCCATGTGATCAATATGTCTTTGGGAGGTGAGAGTTCCTCGCTGGCAATGGCTCAAGCGATCGAATATGCTGAGGCCAATCTGGTAATGGTTATAGCTTCGATGGGGAATGAAGGAACCGGTAAGGTCAATTATCCTGCGGTAATTAACAATGTTATTGCTGTGGGCTCAACTGATTCCGACGATCGCCGCTCTACAAGTTTTCTGGGATCGAGTGAAGGTAGCAATTACGGTAACCATATAGACCTAGTGGCGCCTGGGAACTATATCTATATCCTGCACAATGTCAATCCCTATTATTTTGATTCCTATTGGGCAGGCACGTCCTTTTCAACACCTTTGGTCTCTGGAGTGGCAACACTATTAAAGGCCCAGGATCCTACCAGAACTCCTGCTGACATACGATATATATTGAGAACAACATCAGAAGATCTGGTGGGTAAACCGGGTGAAGATACGCCGGGATGGGATCAATATTATGGATACGGCAGGCTCAATGCGAATAGAGCCCTGTCAGTATTCACCTCGCAGACCCGAACACTACCCGAAAATGTTAAGGTATTTCCAAATCCCACAACTGCTGATTTTAAAGTCGTGTACAGGTTATTCAGTGACAGCGACATACAGATTAGATTTTACGATCGAATGGGTAGATTGATCAGGCAGCCAACCTATTTTTACAATATGAAGATTGGCACTTATAGTCATAATTTTTCGTTGAATAATGTTCCTGGAGGGGTGTATTATATGAAATTCGAAAGGGAAGATGGCGGCTCCACACATAAGATTATGGTACCCTGAAAGGAATATTAATTATATTTAGCTGTAGGTAAATCAACACTATTCAATCAAGTCATGGACTATTCAGAACCAAGAAGAGACTTCCTCAAAAAACTGGGCCTTGCCGGTGCCACCTTTTCAGCGGCTTCGCTGATGGACCCAGTATATGCGGCTGAACTTAAAGGAGAGCTCAAAAAGATAAAGCACCTCTCACCTGAAGACGCGGCACAGGATGAGGGCTTTTGGAGATTCATTCAGCAGTCATACACCGTTTCGGCTACGCTCACCAATTTGAACAACGGCGGCGTGAGTCCGCAGCCCAAGGTGGTGCAGGATGCTTTTGAGCGTTTCAACAGGCTGTGTAACGAAGCTCCTTCTTATTATATGTGGCGTGTGCTTGATAAGGGGCGTGAACCAATCCGGCAAAAGCTGGCCCATTTGGCAGGTTGTGATCCGGAGGAGATCGCTATCAACAGAAATACAACTGAGGCATTGGAGACCATCATCTTTGGGCTCAATCTGGAGGAAGGCGACGAAATAGTACTCTCCAAGTACGACTATCCAAACATGATGAATTCCTGGAAGCAGCGAGAGAAGCGCGATGGCATTGTGCTCAAGTTCATTGACCTGGACATGCCCATGGAAGATGACAAAGTGATTGTGAAGCGTTATGAAACTGCCTTTACTTCCAAGACTAAGATCGTGCACATAACACATATGATCAACTATACCGGACAAATACTACCCGCCAAGGCCATTACGGCCGCTGCACACAAGAAGGGAATAGAGGTGATACTCGACGGTGCCCACACCTTTGCACATATCGAGTATAATTTGAAAGACATCAACTGCGATTATTTTGGTACCAGTCTGCATAAATGGCTCTGCGCCCCTTTTGGAACGGGCTTTATGTTCGTGAGAAAGGAAAAGATTGCCAGTATGTGGACCATGTTCTCCAATGACAACCCCAAAAGCGACGACATCCGCAAATTTGAGGTGCTTGGTACGCGATCATTCCCCACGGAGCAGGGGATAGGCAAGGCATTTGATTTCCATCAGTCAATTGGTGGAAAGAGAAAGGAAGAGCGTTTGCGATACTTAAAAAACTACTGGGCCAACCAGGTAAAGGATCTTCCCAAGGTAAAACTATACACTTCATTTGATCCTAAATACTCTTGTGCGCTCTGTACATTTGGGATTGAGGGCATGGAACCCGGGGATATTAATGCTTATCTGTTTGACAAATACAAGATACACACCACGCCCATTAACCACGAAGCGGTACATGGTGTTCGTGTAACACCTCACGTGTACACAACGCTCTACGATCTGGATAGGTTGGTGAAGGCGATAAAGGAGATGGCGGCGTAGTTGATTTCCTATCTTTGCGTTCCAATAATATAAAGGAAAATATTTTGAGTGATTTCGCAGCACTAGGTGTTGGTAAAAACCTGATAAAAGGTCTTACTGAACTCGGTATAATTACGCCCACTGAAATTCAACGTGAGGTTATTCCCTTACTGTTGGAGGGTAATGTGGATCTGGTAGCCCAGGCTCAAACCGGAACTGGTAAAACCGCAGCATACGGATTACCTCTCTTGCACAGGATTGACCCTTCGAAAACGTATGTACAAGGGCTTATCCTCTGTCCGACCAGGGAGTTGGGCCAGCAAGTTGCCAAGCAGCTCTTCAAGTTCACAAAATACACTGAGAAGATATTTACAGAAGCCGTTTACGGCGGGCCTAATATTGAAAAGCAAATATCGGCTCTACGTCGGCCCACCCAAATTGTAGTTGCGACACCGGGAAGGTTAATTGATTTGGTAAATCGTGAGGCTGTGGATCTGGCGCAGGTTAAAACTGTTATACTAGATGAAGCAGATGAAATGCTCAGTATGGGCTTTAAACAGGAGCTTCACCAGATATTGGATATGCTTGAAGTCGTTGAGTGCAAATGGCTATTTTCTGCGACCATACCGCAGGCTATAAAACAAATTGTAAATCAGCACTTGTCAGAAGATGCTTACAAAATAGAAGTTAGCGGCAGTAATGTGGTGAATCGGGATATTGAACACCAATACCTGATTTGTGAAGAGCATGAAAAGCTGAATGTGTTGTTGCGGTTTTTGTCGGATGAAAAAGAGAGTAGGGGGATCGTATTTTGTAAAACCAGATCTACGGCGCGTAAACTGGCCAAGCAGCTTATTGCCAAGAACATTGCAGCAGATGCAATTCATGGGGATTTAAAGCAAATTGAGCGCGATAAGGTAATGCGGGCCTTCAGAAATGAAAATTTACAAATATTGGTGGCTACGGACCTTGCCGCCAGAGGGCTGGATATAGAGGCACTTAACTTTGTAGTCCATTATCAATTGCCAGATAAGGATGAGTATTACACCCACCGTAGCGGAAGAACAGGGCGCGCCGGAAAAGAAGGCGTATCCCTTTGTTTAGTGACAACTTCCGAGAAACAGAAACTCTTTCATTACGAAAAACTGTTGCGTATTTCTTTTATTCAGATTCGACAGGGATAGTCACAGAGATTGCTTCTAACCGTGCAACAGTAAATAAAGTTAGAGTAACAAAACATGTGTATACAACGCTCTATGATCTGGATAGGTTGGTGAAAGCCATAAAGGAAATGGCTGTATAGAAAAGATAGTCAACTATTTCAATATCAACTTACCCCGCCCAATCAGTCCATTGCTATTATTGCGTATTTGAAGAAGGTATAATCCTGGATTCAGGTCTTTATTGCCAATATGCAATGGGCCGCTTGTTATATTGTCAATTTGAAGCACCAGCTGACCGGTAGAATTATGAAGGGTTAAGGTGTATTCGGCATTGTCTCTGTCAGCGAATTCCACGGTAGCCAGGTGAGTGACTGGGTTTGGATAAATTCTTATTTCATCTTTTACATCGATAAACCCATAAATGCCGACTCCAGCTCCAACGATTATGCTGTCAATGAACATACAGTCATTTGCATCAGTAACTGTTACTGTATATGACCCAGATGCCAGTCCATTGATCGTATCCGTTGTCTCACCTCCTGGTGTCCACAAAAAGGTGTATGGAGCTGTGCCATTTATCGGCTCAACCCACGCTGTTCCATCATTTGCTCCAGCTGAACTTTCATCTGTAGAATAAGTCGTTCCTGAAACTGCGGGATATATTGTGACCGTTGCAGGAGCTGATGTATCCGAACAACCCGTTGTATTTGTCACAACTACCTGGTAATTACCTGCCGTGTTAGCATAATAGTTAATGCCCGTTTCACCAGTCGGTGTTCCATTGAACAACCATACATAGGAATTAGCGACATCAGCCACAAGCTCTACGCTATCTCCAGCACAGAAACTGGTATTGCCTGATGCAGTTATGTTGGCTGCGGGTGCTGAGTTTACGGTAACCGTGGTTACCGCAGATGTATCTACGCAGCCGAATGTATTTGTCACAGCAACTTGATAATCACCACTGGCATTGGCGTAATAATTGAGTCCGCTGTTTCCGGTTGAGGTTCCATTGAGCAACCAATCGTAGGTGGTGGCCACATCAGACACCAGTTCGACGCTATCTCCAGCGCAAAATGACAGGGCTCCGCTTGCCGTTACATTGGCTGTGGGATTTGGATTCACAGTAATGTAACTACTCAGCGTAAGGGTGTTGTCGGCGGAGCAGCCGAAGGCCGTTAGGCTGACGTCATATGTCCCTGCTGCGGGATAATTAATAACGGGATTCTGGACTGTTGAACTATTGGGAGTTCCGCCCGAAAAGGTCCAGCTGAATCCGGTGGCATTGGTGGAAGTGTTGTTAAAAGTAACATCCATTCCCTCGCAAACTGTTGTACCGAAGGCCGAAAAATTGGCAACAGCTGGGGTTATCGAATCGATAGTTACGGTTGCAGAAGCAGAATCTACGCAGCCATTGGCATCTGTCCCAACAACGACATAAGTCGACGTGCTGGTTGGAAAGGCGATTACCGAACTCCCAACTGTAGAGGACAGCCCGGTACCTGGAGACCAGGTATAAGTGGAAGCGCCACTGGCAGTAATAGTAACCGAATCTCCGGCAGAACAAATAGTTGGAGCAGTGGGGGTTACAGTCACTGTGGGAAGGGAATTTACCGTTACTGTTATTGTTGCCGATGTATCGGAACATCCGGATGAATTTGTAGCAATAACCTGATAGCTACCACTTACAGCAGCATAATAATTGATCCCGGTATTACCGGTAGTGCTGCCATTCATCAGCCATGCATAGCTGTTAGCCACATCTGACACGAGCTCCACACTGTCTCCATCACAGAATGTGGTAGGGCCGCCGGCGGTTATGTTTGCGGTTGGATAGGCGGCAACGGAAATGTAAGCGGCCTGTGTGACGGTACTGTCTCCTGAACATCCAAAAGCTGTTAATGTAACATCGTAATTTCCGGCCGTATTATAAGTGACTGTTGGATTCTGAGCCGTTGATAAGTTAGGCGTTCCTCCTGGGAAATTCCAGCTATAGCCCGTTGCGTTGGTCGATGTATTATTGAAACTAACCATCATGCCTTCACATCCGGTGGTCCCGAACGCACTGAAGCTTGCAACGGCAGGTGTCACTGAATCTATCGTTATTATTACAGTTGCCGAATCCGTACATCCACTCCCATCTGTTCCTACAACCGTGTAGGTGGTGGTGGTATTGGGAGAGGCGATCACGGTATTTCCCGTTGTGGCAGACAAACCCGCTGCTGGCGACCAGTTATAGGTAAGTGCACCTGATGCTGTGAGTGTTATGGAATCGGAGGTGCAAATGGTTGCGCTGGTGGGAGTAACCAGAACAACGGGTTCAGCAACGGTTACGATTTTCGTGATCGTGTCCGAGCATTTTGGTGATGTGGCTATTAATTGTACAATGTATGTGGTATCATTTACGCCCGCTGAAAATGTGTGCGACGGATTTTGTTGATTAGATGTGTTGCCATCTCCAAAATCCCAGCTGTATCCGTTTGCCCCCAATGAGGTATTATTAAACGTGACGTTGAATGGCCCGCACCCAATTGAATCAGGCGTCATGGTGAAATCGGCGATTACCAGTGCATAAACCGTAACACTCTTCATTACCGTGTCCTGACATCCCCAGGCGTTTTCACCGATCAGCATAAAATCGTAAACGAGATTACTATCGGTGAAGGTATTGGTATACGTCATGTTGTAAGTAGTATCTACAACCGTTGTATCGTACATACCATTTCCAAAATCCCAATACAGAAAATCTGCGCAAGTAGAGGTGCTGCTAAAGGTTTCCGGATAAGGAGAGCATGCTTTCGGCGGATTTATTAAGGTGGTCACATTGACATCCGGCTGAGGATGAACGAGGATCGTTTGGATCATAGTATCCGTTAATCCTGTAGAATCATAAGCCACCAATTGCACGGTGTATGTTGTGTCGAAACAAGGTGAGGGATTGACAAATACATGGGTAAAGTCAGGGTTGGGATCTGTGCTCGTTGTACCATCGCCAAAATCCCACAGCACGCTGTCTGTGCATATAGAACTCGTAAAGTTTACCGGCATTGGGCTGCAACCCTGGTTGGAGGAAGCATTAAAATCAGCGACCGGTGGTGCCGGTGTTGATGATGATTGTATCACATACCTTGCCGGATCACTTGCTCCCTGTTTACAGATGGTAATAGTAAAAGTACCTGTCATTGAATCTGTGATGCACAAGGGCGTTCCCAATGATGAAGAGCCGCCACCGCAATCAATTTGTATGTCCAATGCCCCTGAGCAGTTTGAACCTGAACAACTATCTGTGATGCAGCTAACGGAAAAAGAATTTGCGTTGGCATCCAGGGTAACTACGAACTCGACACATCGCATTGAGGGTCCTCCACCGCAACATGCTCCATCCCTGTCTACGCATGGACTCACCCACGTACCATTGGGACTTCCGGCTAGATTAACCGAAAAAGAAGGAACGGATACATCACAGAATTGAGCGAGTGTACCGGTTGAGGATAAGAATAATATTAGAAATACAGCCAGAGAAAGCGGTGATGAAATATTTTTCATTGTTACCGGATTAATGGGATAGAAGTGATAAGTAAAGGTACGCTTTTACAAAAATCATCGTTTGTCCGTAGGATATCTACCTGACAACAAATCTTATTGTTTAATGAGTTTCTTCGTCAACACGCTATTGGCGGTCAGTAGCCTAATGATATAAACCCCGGCTGGGTTGCCCTTAAAATCGAAGTCGAAATATTTTTGAGTGGCCTCGATTTCTTTCCTGAAAATCAACTGGCCATTTATTCTGAAGAGGCTAATCTCCTGTACTTCACTTTCTCCAAATTGAATACGCACTTTTCCAGTTGTCGGATTTGGATAAACCTCAATAAAATTATCAGACACTAAATCAGAAATGCCAGAACAGGGATTTACTGTGATGCTTACAGCACTCCAATCTGCACATTCTCCGTTTTGATCCATCGCATATAATTCAACAGTGTAATTGCCGATATTGCTAAATGTACTTGTTGCAGTGCTCGAAGTACTGAAGGTGTCAGTACCTAATACCCAAGCATAGGTAGAGCTACCTGTACTCGTACTGGTGAAAGTAACAGTTTCGCCTACGCAAATAGGTGAGCCGGATGTAGTAAAGGAGGAAGTTATTCCAAGGCAAGGTGCACAACCCGTTGCTAATAAATTTGATTGTGACCACAATGTAACCCTGGAAGGCAGGCTTAATGCTGCGGTCATTCTATCCACCTGGCCCTGTGTGAACATCTTTTTACAGTCATGATTGTAATCCATGTAGTTCTCTCCGTTGGTATTTACAGAACAAGTCAGGTTGTTATTCAGACAACCGGAAAGCTCGATTGCTCCGCCCGTTGTATAAGGTGTGTCATCCACATTATCTCCGGGAAAGTTGCATCCATTTTGAAAGGTATGGCGAAGGTTGAGCCAATGCCCTGCCTCATGTGTTCCGACCGATGCCCAATCTTGCCCAGGCGAGAGTTCGGAATGAGTTCCATAACCCCAGCGAATAGAGCTGTAAAAAATGCCTCCCGTATTGCTATTAGAACCTGAAGTACTTGGATAGTACGCATAGGCGGTGAAATTTGAAGGAGCACCACTGGTATACTTCGGCATGTAGATATTCAAGTACTTATAATTGTCCCAGGCGTATACAAACAAGTCCGGGATATTGAGCATAGCCAATGAATCCTCGTAATAGATTACTCCGGTAGTAGAATCACCGTTCGGATCGAGTGAGGCCAGGCAAAATTGTATATCCAGGGTTCCCTTTATGCTGTCAAATTCAGGATCAATGGTATTCCAATCATCATTCAGGCCGTTGTAATCCGCATTCAATATATCCATACCCGACTGGGCCTGCGCCATGTCAATTTTGCCGTCATCTCCCCAATGGAATACATGAAGCACAACAGGTATGGTATACTGAGCTATACTGAGTTTTGAATTGTTTTTGGCTCGCTCTATCGATAGTTGTTTTACAAACGCTTTGGTGAATTCTTCATTATCCTCCATTTCTATTAGTGTATTAGGAGAATTCTGAAGATGTCGTAGTAAAATCTTCTCTTCAGAGCAAGGTGAGATCGAAGTATTGTTTTGGGCATTTACTATCGACGTAAAGAAGATTAATCCAACCAGAATAGAATAAAATATCTTCATGCCAATAAAGATACACATTATCAATTAGGTCCTTTTTTATTTCCAATTCTGATTCCCTGCTTCTTTCTATGACAACTAATTCTTATATTCCAGATTCATTAGGACTTTGTGACAATTGTGAGTTTGTACTAGATAGACCCTAAATAAGCATAATGAGCGCAGTTCAAGAGAAGAAAATATGTTGGAGGAAGTACAGGTTTTTAATCTGTTCTTTCCTTATAGGTGTATTCTCGACCATGCCTGCCGGAGCCCAGCTAAGCACCGTGACCTTTACGTGCACCGGCGCTCCCCAGAATTTTGTTGTTCCGGCATGCGTTACTCAAATAACGGTAAAATGCTGGGGCGGTGGTGGAGGAGGTGGCGGAATAGATAGCTACCAGGGAGGAGTTGGTGGAGCGGGATCTTACGTAGAGGCGATTATTGCGGTTACGCCAGGTGAAACGCTCATAATCTATGTAGGTTGTATGGGACAAGCCGGTGCCGGATGTTCAGCTGGAGCCCCTGGTGGTAATGGTGGATGGGGTTATGGTATAGCTGGTGCTGGTGGCGACGCGGGCCCTTCTGGTTGTTCTGGCAGTGGTGGTGGTGGTGGTGGTTCTTCAGCGGTAACCAGGGCTGCTACTCTATTGATTGCTGCCAGCGGTGGCGGTGGCGGTGGCGGAGGAGGATGTACCAGTGTAGGAGGATTTGGCGGATATGGTATTACCAATGGCTCAAACACATCCTGTACCTCCGGAGGTGCTACAGCGGGAAGTGGTAATCCAAACGGCACAAATGGGGGAACAATTAATCAAGATGGCGGCGGCGGCGGTGGCGGCGGTGGCGGTGCCTTGAATGGCGGTAATGGTGGCAGCGCACCACCTGCTGGCCCATCATGCAACTCGGCAAATGACTGTGGAGCAGGTGGAGGTGGCGCCGGTGATAGCTTTGTTCCCGTTGGTGGAACGCTTGCAAATGGGGCAGGACAAACTCCCGGAAATAGTGGGGATCCCGACCTTTGTGGTGGCTGTGCTGCCGGAGGAAATAATCAATCGGGTGGAGGTAATGGCACCGTTGTAATAATATTAAATTCTACGCCCGCTGCGGCCTTTACAGCCACTTCCGTTTGTTACGGCAATCCGGTGGCTTTTATTGATCAGAGTTGTAACACAGTGGTGAGTTGGGCATGGGATTTTGGTGATTCCAGCCCGATTGTCATCACGCAAAATCCATCCCATAATTACGCGGCGCCTGGAGCCTACACCATAACCCTCATTGCTACGGATTCTCTTGGCGTTAGTGATACCGCTCAAAATACCATTGACATACATCAACTACCGGTTGCAGATTTTTTAGCAGCTAATATCTGCAGTTACTATAATGCAATTTTTACAGACAATACGTTTTACAGTCCGGGTACTGTTACCTGGCAATGGGATTTTGATGACGGGCAGACATCCACATTACAAAATCCAACTAATTCATATGCTTCTGAGGGTGCTTATCAGGTTACGCTTATCGCCACTACTGATTCTGGTTGCACCGACACGATAATAAAGACTATCTATGTCCATCCTGTTCCTCAGGCAAGCTTTACATTGGGAAATACCTGTCTCTACAATCCTGCTCTATTTGTAGATAACTCGACGTTGTCAAACGGAACTTTCAGTTGGAACTGGGACTTTGGTGATGGCCAGGTCTCTACCCTGCAAAACCCTTCTCATCTCTACACTTCGGAAGGTAATTTCACGGTGACCCTAATAGTCACCTCCGACAGCGGGTGTACAGATACTACTCAGCAGGCCATTACAATTTATCCCATACCCGTAGCCGATTTCGAGACCACCAACGTCTGTACAGGCGATATTGCCACATTCAATGATCTATCCAATATTTCCAGTGGTGCAATAGCATCTTGGCTTTGGAGTTTCGGTGATGGATTTACCTCTACGCAACAAAACCCAACTCACGTATATACAACTTATGGTACCGATTCAGTAGAGCTAATCGTTACCTCGGACAATAATTGTGTGGATACAGAAACCAAATCAATTGTGATTCACCCGCTTCCGCAGGCGTCGTTCACTGTGCAAGATGTATGTGTTTATGACGCCGCTATTTTTGACAATACCAGCAGCATTGTTCTCGGCGCTATCGCTACATATGGTTGGGATTTTGGAGATGCTCTTATCTCTACGCAAATGTCGCCTAGTCACCTGTACAATACAGAAGGAACATACACGGTTATTTTGGTTGTGATATCTGACATGGGTTGTATGGATATGGTAACGAATCCGGTGGAGATATCCCCTAAACCGCAGGCTTTTTTTAATGCTGATGTTATGAAGGGGTGCTCTCCTTTATGCGTACAATTTACGGAACTGTATGTAGCCGGACCTATCATCACCAATTGGTACTGGGAATATGGCGATGGATCTACATCTACATTACAAGTACCTGTTCCACATTGTTATTTGAATGGAACAGTTAATCAAATTAATTTTGATGTTCAGTTGGTTGTTACTTCATCAGATGGATGTTCGGACACGCTAAAAATACCTGACATGATAGAGGTATGGCCCAATCCGATAGCAGAATTTACCATGACTCCTGATCCAGCTACTATCCTATATCCTTATATAACCTTCAGCAATCTGTCTGTGGGGGCAGTTGATAGTTCTACAGTTTATACATGGGATTTCGGCGACTCGACGAATTTTTGGTTCGGTTACGATACGGTGCACGTGTACAACGATTATACTCCTGGTTCATTTCTCATAGAGCTCTTTGTCACCAATAGCTTTGGATGTGTGGACAGCATTACAGATACGCTGGAAATAGATAATGATTATACACTATTTGCTCCCAATGCGTTTACTCCGAATGGCGACGGTATAAATGATTACTTTCAGGTGACGGGAATAGGCCTTGATAATTTGGTCGAATTTGAATTTTCCATTTACAACCGTTGGGGCGATCGGATTTACTTTTACAATCAGCCCAACGATCCTTCCTGGAAAGGATGGGATGGGATTGGGAATAACGGCAAAAAATCCGCACAGAATGAAGTCTACATTTGGGTAATAGAAACCAGGGATGCTCTTAATAAATGGGATTCGCGCCATAAGTATGTTGGATACGTATCGTTGATACATTAGTTCTCACAGCCAACTTCCCAATTTTCTTCACAGTCTACCAAATTCTAGCTGTAAACCACCGTTTTCTAAATCATGGTAGTATTTTACTGATGCTAGGCGTAAATATGCATGAACAACCTGTCCGCCGTAGCCCGCTTTGCCAAAGCACCTTGGCTGCGAAGGCTGAACTTTGTAGTGAGGAAGGCGGGCGCATTAAATGATGCTTATGTTAGGTGAACACCTCATTCTTGCCATCGAACAAATACATAATCCGGGCCCCGGTTACGCGGTTCCTCTCAACCTTGCTAGTCCCGTTCAAAAGACCGTGCTGGCCGGGGGCCCCAACCCGGATTCCTGCAATGGGATTTTTGAATCCTCTTCTTCTTTTGGATATAAATGGACACGTGCCGTTGTGCTGAAAATGCAGGAAAATCCTGTGAATACTCTACCGATTGGCAGCAACGTCTCTAAATTAAGAGTTGGGGCTCTTGCGTCTGTACATAAAAATGGAAAAATCGTAGTTAAGGGAAGCGGCTCTGCCAATTATGATGGCTTTGACACTGGCACGAGCTGGTTCCCCGGCTACGAAATTATCATCGAGACAGGAGAACGGTTTGATATCATCTTCGGTGAGGATTCATCGATGGTCAATGGCGATGACCCGGTTTGATTCTCTGCGCCAGGTGGATTTGGATTCATTCTAGGCGTTCACCTTAGATTTCCCCACATTTAGTATCTTTATTGAAATCCACACTTATCTTTTGAAGATATACTTCCGCAAATACGATTTGTTGAGATTGGTTCTATTAATGGCATTGGTACTGTCCTTTGCCGGAGCATCTATGGCCCAGAACTGGCGAACAATCAACCCAACCGTTGAGACTTATTTTAATTACAGGACCATAACCGTATATAGGGAAATGCTAGCTACACGGTTTGACTCGTCAAAGATTGTAGGGCAGGATACGATCTGGTATAATTACCGAGTCGCTGATGTAGCCAATTACTGGGGGCCATGTATGAGTATTGAAAACATATGCTGATGGATTGGGCATGGTCTCATTCGTTAACTACACAAGTATGCAATGTTATGGCGAGTCCATGGTATATTTTAAAAAGGGCTCCGAGACCTGGGGCTCTCCCTTGAATTGGGTGACTATTCTTACTGATGAAGAATTGAATGACCCTTCTAGCCATTTTACCGTATTTCCCAATCCAGCTACCGATTTCACGGATATTGAATTGGTAACATCTACGATGAACAGTAGGTTTCATATTAACGTTATTGACATCAGGGGAGAGACAGTTCAAAAACATGTGTTGCAAAGAGGTGAACAATCTTTGAGAATTTCAACTGCGGAGTTGAGTAGGGGTATATACTTCTTACAGCTACTCCAAGGTGGAAGTGCCATTGCCACCAAAAAGTTGGTCATTCAATAACGTTGGAATACCCGCCGTACCCATAGATTCTTGTTATATTTGCGCTCCCGCAAAAAAGGATTATGGACATCAACCACAACAAGAATGAAGATGTAATGAAGCAGCTCATCGCCAAGATGAACAACAAGCTGGACGAAATTCATTTAGGAGGCGGAAAGAAGAAGATCGATAAACAACACGATCTGGGTAAGCTCACAGCGAGAGAACGCATCGATTACCTCACAGATAAAGGCAGCCGTTTTTTTGAAATTGGAGAGTTCGTGGGGGATGGGATGTATGAAGAGTATGGCGGTTGTCCTGCTGGTGGTGTGGTCATGGGCATCGGTTATGTGAGCAAGCGGCAATGCATTATTGTCGCCAATGATGCCACGGTAAAGGCCGGAGCTTGGTTTCCCATTTCAGCCAAAAAGAATTTACGCGCGCAGGAGATAGCCATGGAGAACAGGCTGCCAATCATCTACCTGGTAGATAGCGCTGGCGTTTTTCTCCCACTTCAAGGTGATGTTTTCGCCGACAAAGAACACTTTGGAAGAATATTTAGAAATAACTCGATCATGTCGGCGAACGGTATCATTCAGGTGTCGGCAATTATGGGAAGTTGTGTTGCCGGTGGGGCTTACTTACCCATTTTATCTGATGAGGCACTCATAGTCGACAAAACAGGTTCTATATTCCTGGCAGGATCATTCCTGGTAAAAGCTGCCATTGGCGAAGACATAGACAATGAAACCTTAGGCGGTGCCACCACACACTGCGAAATATCAGGTATTACTGATTATAAAAGTAAAGACGATAAGAGTTGCCTGGACTCAATTCGAAATATATTTGATAAGATCGGCTCCTTTGAGAAAGCCGGCTTTGACCGGGTAGATAGTTTGCCGCCGAAGGAAGATGAAAATGAGATTCTTGGAATTATTCCAGATAGCAGGGTGAAACCATATGAAATGCGTGAAGTGATTGCACGCCTTGTAGATGAATCAAAATTTGAGGAGTACAAGGCTAAGTATGGCCAGTCAATCATTTGTGGATTGGGCCGTATTGAAGGTTGGGCAGTTGGCATTGTTGCCAACCAGCGCATGACTGTAAAATCCAAGCAAGGTGAACTGCAAATAGGCGGGGTTATCTATTCTGATTCTGCCTCCAAGGTAGCTCGTTTTGTGATGAATTGCAATCAAAAGAAAATTCCGCTGGTGTATCTCCAGGATGTAACGGGATTTATGGTTGGCTCCAGGGCAGAGCAGGGTGGAATCATCAAAGACGGTGCTAAGATGGTGAGTGCCATGTCTAACTCAGTTGTTCCGAAATTCACGGTGGTCATCGGAAATTCTTATGGCGCGGGTAACTATGCCATGTGTGGAAAAGCTTATGATCCTCGATTAATCGTTGCATGGCCAACTGCTCAAATAGCGGTGATGGGAGGGGAAGTAGCCGCAAAAACACTGTTGCAGATTGAAATTAGTTCCTTAAAATCACGGGGAAAGAAGATCTCAGCCAATAAAGAGGCTAAGATGCTCAAAACCATCAAGGACAGGTATGATGAGCAAACCTCTCCTTATTACGCCGCCGCCCGTTTATGGGTAGATGCGCTCATCAACCCTTTGGATACCCGTAAGGTTATTTCGATGGGAATAGAAGCCGCTGATCACGCACCTATTAAAGAAGATTACAAGGTTGGTGTGATTCAAACATAACGGCACAACCTAATATAGACTACAATCCCAACAATTTTGTTAATAATAATGTCCGGTTTAATTCCATAGGTGAAATAGATACCATAAATTTGCCGACTTTAAGAACAACATATTAAATCTAAGCAATGACAGATTCCAACGACTTACATGAATCAATTGGGGTGGACGGGGAGCACCTAAGTCCTCTGTTTTCATCTGAAATAAAAAACTTTATTATTGATATTGATGGCACTATCACTGAGGACGTACCCAATGAAGAGCCAGAACGAATGGTAACTTGTGTGCCATTTCCAGATGCCTTGAAGACAATTAATAAATGGTACGACGAAGGCCATATCATTACATTTCTAACCGCTCGTACAACCGCCCACTATCAGGTCACCATCGACTGGTTAAACAAGCATGGATTCAAGTATCATGGCTTAATGGTGGGAAAACCCCGGGGTGGTAATTATCACTTTATTGATAATCACATCATTAAAGCCACTCGTTATCTGGGAAAATTTACCGAGTTAACCGAAAAGAACGTAACGATAGAGGTTTTTGAAGACTAGAATATTTGCGAATCGCGAATCCCTGCGAATGGCGCGAATGAAGTGTTAGCGCATTCTGTGACACGTTTTCTACAGTTTTAATAAAAATAACATTCGCGGATTCGTGCGTATTCGCGATTCGCCTCCCAATTATTCGTACTCTATAAGCTCAAATCCCAATTCGCAGAGAGAGCTAATGTCTTCTCCTATTGTGATCATATCGTCATCGTATTTCTCGTAGTGCCATTTAACTGAAACGGTACATTTTCTTTCCTGGTGATTCTTAAACTCTTTGAGTATACTTAAAAGGGCAATAATTGAAGAAGTATTTACGTACGAAAACTTGATATCAATATTTATATTGGAACCTTCCTCCGGGCTATACTGCTTTACCCAGTTCATGATCGGAATATAAAAGTTTCTTGTGTTTTCGGGCATGGATCTACCTGAGATACTCATCGTATGATTATCAGTATCAAAAGTAATCTTCGGCGTATTCTTGGTGCCGTCTATGAAGAAATTTCCCACGATCTAAAATGTTGAATACTCGAAATCAAGGTTGGTCAAACTGGCAAGATCTTCTCCGGTTGCTAAAATATCTTCATCATCGGACTGATACTTCCAGTGAATTGATACATCACATCCTCTTCCTTTGAGATCTTCAAAGGACTTCAAGATTTGCAATACACAAATAACTGAGGAGCTACTTACGTACTGCAACATAAAATTCACGCTTATTTTCTCACCTTCTTCAGGGTTATACGCATCTATCCATTCTAAAGCACCTTCATAAAATCGTTCTGCATTTTCAGGGAAAGACCTACCTGATATTTCAAAATCGTTGTTATTAGGATCAAAGCAGATCCTTGGGCTGTTCTTGCTCTCTAGTAGTAAAAATTTGCTCATAATTTAATTAGCGCTCACTTTAATATTCATGTTAAAAAAGGTGAGATCGTCGTTTATTTTTTCAAAATTAAATTTTAGATTATTATCTGATTTCAAGGCAATAGTTAAAATTCCTAATCCTGCCCCACCTTTGGCAGACAGCTTTCCCATTGCCAAAGAGTTCATATAAACTTTTTTCAGCGCTCTTTCATTCAATGCTGTGACGCTGATAAGCTTTGCCTTGATGTGCTCAACAATGTCGTTATCAGCCAGATTGGCTACAATTACCTTGTAATCCCCGTATTCTTTCGCGATAATAATGAAGCTGGTCCCTTTGGCAGACTCGGTACGTGATGCATGTATCCTAACATTTTGTAAGCTCTCAACAACAACAGTAAAAATTCGCTTAATCAGCATCCTCGGTTCCCCATGGCTTTCGAGTTTATTCTCAACCATCATCAGAATTGAGTCTACACCATCTTCGCTGAGATCACCAAAATTGGATAAGATGATCTTCTTGTCTTCAGTCTGCCTGTACTCCTTCTGAATCGCCTCCCACTTATCCTGACAAAAAGTTTTAACCATACCCGAATTCGAACTTGTCGCGTCGTTCATGAAGTTTTCATATAAAAGCATTTATACCTGAGCAACACCCACGCAATATTAACAAATATTTCCATTATTCAAAACCATACGTCTCCCGATGCCATAGTTTATATATCTTTGTTTCCTTTTCAAGAATAGCCTTTGTGCAGTACATATTAGCATGGTAAAAATTACGTTAACAGATAACTCGGTTGTAGAATACGAAAATGGTGTTACCGCCGCACAGGTCGCATCTGATATTAGCGAAGGTTTGGCACGCAATGTATTGGCAGCAAAAGTGGATGGAGAGACCTGGGATTCAAACCGGTCTATCAATCGGGATTGTAAACTCCAATTGCTCACCTGGAATGATGACGATGGAAAGGCCACCATGTGGCACTCATCTGCTCATTTGATGGCGGAAGCACTGGAAGCGCTGTATCCAGGCACAAAATTTGGTATTGGCCCTGCTATCGAAAACGGCTTTTATTACGATGTAGATTTTGGTGATCACTCCTTCTCGTCAGATGACTTTAAAAAGATTGAGGAGAAAATGCTCGATTTAGCCAGGGAAAAGAACGACTATCAACGCCAGGATATATCAAAGAAGGATGCCATTGATTATTTTAAGAAAAAGGGGGATGAGTACAAGTTGGAGCTTCTTGAAGACCTTGAAGATGGAAGCATCACCTTTTATTCGCAGGGTAATTTCACAGATCTCTGTCGTGGGCCTCATATTCCCACTACTGCTGCTATCAAAGCGATAAAACTCTTAAAGGTAGCTGGGGCGTATTGGAGAGGGGATGAGAAAAACAAGCAGCTCACCCGGATCTATGGCATCACTTTTCCTAAGCAGAAAGAGCTTACAGAATACCTTGAAATGCTGGAGCTGGCTAAAGAACGCGATCATAGAAAAATCGGGAAGGAGTTAGAGCTCTTCACTTTCTCTGAGAAGGTAGGGATGGGATTGCCCTTGTGGCTGCCGAGGGGAACTTTGTTAAGGAATCGACTCGAGAATTTTCTAAGAAAGGCACAAAGAGAAGGTGGTTATGAGGAGGTAATAACACCGCACATTGGACACAAGGATCTTTATGTTACATCAGGCCATTATGAAAAATACGGTGAGGACTCCTTTCGACCGATTCTAACGCCGAACGAAGGAGAGGAGTTTATGCTGAAGCCTATGAATTGTCCTCATCATTGCGAGATATACAAGTCAAAACCCAGGTCTTACAAGGATTTGCCGGTGAGAATGGCCGAGTTCGGTACGGTTTATCGCTACGAGCAGAGTGGTGAGTTACACGGATTAATTAGGGTAAGGAGCTTTACTGTTGATGATGCTCACATTTTTTGTCGCCAAGACCAGGTAAAAGAAGAGTTCTTGAAGGTAATCGACCTGATAGCATATGTGTTCAAAGCACTTGATTTTAAAGAATACACGGCACAAATATCGCTTAGAGATTCAGAGAACAAGGAGAAATACATGGGTGATGACGAGAATTGGGATAAGGCGGAACGCGCTATTATAGAGGCTGCCGAGGAAAAAGGCTTGAATACCGTTGTGGAAATAGGAGAAGCAGCTTTCTACGGGCCAAAGCTGGATTTCATGGTAAAGGATGCCATCGGTAGAAAGTGGCAATTGGGAACTATACAAGTAGACTACAATTTGCCCGAGCGCTTTGAATTGGAGTACAAAGGCAGCGATAATAAGATGCACCGCCCTGTGATGATTCACCGAGCGCCATTTGGATCTATGGAACGATTCATAGCTATTTTGATCGAGCACTGCGGAGGCCGTTTTCCGTTGTGGTTAACACCCGACCAAATCGCAATTCTCCCGATTAGCGACAAATACAATGACTACGGAAATAATGTTTTAAAGTTGCTAAATAATTACGATATTTGCGGCTTCGTTGACGAGAGGAGTGAAAAAACCGGGAGAAAGATCAGGGATGCTGAGCAGAAAAAAATTCCGTTCATGATCATTGTTGGCGGGAAAGAAGAAGATAAAAATACGATCTCAGTAAGAAAGCATGGAGAAGGAGATTTGGGATCATTTACCATTGATTCATTTGTTGAATTGATTAACAAGGAACTGAACAATAACTAAAAACAGAGCAAAATAGCTATACGTAGAAGATACAAGCCAAGAGTACCTCAGATTTCATTTGTGACAAATGAAAATATTAGTGCATCTGAGATCCGGTTGGTTGGTGACGGTGTGGAAACAGGAGTGTACGCGACAAGCGCGGCACTGGAGATGGCGAGAACGGCTGAACTGGATCTGGTGGTAATATCAGAGAAGACTGATCCACCGATTTGCAAAATATTAGATTACAAGAAGTTTCTATTTGAACAAAAGAAAAAGCAAAAGAAAATAAGGGCAAATACCAAGAAAGTTATCGTTAAGGAGATAAGATTTGGGCCCAACACAGATGACCATGATTTTAACTTTAAACTAAAACACAGCATTAAGTTTTTAGAGGATGGTGCTAAGCTTAAAGCGTTTGTGTTTTTTAAAGGAAGATCAATAATTTATAAGGAAAAAGGGGAGATATTGTTGTTAAGGCTGGCTCAGGAATTGGAAAAATACGGGGTGGTTGAGCAAATGCCTGCACTTGAAGGTAAGCGAATGATAATGATGGTTGTACCGAAAAGGAAATAATATAAAATTGGAGTTATGCCTAAGATGAAGACAAAATCCAGTGCTAAAAAGAGGTTCAGGCTAACCGGCACAGGAAAAATTAAGAGAAAGCACGCTTTTAAAAGTCATATTCTCACGAAAAAATCTACAAAGAGAAAACGTGCACTAACTCATATTGGTTTAATTGATAAGTCCAACGTGAAGCAGGTGAGATTAATGATGATGAAATAAACCGGTTAGAGAGAAAATAATTTAAAGAATAAAGTTATGCCAAGGTCAGTAAACTCAGTCGCCGCTCACAAGAGGAGAAAAAAGCTTCTCAAAAAAGCAAAAGGATATTGGGGAAGAGGAAAAAATGTACACACGGTCGCTAAGAACAAAGTTGAAAAGGGATTGACCTATGCTTACCGCGACAGAAAAGCAAAGAAGAGAACATTCAGAGCATTGTGGATACAGCGAATAAATGCTGGCGCCAGGTTGCATGGAATGTCATACTCGGAATTTATGGGAAAGGTTATCGCCAAGAATATAGGCCTCAATAGAAAGGTCCTCGCTGATCTGGCTGCCAATCATCCTGAAGCTTTTAAAGCAGTAGCGGAAAAAGTAAAATAGGCTTAATATTTATAATCTTGAGCAAGCCCTGTGCACAATTTGTGTACGGGGCTTTGTTTTTCATATCTCCTAATATTGTGGAAACTCTTTACCAAATGATCAGGAAAATCGAATTTACTGTCCCAGAAGTGGCGAGTTACTTAACCGCAAGGATCGCTAAGGTGGCGCAAAGTTCGCAATGAAACACTTGTTAATCCCCTTGCGCCCTTTGCGTTTTTCTTGCCCTTGCGTCCTTGCGGTTAAACTTGCAATATAGCTTAGCAGAGAGTCTCTTCCCATCAAAATGCATTGTATATTTAAACTGTTGCAAGTTTGTCATTGACTTAACGGTATTCAATATATGAGTCCGACTAGATACCTTCAAATATTATTATTTTTCATCCTGGTGGGAATTCTCTTTCTCAACAGTTGTGCATTTCTTGCAAATTTCTATCCCAATTCTGATAAGGTGTACGCCAATAATATCGTTCATGCACCATTTGATGTAATTATAGTTCCCGGAGTTCCTTTCGACGGAAAAAGCTGGGCGGATGTCATGAAGTTGCGTGTATACTATTCTCTTCATCTGTACAACAGGGGCATTGCCAAAAACATTATTTACTCCGGATCAGCGGTATATTCTCCATACTATGAAGGACGCATAATGGCCTTGTACGCTGCCGCTCTTGGAATTCCTAAAGAGCACATTTTTGAAGAGATAAGTGCCGAGCACAGTACCGAGAATTTATATTACTCTTATCAAATTGCATTGAAGCAGGGATTCAAGAAAATTGCACTGGCCACTGATCCCTTTCAAATCAACATGATAAGGCGATTCAGGAACAAGTACGAGCTTCCTATCGCGTTGTTGCCACTCAATTTCGATACCATGCGTACCTACGATAAAATAGAGCCCAAAATTGATCCCTCATCCGCTTATGATTCGAATTTTGTGTCGCTGGTGGAGCGAGAAAGTATTCTTAAGAGACTTAATGGTTCCAGGGGTAAGAATATTGACTTTAATGAGTAGGAGCTATTTTGGTGCTCGGTCCAGGCGGTTCATCCCTTTTATGGCGAGATCGTAGTTCGTCTTGTATTTTAGTGCTTTTAGATAAAATTTTCGTGACAGGGAATAGTTCTTCATCTCCTCGTGGATCAAGCCTTTCATGTAATGGGCCATGGCATAGGTGCTATCACAGGTTAAGGTATTATCAAAATGCTTGAGGGCAGTTTCGTTGTCTCTCAACTCCTCATAAACCAGGTATCCTAAATTATAGTGTGCATTTAAATACCAGACGTCCAGCTCAATGATATCATAATACATACCCATAGCCTTTTCAATTTCACCACTCTTTTGATAATACATGGCCAGGGCATATAATGCTTCTATGCTCTCTGGAGCAAGATTAATGGCACTTTTCAGGTAGTGTTCACTGATCTTCTCTTTTAGCCCATAGTGTATAAGGCCCAGTTGCATATAGGCATCGTAATGGTCGGGGTCGTATTCAACTGCCGTTTGAAGGCTGCTGAGGGCTTTTGTGGTATCACCAATTTGTTTGAATACGAGTCCATGGATATAATAAGCCTCCGCATTGTACGGGTCGATCTCATTCACCTTTTTAAGATATGAAATACTCTTCTGAACGTTTTTTATGTAAAATTCCAACTCTGCGAGTTTAAGCAGGCCGTCGGTATGTTCTACATCCAACTCTACACACCTTTCCAATGCACTGATTGATTCGACTACTCTTCGAAACGCAAAATGAATCTCAGCCTGTGTAAAATAAAATTCTGCCTTTGTGCTGTCAATGCCTATGGCAATTTTCACATCATCCATAGCCGATTCCAGATCCTGATTCTTGATGTGTGCTATCGCCCGCTGATGGAAGAGATCCGCATTCAGTCTATCCTCACTGATTTTTGCGGTTATTATTTCTACTTCCGTCTTTGAACTTAAAATGTTGGCTTCCCTTACTGTTTCCTCACTGCCATTACCACAGGAAATCATCCACAGGGCTGACAGAAGTATCCCCCATAACGAATACCTCAATATACCAAAGGAACTATGTGCTGAAAACATCGATCAGTAATGAAACTTGGTTAGAAGCACAAGAAGTATGAATGATCAAAACCTTAAACAGGTTTTAATTCTTTGCGGCAATTGCTTCCCGGATATTGGCTTCAATCTCTTCCATCAATTCTGGATTATCCATGAGAAGTTGCTTTACCGCATCTCTACCCTGAGCGAGCTTTGTGTCACCGTAGCTGAACCACGATCCGCTTTTTCTGATGATGTTGTTGTCCACTCCCAGATCTACCAATTCACCGGTTCTTGAGATACCCACACCGAACATGATGTCAAACTCGGCAGTTCGGAATGGCGGAGCCATCTTGTTTTTCACCACTTTTACACGTGTGCGGTTTCCGGTAATGACATCACCGTCTTTAATCTGTCCTATCCTCCTGATGTCCAAACGAATAGAAGCATAAAACTTTAGTGCATTGCCACCGGTAGTTGTTTCGGGATTGCCGAACATAACACCAATCTTCATGCGAATTTGGTTGATGAAAATACAGCAGCAACCTGTTTTGGCGATAGAAGCTGTTAATTTTCTTAAAGCCTTGGACATCAATCGTGCTTGCAAGCCCATCTGAGAGTCTCCCATTTCACCTTCAATTTCAGCTCTTGGGGTAAGTGCTGCAACCGAGTCTATGACCAAGATGTCAATGGCACCCGAGCATATCAGGTTATCTGTAATCTCCAGTGCCTGTTCCCCATTGTCAGGCTGAGAGATGAGTAGGTTCTCAATATCTACACCGAGCTTTTCAGCGTAGAACCTATCAAATGCATGCTCCGCATCAATAAAGGCTGCAATGCCACCTAGTTTCTGTGCTTCCGCAATGGCGTGGATGGCCAAGGTTGTTTTTCCAGATGATTCAGGCCCGTATATTTCTACCACCCGGCCCTTTGGCAAGCCGCCTATTCCCAAAGCCATATCGAGAGTAATTGAACCTGTGGGAATTACGGAGATGTTAGTCGCCGGGGTATCTCCCATTTTCATTACCGTGCCTTTTCCATAGGTCTTTTCTAATTTATCTAATGTAAGCTGTAGCGCTTTCAATTTCTCCTTGCTCACGTCTTTTACCTCTTTTTCCATAATTCTATAATATTAAATGATTGCTTTTCTAATTAGTTGATTGTCGCTTCAGTATTCTCAGCATTTTCCAGGATCTGAGCCGTGTGGCTCTTGGTCTTTACTTTTGTAATAATATCTTCGATAATTCCATCTTCAGATATTACAAAAGTTGTCCGGTGGATGCCATCGTACTTTCTACCCATGAATTTCTTCTCACCCCAAATACCGTAAGCTTTGATTACCTCTTTATCGGTGTCCGCCAATAAGGTGAATGGAAGCTTGAATAGCTTTATAAATCTTCGGTGTGATTTCTCTGTGTCCGCACTCACACCAATTATTTCATATCCTTTTTCCTTCAGTCCTGCGTAGTTGTCTCGCAAATTGCAAGATTCTACCGTACAACCTGGAGTGTTATCCCTTGGATAGAAGTAAAGAATCACTTTTTTACCTGCAAAATCCTTTAGATTTACGGGGTTTCCCTCCTGGTCAACTGATTGAAAATCAGGTGCTTTATCGCCGATCTTAAGATGTGTCATGGGTATTTTCGAACTCGAACAAAGTACGTAAAATAATATGAACGATTTACCGGGTTGGGGATTAACTTATTAACTATGCATAGGTAGTGGTTAAGGACATTTTCTTCTTAGTTTACGAATTACGAATTGGAGTATGACGGAAATCACGAACACCGTTGAAATAAGATGAGAGTGAGTAATCCCCCTCCTTCGTCGGGGTACGAATGTGCGAATAGGTGTTCAAAATAATCATACTGCTCCAATTCGTAAATTCGTACCATTCGTAATTCGTAAACCTGGTTGACAAATCTCGCTTACACTCAACATATTTCATTACAAGAAAATATATTTGCAAGGGCAAACCAAAAGCTTAAATGAATCATATTAATATTATCGTTAAAGGAAAAGTTCAGGAAGTTTGGTTTCGTGACAGTACAAGACGTGAAGCCAATAGATTGGACATAATGGGCTTTGCAAGAAATGAACCGGATGGAAGTGTTTATATCGAAGCTGAGGGAACTGAAGAGAACTTGGAAAAGCTGGTGCAGTGGTGCCATATTGGATCGCCACAATCCAACGTCTCAGAAATAGAGATCACAGAAGGGGAAATACAGTATTTTGAAAATTTCTCGATACACTAAGTAGATAAAATGACTAAAAAAGCAAAAGCAGATTTTGTTCTAAAAAAATTGGAGGAGTTGTACCCGAAAGTGCCTATTCCCCTTCAGCACAGCAACCCTTTCACATTACTGGTGGCGGTGGTCCTCTCCGCACAATGCACAGACAAGCGCGTAAATGAGATCACACCCATTCTTTTTGGCCGGGCCGGGGATGTTTATGAAATGGCAAAGCTGCAAGTAGAGGATATTAAAGAAATAATTCGCCCCTGCGGGCTTTCAAAAGCAAAGTCAAAAGGTATTTCGGGACTTTCTAATATTATAGTTGAAAAGCATAGTGGCAGGGTGCCGGATTCCTTCAGAGAACTTGAAGAACTGCCAAGCGTAGGGCACAAGACGGCATCTGTTGTGATGAGCCAGGCATTTGGCCGGCCCGCCTTTCCGGTTGATACGCATATTCACAGGCTCATATACCGCTGGGGATTGTCCAATGGCAAAAATGTAGTCCAGACGGAACGCGATTGTAAAAAGCTGTTTCCAGAAGATAAATGGAACAAGCTGCACCTGCAAATCATCTATTTCGGGCGGGAACACTGTCCGGCACGTGGCCATAACCCCGCAACATGCCCGATTTGCAGTGTGGTAGGACGAAAGTCACTCTAAAACGTCATTGCGAGCGGAAGCGAAGCAATCTCTCACTACTTAGAGTTGACAATCTTATATCTTTAACCTATGCAAAGAGGAGGATGTGTTTACATGATGACTAACCGGTACCACACGGTACTATACACTGGCGTTACTTCAGATTTATTCAAAAGAGTGAGGCAGCATAAGGACAGAGTACATCCAAACTCATTCACTGCCAGATACAGATTGTTTAAACTCGTGTATTATGAGGGTTTTTCTACTATAGTTGAAGCAATTGCCCGCGAAAAACAGATTAAAGCTGGATCGAGAGGACAGAAGGAGCGGTTGATTAATAAGATGAATCCTAAGTGGAAGGATTTATTTGAGGAGGTTAAAATGTGGTGAGGGATTGCTTTTAATTTTTGCAAACCGGTAGTGAGAGATTGCTTCACCGCCAAAAAGTCGGCTCGTAATGACGGTCAAATGTCTTTTACGTCATTTCGAAGGACGCAGGACTGAAGCAATCCCTCAGCATTTATGCTAAGATGAAAATTGCTTTGTCCTCCGTTCGGTTAACTGGCAATAACGTTAAGTAAAAGCGTATCAGGCTTCCTTAAACCTAGTTCAACACCGTTGTAATAAACCCGGTGTACTTTGATTTCCTAACACTCAGCGCTTTTGAATAATTCAAAATATTGCTGATTGTTTGTTGTGAAGGTTCGTGAACTGGCGCCTGACAGAGCGTATCGTTATTACCGAAGAGCTCTTCTTCGTCAATTTTTAGCCGTAAGTAGTCTTTGAGAGTAAAAGTGTTATCCATATAGTGAGATTAGTAATACACCCCTATAACGGACAACAAAAAGGAATATTGTTAAAAAATGTTAAAAAGTCTACGAATTGCGAATGTTTACGAACCTGCCTGTCGGCAGACAGGTGTGCGAATTACGAATTGTACAAATTACCTGATTGAAGTCTTAATCTCAATCAGAGCGGCTATTCGTAATTCGTATTATTCGTAATTCGTTAATAGTTCGTAAGCGTAACTTCCTTTTCCTCAATCAATGCTCTGAGATTGATCAATGCATATCGCATTCTGCCTAAAGCAGTATTGATACTCACATTGGTCTCTTCAGAGATCTCCTTGAAGCTCATGTCGCAGTAGTGGCGCATGATCAATACTTCCTTCTGCTTCTCAGGTAGCATTTCAACCAACTGTCTTAAGTCAGTGTTAATTTCATCCTGAACAACCACTTCTTCAATGCTATCATCGGTGTCTTTGATGATATCGAAAATGTCGAAGTCTTCGCCGCCACTGGTTGTAGGCATTCGGTTGACCTTTCTAAAGTGGTCTACCGCGAGGTTATGAGCAATTCGTATTACCCAGGGAAGAAACTTGCCTTCCTCACGGTATTTGCCCTGCCTCAGCGTATTGATCACTTTAATGAAAGTATCTTGAAAGATATCTTCAGCCAACGCACGATCTTTTACAATCAGCACGATGTGTGTGAAAATTTTGGCTCGGTGACGATTTATCAGAAGCTCTAAGTTGCCTTCTTTTCCTCCAACGTAGCCGGAGATGAGTTCTTTGTCACTTAACAATGGTACACGCATAATTCCTGTTTTTAAGTTAAACATCATTATCATCGCCACAATATGTGACTCAGATAACTTTAAGAATAGTTATGCGTAGTTGTTAAGCTATAGGCAATTTAGTTTTAAGGTTAGTCTTCTTTGGTTTTATTAGTACTGTTAACGCATTTTACTTAAAAAAGTTACAGTTATCAGCACTTTTGTATAACAAATTTACGAAATATATTATTACTGCGGAATATTCGGGTCAGATTTAACAATTTTTGTGATATAAATATCCTGGTTAATAAGGATTTTCAGAATATATATTCCATTCTTAAATGGTGACATATCAACCATGAAATTGTAAATTTCAGAGGGACTTGATTCATACACAATTTCACCTAGAATGTTATAAACTGATAATTGGTATCCACCTCTCAAATCAAGACTCAAAGACGTAAGATATACAGGTCCATACGTCGGATTAGGATAGACGGAAATGGTTCCTTTCCTACTCTGCTTCTCCTCAAGGACACCTACCAGGACTGAAACGGTAATTGAACCTGATTTTTGACAGTTATTTATATCTGTAACGGTAACAGTATATGTTCCTGATGAATCAATATTTATAGTTTGGGTACTCTCACCAGTTGACCAATAGTAGCTTGCAAATCCGGATCCAGCGTCGATTATTAATGAGCAACCTTGGCATATACTGGTATCACCCCCTAAATTTAACACAGGCAATTGATTAACCGTTACTGAAAATGTATCTAGATCAAGGCAACCAAAGTTATTTGTAACTGTTACCATATAACTGGTATTCACCAAAGGGGTAACAGCAATCATATCGGCAGTTTGTCCCGTATTCCATGAATAAAAGTTGCCGCCAGAGGCTGTCAAAACGATTGTCAATCCAGCACATATTTCTGAAGCCCCAGTAATCAGCGCAGATGGTTTCGGATTAATTACAATTTGCTGAACTACGGTATCAGTATCCTGCTGATAGGAGACAATAAAGGTCACATTAAAGGTTCCACTAGAAGTGAATAGATGACTTGGATTTTGAAGATTACTGGTATTGTAGCTTCCCGAGGCAGAATCTCCAAAATTCCATTGCCAAAAATGAGTACTATCAGGGGTTATATCTGAGAAGAAACTGGAATCTCCAAGGCAAGAACTTAAATAATTGAAGTTGCCAAGCTCGTAATCGACAATAACCTGATCATTCTTATATACAGCCAAGCCTCCTCCAGTGCCAATCCATTTGTAATCATTAGAGTCAATTGTAATGGCATAAACATTATTGGAGGGTAATGGTGAATTTAGCGTATTTATGGTTTGTGACCAGAGAGAGCCGTCAAATTTAACTAAGCCATTAGAGGTGCCTATCCATAAGTTACCCGCCGAATCAATTGCTAAGTCATTCACCCAATCAGAGGGCAATTCGGAATTAGTTGTGTTATAAATGGTCCAATTGGTGTCATTAACCACTTTGCACAAACCACCATTTTTTGTACTGATCCACATATTATATTCGAGGTCAATGACTATAGAATTAATTCCATTAACTGGAAGAGGAGAATTGGAACTCTTATAGACCACCCAAGTTGTATCACCATCAAATTTGGCTAGTCCATAATCCGTTCCAAGCCAGATATAGTTATTCTTATCCACTGCAATAGAATTGATAGGGCAGCATAACATGTTTGGGTGGGGGTATTCAGTCCAAATTACCCCATCATACTTTACCAGAACTCCCATTCCCATTTCAAAATAAGTTCCAACCCATTTATTTCCATTTGTGTCTATTGCAATAGCGGTAGTATGATTATATGGCAGGTCCGAGTTAAAGACATTGAATACGGCCAACCCCGTATCCGAGTAATTCACCAAACACCCCATGTAATACATCATTCCAGCACAGGCCCACACACTTCCATTGGGATCAATTGCAATGTCATTTATATGGTTATTTTCAAGCAGAGAATTAGAGCTATCAAATGTAGTCCAGGTCGCATCATCAAATCTTGCGAATCCATTCCAGGATGTTCCGATCCATTTAACGTTCAATGAGTCAATTGCTATCGCTGACACAACATTGTGAGGAATATCTGAATTACTAGTATCATAAATAGTCCAATTTGGACTTTGCGCAAGTGTAATACAACAGGGGAAAAGAAGAAAGGTAGTTAGACAAAGACAAAGTGTTTTCACAGGGACATTGGTTTAGACTACTTCAATTTGTTAACGTAAGTTACCGAAAATGGTTCACATTCTGCAATTCCAATATGAACTTCAATAATAAAGAAGCGTCCTTCTGTTTAAAAAGGGCAAAATTATTGGTAATTTTGCATCCCGTTTATGGCCAAATCCCAGATAGATAGCGCACCCAGGAAGAATCCGATAGTAATCGGATCTGCCAAAGTAGATCCACAGAATTTCATAATAATCAAGGGGGCAAGGGTAAATAATCTCAAGAACATTTCCCTTAATATTCCAAGAAATCAGCTGATAACCATAACCGGCTTATCTGGTTCTGGGAAATCATCACTGGCCTTTGACACTCTGTATGCTGAAGGACAAAGAAGGTACGTAGAGAGTCTTTCCTCTTATGCCAGACAGTTTCTGGGAAGGCTCGACAAACCTGAAGTGGACAAAATAGAAGGTATTTCTCCCGCCATTGCAATTGAACAGAAGGTTGTCACAAGGAATCCAAGATCGACAGTTGGCACTTCTACGGAGATATACGATTACCTGAAGTTGCTCTATGCTCGAATTGGCGCCACTATTTCACCCATATCGGGCAAGCCGGTCAAGCGGCATACGGTTACCCACGTGGTTGACTATATCAACTCTTTTGAGAAAGGCAACCTGGTAATCTTACTCGCACCGGTATCTCCTGATCAGGAAAAAGCATTGACAACGCAGTTGAAAACATTGGCTCAACAAGGATATTCACGTATAAGGCTTGACAATGAATTATTGAAAATTGAAGATGTCTTGAAAGATAAGTCTCGTAACAAAGTTGTTGCCACAGACTTGGAGATAGTGATTGACCGCATTGTAGTTGATCCAGATGATTTAGATAATCAAGGTCGCATTTCTGATTCGGTACAAACTGCATTTTACGAAGGAGAAGGTCAGGTTAACGTGCAGATCTTGGATGCACAGGGAAAGGAAAAGGAGCTCAAGTCATTCTCAAACAAGTTTGAGCTGGATGGGATGGAATTCGAAAAGCCTTCGGTACACTTTTTCAGTTTTAACAACCCTTACGGCGCTTGCAAATCCTGCGAGGGTTTTGGTAGCATCATCGGCATCGATGAGGATTTAGTGATAGCCAACAAAAGCTTGTCAGTATTTGAAGATGCTATAGTGTGCTGGAGAGGAGAAAAGATGGGTAAATGGAAAGAGAAACTTCTGATGAGTGCAGTTGAATTTGATTTTCCTATACACAGGCCATTCTTCGAACTTACTGATGAGGAGAAAAAAGTACTATGGACGGGTAATGAGTACTTCAAAGGTTTAAATGCCTTCTTTAAATACGTCGAGAAGAAGAGTTACAAGATTCAATACAGAGTAATGCTATCCCGTTTCAGGGGAAAGACTATTTGTCCCGAATGTGATGGAACAAGATTGAGAAAAGATACGTCTTATGTAAAAGTGGGTGGCAAGTCTATTCTGGATGTTGTGCTCATGCCAGCAAGTGTGGCGCTTGAGTTCTTTACGAAGCTGAAATTGAATGAGCATGACGAAACAATTGCATCCCGATTATTGGTAGAAGTCCTTTCCAGGCTACAAGTACTGTGTGATGTGGGATTGGGTTATTTAACTATAAATCGTTTGTCGAACACGTTGTCTGGCGGCGAATCGCAACGCATCAACCTCGCTACTTCTCTGGGAAGCACATTGGTTGGATCAATGTACATACTTGACGAGCCGAGCATAGGATTGCATCCCAGAGATACACAAATGCTCATTGGTGTACTTCAAAAGTTGAAGGATCTTGGCAACACAGTAATCGTTGTTGAGCATGATGAGGAGATCATGATACAGGCTGACCAGATAATAGATTTGGGGCCATTCGCAGGATCTGAAGGTGGGGAAGTAATATTTCAGGGTAATTTCAAAACAGCTAAGAAAAACGGGAGTCTCACCGTTAAATATCTGCGAGGTGAACTGGAGATTGCCGTTCCGGCAAAGCGTAGAAAGTGGTCCAAATTCATAGAGATTTCAAAGGCAAGTGAGAACAACCTCAAAAGAATTGATGTGAAGATTCCTCTGGGCGTCATGACCGTAGTTACCGGCGTTAGCGGTTCTGGAAAGTCTTCGTTGATCAGGAATATCCTGTATCCCGCACTTACTAAAATATTGGGTGGCTATGGACAAAAGACAGGGTATCACGAAAGAATAGCAGGCAATATTGAAAAGATTACTCATGTAGAATTTGTGGATCAAAATCCTATTGGGAAATCTTCCAGATCCAATCCGGTTACCTACATAAAAGCGTATGATGAAATACGGAATTTATATTCTGACCAGCCCCTTGCGAAGCAGATGGGTTACAAACCATCTTTCTTTTCTTTTAATGTGACAGGTGGGCGATGTGATGAATGCGAAGGAGAGGGGAAAATTTCTATTGAAATGCAATTCATGGCTGACGTACAGTTGGTTTGTGACAGCTGCAAGGGAAAGCGATTCAAGCAAGAGATATTGGATGTAACATACGAGGGTAAAAACATCTCTGATATTTTGGACCTTACAGTTGACGAGGCCATGGAGTTTTTTGCCAGGAAAGAGGGAACTGTTGAATCCAGTTTGCTTAGAAAACTGAAGCCCTTGATGGATGTGGGAATGGGCTATGTGAAATTGGGACAACCCTCCAGCACCTTGAGTGGGGGAGAAGCGCAGCGGGTGAAGTTGGCCACCTATCTCGGCGCGAAGAGCCGTCAGATCGCTCAAAGCGGTACGACGGCTACGGGGGGGAGCAATCATACACTCTTTATATTTGATGAACCCACCACGGGACTACACTTTCATGATATAAGCAAGCTTTTGGATGCATTCAACGCCTTGATAGACCGCGGCCATTCTATTGTGATCATCGAACACAATATGGAGATCATCAAAAACGCAGATTGGATTATCGATCTCGGTCCGGAGGGTGGAGACGAGGGTGGCTATGTATTGTTTGAAGGAACACCTGAAAACCTGGTGAAGGTCAAAGAATCATATACAGGGAAGTACTTGAAGGAGAAATTGTAGCCTCACAGTGCAGGCGTGTAGAGCACGGAGTGCTAAGCTGCGTTTTGCTCTATCGTAGTAATTCCATCCAGTTCTTTCTTCTTATTTGCCCCTTCTTGTTCAATGTCATAATCATCTTGAAGGCCCAACCAGAATTTGGCGGAGTTTCCAAAATAGCGACTAAGCCTCAATGCTGTATCCGCGGTAATTCGTCTGCGGCCTTTAACGATTTCGCTAACCCTGGTTTGAGGAATAAAAGTGTCTTTAGAGAGCCTGTAAGCTGAAATGTTCAACGGCTTTAAAAACTCTTCCATTAGGATCTCACCCGGATGTATATTTTGTAAGTTGCCCATAATTATTTATTTAGTGATAGTCAATAATTTCAGTCACTGGGAAATTTTTAAAGGAAAAGCTTTAGTACACCCTGTACCCCTTTGGCGCTCAAGGTCGCCGTCCCCATACAGGTAGTGGGACAGTTTCTTTGCGCCATTTCCCTTGCTAGGCACCATTTGATTTTTTTATTTTGAATAGATGTGTCCGGCTTTAATTACATATTTGATATCTCTCACATTCGTAATATCTTCCAATGGGTCGCTATTCAAAATGACCATGTCAGCGACTTTGCCGACTTCAATTGTGCCGTAGTCATCTTCGATCCCTAACGCAAGCGCATTGTTATAAGTGGCAGCTCTTATAACCTGAATTTTTGGCATCTTCACCTTGGTCACCAACAGCTTCATTTCATCAGCTACATCACCTTCCGTATCAGTACCCACTCCAATGGGGACACCTATGTCAAATGCCTTTTTGGTGACCAGTACCAGGCATTCAATGAGCGACCGCACCCGCTCACCAATTTCGTCCTCCCAATCCTCGTACTTGAGTAAGGGCTTCAAAGTTACGCCAAGGGTTACATCAAAGACCACGTTATTTT
Organism: Bacteroidota bacterium; assembly: GCA_022572355.1. Taxonomy (GTDB): domain Bacteria; phylum Bacteroidota; class Bacteroidia; order NORP154; family NORP154; genus NORP154. Next base: position 24,321 of record JACZWC010000019.1, on the reverse strand, counting down.
GTTGCATCCTTAGCAATATTTGTTCAGTTGCCGGAGCGTTTAATACTTTTCTAAAAGCGCTGGCTGAAAGAGTTGTAAGCGTATCACTCACGATGATCTCTTGCGCATGGGATAGACTGTGGGCCTCTATCACTGCAATGGGCCCTTCGATTCCAACAGATCCATGAGCCCATGCCTGTAATCCTTGTTTTTTTGCTTCCCTGATCAATTCTATTGCAAGATGGCCCGGTACTTTTTCATAAAGCTTGATGGCATCAACACCAAATGCTTTGGATCTGGCTATTTCCTTTGGAATGTCCGTGGAATCGGTAATTACAATAACCCATGGGTTCTCATGAAGATCAAGAATTTCCACATCTTTCAACCTTGGGTCAGTTGCCATAAATTCAGGGCCAGCAACAAGAGTTGCGTAATATACTCTGGCCATTGGGGTGGTAGGTTGAAGTGCTACTTCTTTCAACTCCTTTAGTCTTTTGGCATTTCCAGCCATGTCACGAATGCTCGTAACCCCTTTCCTGAACATTTTCGCGATAGTTTTTTCAGCTTTTGCACCTTTTGATTTTTTTGATTCGTCCAAAATATGAACATGTCCATCAATTAATCCGGGAATAAGATATTTGCCCTCAAGGTCAATAATATTTGCAGTGGTGGCATCAAAGTCTTTCCTTATATTAGAAATTTCAAGTATTCTTCCATCCTTAATTACTATGGTTGAATGTGGTTTTGCTTTTGCTCCTGTACCATCAATAAGTGTCACATTCACAAGTACGATGCTTTGTTCTGTATTTATTCGAACAGTCTTCATATTTACAGAACATCCAGTGAGTGTTCCTGCAATTATTGATATGAGAATTGTTTTTTTCACAGAAGAGAGGCTTTCAAATTGTGGTTAACTTGTAGTTCCATGTAAAATGCGGGCAGACTCAATAGATATAGGTATTAAGGGATATTATTCCGCCAAGCAGTATTTCAGATAAATTATAAAGTAATAGCTATTTACCCTAAATAAGTAAGCGCCTTAGGCACAGGCTGAGTGTAGAAGTATACATCGGTATTTTCATCAACGCCTGCGGCTTCAACCATTTTCGCAACGATATCGTCAACAATCTTAGGCGCCAGGGTCATCTCAATTACTTCCATTTCCTTGCTCAAGGATATTCCACCTACGCTCTCCTCTTCACCCAATTTGGTACCATAGGCGATACTCGCGCCAGGAGCACCAGCTGCCATAGCGGCATCAACCATAATGTCTCCCTTGCCACGTTCCGTAACGCAAGTGAGTCTGGTTAAGTCGGTTAAGAATTTTCTGTCTGTCGGAGCTACAGTGCCATCCACGCTCTGAGCTCTCCATCCAGCACCACCTTTAATTTCGTCAATAGCTTTGACAATTTGGTGATTCGAAGCCAGCTTACTGTCATTGTTCACAACACTTGCAATATTTACCAATGCTTTGTCAACTGGCATAGAGTATATGAAACCCATCCCCGGAGTATCTAATTTGCCCTCTTCAACCATGGCATTAAATACAGGCTCAGTATCAAAGCTGTCGACTACCACCCTGATCAATTCCTTTTCCGGACTAATCGCGATCCTCAATAAACCCATTCGCTCTCTGATTCCTCTTCCCTGGCCAAATACAATGGTAGGCCCGGGAGATCCTTCACGCATAGCCGCCTTTGCAATGGGGTCTGATTTGTCTTTTTGGGAGATGCAGAAAATTCCTGTCATATCCTGCTTGTAATCGATACTGTCCGATGATTCCTGGCTTTTTGTAGCAACTTCCCCTTTTTGGTTGCCAAGGAACAATGCGTCGTTACATTTGATGCTGAATACTGCTCCACTTCCTGAAAGGTGAAGTCGTCCTGCTAACGTAATGCCATTCATCAATTTGTCCACGGAAGACTCATCAACGAGAAGTTCAATTACCGTTTGTTCCGGATTCACTGCAGGAATCAGTTTTTGAAGAAAACCATCTTTTACCAATGACCCCCGTGAGTTGAGCATAACCCCTGTATCGGGATAACTGGAAATGGCTTTTTCTATTATGTCCTTCGCCGTTAGCCTTGGCAATATGGCCGTAACCAAAGAGTAATTTTTCTGATAGTTGAGTTCTCCCATAGTTTATTCTCTATTCCTTTTCTATTTCAGGAGGTTCTTCATCACTCCCTCTTTTTGAAACGATGAGCCCCACAGTTAACACTGAAATTATTGGCCCTATAGAAGCCAATGCCAATACTCCAAACCCGTCTGTAACACCGGGGATACTTGCCCCAACTCCAAGTCCCATTGCCAACACCAGAGGCACAGTTATTGGCCCTGTAGTAACGCCCGCACTGTCCCATCCAAAGTTTACAAATTGCTCAGAAGAAATTAACGTAAGTAAGATTAAAAATAGATAAGGGGGAATAAGCAGATAGGTCAGTGGAATGTTAAAAGCTATTTTTAATATTCCTGTTCCAATACCAACAGCAACTCCCAAGGCAACTGTTTGCATAAGCAATGACTTTTTAAATGCTCCAACTGTTATCTTCTCCACCGTGGAACCTAGCGCATTAAGTGCGGGCTCTGCAAGTGTTGCACCATATCCAAGGAAGAATGCAAACCCAATGGCGAGCATTTTCCCGAAGAGTGGCTCGTCGAATAATGGCCCGGAATGGCCAGTTAATCCCCAAGGGACAATACTCGAGAAGGCGGAGGGGACATTACCACCCAGCTGCTCACCCAAAGGCGTTAATCCCAATACAATTCCCAATCCAAACAGAGCCATTCCAACAACTGCAAATCCAATGCCTGCGGATATTTCATCTGCATGGGGTACTTTTTCTCTCAGTAGTTTAAGCGTTATAAAAAGAAATAAGCAAAGTGGAATGATGGCCAACAAAGCCGCTATGGCAGCCGATTTCATTTGCTCAACCAAGCTGCCTTCCGGGTTCCAAGATTTTATATCATTGGTTGTCACATTTTGAAGAACCTTTTTAGTATACACAACCGAAGGATTGGATAATACAATTTTTCCATCTTCGTAGATAGAATGCTTACTTGAAAAGGTTACTTCATAATCACTGTCTATCTCTCCTGTTTTAGAAAATTGTTCAAACTCTTCATGCGAAAACTTCACCTCCTTTACCACGTCCTCTTCTTCTTGAATTAGCACAATCTTTTGTTCAACCTTGCTCCCCACATAATTTTCAGCTCCGTAATAGTCAGCAGCATTATAATGATAAGTTCCAAGGCAAAGAACCGCGATTACAGGAAAGAGTGAAGCCAACGTTACGATGCCAAAACCTGCACTACTAGAATCTCCTGTAGCTACAACACGGCAAACGCCAATACCCAGCGCCAATACCAGTGGCACTGTAACGGGGCCTGTGGTTACTGCGCCACAATCCCACGCCAATCCGATTATTGGAAACAATACTTCGTTCATGTGAGCCCAGATAGTAAATCCAGATAAAAATAGGATCAGGGGCACAATAAAAGTCTTTAGGGACCATCCATAGAGAAAGCGCAATACTCCGAGCATTACTGCAATGCCAACGCCCACTCCAACACACAACACAAGCTGTCCAGAGAAATCATTCAGTAGACTGTAAAGCAAAGGAGCTCCATCAGGGGAGACGCTCTTTCCAGCCTGTTTTAAAACCTCAATTGCAGGTTCAGCAAAGGTGGCTCCAATCCCAAGTAAGAATGAAAACGCCAAGATAGCAGGGAGCTTTGCCTTTCGAGGCAATTTACTTCCAATAATTTCTCCAAATGGCATTAGCCCGAGCATCAGGCCTTCCATGAAGAACATCAATCCAATGATGACGATAAAGATTCCCACCGATATCATCATGGAATACACAATCGGCAAATTGAGAACAAAAATCTGGAAAGCGACCAGATAGAATATGATGAACCAGACGCCTGATATTTGCTCCATAAACCTATTGGAGACATAGGGCTTTATAATATCCATTGTCTTTGAAAAAGACAATTTCAATTTTCCCGTACCATAATCTTGCTCTGGTGCCATAGATTATTGTTTTGCTTTAAAGAGATTCAAAAGTAACATCTAATTTATTAATTGCAATAAATTTGGTTTCTTTTTGCCGTTTTAGTTAATTTGGTCGAAATACACCACTCAACTAGATCATGGATGCTGACGAAGTAAAGGAAAAATACAAGGGTAAAATAAAGCGGTTCAAGGAGCGATTGGAGATGAAGGATAGGGAGCTTAATATTCTGCTCGAAATCACCAATGCGATAAACTACAACGAATCTACCCTGGATATCCTTGAGAAATTTGAAAACTTTGTAAAGGATGAACTTAAGATTGAGAAGCTTGTCCTTTTTGCGAAATACAAGCGCTGGCGTTGCATTTTGGATTATAATGTGCCTGATAGGGAGATAGACGGTTTTGATGTGGAGAGAGATTTGTTGAAGCATACAGATATTACATCGGTAAACTCACTGGAAAATGACGTATTCAAAAATTTTGACATGGTTGTGCCGGTATATCATGGTGAAAAACCGTTGGCATATCTTATAGTTGGTGATATTACTGAAGAAGCAGTAGGGGTAAGTTCTATTATTAAGCATTTGAATTTTTTGAAGCTGCTGGTTAATATAGTAGTTAGTGCAATTGAAAACCAGAGACTGCAGCGGGAAGCTTTGAGACAAGAACAAGAGAAACAGAAACTCATTGCAAAGCAAAATGAGATGCTGGAGCAGCAGGTTGCTGAGCGGACAAAGGACCTGGTAGCAGAAATGGAGGAATCTGAACGCTTGCTTCATAATATTCTGCCTGTTTCTGTGGCCAATGAGTTGAAAGCAAAAGGATATACCACTGCCCAGAGTTTCAAAGAAGTGACCATGCTCTTCACAGATTTTAAAGGCTTCACAGAGCAGTCAGCCAAGATTACGCCGGAGGAACTCGTGAATGAGTTGAATGATATTTTTAAGGGTTTTGATCAAGTAATGGGCGATTATGGTGTAGAAAAAATAAAAACCATTGGTGATGCATACATGGCAGTTTGTGGCTTGCCGGTTGAAAATGAGAATCATGCGTTATTGGCCATTCAAGCTGCTCAGGCTATGCTGGATTTCCTTGAAAAAAGAGGGAAGAAAGCCAAAATAAAATGGGAGATGAGAGTGGGAATACACTCCGGCGGATTGGTTGCAGGAGTCGTGGGAACAAAGAAGTTTACATACGATGTTTGGGGAGATACGGTGAACACCGCAGCCAGGATGGAAAGCGGTGGCGAACCGGGAAAAGTAAATATTTCATTGGCTACTTATAAACTGGTTAAGAAGCATTTCGAGTGTGAGCACAGGGGAAAGTTCTTTGCCAAAGGAAAAGGCAAAATAGACATGTACTTTGTCACTAAGCAAATAAAGGAAATAGAAACACAAAATGTTGTAAGCGTGAACAAGACACCCATCAGTGAGATCAAGGACTTCATTATTGAGAAACTTAAAAAGGAACTTCCTGAAGGACTACATTACCATGGCCTGCATCATACCCTGGATATGTATGAATCTGCGGTTTCTATTGCGGGCAGTGAGAATATTAAGGGTGAAGATTTTGAATTGATCCAAATCGCGGCGCTGTTCCACGACTCTGGATTTACACAAACGTATGATAACCATGAAGAAGCAGGCTGTAATATTGCAAAGGAGGCATTGCCTGGTTTTGGGTATCAAGAAGAACAGATTGAGAAGGTTTGCAATATGATCATGACAACCAGAGTCCCTCAAACTGCAAAAACCAAACTGGAAAAGATAATCTGTGATGCAGATCTGGATTACTTGGGTACAGATAAATTTGAACCCATTGCAACCACGCTTTTTAAAGAGTTAACAGAGCGGGGAGTCGAAATGGATATTAAGAAATGGAATGAGCTGCAGGTTAATTTTCTCGAAAACCATAAATACTATACGAAGACCTGCATAGAATTGCGAGACCCAATCAAAAGGAAGCACTTGAAAGAATTGAAAGAACTGGTTGCTACGTACTAATAATAAGGCCATAACCCCTTCATTATGAAAAAATTAATTGCACTTACGGGCTTGCTATCATTATTTCTGTTTACCACCGCAACCGTTGTTTATGCTGATGATCCAATCAAGGAAGAAATTTCTGTTGTACAGGATGGTGAGGAAGTTCATCATGATGCGGAAGAGGCCCATGCTAAACATGCTGAAGGAGAACACAGTGGCGGTGGACATGGTGGATTGGAACCACTTCTCTTTATAATCATAGCCCTGCTAATCGGAGCTGCAGTACGGCATTTTTTAAGAAATATTCCTTTACCATTCACTGTGCTGTTATTGCTGATAGGTATTGGATTGGGTGTGATGGCTGGTGAAGGCATTTTTGACGGTGCCCTGGAGAGTTTTAAGATTGGGATTCACTGGGCCGGGAATATTGATCCACACCTAATTTTATACGTGTTCTTGCCAATATTGATATTTGAAGCTGCATTTGCACTGGATGTACACGTATTCAAAAAGTCGTTGGGCAATGCAGTAATCCTCGCTGTTCCGGGAATTGTTGTGGCGCTGGTGCTAACAGCTGCACTTGTTATGGCTACTGAAATGCTGGGCATTGGATTCTCCGGCTGGAATTGGGCATATGCACTCATGTTTGGTGCCGTGGTTAGTGCAACGGACCCTGTAGCAGTTGTGGCCTTGTTGAAGGAGCTAGGAACGAGTAAGAAGCTAGGAACATTAATAGAGGGTGAGTCTCTTCTAAATGACGGTACAGCAATTGTAATATTTATGGTGTTTTATGCACCATTAGTGGCTATGGGTGGAGTTGCTGAATCTGGTTCGCCTTTTATTGAGTTTTTATATGTCGCTTTAGGTGGAACGCTACTAGGTATTGTTATCGGTTACATCGTTGTTGCCTGGGTGAAGAGAGTCTTTAATGATTTTTATGTTGAAATTTCTGCGATCGTTGCAGCAGCTTACCTCGTGTTCTACGCGGCGGAAGATTTTTTCCATGTATCAGGAGTGTTAGGACTAGTTTCATATGGGCTGGTAATGGCTGGAGTGGGTAAGACACGAATTAGTCCGGAAGTAGGTCACTTCTTACATGAATTTTGGGAGCTGGCAGCTTTTATCGCGAACGTTCTCATCTTTATCATTGTAGGTGTAGTGATCGCAGAACGTGCTGTGTTTGATGCAACTGCGAATGACTATCTGTTGTTGCTCATTATCTACATTGGCATTCACGTCGTCAGGGCTGTGGTTATTCTTATGTTTTATCCAATCATGAAACGAACCGGGTATGGATTGCCAAAGAAAGACGCCATAGTGGTGTGGTATGGAGCACTTAGAGGTGCGATTGGATTGGCGTTGGCATTGATGGTAGCTGGTATAGAGCCTATTCAAATTGCTACCGCCTTGGAAATACCAGTAGCTCAAGCCGAGATTGTGATCAATCAGTTTTTATTCCTGATTTCTGGCGTAGTAGCACTAACATTATTGATAAATGCTACGACGATAAAATTATTGGTGAACAGCTTAGGGTTGACTAAGATCCCGGCCGTAAAGGCAGCGATGATGGACAATGCATTTAAACAGTTGACCAGTGAAACAGAAAAAACTGTTGAGTTGCTCAAGGGCGATAAATTCATGAGTGGTGCCAACTGGAATGCGGTTCGGGAGTACTTGCCAAAGATGGCCCCACTGGATATAAGTGATGAAGAGCGGGCAGAGATGGATACCCTGTCGGAAACAAGAAGAAGAATATTAGAAAAAGAAAAGAGCAGCTATTGGCATCAATTTGGTGACGGACTACTCGGAGCAATTGCATTGCGCAGATTGGCAGATGGAGTGAGCGAATTACTCGATGATGAGGGCAAGGTGCCGCTTACAAATCGAGATTATATGGTTAAGCTTTGGAGCTCACCGAAAATATTGAATAGGCTTCAAGGGATTCCCGTGTTGGGGAGATTTGCTAGGAATGAACTCTCCAACAGTATGTCTATGAGTTATGATATTGCACGTGGTTTTGTAGTTGCGCAGGAAGAAGTAATAAAGTTGGTGGAATCCATGACGGAAGGTGATGATGGAACGTCTCACAATGACCTGGTACAAAAGTTACAGGGTGAAATAAGCGAAAACAGAATGCGCGGATTGAACTTTCTGAAAAATATGCGTGAAGCAAATCCTGAAATAGCTGCGGCCATTGAAACCAAGCAAGCCATACGCAGTATGCTCAATAAAGAGCGTGGCGAAATAAAGAAGTTGAAATCGGATGGTAGAATAGAGGCCGATGAATCAGAAAGAATGATAGAAAGTGTTGAGGAACGGATGAAAAGGTTGATGGATTCACCACCGTCCATTGAGCTTCCTGATGCTATGGAACTACTCAAGGAGGTGTCGTGGCTTCAAGGACTTGAAGCTTCAGTAATCGATAAGGTAGTTAGTATTGTCGAGACTAAGATGTACGCTGAAGGCGATGTGTTGATGAAGGCTGGTGATCCGGGTGATAGCATGTTCGTAATCGCTCGCGGTACTGTAAAAGTTATAATAGGCGATGACATCGTGGTTGACATATTGGGTCCTGGAAGTGTGATCGGTGAGATGGCCGTACTCAGCGGTGTTCCTAGAACGGCTACGATTACTGCGGATACACCGGTTACAGCTTTGTCAATGAAGGCAGATGGAATGCAGGAGCTAATGGCTTCCTCCAAAGAACTCGAAGAAAAATTATGGAATTTGGCAGGTGTTCGATTCGCGGAAAACTTGCTGTCTAAGATTGAGCCTTACCAATCCTGGCGACAAATTCAATTCAGAGAATGGCTGGCTGAGGGCGTGATCGTTACTGCGGAATCAGTTAAGGATACATTGGACCTTCGCGACCGTGAAGCAGTGATCATAGCTGGAACCTGCTTTACAATCGGTGAGGAAAAAACACCGTTGGAAGCGCCTGCAGTTATTCATAGTCAGTTCGTGAATCTGTCAGATGATGCCCGCGTTTATGTCAGAGCAAAGGACAGGGCTTTTGACTAATTCTAAGCTAAGGTGATAGATTACTTCTCCGCATTCTGCGGCTCGCAATGACGATATTATTCAAGTCCGTCATGCGAGCCTGCCTGACGGTAGGCAGGGACAAAGGACGAAGCAATCTTTCAGCTCTCGACTAGAGACAGGTCATACAGCTTCCTATACTGCCCATTTAGCGCTAGTAATTCGTTGTGTGTCCCTGACTCTACAATCTCTCCATGGTCCATTACAATGATCATGTCTGACGCCTGTATAGTCGCCAATCTGTGGGCGATTACAATTGAAGTACGATTTGCGGTGAGCTGTTGAATGGCATGTTGTATCAATTGTTCCGTTTCTATATCCACCGAGGAAGTAGCTTCATCTAAAACAAGAATCTTGGGATTGCTTACATATGCTCGTAAAAAGGCAATGAGCTGTCTTTGGCCTACCGACAAAACAGCACCCCTTTCCTGTACATTGTAGTCGTAGCCCCCAGGCAAGCTCATGATAAAGTTGTGTACACCCACAATTTTGGCAGCTTCCTGTACTGTTTCTAATGTAATGCTTTCGTTATTCAACGTAATGTTGTTGTAAATGCTATCTGAAAACAGGAATACATCCTGCAGGACTACCGCTGTGCTGCTCCTCAATGCTTCCAATGAATATTCTTGGGTTTCGATGCCATCTATCAATATCCGGCCCTTATTAATGCTATAAAATCTTCCAAGCAAATTGATGATTGAAGTCTTACCTGCACCTGTCGCTCCAACAATGGCGATGGTTTCTCCTTCTTTTACTTCAAAGCTCACATTTTTAAGTACCCAATTTTCATCTTTATAGGCGAACCACACCTGGTCAAATCGAATGCTGCCTTTAACGTTCGTTGCATCTTTAGAACCTGAATCTTCAATCACCGAATCTGTATCCAGGATTTTGAATACGCGCTCCGCGCCAACCATACCCATTTGAAGCGTATTGAATCTGTCAGCCAGCTGCCGTATGGGCCTGAACAACATATTGATGAAGAAGATAAATGCGATGATCTCTCCTTTGGAAATATTACCATCATATACGCCGCTCATTCCCCACCAAACCAGCAATCCCAAAGAAATAGCTGCTAAAATCTCAATGATTGGGAAGAAGATTGAAAAGATCCAAACGGTTCTTAAGTGCGCCTGTTTATGAACTTCGTTGATCTTATTAAATCGTTCCAGCTCAACTTTCTCCCGATTAAATATTTGTACAATACTCATGCCCGTAATGTGCTCTTGAACAAATGCATTGAGGCGTGATACCTGCGTTCTTACATCCCGAAAGGCGGCTTTAAGAGCTTGTTTGAACATAACGGTGGTGAAAATGAGCAATGGAATGCTGGCAAGGCTTACCAGTGCCAATTGCCAGTTGATTACGAACATGGCTATGATGACGATGCTCAACTGAAGCAGATCACCCATAATAACCAAGAGGCCCTGAGAAAATACTTCAGCAATGGTTTCTATATCTGAAATGGAACGCGTGACAAGCGTACCGATTGCCGTATTGTCAAAGTAGGTAAGCTTAAAGCGAATGATGTGTTTGTAAACTGTGAGTCGAAGGTCTCTGATCACAGATTGCCCTATCCAGTTGGTCAAATACGTATTATAAAATTGCAACAGCGATTCGATGAGCAACAAACCGATCATCAATATGGTCATGTTTCGCAAACCGTCCAGATCCGAGACATTGATGTAGTTATCAAAAGTGTAAAGGATGAGAATTGGACGCATGATCGCCATTAACGCAAGAACAACTGTTAAAATAAAACCCAAAATGAATGCTCTCTTATAAGGTATTGCATATTTCATCACCCTCTTTAACAGAGGAACGTCAAATGCCTTGCCTGATACCGATTCACTACTCATTTAATTTGTGCTCTTGAGCTGTGAAATAAACAATTCTTTTGGATATACTACGCTCGTCAGGTGAAGGCCTGCGGCGGGCACCGAATATCCAGCTTTTGTCCGGTCCTTTGCCTCAATGATTTCAACAAAATCAGCCACTGAAATTTTCCCTTGCCCGACTTCGAGCATGGTGCCCACAATAGCACGCACCATACCTCGTAAAAAACGATTGGCAGTAATTGTAAAAGTTAATCGCTGATTTCCAGTTGTCCATTCTGCAATTGTGATGGTACATAAATTGGTCTTTGTCTGTGTGTTTGATCTGCTGAAACTTGTAAAATCTTCGCAATTCAAAAGTTGTTGCGCTGCCTTTGTCATCAAACCAAGATCCAGTGCTCCGAATAGGTAGTGTGACTGCTCCTTGAGAAAGGGATCTTTCTTCTGGGAGATGACGTACTCATACGTTCTGGCAGTAGCGTCGAACCGTACATTGGAATCTGGCGGTACTTCCCACAACCTGGCAATAGAAATATCTGGAGGCAGACAACCATTTAGTTTGAATATTACTGTGTTGCTATCCATTATTTCGTTTTCTGCATCAAAATGCGCGAAGAACTCTTTGGCATGGACTCCAGTGTCTGTTCTTCCGCAACCGGTACACAGTATTGCTTCATTCAAAACTGTGGACAAGGCTGTATTTATCTCTTGTTGAACCGTGTTTGCATTGTCCTGAATCTGCCAACCGTGGTAGTGGGTGCCCTTGTAGGAAAGTTTTAAAAAATACCTTGCCATCGATTCGTTTTTTAACGAATGTAAAAGTAAGAACAATAAGGATGGTGAAGCAATGAGTAAATGAAGAGGGCGCACGACAAACACATGTTCGCTTTTGGCAGCTATATCACAGAACGGATTAGTCGATGACGAAAATTACAGAAGCAAAAACCCGGTGGCAAATTAAGAAAAGAGGAAAGGAGCTTGGATTTCAGCACAGTTCATTGTTGTGCAACGTATTTTCTTTATTAGCCAAATATTGTCACTTTCGATTTGACTGGTTTCCCTTTAACCTTTGCAGGTGTCCATTCATTTAGAGACTTAACAAATGACTTTATTTTTTCTATTCTTTCATCACTTTCTTTGTAATTAATAGATACTTCGATGTCACTTACAGTCCCATCTTTGTTTACAAAAAAGTTTATACTGATTTTTTCATTGCTATTAGTTTGAACAATCTTGTTGAGTCCAGTTTGAAGTAGTCTGATTGTTGATTGTCTTCCGTCATTGTAGTAAGGATAAGTAAAAGAGTTGAAATTATTCTCTTCATAATCTTTCGTCCACATACTATCAATAGAAAAAATAGATGCAGGAACTATCAAATAGTATTCATCAGGGATATTATGCTCAAAATACTTGTCATCAATTTTATCATCTGATATGGTTTGAATAACATACTTACGGTCAGTTTTGCCAAGAATTTTAATCTCATATTCTAATGCTATATTTTCATAGACCAAAGGTGTCCAAGGATATATAATTCCAGGTTTGATTTTATCGGTCGTCCAAACTTCAACTGTAACCTGATTTCCATGTTTTATAATGGATTTTTGACATTTATATCCTAAGATATCTTTGAATTCTTGAGTTTTGTTCATTATAGTGTCTCCATAATTACTTGATAAAGCATCTTGGATTAGCTCCTTTGGGGTGTAGTAAATAAAATATTTATCCTTTTCTATACCAATCCAAGCCGCATCACTAATAAGTCCTAAGATTTCATTTGATTTCTTATCGTAAACATATTTTCTTCCAGCTCCCCGAGCATATTCCTCTTTAATTATTGCGTTGTTTTTATTAAATAATATTTCTAATTCCCAGCTTGAGTTGGTTCCTTCGCCACTTACTGAATAAGTCAGTTTTCCTTGTGATAAATCAACTGTAGTGTCTTTGACTGTTGAAACTTGTCCGTTACAACTTGTCAATATAATTGATATGAAAATTAATGTAAGTAATCTCAATTTATCTTGTTTTCTTATGTTGCATAACGGTGAGTATATGAAAAGCAGGCGACTGTATGGCAATTCACCATCAAGTTACACAAAACTTAAAACGGGCTGCAACACTTGAATTTACTGCCATTCCGCCTATTTTTTATATACAGTGTTATGTGCTGTTTATTAATTTCCACTTAAAATTAATAACAGCAATTACTTCTATGATCTGAGGATTATTTATGCTTTAATGATGCCATATTTGGAGTGTTTCTCTCCTTTTTCTAATGCCCAGATAACATTACCATAATCAAAGTGCCAGTACTCTACTAATTCACATACAAAATCCTCTTTTTCAAACAAACCTATCAGTAGTTTTCTATTCTTCTTCGCTTGAGGTGTAATATCAGGATGGTATGGATAACATTTTTTGTTAAGGTCTATATTATATCCATCATTAGTTCCAAAGTCCATTACACAGTCATTTTTCAAATCGAAAATTAGTGCATCCACAGCCCCACCGGTTGCATGCATGGATTTTGTTTTGGGAGCAATAAACTCTGAAATTAATTCTCTGATTTCCTCTACTGATTTTTCGGGATGTATTTTTTGCAGAAACACGGATTTTCTTTGCCTAATAAGTTGTTGATGTGCAAAAGATCTCCATACCGAACGAATTATCAATACTTTATCATCCTTGCCTAAAAGGGTGCTTATTCTACCTATTTTTTCAACGATAGCTTCCCTGACAAAATATTTATAATCTTTTTTACTAGACGGTTCGAATATTAAATTAAATCCCGATTCTTTTAAACTGACTAATGGAGAATTGTCTTCTTTAATGGGAATAGTTGTACGAAGTTGCTTTTGCAGACGTACTTTTTGTTCAATTATTTTGCAATATTCTTGAGCAGTCATAAGATTACTTATATTTTTTAATTACATATGGGGAAGTCATAGATGAGAGTAAAGCTCCATAATTTAGGTTAAATGAAACTTCATCTCCAACTTTTAATTCTATTTGCTTTGCATTGACGATGATATGGTCGCTGCTTGCTCCGAGAATGTCGATATCCGACTTAGGGGTTAGACCGGAAACTAAAACATCCTGTAATCCAACTCCCAGTATAATCCTTCTTATTTGGCCACGATCTTGAAACTTTGGGGTATTCCCAAATGCATCCTGATGGACCTTTCCATAAGGTACAGACGGTTTTATTTTTGATTCAATAACCTCTGCAATTAGTGTAAACGCATCTGTGAATAACCTTGGTATGTGTTTCCTGTAAAGAGTTTCACAACCTAAAAAGATCGATTCACCCAATCGTAAATTGTTAATTTTCCCAGTATCCTTTGTGGATATAAACCAACTATAATTGGCTGAGTTTCCACCGGAAACAAACGCTAATGTCAGTGCGAACTTTTCTTCAATATTTTTCACGATCGCAGATAAATGTCCCATTTTCTCGTCATCAGGTTCAATACCTCCAAAACAAGCCAGATTTGTTCCTATACCTACAAGCTCAATTCCTTTCAGAACCAATACTTCTTTAACCACATTTTCTAAATCCGATGGCATAATTCCCTCTCTTAGATCTCCCAACTCCACCATTAATATGATTTTATGTGTGACACCTTGTTTTATAGCTGACTTCGAAAGTCCTTTGATAACTGAAAGCTCTGAATTAAGACTAATATCTGCATTTTTTACAACCGAATCGGCCTGGCTGGGAATGGGTGTTCTTAGCAGGAGAAATTGAGCTTGTGTGCCTGCATTGCGCATCCTCCTGATATTGGTGATCCTTGAATCAGCAAGAATGCTTATTCCGCTATTTACCAAAACCTCAGCAATATTAGGGTCTCCGCAAACCACTTTTGTGACGCCAGTTACAGCGATGCCTTTTGAACCATAAAGTTCCTTCAATGTTTTTGCATTATGGGCAATTTTCCCAAGGTTTATCTCTATTCTTGGAGTTGATATATCAGGCATGCTCATTTTTTCAGTGCTGGAAACGCCTCGAATAATGCTTTAATAAGTTTATCGCTTCCATATTTTAAGGTATCCGTAGTAGGTAGTTTATAGCTGTCTTCATACTCCGCTATCGTGTTTTCCAATTCGTCATCGGTCATGTCATCATGGTTAATTGTAATGGCAATTACCTTTGATCTTGAAAAGACCTCATTAAGTTCTATCTCACTTTCTAGTGTAGGCATAGGTATGGCAGGATAATCACAACGGTGCTTTCTTTTTGGCGGGTGCTGGATAATTATTGCATTGGGCATTGATCCCCTTATGATAGCGCTGGATGAGGTAAATGCAGGATGGCTCAACGCACCTTGTCCTTCCACAATGATTATGTCCGGGTGCTCTGTTTCGGAGGCATCGACAACCGCTTTTTCGACTTCCCCGGTTGCAAAGCCTGAAGTTAAAACATCCAGGGCCATACCATACTTTGCCCCCTGGAGAAGGCCGGTTTGTCCCGTTGTTACAAATACAGCGTTTACCCCTTTGCTTTTCAAGCCCTCAACAAGAATTCGAGCAGTTGTTCTTTTGCCAACAGCACAATCTGTACCTGTTACGACAACTACGGGAGTTTTAATTTTAAAGATGCTCCCTGAGAACATATGTAGGTCTTTTCTATCCGGAGATTTTCTAAAATCATAGATTTCGACCCCATATTCACTGGCTTTTTG
The DNA here is from genome assembly GCA_022572355.1 of Bacteroidota bacterium. Classification (GTDB taxonomy): domain Bacteria; phylum Bacteroidota; class Bacteroidia; order NORP154; family NORP154; genus NORP154. The sequence continues at coordinate 8,783 of JACZWC010000019.1, read as the reverse complement.
CATAAACTCGTCATCCTCAGTAAAAAATTCAGGTAAGCCATTTATAATGTTCATCCCTTTTCTCATGGCAGCTACGATTAGCTTTCTCTGTTCCCTGTCAATGAATGATGCAAGTGGTGCAATGCCATAAATGAAATTTTCAGGAATATAATTCAAGTTCTTTATGGCATCATCAATACTCCGGTATATAGGGATTCCATTTTTTATTCCATCAAGAAATTCCCCTGCATCAAGACCTGACTTTGTACTGTCTATAACACCAACAATTTCCCATCGTCCCGAGTATCTAACAAGACCATTTGCAACCTTTCCATCTATCTTTCCAAATTCATTTTCACTAAATACTAATGCTTTTGCTTTCATAATTTATCTCCTGATTTCATTGATTTCTTAGTTTCTATTATTAAAGGCATTAATTAAAGTGCTTATTGATAAGTGGCACTAACGTTACGCTAAAAAGCGTTGCCATACCGCAGGGTGGCTATGATTTTTTAGCGATTGTTACAAACCGTTATTTACTATGCATATTTAGAAATCCAACTATTTTGATCATTACTGAGTTTCAAGTCTGTCCAGCCAAAATATATATTTCCTTCAAAGTCTTTCCATTTATGGATTTTCACACAATCTGTAATTATAGTTTCATTTTCGTTTAGAGATATGCCATATTTAGAATTTAGTATCTCTTCAAATTCTGAAATATCATCTGGATAAAACCAGACTGACATTAATCTATCGTTGTAAAAACTAGCTCTTAATTTTCCGTTTCCAATTGTCATAGTAAAATTTGGAATAATCACTGTATAAATACTAAACTCTGGTCTAGTATCGCTATCAGAAAGTCTCGAATTTTCAAAAACGATTAATGTGTCCGCTTTTTCATTTAGGAGTGTTTCGAAATCTATAAGTGTTTGATAACTGCTAAAATCACCGATTAATTGCTTTGGCTTGTCCGATTGACAGTTATATTTTGTTTCAGAGCAACCTGAAATTAAAAGTAGGATCAAAATTGAAAAGCAAGTTATGGACTTCTTCATTTTATGGTTTGTAACGGGAGTCTGTGCAATAACCTCCACTAAGATATTGAAAAACGAACAAAGCCGGTTGAATTAATAACTTGAGCGATATAACGACTTGCAATCCGATAGCTCCCGATAGTTATCGGGACGGATGAAGGTGCAACGGCTATTCTATCGAGGAATAGCAGGTATTTCTGGACAAAAAAGGATACATGAGCAGCTATTTTGCTCATCAGCAGATCAAATCCCAGAATCGTTAAGGATCTTTTGAGATTGTAACCGGTAAAAGCCAAATAGATCTCTCCAAGCACCTTTTCCTTTCCTTTGATGAGCACATAATCAAAATGCCATTGCCTCTTTAGCGTTCCAAACTGGTGTTCAATAATCTGTTGCCTTTGCCTGTAATATTCGGGGTCTTAGACCCTGTTGTTATTTCGATCTACGTATTGCTGGTACTCTGTTCTTTCGATAAGCCTACCCAGTTTATTGGTAGTACACTGTGCTCTTAGCTTACAGCCTTCACAGGCTTTGGTTTTGTAGTGTTTTACCAGGTATGATTGTCGGCTATTCTTTAGTTTTTTGTTGTACCACCTGCCATTTGTATGCATGGCCTCTCTAGCGGGACAAGTGTAAGTGTCATGTTTTTCATCATACATAAAGCTCTGCATAGCAAAGGCAGGATTCTTTTTAATGGAGCTGGATTCTTTTTGGGAAATAAATGTGGTAACCCCTAACTCTTCACAGGCCTTGAGTTCTCTGCCCGAGTGATATCCTTTGTCTGCCAACACATTCATCCGTCCCGATAACTATCGGGAGCTATCGGATTACATCTCCGGTGTCAGCTGCTACTAATTGTAATCTGCGCAATAACGTATCACCTTAGATAACGTAGCTACAAGTTACGCGCAGGCCTGTCTGCGTGCCGTCGCCAGAGGCTTTGGCCGCCGGAGACCGAAACGCAGTGCAGGCATGGCTTCGCCTTTTTATATCAATTCATTCACTTTTTTCTTTGATATTTCAATCCTTTTCCCTTAATTTACCGTTAACAAACTGGGGCCTTCTTTAGTCGGTCGGTCTTCAACTTAAAGGGGTTTTCGTGTTCAGCGAGGGCCCTTTTTTGTTGTATAACAAAATTCGTTATATAAATATAACACACCAGGCTTGCACGGATTTCCGCGCAAGCTCACGCCGGTTTACCCTGCCTACCTTTTACTCCAAAATAAAAATTATACCCCAGATTGACCCCGTTTTTGAGGGAAACTACGGCAATCGGGGCGACGATTTAAGAGATTTTGTAACTTAGAGGCGCACGTACAAGAAATAAATAGTTTATAGCATTTGTCTTACCTGGCAACCGGTCGAACACTGAATGAAAATATTCCTTCATGAATAAATATTCACTACTCATTTTAGCATTTGCATTTATCGGCTCTAATGCTACAGCCCAATGTGAGGGAAGGTATTATGACCGCATTTTCAATGTTATTGAAACCCAGAATATCAACTTCGGGAGAAATGCAGAGTTCGATGGCGATACGATCGACCTCGACATGCACATCTTCCAGCCTGATTCAGATGCCCTTCCGAGAAGGCCATTGATAATTCTGGCTTTTGGCGGGAGCTTCACTTTCGGATTCAAAGACAGCCCTGACATCAGGATATTGTGTGATGAATTTGCAGCGCGTGGTTATGTGACGGCGACCATAGACTATCGCCTTGGTTTTGAAAATGGAAATGACAGCGATACCAATCAACTGAAAGCATTGTTTCGCGGTATCCAGGATATGCGGGCTGCCGTCAGATTTTTCTATAAGGATGCCGCTACAAGCAATACATGGAGAATTGACACCACCCAGATATTTGTAGGCGGGGTGTCTGCAGGCGCATTCATAGCGCTTAACCTGGCCTATTTTAAGGACAACATTTCCACAAATCCACCGCCGCAATGGGCAATCAATGCTGTTCTTGAAGTTGGCGGCCCCGAAGGTGTAAGTGGAAATCCAGGTTATTCATCCGATGTGAAGGGCGTGATTAACCTATGCGGCGCCCTGGCGGATACCTTATGGATACAGCCGGGTGACCCGATCATCGTGAGCGCCCATGGAACAGCTGATGACCTGGTGCCCTACTATACAGATACAACGGGCCAGTCGGTTGAAGGAATGTTGCTTGGGAGTGGTTTTATCCACGAACGAACGGTGAATATAGGGCATACCCACTCCCTGAGATCCTTTGAAGGAGCCGGCCATGTACCTTTTCTTTTTCCAGATCCTCCTGCAAGTTTATATATGGATTCCACGGTCACCGCGATCAGGGATTTTCTGTTTGAAAATACCCTTTGTGATACTGGGTTCGTGGTTACTAGCCCTAATAGAGGTTTAGATAATGCCTGGGTAAAGATATTTCCAAATCCCTCACATGATCTGATCAATGTTTCCATAAATGACATGGAAATCAAGCATTATACATTGGAAATTTTTGATCCGTCGGGAAGAATCGTAGGACTTTATGAATTACACAATAACCACCTGCTTATTAAGAGTTCGGATATAGGTGTGGGGATGTTCTTTTTGCAAATATCTGAACCTCACAGCGGGAAAATAGTAAGTAGGGAGAAATTGATTTTTCAATAAACTTACGTGGATCTGAAATCAGTGTAAGCTGAGTATACAACCGCAATAGCTGAGAGCTGATTTTGCACAATGTTATGCAATCGTTGCCCATTACTCAGTCAGCTAATTTAATGAGTTTATCTGAAAAGAATAATTCATCATCAATATAGACCGGTAAATGTATACCCCCGATGGAACTTTGCTGCAATTCCAATTAAGATTAAACTATAAAGCCAACAATACGCTCCCCCATTTGCTATATTGCCTGTTCGCATCAGTTCCTATTACCAAAGTTGTCAATCACAGCATTTATTAAAAATACATGACTGTTAACTCTTTGTTTGAGATCTTCAGATTGCCAGCCACTTTCAGGGGTTAATGAAGGGATTTTATTTTCATCTGTATAATCTGCCAGTGGCTGTAGGCGAATAATATTTTTTAGAATATTCAAATATCCCTTATTCGTATTTGAAATTCCGGGAGGCTTCAACTTCCTTCCAAAATAGTCCACAGTTGCTAATTCAATTCCATTTTTTTCGAGATGTTCCAGTATTCTTTGGATCAAATCTTTTTGAACGTGGACACCGGGGAAAATGAAATAACCCCGTGATGGCGATTCATGGAGAGTAATTAAGAAGTCAGGTTTAAATTCTCTAATTACTTCCTTTTGCAACAGGATACCCGGTTGATTGGATTTTTTAATTTTTCGATTTAAATCGCATCCATTTTCATTGTATCTAGACATAAATTGTAACCCCACTGGATTAATGGGGGTAATAACCTGTACCTCCCAATTCATATATCTAGTTGGATTCGTGGAAATTGAATCCATTAGTATCGGAATAGACAATACACCACCCGATTCATTACCATGAACCCCTGCAAATATCAAAAGTCTTAATTTGGCTTCACTTCCTTTGAATAAAATTCTTGTAATTGGGAATTCTGTTCCGGCATAAATTATTGTTTGTAAAGTATCTATTCTGAAATTCTTGTAGGAATTTAACTGTGATAGATAATCATTTAAATTAACCCTAAGAAAATGTTGAGGGAAATCAGATTGTATTTCTGGAACATCGCATGGACAAGGGGTTAGGAAATATTTATACGCTAACTTAATCTTTGTGGTACAACTTAAAAGTAGGGTCACAATTAATATGACAATGAAATACAAGATTATATTAACTACTCCTTTCATTGCTTTTGATGTTCGTTAAGGCAGATAGACTGACGCTAACGGACTGTGCAAAAATCGCAGGGCTTAAAAGCTACGTGCCTGTCCACCGGGAAGAATGTTGCAAAAGAGCAACGAACTCTCGAAAACCACTGTCAGCCCTGTGTTTTTTGAACTTTGTTGGCAGCCGTATTTTTTATTCCTTTTTGTCTTTCCTGTTTGTAAAAGTCCACTGTCAAGGTAATTATAACCACAATAATTGTCAGGTACAGAAATGTCGGGATGTGATACTCTCGATATATTGTCCGATAGTACTCGTTGAAAATCAACATTGTCGTAGAAGTCCCAACTGTCAAGCTGATTATTATCAATGCTTTTGGAACAATTGCTCCCATTGAATACAGAAATGAGTGTTTGTTGGTCGGCAGTTTGTAGAGTATTTTCAGAAAGTCATTAGGTGTGTTGAAGTGAAAAATTGAAACGAACTCTCTCAAGGTGTTTTTTTCGTCAATGTCAATGGTCTCTACAGTCTTAAAGCAATAAATGTATACGGTGTAAGTCAAGAAGCATAAAACTAATATTTGAACCGTCAGTGCGCCTGTCCACCCAAAATTGAAAACAGAAATCATTGGGTTTGTTTCTCCTTTCAGGTCAGGGATGTATTTGTAAGTCGTAAATACGTCATAGAATCTACTAATGACCATCAAACTTGATATAATTAAAAACTTCTTCAAAGTCGTCTTTTCATATGGCTGCCAACGGGAGTCTGTGTATTAACTACCATTTCGAGTCATTTTTGATTTGTAAGTGTCTGATTATCAACACTAACTTTTTTCGTTCTGTTGGTTAATGCACAGTCTGACGGTTTGGCTATGTGCAGTAAGGGTTTACGAAGCACTTCCGTTTCAATTTATTGCTAATTTTAATTACTTGCATTTGCTTTCCTTTTACCATTAAAACCTTTATTGGGTATAGCCGTTGTTGTATGCCCGTGCTTTCTTTTCTACTTTTATTTCGTCTCGTTTTCTTTCCATTTGTACGTGTGGCATTTTTTTAAATTTCTTTTTTATCTTGATAGCTTTGAATCATTACCCTTACGGATTAATCCCACTTTGATTTCTTGAATCCACCAATAAGTCAAACATGTATTCTTTATACCTCCGCTGAAAGTCTTTGTCTGTTGTAAACTTTTTGAATATTTCTGTTTGGCTAAACAGGTATTGTTGCATCAATTCTTCCAGTTTTTTGTCTGATGAAATTTTGGCGTTTTGCTTATCGGAGTGTTGTATGGCATCCATAATCTCCTTACTGGCTTTCATTTCATCGGGAAGCTGCTTGGTTAATATCTGACGCACTTTGTCTTTATCAGACCATTCTATATCGCCAAAGCGTTGATTGAAAGCGCTCAGGATATTTTCTAAAGTATCTAAATCAGGTTCCGATTTGCCGCCTTTCACGTCAACTGGAATCGGGTCAACCTCTCCCGGTTCTGCCGCCAAACTTATGTTCTGTGTGCTTTCTTTTGACGGGCGATAACTGTCCATATCAATGCTTTCCAAAATGCCTTCTGCTAAATCGTCTGTGTGCTCAATGAAAAGTTTAGGAACCAAGAACTTCAAATACCAAAACAACTTTTCCCATTCTTGATTATTGAAATCAAGAATCTTACCTAAATAACTGTAAACCCTTAGAAAAGATTTGGCTTTTACTTTAAAGTCAATTTGCTGGTCAATGGTCAAGTCATTTTTAAAGATGTTTGCCGAACTGTCAATAATTGGATCAAGCTTGGTGCGTTCTTCTCCGTTCAGGTATTTTTCAAAGAAATCATCAATCTGAAATTCGCTGTAAACCTCAAACACTTCCAACGAGTCCACTAAATCATTGAGTTTGTTTGGATTGGTTTCTTCACTTAAGATAGTAGCCGTGTAGTAAGGTTCAAATGCTTCTTTAATGTCTTCGGCATCATTAAAGAAGTCCAAGACAAAGGTATCTTTCTTGTAAGGTTTGCAGGCTCTGTTCAACCGAGAAAGGGTCTGTACAGCTTGTACCCCTGCAAGTTTCTTGTCAACATACATGGTATGTAGCAAAGGCTCGTCAAAGCCAGTTTGGTACTTTTCTGCAACAATTAAAAAGCGGTTTTCACTTTTCTTAAAGTTCTTCGGAATATCCGTTCTATAAGTTTTGAAGTTATTCATGGCAACTTCTGTGTATTCTACACCTTTGTAGGTTTTAGAACCAGAAAATGCCACGATTGCTTTGTAGGGCGATTTGATTTCTTTTAGGTAGGCGTCAAACGCGTGTTTGTATTTGATGGCCGAAATAATGCCTTTCGTTACCACCATTGTTTTTGCTTCACCATTAATCAGTTGCCTGACATCCCTGTGAAAATGGTCGAGCATAATTTTTGCTTTTTCACCAATGGCAAATTCATGTCCTTCTACATAAGCACGGAGTTTCTTTTGGGCTTGTTTGGTATCAAATTCAGGATTGTCTTCAACGGATTTAATGAGTTTGTAGAATGAATTATACGTGGTATAATTTTTCAAGACATCCAAAATGAATTCTTCTTCAATAGCTTGCTTCATACTATAGACATGAAAAGCATAGAATTTGTTCTTAATCTCTCCATTTTCATCCGTGTAGGTCTGGTCTGATTTTACGCCAAAGGTTTCCAGCGTTTTATTCTTAGGTGTAGCGGTAAAGGCAAAGTATGAACCGTTTTTTATCATTTTTCTGCTTTCAATCAAATCATTGATCTTATCTTCTAATGTTTTTTCTTCTTGTTCGCTTTCTTCGTGTTTGTCTGCTAAAACCGCATTCATTTTAGAAGAGGTCTGTCCACTTTGTCCGCTATGTGCCTCATCTATGATAATTCCAAAATTCATGACGGGCATATCTGCCATCTCATCCAAAAGGAAAGGGAAAGTTTGAATGGTACAAATAATTACTTTCTTCCGATTGGCAAGTGCGTCTCTCAGGTTGCTTGTTTTGCTACCGCCATCACTGGTAATGTGTTCTACAATTCCTCTTTTGGGTGAGAACTGTTTGATGTCTTCACTCAATTGTTTATCCAGTACAATTCGGTCCGTAATGACAATGACCGAATCAAACAAATGGGTTTCACCGGTTGTATCAAATAGGCCATGTAGCTGATGTGCCAGCCAGGCAATAGACTTTGATTTGCCCGAACCTGCAGAGTGCTGAACCAGGTATTTATGTCCAACTCTGTTTTTCCTGGCGTGTTGCAGTATTTGGCGAACTGCGGTAAGCTGATGATAACGCGGAAAGATCATATTGCGACTTTTCTTGCCGGTGTCTTCGTCTGTTTCTTCAACTACCTGGGCAAACTTGTCTATGATGTTAGCTAATGAATCTTTGGTCAGCACTTCTTCCCACAGGTAATGCGTTTTTAAACCGTTTGGATTTACAGGGTTTCCTGCACCAAAAGTACCTGTTGGCCGGCCTTGGTTCAATCCTTTGTTGAACGGCAGGAAGAAGGTTTTTTTGCCTTTAAGCCGGGTGGTCATAAATACCAACTCGGTATCGGCTGTAAAATGAACCATACAACGGGCAAAAGAGAATATTTTTTCTTTGGGGTCTCGGTCGTTTTGATATTGGCGAATGCCATTGTATACCGTTTGCCCACTCAACGGATTTTTTAACTCACAGGTGATAACCGGAATGCCGTTTAAGAAAATGGTGAGATCAAGGCGATTGGCATTATCGCTGCTATAGACCAATTCCTGCGTTACTGAAAAGATATTGGATTTATACTTTTTAAGGTCTTTGGCATTGTAAGACGAAGCAGGCTGGCGGTAAAACAAATCCACCGTTTTGTCGAAGTGCTTAACTGGACTTGCAACAAAAAAACAGACAAAAAGTTAAGCTGCATTTAAAAGTTGATTAATTAATACTTGTTCTTTCTGCTCAGGGGATAAATAACCTAGAGCAGAATGTCTTCTTTTCCTGTTGTACCAC
>JACZWC010000018.1 GCA_022572355.1 Bacteroidota bacterium | reverse complement strand
ACATTGTAGCAACCAGGATCTGTGTAGGGAGGCGTAAATGATGAAGTAATGGAATCCGTGCTCCAATCGTAAAACCCGGGTGCTGGCGGATTCGGAATATCCCAATTATCTATATCCCAGATCCAGGAAGCGGCGCCGGCTGTTGTATCTGTAAAGGTCACTGGAAATGGATAATCACAGGCGACCACCGTATCGACGATGAATCCAACATTCGGCAGTGGGTAGATGATCACATCGCAGTTTATTACAGTGTCCGTGCATCCAAAAATGTTGGTTACTACCAGTGCAACACAAGGATTACCAGGAGAAGGAAAATAGTGGCCCACGTTGGGCCCGGTCGTTGATTCCACCGTAAAAGTACCCGGCCCATTATAATCAAAATCCCATAGCCATGAGTTAGGTTGTTGTATTGTGCTGGTGGTATCAATAAACGTCGAAATTTGGCTACCGCAGCCCGTTGGGTTGGAAATCGTAAAACCTCCTTTAAAGTCATCTATTCTTATCGCTTTAACAATGCTATCCGTACAGCCGTTGTTATCTGTAATATACATGGTGATATTAAAAGTTCCTGCACTCACATAGGTATGCGTAGTAGGATTTCCAGTACCTGTATTGCTATCGCCAAAGTCCCAGTCCCATTGGGTAATGCTTGTATCTCCCAGGGTTGTGTTATCGGTGAACGTGATCACTTCACCGGGATTGCATGCAACTACAGGAGGAAACCCGCCCAGATTGGGAGAAACCGTAAAATCAGCGATTGGAACTTTGTGAACTTGTATATAACAAAATTGAGTTGCTGTATCTGAGCAGCCATTGTCATCTACCACCTGTAAGGTCACGTCCCAGCATCCCAAGGAGGTTGGAGGATAAGTATAACAAGGATCGGGGTTGCCACTGGTCGATCCTCCATCTCCATAAGTATATAGCCAGTTGCTAATGGGCGCATCACCAAGAGTGGACTGGTCTGTAAAACATACGTCAAACGGTGCACAACCCTCTTGATCATTTACAGTAAATGCAGCCGTTGGCAGTGCATAAACAACAATGTTAATTATGGTGGTATCACAATTCCCGGTAAGGGCAGGGCCATCACAGACGGTAAGTACAACCTCATAGGTGCCAGCGCCTGTTGCCAGGTAATTTGCGAAAACCGTTGGGTCACAAGTATTATTCGTTGCCAGGTTATCTCCAAAGTCCCAGAAGCACGAAACCGCTCCAACCGTACAGTTGCTAAATTGAAAGGTAGGTAGATCAGCACAGGCAGATGATGAAACCACAGTTGCACAAGGCGTTGGTTGTGCTTGAACATCCACCGAATAATTCGCCAACAACACAGTCAAACACAACAATGAGGCAATATATTTGAATCTCTCTAACATCTGCTATTTTTTCTTTTTCTTTTTCTTTTTCTTCTTGGATTTATCTTTCTTATCTTTCCCTGAGCCTTTCGAAGAGTCTTTTCCCTTCTTCTTATCCAATTGTGGCTCAGGTTCGCTTTCTCCAGGTTGAATTATCGGCTCCATGTTGGTTTTCTTAAGAATCTTCATGGCTTTCTTCATAGAAATGATTTCACCATCTTTAATGGCAATCACCTGTGCCTTTCTGAACTTGGGTTTTAAGTCAGCCTCCAGAACAGTAGCGGCACCAAAAGAGGTAGTGGTACCTGTCATCACATAAATAAATTCCTTTTTGGTCCTTATTTCTTCAATACCCTCTGTAACCCCTTTAAATGATTTTGAACTCATTCGCTTCTTTCTCTCAGAAGACAAGATTTTCACCTTGAACTCAATCGGATTCACCCCGAAACCCATGGTTGTGTTTTTGTCGAGTATTCGTATAGATATGCCAATAGTAGCAAAAGCGGTATTGCTATATCCGACTTCCACAAAAAAGCCCAAATGCGGATCGTACATATATTTTAATCCAACAAAGGCTCCGTAGTTAATCCCATTTTTATTGGGCTTTTTGTATTGGCCTTGTCCTTGCTCCCGTGTTACAGCGTTACCGTTTTCATTGTAAGGAAGGTCTTTCTCATTGTCTAAAAAAGGAAAAGTAGAAGTAGCCGCTGTGTAGCCCAGCATAGCAGATACATACAAATCAAAGTACTCTACATTTAGGAAAAATGAAGGACTAAAAAAGTGATACGACCCCTTAAGCCCAAAGTTGATGTAGTTATGCTTATAGTTTTCCCTGTTCGCGACAAAATAATAATAGCTATTGGTGTCAGTATTATTTTTTTCGCCTACAATAATCTTCTCAATAAAGTGTCCTATATATCCTCCCACGCTAAACTTTTCTCCGAACACCTTCTCGCCGGAAATGGTAAATGGGAAAGAATAAGGTTTGACACTTAAGAATGATACACCCAAATTGAAAAACAGCGATTTAAACTCATGTGCATATATGGTTGGCGACTCATTTGACTTAAGCGCCAGGTCCATTTCCCTGAATTGTAAATTGAACTTCTCCTTTTCCAGCAAGGTGGGGTCTGCCAGGCTAACCCGCTCCGCATATTTCAATCTTTTCGCAACGGCAATAGCAGCGTTCTCATCAGCTGTAATCTTGTCCTTTTGATATTTGGTTCTAACTTTCTCAGGAATAGTGCTTTTCTTTAGTTGTGAAAAATAGAAATCCTGTAATCCGTAAAGTTTCTTAAGTTTTTTAATTGAAACATTATCATCCGAGACCTGTCCGAGCACCTGACCAACAGGCACCACCAACATAACTGCCAGCAAGAGTGAAAACAATGCAAAAAGACCTTTTTTCATGATAGTGTGCCCACTAAAAGACACCTCGGTAAAATTGAGCACCAAATATAGTTAATTTTTTTCTTCACCCTGATGTATATTGCCAGTTTTAAACGCAATTTTTTCAGTTAATCGGCCTGGTGTTGTCATCGTTATAGTCATTGTCATGGTGTATGCCCTCGTTTTATACGCCAAATGAATAGCATTTGTCAGGAAAAACCAAGAATATGTAGTAGACAGGCGATATTGTGTTGTGAAAAGGCGATTTGGGGTGTCATATGGCTGTTAGAATTGGGGCTGCCAGATAGAAACATGCTATCCAAGTAGGTGAATAAACGATTTTGATACTCGAAATAGGAGTGAAAACAGTACTTTAACTTAAAACCCCCACGTTTTTGACGGTGGTTATGCCTGTCTGCGTTAGGCATGTTCTGATGGCTATGCCGTATTCATATGTTGAAGAATAATGGAACATTAGAACAACGAACAATCGAATGAAGAGGTGAAATGATATTAATTTCCTATTTCACTATTCATATGTTCAAATGTTCTGCATTCAATCATACATGTCTTTGGTAAGAGGTCAATTGGGTTTTTGAATATTTGCTATTCTCGCCCCCCTTGGGAAGCTTCTCAAAGCTACCTTTTGAAGGTGTTATTTTTAACCTCATCCAATGGCATTGTCAAAGGCATCTACGAATGATTGCGATACGGGAAGTAACTGATCATCCTTCATGATCAATTTGTACTTGGATACCCGTGATTTGATATGAGCAATGTTTATACAATAGGATCGGTGAATCTGTACAAAATTCGGCGGTAATTGCCCGATAAAGTCTTTCAGGGAAGTTCTTTCATATATTGATTCAATCTGCTCTGCATGATAGGTGATCAACAAATATCGATTTTGGCTTTCCACATAGTAAATTTTGTCTACTTCTAAACGCAATCCGGAGCTATTCAATGTTAATATGTTACTCTGTGGCTCTTTTAGTTTTTCAATCTTCTCCTCCAGGTTTAAGTTTTGGTCTTGTAAAGTGGCGAGATGGGCCTCGGCCTGGTCTTTTTGCATACCAATCGTCTTATTGCTTGCCTCCAGCGTTCTCGCCCCAAGCTTCAATCTGGCGTTATTGATTGAAAGCCGCCACAAAAACAGGATGAGCCCCAAAACTCCAAAAGCAGCTCCTATGGCCAGGTTTCTCTGGTAGTTTACCTTGGCTGCAATTATTTGTTTTTCTTTATCGAGCAATGCTATTTGTGCCTCTCTCTGAGCTATTTGGTATTGGGCTTCCTGCTTAAGTGTAGCATTTTTAATTTCCTGGTTGAGAACGCTGTCTCGCATCATTATATACAATTCATGCATCTTAAGGGCTTCCTCGTAATTGTTCTCCTCTTTTAAGACTTCACTCAACAGCTTAGATGCATTTCTGATAATTGCCGGTGAACCCAAGTCTTTGGCAAGTTCGAGAGACTTTTTGGCCAACACTTTTGACTGGCCAACCTCACCTTGCTCTAGCGATATTTCTCCGATGTTGGTGAGTGAAATAGCAATACCTTGCTTGTCATCTATTTCTTCTCTTATTTTTAGCGATCTGGTGTAGTAGATCAGGGCTTTCGAATTATTCCCCAGGCTCTTGTACATGTGTCCGATACTGTTCAGGGAGTGAGCAACACCTTTTTTATCTCCGATGTTCTCTCTGATGGCTAGGGCTTTGTTGTAATACTCCAGGGCCCGGGTGCTATCACCTTCGCCACTGTAGATAACGCCAATGTTGCTCAATGAAGATGCCATTCCCTCTTTGTAGCCAATTTCTTTATACATTTTTAATGAACGGTTATAGTATACCAGTGCCAGCGAAATATCATTTTGATCACCGTAAATGGCGCCAATATTGGTCAGGGAGGTGGCCATTCGTTGTTTTGAACCCAATTCCTCCTCGATCTTAAGCGATTTATGATAATATTCTAGCGCTCGTGTGCTATCACCTTGATTTACATATAAGTATGCAATGCTGTTTAACGATGACGCTATCCCTTCCTTAGCACCGATTTCCTCTTGCAGCTTCAATGCATTGTGATAATTTTCTAATGCCTCGGAAATACTTCCCTTGATATCATATACATATCCAATGTTGTTGAATGCTCCAGCCAAAGCTGTTTTAAATGCAATGCGCTCGGTAACCGTGAGGCCAGATTTTTTTAAATTGAGCACGGCAATTTTTTTAGCCTTTTCACATAGATTTTTCAACGTGTCTATATCAGCCACGTAGAGAAGTTCAGCCAAACCCACATAGGCATATGCCACAGAAGTATCGTGGGGATTGGTGGATATGACAGTACGCAAAGAATCTATTTGTCGCTTTACCTCTTTGGAGTACCTATTTGCCGGGTTAGCGGTTTGCGCAACTATTTCTGAAGTACAGCAACCTATACCGACAATAAGAAATATGTGTTTGACAGCATTCACGGATAGAAATTTAGGAAATGTTTTTGAATACCCTTGGTAAAGCTAGTCAGGAATGCTGACTAACTTCTCGATATCGGAAACAATCCACCATATGATCGTTCACCATACCTACGGCTTGCATAAAGGCATAACATATGGTAGTTCCAACAAATTTAAATCCCTCCTCTTTTAGCGCTTTACTCATCGTATCTGATTCTTTAGACGTTGCTGGTAATTCTGATAGCTTTTTCCTTCGGTTTATAAGTGGTTTACCACCTACAAATTGCCAGATATACCTTGAAAAAGTGCCATGTTCTTTTTGAATTCGCAGAAAATGTTGCGCATTGGTCACGCAAGTGCGAATTTTAAGCTGGTTTCGAATGATTCCCTTATCATGGATGAGTTGCTCAATTTTCTTTTCGTCGTAATTGGCAATTTTATTCGCATCAAAACCGTCGAATGCTTTTCGAAAATTTTCACGTTTTTTCAGGACAATGATCCAGCTTAAACCAGCTTGAAACGTGTCGAGGATGATGGCTTCAAACAGCGGTTGGTCATCGTACAAAGGTACACCCCATTCCTTGTCATGGTAATCACGATAGATGTCATTTCCATTTGCCCAGGAACAACGATTTTTCAATACTATGAATTTATAATGGATATAAAATCAGTGGCCGAATTTCGAGATAAACTTAATTCTAACCAATCTTATTTCTTCGGCGGTGTATTCCTCTTCACCGAGTTCCTCTATAGCTGCTTCTATAGAATCGGTTTCTTCTTCCTGGAAGTAGGCGAGGATTTCCTCAATATGATCTTCGTCTAACAGGTTTATCAGATCATAATCAATATTTAAACTTGTGCCAGAGTCCACAATCGTTTCAATCTCCGTTATTAGCTCTTCCAGCTTTAACCCTTTCGCTGCTGCTATTTCGTCCAGGGGTAATTTGCGATCAATGCTCTGTATAATAAATACCTTTATTCCAGATTTGTTCACCACAGATTTGACCACCAGGTCAATGGGCCTTTCGATCTCATTCTCTTCAACATATGTGGATATGAGCTCAATAAATGGCGCTCCAAATTTTTGTGCCTTTCCAGGGCCTACCCCAGAAATCTGCTGCATCTCTTCCATAGTTATGGGATACTGCATAGTCATATCTTCCAAAGATGGATCCTGAAATACAATATAAGGTGGCACGTCATTTTCTTTGGCAATTTCTTTACGCAAGTCTTTCAACATTCCAAACAACTGATCGTCTACACCGGCGCCTTTAGAATCTCCTAACAAAATATTTTCGTCATCTTCAATCATACTATCGTAGTCGTGGTCCTTTGCGATCAATATCTCGTGTGGATCTTCTATGAATTTTTTACCTTCCGTACTCAGGCTCAACAAGCCATAATTTTCGATGTCCTTAATTAAAAATCCCGAGATAAGTCCTTGCCGCACTACCGCATTCCAGTACTGCTCATCTTCATCATCACCCGAAGAAAATGCTTTGAGTGCATCGTGTTTGTATGACTTTATATCAGAAGTGGCCTTCCCGATAAAGATGTTTACAATGTGCTGTGCCTTGAATTTCTCTTTGGTTTCTAAGATTAAATTTAACGCCAAAACCAACGGTTTTTGAGCATCAAATTTTTCCTTGGGGTTGTTGCAGTTGTCACAGTTTTCGCAATTGTCTTTATTATACCGCTCACCGAAATAATGTAGAAGCTGCTTCCTTCTGCACGTTCCGGATTCTGCATATGCCACGGTTTCCAGCAAAAGCTGCCGTCCTATTTCCTGTTCAGCTACCGGCTTTCCTTTCATGAATTTTTCGAGCTTCTCAATATCTTTGTATTGATAAAATGCGAGAAGTCTTCCCTCTCCTCCGTCTCTTCCCGCTCTGCCGGTTTCCTGGTAATAACCTTCGAGGCTTTTCGGAATGTCGTGGTGGATAACAAACCTCACATCTGGTTTGTCTATGCCCATACCAAATGCGATTGTCGCCACAATCACATCTATGTCCTCCATTAGAAATTTGTCTTGTGTTTGTGACCTCGTAGTCTGATCCATTCCTGCGTGATAAGGCAGTGCCGAAATATTATTTACCTGTAGGGTTTTTGCCACCTGCTCCACCATCTTTCGACTGAGGCAGTATATTATTCCCGATTTTCCCGCGTGTTGTTTAATAAACCTGATTATTTCCTTTATTGCATTCACCTTTGGCCTTACTTCGTAAAACAAGTTGGGCCGGTTGAAGGAAGACTTAAACACAGTTGTGTCTTCCATTGCCAGGTTTTTCTGTATGTCTTGCTGCACTTTTGGCGTGGCAGTTGCGGTAAGCGCCATGATGGGCACCTTGCCAATAGCGTTAATGATCTCTCTTAAACGACGGTATTCTGGCCTGAAATCATGTCCCCATTCTGAAATACAGTGGGCCTCATCAATAGCAAAAAAGGATATTGTAATTTCCTTGAAGAAATCTACGTTATCTTGCTTGGTCAGTGATTCAGGGGCTACATAAAGCAACTTCGTAATTCCACTTACTATGTCGGATTTGACCTGAGTAATCTCAGCTTTCGATAGAGACGAATTCATGAAATGAGCAGTGCCTGTTTCTGTTCCATACCCCCGCATTGCATCGACTTGGTTCTTCATCAATGCGATCAGAGGAGAAACCACAATTGCAGTGCCTTCTAAAAGTAAAGCAGGGAGCTGGTAGCACATGGATTTGCCACCGCCAGTTGGCATGATTACGAACGTATCCCTACCTTCGAGAATGTTCAGAATTACTTCCTCCTGTTGCCCTTTGAAAGTTGAAAAGCCGAAATACTTCTTTAGATGATCCGAAATAGAAATCTCAGCAGTGATCGTCATGAATTCTCAATAGTTATTTTTAAATACATTTGCTGATCTTATTTCTCTGTGCTTTAGTAATGATTGAACTTAATTATTACCCAATAATTAAAGTTAAGAACTAATTTGTTGTAAATCCTAGTAAATATTGCGAAAATTTTCAAAAATGATACCAACAATAGAAAACATTAGACGAACGCAAGAAGGTAGGAATTTTGATAAATGGAAATGGCTGACATCCTAGAGGAAAACATCGAAGAGAAGGAAATGTCCTTTCTCGACCACCTCGAATCACTCAGGTGGCATCTGATTAGATCGACAATTGCCATAGGCATCCTTTCTATTATAGCCTTTGTCAATAAGAGCTTTGTATTTGACCAGATCGTCCTGGCTCCTAAAAACCCTGACTTTCTTACCTATCGTATCATGTGCAGAATCTCGGAGAGGATATGTATTACCGAAATTCCCTTCACCCTAATGAATATTAACATGTCTGGCCAGTTCACGAATCATATCTTCGTTTCAATCATAGCTGGAATAATTGTGGCTTTCCCATATGTTTTCTGGGAGATGTGGAGATTTGTCAAACCAGCATTATATCCGGATGAAACGAAACACGCCAGGGGAGTAGTCTTTTTCAGCTCATTTCTTTTTATGGCTGGCGTTCTGTTCGGCTATTATGTGATTGCGCCGCTGGCTATTAATTTTTTGGGGTCTTATCAGGTGAGCGAGATGGTGTCAAATCAAATAAACCTCGGTTCGTATATGACTACAGTAGCCTCCATCTCTTTGGCTTGTGGTGTCATTTTTGAATTACCAATAGTTACCTATTTTTTGACCAAATTAGGGCTAGTTACACCTTCCTTCATGAGGCAATACAGGAAGCACGCGTTGGTGATTACACTAATATTATCAGCGATTATTACGCCCCCTGACGTTATCAGTCAAATACTTGTAGCGCTGCCTCTATTGGTGCTTTATGAGGTTAGTATTTTTATCTCGGCCGCTGTATTAAAGGCAGAGGAGGCAGCGTAAGGTCTTACTTTTTCCTTTCGATTGTGTAGGTTATCAATTCTCTCAATGATTCTTTAGATTCAGAGTCTGGAAAGTCATCTAGTATCACCAGAGCTTTTTGTTTGTATTCTTGCATAGATGCATTAGCGTATTCTATTCCGCCCTGAGTAACAACATAATCCATAATCTCCCGAACTTTCGATTCTTTATGATGGTCGTTTTTAATGGTATTAATCAACCATCTCTTATCTTTAGGTGTTGATTTACTGAGCACGTGGATGATGGGAAGCGTAAGCTTCTTCTCTTTGATATCGATTCCGCTAGGTTTTCCCGTTGCTCCATCCAACTCATAGTCAAAAAGATCATCTCTTATCTGAAATGCAAGTCCGATGGTCTCTCCCAGTGACCTCATCTTTTCAATAGTTGCTTCGTCCGCACCAACAGAGCATGCTCCACAGGCCAAACAGGAAGCGATTAACGAGGCAGTTTTCTGGCGAATAATTTCAAAGTAAACGGATTCTTCAATGTCCAGTTTTCTCGCTTTCTCTATTTGAAGAAGCTCCCCTTCACTCATCTGCCGAACCGCATCTGATACAATTTTCAGTAAATCGAAATCATTGTTGTCTATTGAAAATAAGAGGCCTTTCGAGAGTAAGAAATCGCCAACAAGCACGGCAATCTTGTTCTTCCAGAGTGCATTAAGTGAAAAGAAACCTCTGCGCTGATATGAATCATCAACCACATCGTCGTGAACCAATGTAGCGGTGTGAAGCAATTCGATGAGCGTTGCTGCTCTGTAGGTGGCTTCAGTCACCTCTCCACATATTTTGGCCGATAGAAATACAAATATGGGCCTGAGTTGTTTGCCCTTGCGCTTAATAATGTAATGAGTGATCTTATCGAGTAAGGGAACAGAGCTCTTCATCGAAGCGCGGAACTTCGGCTCAAAAGCTTCTATTTCCGCTAAGATCGGTGCTTTTATCTTGGTAACTGATGGGTTGGCCAAAGGATGAAATTGTTATAATTGTAGTGATATGATCAGCAATTATTTTGATAGCTTTGCAAACTGATTTAGCCCAATATGGGTGCGCAACTTCACTATGCAAATTAAAGATTTTTTCAGTAAAGAAGGAAAGCAGGTAACTGCTAAAGGTTGGGTATCGAATAAGCGAACCGGCAAGGGATTGGTTTTTATTGTCCTAAGAGATGGTTCCGGTTTTGCTCAATGCGTTGTCAACGAAGGGGAGGTGGATTCTCAGGTGTTTTCAGATGCGAATTCATTAACCATGGAATCTTCCATAGAAGTAAGTGGTAAAGTTGTAGCGGATGAACGCCAGGTTGGTGGATTTGAATTGCAAGTTTCAGACTTAAAGGTGATATCGATTGCTGAGGAATATCCTATATCCAAGAAGGCCCACGGCGTAGATTTTCTTACCGACAAGCGGCATTTGTGGTTGCGATCGAAAAGGCAGTGGGCCATCATGAGAATTCGCAATCAGATCATATATGCAATCCATAACTTCTTTCAAAAGGAGGAATTTGTGCAAATGGATGCACCTATTTTTACAGGGAATGTTTGCGAGGGTACAAGTGACCTTTTTGAAACTGAATATTTTGACCAAACCGCCTATCTGACTCAGTCGGGTCAGCTTTATGGTGAGGCCATGGCAATGGCCATGGGCAAGATCTACACATTCGGGCCAACTTTCAGGGCTGAAAAGTCCAGAACACGTAGGCACCTGACAGAATTTTGGATGATAGAACCGGAAATGGCCTTCTATGACAATGATATGAACATGGATTTAATTGAGTCCATGATGAAGAGTATCCTCAGGGATGTATTGGATAATTGCAAAGCTGAATTCGAGATCATTGAGCGCGATACGACAAAACTTGAAAATGCCATGAAAAAATTCCCGCGCTTAACTTATGACGAAGCAGTAGCTGTGCTGCGGGGAGAAGCCGATGTAAATGGGGAGAATGCAATTGAGACATTGGAAAATGATCAGAAAAATGCCGAAGCTCGCATTGATGAGATTAAAAAAGAGATCGGTGAGCGGGAAGAGAAAATAGCAACTCCTGGTATCAAAAAAGGTGAGCGGAATTTCAATCAAAATAAGATCGATCAGTTAAAAAATGAGATAAAAGATTTGGAGGAAGATCTAAGAAATATTCCGCAATGGATAAAATCAGCAAAGGAGTTTAAACATGGAAATGACTTTGGAGGATCTGATGAAACTGTCTTGACCAGGCTCTATGATTCTCCCATTATGGTTTACAACTGGCCACATGCAATAAAGGCTTTTTACATGAAACGGGATGCGGACAATCCGGAATTGGCTAAGGGTGTAGATGTATTGGCGCCGGAAGGTTATGGCGAAATTGTTGGAGGAGGGGAACGAGAAACGGATCAAGCACTTTTAACAGAGAAGATTAAGGAGCACAAATTGCCCATGAAAGAATTTGAATGGTACCTCGACCTGAGAAGGTATGGGTCTGTGCCCCACGCGGGATTCGGATTGGGCCTTGAGCGACTTGTCTGCTGGATATGCAAACTTCCCCATGTGAGAGAAAGTATCCCTTTTCCCCGCTGGTATGGAAGGCTATTTCCTTAAGAGACCCAGCGGTTTATATTACTTTAAAATTAAGAGATTGATAAGCACTGAAATCAGCGGTGATCGTCATTCCTTATCTGCCCAAAATTGACTACCTTTATAACAGGTTTTGTAGGGAATCCAGTGGATTTTTAGGAATAACCGGCTGACTTGGGGGAAGGGTTGCTACATAACCTGCTAAGACCACCTTATATGTCCAGAGTAAAGTATTTCGTTGCTACTGTCGCGCTAATAATGTCTCTGGCTACCAGTTCCAGTACCAGGGCTCAAGCTCCCGGATGCCCAAACGTTACAGCCGGCCCGGATACCGTTTTATCCTGTCAGACTACCTGCACTGATATTTCCGCTACATTTCTTGAAACCGGACAGACTTCCTCCTACCTGGTAGATCCTATCCCTTATGCACCGCCTTACTCTTTTACCGGAGGAACGCAGATATTTATTGGCATTGATGATATTTGGTCTAGCACCCTTAGCCTTCCATTTACCTTTTGTTTTTATGGAAGTTCATATACTTCTATGATAGTTGGCACTAATGGCCTGATCTCCTTCGATTTGACCAATGCGAGTGCATATTGTGAATGGTCTTTTTCGGCTACTATTCCTACTCCAGGGCCGCCTTCTGGAGGGATTTACAACAATTCGATCAATGGAGCATATCACGATATCGACCCAGCAGTGGGTGGTAATATCAATTTTGCAGTCTTGGGAACGGCGCCTTGTCGAACTATGGTGCTTAATTTCTATGATGTTCCTCATTACAGTTGCAATAATCTGAAAACGACACAACAAATTGTGTTGTACGAGACGACCAATGTTATCGAAGTGTATATTGACGATAAGCCCACCTGTAACTCCTGGAACAGCGGGAATGCAGTTATCGGACTGCAAAATGCAAATGGCTCAGCGGGTATCACCCCTCCAGGGAGAAATACAGGATCCTGGTCAACCTCCAATGAGGCATGGCGTTTTACTCCCAACGGCTCACCCAATTATGTTGTTGAATGGTATGACGGATCCACTTTAGTTGGCACTGGTGCAACGGTTAATGTATGCCCTACAGACACAACTGATTATATTGTACAAGTAACTTATACCAACTGCAATGGTGCTACTGTGGTAGAGACTGACACGGTAAACATTGCTCCAACAATTTGTGGATGTGGAGCATACATTTCTAGCTTCGTTGATCCTACTTGCGGGGGTGGATGCAATGGAACGGCTACAGTTAGTTTAACTGATGGCGTACCTCCCTATACTTATTCATGGGCTCCATCGGGCGGAACTTCCAGCACAGCAACAGGGTTGTGTGGCGGTATGGGATACGTTGTTACGGTAATCGACAGCAACTTTGATACCTGCTATGCGGCATTGACGATGGGTACTTCCAACAACCTAACTGTTGATATTCCAGCATTTACGAACCCCACTTGTAATGGGGCGGCAGATGGAAGTGCTGTTGCAACGGTGGTAGGAGGAACAACGCCGTATACGTATTCCTGGTCGCCATCAGGAGGAGGTAGTTCTGTTGGTATAAACCTTCTGGGTGGAGTTTTGTACTCGGTAACCGTTCTCGACAGCCTTGGCTGTGCAGGGGCAGATACGATCACTTTGTATGACCCGGCCCCGATAACGGCCAGCATTACTTCCTTTGTAAACCCATCTTGTGGTTCATCCGGATTTGGAACCGCCACGGTTACAGCAGGTGGAGGAACAGGCTCTTACAGTTATACCTGGACGCCAACGGGAGGCAATGACACAACCGGAACAAATCTGCTGGCAGCAGTTTTATACACAATCACTGTAGTAGATTCTATGGGATGCGTTGCGTCCGATACCATTACCCTTATTAATCCGTCGGCATTGGTAGCTGTGATCACAACCCCAATCGATCCTACCTGTGATATTTCAACAGATGGTTCAGCTTCTGTAGCTGTGAGTGGAGGCACTCCCGGCTATTCGTACTTGTGGATACCCTCAGGAGGCACTTCGACCACTGAAACAGGTTTGTCAGGCGGTATTCAATATACGGTAGCTGTTGAAGACACCAATGGGTGCAGGGATTCGGTAGATGTTACGCTCACTGCTCCAGCGACGCTGATCGCAAGTATGGCGGGAACAAGTCCTATCTGCGATGGAGAGAGTACATTGCTCACAGTTACAGTTTCCGGCGGAACAGTGGCTTATAGTTATGCATGGCTGCCCGTCGCTAATCCTGTGGCAAGTAATACTTTGTCTCCGACAACAAATACTACCTATGATGTCGTTGTTACGGATGCCAATGGATGTGTTACCAATATCTCTTTTAGCGTTGTTGTGAATCCGTTGCCCAATGTGATGTTTTCGGCGGATGTACTCGACGGCTGTGAGCCGCTTACGGTTGAATTTACGGATGGAACAGTTGGAAGTCAACTTTGTATTTGGGATGTTGGCGACAGCGTTCATACCGGTTGCACACCGTTTACCAATACTTATGACAATGCTGGAGCTTATACTGTGAAATTGATTGTAACCGGAATGAATGGATGTACAGATTCACTAACAAAATCAAATTATATCAACGTCTATCCAATACCTACTGCTGATTTCATTGCGGATCCCTGGGTGACGAGTATTTTTACACCGACATTTGAATTTACTGATCAAAGTGCGGGAGCGGATTGCTGGAGTTGGGACTTTGCAGGGTTGGACTCGTCAATTCTTCCCAATCCTTCATTTACATTTCCCCAAGCAGATACGGGTACTTTCCCGATTGAACTCTGGATATGCACAAATTTTGGTTGCGTGGATAGCATCACCAAATATGTCACCCTGAAAGGAGATTTTATATTCTTTCTTCCCAATAGTTTTACGCCTAATGCGGACCGTATTAATGATCTTTTTAGAATTACGGGTATTGGTATTACATGGGAGAAAACGAATTTTTGGATCTATAATCGCTGGGGTGAAATGATCTTTCATTCAGAGAATGGTGCTGGATGGGACGGTAAGGATGAGTATGGCAAAAAGACCGCGCAACAAGAGGTTTACGTTTGGTTAGCGCTGGTGAGTGATTTGGACGGAAAATTGCATACAGCAATCGGTCATGTTACCGTTTTAAAATAACTGAAATTACAGAGACTTCAATTGCTATTGTAAATAGTTGTGCCGAAGCTGACAAATCTTCAAATAAGCTACGTTAAACTTCGTATCATGAGATTAGCAAAGAAGGCTATTTTTCTTATGACTTTTATTTTAATTGTACTGTTTGGGTATGCGCAAACAGAGAATAAGGCGTTGATTCACAATGGAAAATACGCAGACGTGGATCACTGTTCTCCAGGTGATCATATGAAATGCGTTTATACAACTTGCCGGGAGGTCTTTGAGGAGGGGAAGGAAGGAAAACTCACAAAACATTGGTGGAAAAAATCTTACATCGGCAAGGCTTACACTGAGAAATATGGAAAAGTGATTGGAGGCATTTATGAAGGGATATTTTTTGTGCCCCATTATGTATCAATGGCGTTTGTAAACCTGGCTGGCTGGATTGTTTACAAACTCAAGGGATCTAAGAAAGAGGAAAATATCAGGCAAGAATTAACTGAACCAGTAGTTCTAGATGGCTAAAGAGGTACAGCTCCAGTCTACTTATCTATATACTCGTACCTGGGAAGTTTGTTAAACACTTCAGTAGGGAGTGTAATGTACTCCAAATAACCGCGGTCCAGTTTCACGATTACCTTATCAAAATCCGGATGGTTCTCTATGTGAACTGCCAGATAATCACAATCATTAGCAATCACACCAGCCCTCAGCATTTTTTGAGTATCCAGCGAAGTGGCATGTGCCTCAATTATGTCAAATGATATCTGTTTATCAATATCTACAATCATATCTGAGATATTTATTGTTTGCTCTGATAAATTTAACCTCAGTTACAGTAGATTCAACGTTGGGAGCACTGATTTTATTAACAAGTTATTGATGATAAAGGTAAACCCAGCTGGATTTACTGCTTTTGAAGTTGGGTAATAGAGCTCAATTACTCTGATGAGTGGCGACATTTCATTCCTTTCAATATGCAATTCCCTCTGATCGCTACAATAGACTACTTTTGTAGGCTTTTTGAGTAACAAGAGAATAGTATGGATTTAAGAAATGTAGCAATCATAGCGCATGTTGATCACGGTAAGACTACGATGGTCGACAGAATTCTGCATCAGGTGAAGTTGTTCAGGGATAACGAGGAGGTGGGGGAGTTGATTCTGGATTCAAATGATTTAGAGAGAGAGCGGGGGATAACAATTTTGTCCAAGAACGTATCGGTAAGGTATAACGGAACAAAGATAAATATCATCGATACTCCCGGTCATTCGGATTTTGGAGGAGAAGTAGAACGGGTGTTAAACATGGCTGATGGAGTAATTTTGCTCGTAGATGCCTTCGAGGGGCCAATGCCTCAAACTCGATTTGTTTTGCAAAAAGCGTTGGCGCTTGGTTTGAAGCCAATTGTGGTGATTAACAAGGTTGACAAACCAAATTGTAATCCTGAGGAGGCCAGTGAGCAGGTCTTTGAATTAATGTTTTCCCTGGATGCCACGGAAGAGCAGTTGAATTATCCTACTGTATATGGGTCGTCTAAACAAGGATGGATGGCCGCGGACTGGAAGACTCCCACGGATGATATTACTTATTTGCTGGATACGATTGTTGACTATCTTGATCCACCGGAGGACCTGCCCGGCAGCTTGCAGATACAGATTAGCTCGTTGGACTACTCTTCTTACACAGGTAGGATTGCCGTTGGAAGGGTCCGAAGGGGAAAAATTAAAATGGGTGATCAGGTTTCGATTGTTCACAGAGATGGCCAAATCAGTAAATCAGTAGTCAAGGAGCTCTATGTTTTTGAAGGGCTCGGGAAGGAGAAAACCAAGGAAGAGGTAAAATCAGGTGAAATAGTTGCAATTATGGGACTGGAAAAATTCGATATTGGAGATACAATTGCTGATTTTGAAGAACCTGAGGGACTTGATCCAATCTCCATTGATGAACCTGCAATGAGCATGATGTTTACCATCAACAACTCACCATTTTTTGGCCAGGATGGAAAATTTGTAACATCACGCCATATCAGGGAAAGGTTATTCAAAGAAACAGAAAAGAATCTCGCCCTAAGAGTTGAAGAAACGGATTCACCAGATAAATTGATTGTTTTTGGTAGAGGTATTCTTCATTTAGCCATTCTTGTTGAAACGATGAGGAGAGAGGGTTATGAATTACAATTAGGACAGCCTAAGGTGGTGATAAAGGAAATAGATGGATTCAAACACGAACCGGTTGAGCTGTTAACTGTGAGTGTTCCTGAAGAACTCTCGGGAAAAGTTATAGAAATAGTTACTAAACGCAAAGGAGATATTCTAAATATTGAGACGAAGAATGACAGGATAAATCTTGAGTTCAAGATAACAGCCAGGGGATTAATTGGCCTTACCAACCCAATGCTTACTGCTACAAAGGGCGAAGCAGTAATCTCTCACAGATTTAGTGGTTATGAACCATGGAAGGGTGAAATACAAAATAAAAAAAATGGTGCATTGATTGCGATGGAAACCGGAACAGCTATCGAATTTTCAATTAATAAGTTGCAAGACAGAGGCAAGTTCTTCGTAGATCCAAATGACAAGATTTACTCAGGGCAGGTTATTGGTGAGAGTACAAGACAGGATGATCTTATTGTGAATTTGATCAAGACTAAGAAGTTATCCAATATGCGCGCTGCTGGAACGGATGAAAAGATGAACATTGCTCCCGCTATTAAATTCTCCTTAGAGGAATCGATGGAGTACATCGGAGAAGACGAATATGTTGAGGTAACTCCTAAGGCAATTCGTTTGAGAAAGATATTGCTAAATGAGCATGATAGGAAGAGAAAGAGAAATGCTGAAAGTAAAGAAGGTTAAGGTATGAACTCGTTCGAAGAGATAGGATTGAAGGGTGGATTGCTAAAAGCGATTGAGGAGCTTGGCTTTGAGAAACCAACACCTATACAAGCCACTACCATTCCGCATATTTTAACAACAAATCAGGATTTGATTGCCGCAGCTCAGACGGGTACTGGCAAAACTGCGGCTTTTGGCTTGCCTGCAATTCAACTCACAAATATTGATGAGAAAAGAACACAAACCTTGGTGCTGTGTCCAACAAGGGAACTCTGTGTGCAAATTGCCAGCGATCTTAAGAATTTTGCCAAACACAGTAGTGGATTGAATGTTGTTGCAGTGTATGGTGGAGCCAGTATCGAGCCACAAATGAAAGCCTTAAACAGAGGAGCTCATATTGTTGTAGGTACGCCTGGCAGAACAAAGGACCTTATTAGACGAAAAAAATTGTTGCTAAAAAATGTAGTGCGCGTAGTGCTCGACGAAGCGGATGAGATGCTGACCATGGGATTTAAAGAAGATCTCGAAGCGATATTGGGGGAGACACCCCGGGAAAAGCAAACCCTGCTCTTCTCAGCTACTATTTCCAAGGCGGTTACCAACATTACAAATAATTATATGAACGATGCTGTGGAGATTTCAGCTTCTAGGGAAAATATAGGTGCAGAGAATGTGACACACTTGTATTATATGGTTCAGGCTAAAAACAGGTATGAATTGCTGAAGCGAATCGCAGATGTAAATCCAACAATTTATGGGATTGTGTTTTGTCGTACGCGTCGGGAAACTAAAGACATAGCGAATAAACTAATACAAGACGGTTACAATGCCGACGCTTTGCATGGTGACTTATCACAAGCACAGCGTGATGAAGTAATGGGGAGATTCAGAAAGCGCCATCTGCAATTATTGGTAGCGACTGATGTCGCTGCGAGAGGATTGGATGTGGACGACCTTACACATATTGTTAATTATAATTTGCCAGATGAAGCCGAGGTTTATGTACACAGAAGCGGGAGAACGGGAAGAGCCGGGAAAAGCGGCATCTCTATCGTGTTGATTCACACTCGGGAAACGAATAAGATCAATGAAATTGAACGTAAGTTCGGGATAAAGTTCAGCAGGGAACAGGTGCCCAGCGGTAAGGACATTTGTACTGTACAGTTATTCGCTCTTATTGATAAAATAGAAAAAGTCCAGGTGGACGAAAAGCAGATCGAACCATTTTTACAAACGATTTACGACAAGCTGGAGCATTTGAATAGAGAGGAGTTGATTAAACATTTTGTTTCTGCAGAGTTCAACCGATTCTTAAATTATTATAAAAATGCCAGGGATATATCTGCCCCGGGAAACGAGCGTGAAGAGCGTCGGGGTAAAAGAGATAGAGGTGACAGAAACGCCGGAAGTGATAGAAGAAGATCTGTTTTAACGAGGTTGTTCATCAATATTGGATCCAAAAACAAATTAACACCAGCACGATTGATTGGTCTTATCAATGAAGGCCTGGACTCTGGGGACGTGGAAGTAGGTAAGATTGAAGTGATGAAAACCTTTTCGTTTTTTGAGCTAGATAGCTCGAAAGCCAATACACTTATTAATGCACTCAAAGGCCAATCTCACGATGGCGTGTCACTAATAGTTGAGCCTTCACAAGAGAAGCCCAAAGGTCGCTTTTTCGACAAGAGCAGGCCTTCAGATCAGTTTAGAAGCAAAAAGAAGGACAAAAAGAGAGGTGCCTGGAATAAAAACAAGGGCTTCGGAGGTCGTCGGGACCGGAGAAAGCGGAATTAGAGCTGCAATACAATGATTGTAGCCTCCGAGGTCGCTTAGAACAATGTACTGCAATTTTCTTGAAGAGCTATAATCGGCTCATAATTACACATTCCTTTCTAGGTATTGGAATCCCTTTGTGATAGGCTAGCTCCCTTTAGGTGAATCAATTGTGTTTTATATGTAAATATACGTATATTTACGAAACATTACGAATATAACCGATAAATACACAATTATGAAAGGAACTTATCCTTATAAGAAAACATGTCTCTATTGTGGTGAACAGTATGAGGGAAGACTCAATTCAAAGTTTTGCCTGCCAGGTCACAAGGCATTATATCATGCAGACATCAAGAGGCAAAATGAAGAGGCAGAGGGTGAAAAGTATAACCGCTATAAGAATGTGGTTGATCGGCTTATCAAAAACTGTGAAATCCTCGATGACGTGATTGAGAAGAATTCTGTTCCCAAAATTTCCGTAACCAGAAATGAACTGCTTCAGCTAGGGTTTAGCTTTGAATACCACACTTCTATAGACGGCCAGGAAGGCTATAATGTTTTTATGAGCTTTGACAACGGCCTTAAGGTAATGGGAATAGACACTTACGAAGTCGTTACCAGGAAATAAGCAAGTTTCTCCTCCGGAATATTTGCCCAGGAATGTTTATCAGTCAAATAACGCTCGCCGCTTCTTGGCTTTCTTCTTGACTTCTCGTTTTTCGGATGCTGGTATAGCGAAATTATATACCAGTGATAATTCATGAGCACCACCGGTATTCGATATTTTTAGCTTTGAAATAGTGATGTCAAATGTGTATGCCATCATAAATTTGTAATAGCTGAATCCCACCAGAAGAATCACTGCCTCATGATTTGGATACCCGGTATCATATTTTTTAATGAACGGTAATCCCCGGTAAGTTAAACCCACTTCTAAATATACGAGCGGCATAGGCATTTCAGAACGAGATATTTTTCCGAAATTTTGTTTGTAGGATGGTTCAAATTTCGCTTGGACCTTTTTCCATTCAACCAGTGTTCTTTTCTTATGAGGCAAACGCCTTATAAATGAAGCACCCAACTCTGCTTGATCCCATTTCAATTGTGACTTGTAGAGAAATGAAAAGGAAATAACGTTTTCAGGAAAACCTATTTCATTTTGATTTAATCGATACTGTGCTCCTGCATGAATGGTAAATTTCATCGGTAGCTTTCCATCATAATCCTTAAATGAAATTTGAGGAGTACTCAAATGGTCCAGGACAAATCCGAACCAGTAGCTCTTGGCCTGTGAAGATGAATCTGAAAAGAAGAGGACATTACCCCAGGAAAAATCCACAAAATTATTCGTTCTTTTACCAAACGTTTCATATGTAGCACTGCCGTCATTCCTGATAAGTTGATCTGCAAATGTTAGTTTGTCAGGATTTAGTTTTTGTTGTACAAAGGAGACGCGCAACCCGGAATTGAGATATAATGTCCTGCTTATACGAATATGATAGGAGTACAGGCCACCCGCTGTGAAGGTTGAAAATCCACCATTTGAGGTTTCGTCCTGTGCTACGATCAATCCAAGTCCGCTTTTAATTTTCTTCCAGTGAACATCGTAAGAAAATCCAACTGTGTTAAATGCACCTTTAATGCTAACCCACTGATTTCGCGAAACAAATGAAATTCTTTGTTGTTCAATATTCCCTGTCAGTGCAGGATTCACATATAACGGGAATGACCGGTACTGAGAAAATTGAATCTCCTGGCCGTAGCAGATTGTGCAAATGCTACCCATCAGGAGAATCAAAAAAACTGTAATAAATGACCTAAACATAATTTTTTACTCGTTGCCTGTTATTCTTTATTGATCTTTCATTTAAAAACAAAACTCATTAACGGATTAACAAAATCCGGCCTACATCTTCAAATTCTCTTCCTGTAATCCAAATTATTTTCATTTTCCACATATAGGTATCCTGCTGGCTTAACACACTCCTGTAATATCCGTCCCACCCAATAGCATGATCTGTAGATTCGAATATTAACTCGCCCCATCTGTTGTAGATCTGCATAAAGAACTCATCTACATAACTTGTTATAGGAAAAAATACATCATTGTCGAAGGAAGTTGGATCGTAGTTGCCTGCAGAAGATCCAGAAGGATTGGGGGTAAATGCTGTAGGAATGAGGAGATCTATATCCGGCTCCAGGATGCGTATTTCTCTTGTTACCTGGCCCTCGCAGCCGTAATTGGTAGTCGCGGTGAGTGTCACAGAATAGTAACCAAAAGTTGGGAAGGTATTGCTTGCATTGACAAGCGTGTCTGTATTTCCATCGCCAAATTCCCAAAAGTAACTCTCTATTATATCCCCGTCTATAGGAGTAATCCAAGAAGCATTCCAAAAATTGATAATTGGATCATCAAAGGGTGCAGCCCAGAGGTCTGGTTCAAACCAGACGTTAGGCGTTGCATAAATAATTACCGGAATCAGTGTTGTATAGGTCCTTGAACATCCGATAGAAGACGTAACTGTTACCGAAGGATAATAGTAGCCTCCATTTGTATATTGATGTTGCACTGAGAGGCCGGTTGCGAAGTTCCCATCTCCAAAATCCCACTCATACGTGGCGCCATTAAATCCATTGATTGTATCGGTGTGGCTAATCCACTCGAATGGGCACGCAGGGCCGGTAGTTTTAATTCCAACATTGGGAAATGTAAATATGTTAACCACCGCAACGCCATTGGTGCTTTTGGAACATCCATCCGTAACCGTAACCATAAAGGTAGAGGTGTTGTTTATTGGTACCTGAATTGAGGAAGTCGTATGCGCAGTATTCCATATGTAGGAATAGTTGCTGTTAAATCCAGATAGCGATCCGGAAGCTGTAGCTACAATGGTTACTAAGTCTCCATAGCATACCGTATCTGGGAAAGTCAAACTAACCGCCAATTCATTCACATATAGAGTGATCACTCCTGCAGTTACACATCCCGCAGAATCGGTCACTGTTACCGTCCATAACTCTGATACGCTGGGTGTAATGTTAATAGGGTTTCCCGTAAATGTACTTATGCCATTGGTCCATGAATAAGTATAAGGCGGAGCACTACCAGTTGGCTGCGCCCCAAGAGCGTAGTTAGCAAAATAGCAAACTGTATCGTCTTCAAGAGCCACTTCCAGCGGCATTAATTCAACAACGACAGCAGTGTCTGAAGCCTGGCAATTGTTAGCGTCACTTATAGTGAGTATATAGCTCCCCGGCGCCAGATTATTTATATTGGGAAAAGTAAAATTCCCGGGCTGCCATAAATATGAATAAGTTGGCACCCCTCCCAACACCAGTACATCCAGTTCACCATTGCTTGTACCGAAGCACAAGCTGGAATTGAGCTCAATGATATCAACTGACAATTGCGGAGGTTCTGAAATAACGATCTGGGTATCTACTATACAATTATTCGCGTCAGTTATGGTAACGGAATGAGTTCCCGCACTCAGCCCCGATGCTGTGGCATTTGTCTGACTTCCAGCCGAAGAACCCCAAAGATATGTGTAGGATTGCGTGCCACCACTGGGGATCGCTGTAGCCGTACCATCACTGCCCCCATTACATAAGACAGCGGTCGTATCAATAGAGATAAGGAGTGGGGGAGGATCTGTGAGACCGGTAGTGTCAGCAAAAGAGCAACCATTTGAATCTGTGACAGTAAGCACATAATCTCCGGCAATAAGGTTAGTCGCCACAGCTGTGGTCTGGTTACCGGCCGCCGCATCCCACAAATAAGAATAGGGAGCCGTTCCCCCTGTGGCAGAGCACCATATACTGCCATCGGTAAATCCAGTGCAAGATGGGTCAGATACACTGTCTATTACAAAACTGAGCAGAGCAGGTTCATTAACTACTGCAGTCGCGGAGTCGTTACAACCTGTTGAATCGGTTACGGTGACTGAATAGGTGCCTGCACTTAGTCCCACTGCAGTGGCAGTTGTTTGATTGCCGGTTAAAGCGCCCCATTGATAAGCGTAGGATGGTATTCCACCTGTTGGACTGGCAGTGGCTGTCCCGTCATTACCGCCATTACATGAGACGCCACTTGTGTTAATTGATATTACTATTGCGGTTGGCTCAGTGACCGTATCCGTGTGTGTAGCCACACATCCATTGGTATCTGTTACAGTAATTGTGTAACCTCCGGCAATGAGATTGCCGGCCAAAGAACTTGTTTGGTTTCCTGCAGCTGCATCCCATAGATAATAATACGGAGTTGTTCCTCCGGTTACTAACACGTCTATGGTACCATCTGACAGGCCGTTGCAAGATACATTTGAAATGTTGTTCGTAATAACATTCAGAACAGCCGGTTCCGTGATTGTGACAAATGCCGAGTCGATACAAGCATTCGAATCACTCACAGTTACAGAATGAGTTCCAGGAACAAGTCCTGTAGCTGTAGCCGTTGTTTGATTTCCTGCCGAAGGCGACCAGAGATATGTATAGGGAGATGTTCCGCCAGTTAGGTTGGCTGTAGCAGTTCCGTTATCAGCTCCATTGCACAATACATCTGTCGTGTCGATCAATATAAGTATTGAGTCGGGTTCGGTGACAGTTGCTGTGTCCGAAAAGGTGCATCCGTTTGTATCGGTTACGGTAAGCAGGTAACCACCAGCGCTGAGTCCGGTTGCCAGAGTATTTGTTTGGCTGCCCGCTGCTACATCCCATTGATAAGTATAGGGAGCTGTTCCCCCAGTTGCAGAAACGGCCAAACTGCCATCAGAAAACCCATTACAGGAAACGCTTGTCATGCTATCTATTATAAAATACATTGAATCAGGTTCAGTGATCAATACTACGATTGAGTCTGTACATCCATTAGAATCCGTAACCATTACTGAATGCGTGCCTGCAATGAGTCCGGTTGCTGTTGGTGTAGACTGATTTCCTGTCAAAGCCCCCCATAGAAATGAATAGGGTGGTGTACCACTCAATCCGTCTGCAGTGGCTTGCCCATCAGCTCCGTTAAAACAAGAAGCGGGGACGAAATCCGTTATGATAGCCACCAGCACCAGCGTGTCATTGAGTATTATCTGCACAGTGTCCGTAATGGTATTGGAGCAACCTAAGGACGAGGTTGCGGTCAAAGAAACGGTGTAAGTTCCTGGGGTGTTATAGGTATGAACCGGATTTTGCGCTGTTGAAGAATTGCCGTCGCCAAAATCCCAGGCCCATCCGGTAATCAATGCTGAGTCGTTAACTGAATAGGAAGAATCAGTAAAAAAGATAGTATCAGCCGGGCAAAAAGGGGTATATAGAATTTCGGGGAACAAGGAGAAGCTGGCAAAGACTTCGTCTATTGCGAGGAAAGAAGGAACCGGAGAAGTGGCGGGCAGTTTACATCCCGCAGAATCAGTTAATGCCAACTGAGGAATTGGATAACCTGGTTGAAAATACGTATGCGAAATGGATGAACCTGAAACCGTATCTACAATGCCATTACCAAAATCCCAATGATATATCGTAACATTATTGGTGACAGCAGAAAATGAAACCGTAAAAGGCACGCAGCCTGTATCAGGTGAAAAATCAAAATATCCCGTTGGACCGGCCACAGTTATCATATCGAGAATAATAGCCGTACCCACACAACCTATGGTATTTGTAGCGGTCAGCTGTACGTCGTAGCTGCCGATATTGACAAACGTATGAACTGGATTTTGAGCAGTTGTAGAATTGCTGTCACCAAAATCCCAGAGCCAGTTTATTATGGTGTCGTTAGCATTTGTGGAAAAGTCATTGAATTGAACAATCAACGGAGGGCACACGGCAAAGAAACTGTCGACAGAAAAATTAATCACTGGCTGGCCAATGCATTCTATTTGACTCGTTCCCGTATCGCTGCATCCGTTGCTATCCGTTGCTATGAGCGTAACAGTGTACAGGCCTGTATCCGAATAACTGTGAAAGGGGTTTTGACTTGTGGTAGTAACCAGGTCTCCAAAATCCCATAAATATGATAAGCCCGATCCTGAAGTAGTATTTATAAAACTGGTGGATTCGTTTTTACAAACTCGGGCTGGATGTGTGAACTGTGGATTCGGTTTTGTGAGATTGACATAGGAGGATTTCGTCATTGTGTTGACACAGCCTATTGAATCCGTTACCGTTAGTACCACGTCATAACTTCCAGAGCTAATATAGTCATGAGTAGGGCTTGGAGTGGAATTGAGCGGAGAACCGTCTCCAAAATCCCAGCTCCACGAAAGGATCGGAGAATATTGGATTGACTGGTCGGTGAAAGTTACCGTAAGTGGTTCACAGCCGACGGTGGGGCTCGCGGTAAATTCGGCGGTTGTGGCACTGGTAATAATTTCATCTGTCTTGACAAGGGTGTGGGTGCAGCCTACAGCATCCGTAATTGTCAGGGTAACAGTAAAAGAACCGGTCGTGGTATAAGTATGAATCGGGTATCTCTGCGATGAAACATTTCCATCCCCAAAATCCCATGACCAGGAGACGATCCTATACACCCAAAGTGAGATATAATTGAATGAAAAGTCCGTGAAATTAACCGTAAGCGGAGTACATCCAACAGTTGGAGTGGCCGAGAAATTGGCAGTAGGCTGTGGAATGTTTATTCTGGTTGAATCTGAATCGAGGCACCCATTCACATTGGTGACGGTTAACCAAACGACATGCCGCCCTGGAGTGGTATAGATATGGACGGGGCTAACGGTAGTGCTGAGAGGGGTTCCATCTCCGAAATCCCAGGAGGAGCTATCTGCATCCCAGGAGGTGTTGGTAAAAGTAACCGTTAGAGGAGGGGTGCAGGAAAAAACCGGGGTGGCTGTAAAGATTGGCTTGGGCGGAAGTATGTATATGGTACCGTAGACGAGAGTATCTCCCGGACAGCCATTGTACACAGGCCTTAACGATATGGTTATCAGACCGGTATCCTGAAATTCGTGTGAAATTGCAGGCCATCCTGAACCACTATAACCATCACCAAAGTTACACATGCCACCATTTATATTGGTATCCGTTGAAAATGCTTCAAGAAGTACCGGTTCCCCATGGCAGGCTGTATCCTTTGAGATAGTGATGGAATCGGCTAAAGGCGGATATCCTGTCCTTACGGTCCGTGTAACTGATTCAATGCATCCAAGAGTGTTTGTCATCGTCAAAGTCACACTATAAACTCCAACCGAATCAAAGGTATGTGCAGGATTCTGTAAAGAGGAAGTATTATTGCTTCCTGAAACCGGGTCATCAAAATTCCACGCCCAGGAGGCAATACTTCCCATATAAACGACACTGTTATCCGTAAAACTAACACTTAAAGGTGCGCATCCCTGCCAGGGGCTTCTGAAAAAGTTTGGATCAGAGCGCAGTACCCAAATAGAATCATTAGAACCCATTAAGGTCATTTCATCGGTGCAACCAAATGCATCAGTTACAATCATCTTTACATCAAAAGTATCTTCATAGGTATAAGCATAGGATGGGTTTTGCAGTGTAGATTCATTCATAAACCCCATGCTTTGTTCATATGAAAAATCCCAGGCCCAAGTGTAAGGTGGCGTGCCCACGGCTGAACCTGAATAGTTTACATTAAAGGGCAACGAACAGCCATAGGTGGTATCAGCGGTAAAGCCTCCTGTGAGGAGCTGAAAGGAGATATCTGTACTTGCCGTATCCGTACAGCCACCAACATTTGTGGTAGTTAATACAACGGTGAATGTTCCGGTAGTTGTGTAGCTGTGATTGATGTTTTGCCCGGTCTGTGTAGGTGAGCCATCCCCAAAATCCCAGGACCAGTTCGTAAAATTAGGATTTGGTGCTCCAAAAAAGGAAACATCAA
This sequence comes from Bacteroidota bacterium, assembly GCA_022572355.1. Classification (GTDB taxonomy): domain Bacteria; phylum Bacteroidota; class Bacteroidia; order NORP154; family NORP154; genus NORP154. Next base: position 46,850 of record JACZWC010000018.1, on the reverse strand, counting down.
GGCTGGAACAAGTTCTCACTGTTGAATATGTAAAAGAGGCTGAATCGTTCCCCACAACGATTGCGTTAGAGTCTATCCGTATACTAGAACATCCGATGGAATCAACGGCTGTGAGAGATACTGTGAATGATCCACTACTGGTGTAGTTATGAACAGGATTGGCACTGGTGGATGAAAAGCCATCTCCAAAATTCCAAAACCAGGAAGAAACCGGATAGGTGCCTTGGGTTGTGGTATTTGTAAATGTTGTATTCAGCGGAGCGAAGCAGGAGGTTGCAGGAGTGGCGGTGTACGAAAGTGTTGGAGGTACGGAGACGATAATGTAATTGGTGATGGATTTACTGTCATTGCAGCCCAGGCTATCGGTAATACTGATGCTCACATTATATATCCCAGGAATAAAGTAGGCGTGAGTCGGGTTGGGCGACGTAGAAGAAAAACCGTCACCAAAATCCCAATACCACCAAACTATAGAAGATGAGATGGGAATGGAGAGGTCAGTAAATTGAACGAGTAGCGGAGCACAACCGTAAGTGATATTTGCAGCGAAGTCCGCAATAGGATAATCATAAGCTGTGATGTACTGGGTATTTATTATCGTATCACAGCCACTGCCGTTGCATGCAATAAGGGTAACTGTATAATCGCCCGCAAAAGAATACACTGCACTTGGATTTTCGAAAGTTGAGGTGTTGCCATTTCCAAAGTTCCATGCCCAGGATGTAGGGCTGTTAGAGGAGAGATCCTCAAAATTCACTGTAATTGGGAAGCATCCGCTGGTAATGTCTGAGGTAAAATCGGCAACTGGGGATTGAGCAATAGCTACTGATCCTGTAGAGAACCAGGTAAGTATAGAGACGAAGAGAGTTATTACACTCCTGCGCGTGGTGAAATCCATCCGGGACAAGGATTAAAATTTACATTTATCGCTATATCTTGATCAGTCCATATATTATCTGTTTTGGGGGTGTTTATGCTATCTAATACTACAAACGATAGAAAAGGTTACTTATTTTAGACTTCTCATCATCTGAAGGTACGTCAATTGAGTAGGCATAGTCAAGCACCATTGAGTAAATGGTCTCCTCATAGGGATAAGTGGTGGTAACGATCTATTAATTGGTGGGCTTTATAAAAGTATATTGTGAACAGATTAACCTATGCATTATGTAATGACATCAATTAAACACTTGAATTTATTAAGGCGTGTAACCCTTGTTCTAGTCATAATGGTGGGTATTGTGTTGAGCATGAAATCCATCCGTGAACCGGATCTGTGGTGGCAGCTCAGAACGGGTGAGTTAATACTGGAAAAAGGAGAAGTTCCCCGGACGGATGTGTTTTCATATAGCTATGAAGATGTTGAATGGGTCAATGTGAAATGGGGCTATGAAGTGTTACAGGCGCTCATCACGAAGTTGGGAGGCCCGGAATTCCTACCTCTTCTACAAGTAATCGCCACCATTTTTTTGTTGCTGATCTTAATGAGAACGATATTAGTTGTTGGCCGAAATATAATTGGTGAAAACTTCAGGCCGTCTGTTGGAACGGCGATGGTCTTATTACTAGCCCTGGTGATCATGGAATACAGAATGACGGGTCGGCCAGAGTGTGTAAGTCACCTGATGGCAGCGGCCTTTATCTTCTTATTTGTCCAACACAGGCTCAAACCCTCCTTGTGGATTTTCATGATTGTTCCACTACAGATACTATGGACCAATCTCCACGAAGCGTACGGTATGGGAATCGTCTTTGCGATCATGTTTGCTACAGCCGCCTGGATCGAGTATTATTGGTTCAGTAACAAGAGATGGTACTCAGGTACCATGGCTGTTGAAGTTCCCAGGTTAATGACACTGGCTGCATTTCTTTGCATCGTAGCGACCTGTGTAAACCCAAGGGGTGTTGAGCTGCTCACCCATGTTGGAGAAATTTTTTCTCAGTTGGGAGAGAACAAATTCACAGTTGAGCTATACTCATTTAAAGAAGTGAAGTTCTGGACCATACGGTCGGTAATCGGACTTTTATCTATTGTCATTGCCATGTATCTATTCAGTACAAAATCTGAGTTGGCAGGCAATACACCGATGTTTTTTTGGAAACGACTGATTAACCGAATTGGCTTGGGATATGTTTTGCTTCTTATCGCTATGACTTATCTGTCACTTTCAGCCTATAGAAACATTCCATTTGCGGTAATTGCTGCTGTACCACTGATTGCAGTTGCTGCTGACAGAAGGTTTTTGGGTAAGGCGGAAAATGCTGCCAATGCAAAATACCATCTAGGTGCCATCGTTATGGGTTTGGTCTTATATGTTGGCGTTGTGTCAGGATTGTATTACAAAGCTTTTAATTCAGGAGAAGAATATGGGCTGAAGGTAAATATCAAAAAGGCTCCTCATGGAGCGGCAGCATTTATTAAAACCAATAAAATCCAAGGCAGGGCCTTTACAGATTACCTTTCCTCTTCTTACCTGCTTTGGAATTTGCAGCCCGACTTCAAAACCTATATAGATTTGAGGGACTTGGATATATATCCAGCTGTCTTTCTAAAAAACAACTTCATGCTCTATGAAATGCCGGACAAAGTGTTTCCGCTTGCGGATGGCGATATGACATTTGATTATATTATGATATTGAATAACTCACTTATGAATAAGCTACATCGTTACCTGCTGCAAAACCCAAAGTTTGATTTGGTTTATGGCGACGCACTGTCCTCACTCTACTTAAGGAGTAATGAAAACAATCAGAAAGTGATAGAGGAACATGGATTTAAAGCGGGAGGACACGATGTTTTTCGGACGAGATCACCGATCGTCCCAAGTGGCTTTGCCAAACTGATTACTCGAATTTTTAATCCACTCTATGAGGAACCAGATGTTGAGAGCGTAAACGAGCCGGAAGATAGGGTCTTGTATTATCAGTATCTGGGAATTACGCCACAGGTACCTTGATGTTTCAACGTGACCCTTTATTCCACGATTATTTGCCTGGTGTAAGTTCTGTTTTCGCCAATCAATTGAAGCGCATACACTCCAGCACGGTATTCACTTATGTCGATCCGTTTTGAATATAGGCCATGAATGTTGTGTAAAGCTTCTTCATACACCAACTGACCCAATACATTGCTGATAGACAATTGAACATCCTGATTACCTAGGAGTTCAATTTCTAAGATGAACTCTCCATTGTTCGGATTGGGATATATATGCAATTGTATATTACCAATCACTTCATAAATTCCTGTAAAAGTTACATTGACAGGATCCGACATGGCAGTACAACCATTGGCGTCAGTTACCTCAACCGAGTAAGTACCGTCCTGGGTAATTGTATAATCCTGGGAAGTCTCACCTGTCAACAGCGTGCTGTTCATGAACCACTGGTAACCGGTTGCGGCATCAGAGGTAAGCACATTAATATTCTGTGAGATATTGGGTACTGCCGGATTGGGATTTTCAGTAACTGATGTAATTAACGAAAAGCTACTGTTACAGCCACTACTGTCCGTAATACGCACCTTATACGTACCGGTAGAATCTATTGTAATTGACTGAGTTGTATCTCCGGTATCCCATATATATATTGCAGCGCTACTCGAGGAGAGCACCACGCTTCCCCCCTCACAAAATGTGAGCGGGCCACTGGGAGTGATTGTTGGCGTAGCTGGTAGCGGATCAACCGTAATTGTTATTGCATCTGAAGTTGGGCTCGTGCATCCATTTCCATCGACTATCATCACCGTATAGGATCCAGCGGTTGTAACGGTAATTGCCTGCGTGGTTGATGCATTCGACCAAATATTATCCGTTGCACTACTCGAGGTCAGTACAACATTAGCGCCCTGACAAAAGGTCGTCGGGCCACCGGCAGATATGCTAGGTTTTGCTGGTATCGTATTAACGGTCACTGTTGTTGTATTTGAAGTTGCACTGCATCCATTGCCGTCAGTAACGGTAACGGTATGGTTCCCGGATGTACTAACTGTAATTGACTGCGTAGTCGCTGAATTCGACCACACGTTACCGGTTGAACTGCTCGAGGTTAGCGTCACGCTATCACCCTGACACATGTTCGTAGTACCACTCGCGGATATGATGGGCGTTGGCGGCAGCGGATCGACCGTCACTGTTGTTGCATTCGAAGTTGCACTGCACCCATTTCCATCTGTTACTGTCACCGTATAGTTCCCTGATGCGGTAACCGCAATTGCCTGCGTAGTCAAGGAATTCGACCACGTATTACCTGTAGAGCTACTCGAAGTGAGCACTACACTATCACCCTGGCAAAATGTCGTTGGGCCACCAACAGATATGGTTGGCGTTGCCGGCAGCGCATTAACCGTGATATAACTGCTCATGGTCAATGTATCGCTACCCGCGAAATTTGTAGCCGTCAGCATCACATCATAAGTTCCCGGTGTGTTATAGATGACCGTTGGGTTTTGAGTCGTATCGGCGGCGGGAGTTGCTCCTGTAAATACCCAATTCCAGGATGTTGGAGTCTGTGTTGACTGGTCCGTAAAATTCACTGTATCCCCAACGCAGATCATCGTATTGCTTGCCGTAAAAGCCGCCACTGGTGGCGGACAAGAGGTAGATGTAATGTAAGCCGTTAACGCCATTGTATCAGGCCCGCCACCATTGCTAACAATGAGCGTTACATCGTATGTTCCAACCGAGTTGTAACAGACCGTTGGATTTTGTGTCGTATCAGTAGCCGGTGTCCCTCCGGGGAATACCCAACTCCAGCTCGTCGGTGTGTTGGTACTCATATCCGTAAAATTGACGCACGCTCCCTGGCAAATACTGGTGGCGGAGGCCGAGAAGTTGGCCACTGTAGGAATACCGCCGATCGTAACCCATTGACAGGACGTGCTGCTCCCAACTACGTTGGTAGCTGTTAGACACACATTATAGGTCCCATTCGCGGTATAGGTATAACCCGGGTTTTGCGAGGTGCTGGTTCCGGAGCCATCGCCGAAGTCCCAAACCCAGGTTAATGGTGTATTGGTCGACGAGTCGGCGAAAGTGACCACCGGATCGCCGGATGAGTTAAAGGAAAAATTCGCAACCGTTACACCGGCGAATGTATCGGTGATGGCCCTGAAATGGAAGTCATCGTTAATATTGACCCATATACCCAGTGAGTCTGCAAACGTTCGCGCGGCACTTCCAGGTGTGGTTTGTGACAGCCAAACTTCTCCAGTTGGCACCGTAAATCCCACAAACACGTCTCCCGAAAGGTTTGAGAGTTGGCTTGAGTAGGGTCGTAGATCTACCCTTGTTATTCTATTGGGTTCTGCCAATGTTGCCTCCGGATTTAGCATAAACGGCGTGATGAGATCTGCTCCTGGCAATCCCCCTGCATTGGCCCAAACGTGGATCAGCATACTGTCATTGGGATTGTTGATGTCTGTGTAATTCCTTATGAGCGAAGTGACCAGGTCCGTGGTACCCGAAAGCGTAATCCTCACCGCAGCCCCTGGATATCCACTGGGCGATCCGGGCCCAAAGGAAGTTACGAAGTCGACCTGTGCATTATCATAAACAATATAGTTACCAGAAATATAGGAGTAGGTGCTGCTTGTTCCCATGTTCAGTGAGTCTGATGCATCAATAGCTGTGATCCAATAATCTACCCAGACACCCGCCAATTGCTGCGGAATAACAAATAGATAGTCGTCTGCCGTGACGTTCACGCCTGTCACTATCTGAGGTGCGCCGCCGTCCACGGTATAACTCAGTTCTGCCAGGCTGATTCCCGAAACATCGATTAACTGGGCATTAATATTTTGGTCGGACAAGGATGCCTGGTGCATTACCGGCCCGGTATGGAGGATTAGAGGAGGCGAATTATCGATACTATTACTCGTAATCTCAAAGTCATCGATGTACATGCCGTCTTCAGTGACGAATACATCGCTTACAAATCTAAATCGTACCAGCACATTGGAGCTTCCAACAAATCCCCCGAGGGAATAACTGAATTGTGTCCAGGTCGTGAGGATGCTATCGAAGGACGCAATATTGATCCAGTTGGATCCACCATCACCTGAGGCTTCTACATACATATAGTCAAACCCAAATTCAATATTATAAATAGTCCAAAACGACATGTTGGCATCTAATGCGGTAGAGAGGTCTACCGGATTGGCCATGGTGGCATAGGAGGTCTCTGAATTACCGTAATTAGCAGTAGGACTTTCAGTAAGCGAGTTTGTAGGAGAATTGGATACAGTATCCAAGCCCCAGTTGTTTGTCAATATCCAGTTACCGGTCCCAGATTCAAAATCATCGGAGAATTCGATAACCTGGGCCTGTGCTGTAAATACGAACAGGCTCAATATGATTGAGAGCGTTGTAACTGCGTAATTGGTTTTGAAAATAGAATCAATCTTATTCATGGTTTAGGATTTAATCGTGTAGGGTAATTTCACTGGATGTGAAATAGCTAATGCAAAATAACTAAAAAGTAACAACAACAAAAAATAGAGGTTTTAACTGTGAATCAGCCGGAGAAGAAGATGCACGGTTAACTTTGGAAGTTTATTCACCACATCAAAAAATGTCCCATGTGTTCCGTTTCTTCTAAAATATTTGGGTTATTATTGTAAGGTAATTATGGTATACTTAATTAGATGATCATTTTTGATGGCGAATAGCTCCGAAATTCTAGAAAAGGCTGATAAATATGTCTATGAACTATTTAAGGCCAAACAGCGCGACTGGCAGTTATATCACAACTACGAGCATACAAAACACGTGGTTGAAGCGGCTGAGGAGATAGGAAAGGCATCCGGACTTGATGAAAAGGAACTTGAATTGGTTATGCTTGCTGCTTGGCTGCATGACGCAGGTTATGTGGAAATCAAAGAAGGACACGAAGAGATTAGCGCGAGGATGGCAAAGGAATTTTTATCCGATGCTGGATATGATGAGAGTGGAATCGATGAGATAATCAATTGCATTGAAGCTACCAAGATGCCACAAAGTCCTCATAACCTTTTGCAGCAGGTATTGGGAGATGCTGATTTAGCCGGTTTGGGAAGTGATGATTTTGATGAGCGAAGCAAGTTGCTCAAGACTGAAACAGAGCTAGAGAGCGGAAAAGAATTTGCGAAACACGAATGGTTGGAAATAGAGATTGAATTTATGACTGCACATGCCTATCACACCAAGTACGCTGAGACTACATTCACCCCACAAAAGAATGTAAATATTGCAAAGCGTCACGAAGAATTGAAGAAACTGAAGGCAAAAAGCGAAGAATCAAAAAGGAAGGCTGACCTAAAGGAGCAAGAGGTATTACGAAAAGCCGAAAAAGCAGCTATCCCCGAAAAAGGCATTGAAACCATGTTCAGGGTTACGCTGAGAAATCACGTGGATTTCTCAGCAATTGCTGACAACAAAGCCAATATAATGCTAAGTATCAACGCGATCATAATATCCATAACCATAAGCGGATTATTGCCTCGTTTTGACGAACTCCCTCATCTTATTTTCCCTGCATCTTTCATGCTGGCTGTTTGTTTGCTGACAATTGTGTTTGCTACACTTTCAACCAAACCAAAAGTCACAAAAGGGCGGTTTACCAAGGATGATATCGCCAATAAGAAATCTAACCTGCTATTCTTTGGAAACTTCCATGGGATGTCACTGGACGAATTCGAGTGGGGAATAAAGGAAATGATGAAAGACAAGGAATTCCTTTATAGCTCATTGATAAAGGATCTCTATTATTTAGGTCAGGTGCTCAATAAGAAATATAAGTACTTGAGACTTTGCTACCTGGTATTTATGTACGGGATGATTATCGCCGTTGCGATGTTCAGCGTGGCGATCGCAATACACAGTCAATAATTATTAACGCGCAATTGGTAGCCCGATGTCCAAATCAGTAAAGCAATTCTACAACCGCGATATTTCATGGCTATCCTTTAATTATCGCGTACTGCAGGAGGCGATCAACCCGGAAGTACCATTAATTGAGCGATTGCGATTTCTAGCCATCTTTTCATCTAACCTTGATGAGTTTTATCGGGTGAGAGTAGCAACTCACAGGAGGCTAATGCGTTTGGAGGGGGCAGATTTTAAAAAGATCAACAAAAGGGCCAGGAAATTAGTCAGGAAAATAAACATGCGTGTTGATAAACAACAAAACGAATTTGGTGAGATCTTCAGAAATCAGTTAATTCCGAGTTTGGCTAAAGAAAACATATTTCTTGTTGATGATAAGCAACTCTCAAAATCCCAGATTCCCTTCGTCAAAGACTACTATAGAAAAAAGGTAAAAGCACTGGTTAACGTCCAGAAAATAGAATCGAGTGGGAAAGTGCCTTTCTTAGAGGATAAACACCTGTACTTTGCTATAAGGACGAATGGAAGGACAAAAGGGAAGGACGAAGAGAACTATCTGGTAAATATTCCTTCGAACCAGATATCCCGGTTTCTGGTTATCCCTGACAAAAAGAAGCACCTTGTAATTCAGCTCGACGATGTAATTAGGGTGTCATTAGATCTCATCTTTCCCAATCAGGAAATCATTCACTGTTATGCCATAAAGTTATCCCGCGATGCGGAGCTTCATCTCGATGACGAAATAGCAGACAGTGTTCGGGAAAGGATTATAAAGAGTTTGGACAAAAGAGCTACAGGAATTCCATCAAGATTTTTATACGATTCAGCAATGCCTTCAGAATATCGAAAATATTTGGCAGGGCTTTATGGCCTTGAAAAAGAAGACCTCATTCCTGGAGGGAGATATCATAATTTTAATGAATTCTTTGGCTTCCCTGCTCCCAAACAACCAAGTTTGGAATATGAACCATATCCGGATCTACCCAGCAGGAGTCTGGATGCGCACGCGTCAATTTTTGAGGCAATTAGTGAGCGGGACCATATGCTGCATTTTCCATATCAGTCCTATGACTATGTGATAAAATTTCTGGAAGCTGCTGCAGTTGACAAGGCCGTTACTTCTATCAAAATTACGCTTTACAGGGTTGCCAACGATTCAAAAGTGGCCAAAGCCCTCATAAAAGCTGCAAAAAACGGGATCGAGGTGTTGGTGTTTGATGAAGTGAAAGCGCGTTTTGACGAGAGTTCCAATATATTCTGGGGAGAAAAAATTGAAGCCGCAGGTGCGAAGGTGATTTACAGCTTTGATGAACTTAAAGTTCACACCAAGATATGTGTTGTGACCCGTAGGGAAGGCTCCTCATTGAAACATTACTCTTATCTGGGAACAGGTAACTTTAATGAGAGTACCGCTCGTATCTACTGCGACCATGGCCTCCTCACCAAAAACCAAAATTTCGGCAATGAAATTGAGAAGGTGTTTGGATATCTGGCTGACACCAGCAAACGTCCAAAATTTAATCATTTACTCGTAGCCCCTTTTGAAATGCGGGATAAGTTCGAGGCCTTAATCGACTATGAGATCTCAAACGCTAAAAGAGGAAAGAAAGCGAGCATGGTTTTGAAAATGAATAGCCTCGAAGACAAAAAAATGATAAAAAAGATCTACGAGGCGAGCAGGGCGGGTGTAAAAATCAGAATTATCGTAAGAGGCATTTGCTGCTTGATACCGGGGGTTAAAGATATGAGCGAAACAGTGAAAGTTTACAGCATCATTGACCGTTATCTTGAACACGGTAGAATGTATTTGTTCCATCATGACGGAGATGAACTCATCTATCTTGCCTCTGCAGACTGGATGAAGAGAAACCTTAGCAGAAGAGTAGAGGTAGGCTTTCCGATCTTAGATCTAGAGCTCAAACGTGAGACACTCAAATTATTGAGCTTTCAGCTAAAGGATAATACAAAGGCGAGAAAGCTCAATAAGATTCAAAACAATCCCTATAAAAAGTCAAAGGCAAAGAAAAGAGTACAGGCACAACCTGATACATATGCTTATTTAAAACGGAAAAATATCCCTGTTGTTTAGTTCAACCCGTCTATTTCAGCTTGGCAATACTATTCTGTTATAACTTCACACGCATCATAAGAGAAGTATGATCAATACCAAAGATTGGAATTAAGCTAATTTTTGGAGTGGACCTGGCGTTCAGTTTATGAAGATGTGGAATAAAATACCCAATTGCACCGCCAACAACGTAGCCAACTATTACATCCGTAGGAAAGTGCTTTCCGGCTTGTACCCTAAGATAAGCTGTGACGGCGGGCAGGGTAAGCATAGCGGTCCATATTCCGATTTTTAAGCCCTTATTCATATTTGGATGATAATCGCAAAGCACTTTAGCCACGAAAATTGAGGAAGCTGTTGCATGGGAAGTGTGACCTGAAAAAAAGGACTCCTTGCTGGTAGAATTTGTTCGCTTTTCCATGGGGGCTTCCGTATTGTAAGTTAAGGGCCTTGCCCTGTTTACCACATTTTTCGTGAACATGGTCACACCGTAATTGGCAAGCAACACCTCGCCATACATAACTATCAATGGGAACAAATAAGATTTGGTGTGGCGGTTGGTAATAAAGATGATTGGTAATAGTGTAGCTGTTGAAATCAATACGTTGCTAATTCCATTTGCAGAAGGGGACCAATTGTCGGTGGCACTTCTGTCAAACGAATTGATTCTATTCTTATCAAGAGAGAGCAACTCGTTTGCAGTATAAGGCTGGACAGGATTATACATATCCATGGTAAGTGCAATCGAGGATATAGACAAGCCAATAGCTATATACGGAATCTCATTCTTTAATGTAAGCGAGTAAGGCGTAGCACTTGCGTGGAGTCCGGTTCCACACATCCAACACTTTTTATACGATGTCAGATTGCTGTCCTGCGCAACTAGAGATGTGCCATTTATCAATATTAAAAAAGAAAGAATCCTTCTCATCGCGGACAAAAATTCAGCGGCTTGTTTAAACTTCTGATATACAAAGGTCTGCATATATACGTTAAGTAGATTATATCTATACTTGTAGGAGTATGTTCCTGCCCCATATATACATGAGAAACGTAACGTGTCTGTGGATATTTTTATTGGGGGTCCCAGTTCTTTTGAATGCCCAGGATGTACCGCTGGATTCTGTAGATATTATAGCAGATCCCAGATATAAATCAAAGAAATTCGCAAACTTATTCATTGGCCATCATTACCGTGATGCGTGGTTGGCGACTGTACGGGTTCCTTACATTGACATTGAGAAAGAAGGGCTTGTGCCTATAAAGCAAGGAGGTGGGGTGCAGACGAAGTCCTTACGGCTGGAACGAGAAAATGGGATGCAGTTCATCTTTAGATCAGTTAAAAAAGATGTGAGTAAAAAACTTCCTGTTTTCCTTCGTGGAACACTTGCACATGACGTAATGCAAGATCAGATTTCGGCAACTCATCCTTACGGAGCACTCGTGATTCCTGGACTTGCTAAGGCTGCAGGTGTCAGTTATAGCATTCCCCAAGTGGGTGTAGTTAAAGATAGCCCTGCACTGGGAGAATTCAGAGAAACATTTGGTAACATGTTGGTTTTGTTTGAGCAAAGACCGGTGGGGGACCTAAGTATTTATCCAAATTACAACTTTGCTCCAAAGGTGGCGAATAGTCCCAAGGTGTTCGAAAAGGTCCGCGAGTCGTTAAAACATAAAGTTGATCCCTTTGCTATGTCACGAGCCAGGCTATTCGATTTTTGGTTGGGTGATATTGATCGCCATGAGGACCAATGGCGCTGGGGAGTTTATAAAACAGAGAAAGGAACACTGTATAGGCCCATTCCACGAGATCGGGATTTTGCGTTTATGAAGGCAGATGGATTCATTCCATGGGTACTCTCCAGAAAGTGGGCTTTCCGTTTGGCACAACATTTCGACTATGATATTAAAGACGTAGCGGGACTTGGCTTGCAAGGCATGTACATCGATCGGAGCTTTCTCACCCAGATGACAAAAGCCAATTGGATTGCGATTGCTGACAGCATGAAAGTAAGCCTTACAGATTCAGTAATTGATGAGGCGTTTAAAGACTGGCCGAAGGAAATTTATGAGATTGATGGCGAAATAATAAAAGCTAAGCTGAGAAATCGAAGGGATCATCTTCCTGAATATGCGGAGGAATACTATACTGTCTTGGCCAAAAAAGTAGATGTACTCGGCAGCGACGAACCTGAGTTCTTTCTTGTGGAGAGATTAAATAAAGATGAAACAAGGATTAGAATGTACGGCAAGCAAAGTAATGGAGAGAGGGGTACATTATATTTTGATAGAACATTTAAGTTCGAAGAAACCGTAGAGGTTCGCTTGTATGGATTTGACGGTGCTGACGAATTTGAAATTACCGGGAAAGTCAAGCGGGGAATATTGATTCGTATTATAGGTGGGGATGGTGCTGACATTATTCGGGATGTATCTAAGGTCAGGGGCTTGGGAAAGCAAACCTATGTTTATGATGAGAGGGATGGAGTTGAGATTGACAAGAGTGGGGAAACGAAGAACTGCACCAAAAAAGATAGCACTGCCAATGTATATGATCGCAAGAGTCACAAATATGATGTGTGGATGCCTCAGGTGAATTTTGGGTACAATCCAGATGATGGTTTGTATCTCGGAGCTGGATTGATGTGGAAGCACAGAGCATTTCGTAAGTTTCCCTTTGCCGCCAAACAAAAGCTATCAGGAGCATATGCGATCAGCACTTCTGCCTTTCTGTTAAATTATGAAGGGACCTTTACTGATGTTATTGGAAAATGGGATCTGATCTTCGATGCGCAGGCGGTATTTCCCCACTATACGTCAAATTTCTACGGATGGGGAAACGATAGCGAAGTAGATGAATCGAGAGGCAAGAATTATTATACGCTTCGGTATAATCTAATGTCTATTGGGCCTTATTTGGAGAGATACTCTAAAAATGAGTTGCATTTCGTTCAAATTGGAACTCAGTACAAGTATATAAATGTGGTGAGCAACACTGATAAATTTATAAGTGATGCTGATACCCTGGTCGCAAGTTCGGACCTCAAGTCACAACAATTCGGAGGAATTTGGGCATCCTATAGCTTTCATCAGTTGGATCACGAAACTAGCCCAAGCAAAGGTTGGAAATGGAGAAGCGGTGCGCAATGGGTACAGCGAATGAGTGCTTCAGGTGACTTTATACGGTTGGTATCGGAATTGTCGGTATATATTCCTCTGGAAGCCATTCAAACAGTAATTGCCATGCGTTTTGGTGGAGCTACTTTGATCAATGATTTTGAATTCTATCAGGCAAATAGTTTGGGAGGGCAGGAAATGACACTCTATGATGCAAATCTACGTGGTTATCGACGGGATCGTTTTGTGGGCAGGACTTCCTTTTACCAAAATACCGAGATTCGAACCAGCCTGGCTCGCCTTCCCAACTACATTCTGCCCTTTGAGTTGGGTCTGATCGCCTTTATTGACAATGGCAGGGTATGGCAAGATGGTGAAGAATCCAGTCGCTGGCATACTGGATATGGTGGTGGATTTACACTGAGCCCAACCAGGAGTTTCATTATCAGTATAACTTATGATGGTTCAATAGAAAATGATTTTGTGATCATGCATTTGGGATATAGATTTTGAATTGATCTAACTTACTTCAAAGATGAAATTTAGCCCAAAGTCTTTTCCATACCCTTTGCTTGTTCCAGCCACCAGGTCATGTTCAATTTGGTGAATATCTCAGTTGCCTTGCTAAGGTATTTAAGTGATTCATTCTTGTTATTTCTTTTCAGGAGAATCAAGCCGTATTCAAAATAGCCTTGAGCCAAATATGGTTGCAGGCCTCGCTCTTTGCATAACTGTAGTCCTTTTTTTATTGTTTCGTCGACCTCCTTTGGATCCGATGCTGTCTTTTCTGCTTTTACCAAGGCCAAAGCATAATATCCCAGGCCCTCCCAACCTTTCCAGCCTTTTGGAGACCACTTCATACATTTGTTGGCATGCATTTCTGCCTCTTCCATCAATCCCTTTTGTGCACAACAATATGCCAGCATACCATACAACATGGGGTAGAGGAGATAGATTTTACTTTCTTCGAGCATTTCTACACTCTTTTTCATTTTTAGCAGCCCTTCTTTATGGCGGCCATTCATAAAAAGACTGTATCCCAGGAGGGTCGTTCCTGAGATGACAAGTACCATTTCTCCAAAAGGTTGCGCTATTTCAATAGTTAACTTGGAGGCTTCAATGGCTTTTCCCCAGTTTCCATGGGATAAGTAGGCAGATCCCAGCCATACGTGTGCATTGGCTTTTCGGCTCAAATCTCCGGTTTCCTCCGACAACTTTATCGCATGCTCGCCGTGAGACAAGGCTTTTTTAATATCTCCTGTAAGGCCATAGGAGCCGCAGAGAATACCTGAGGCATAAGCCACATCATTTTTTTCGTTCAATTCCTCTAACAGAAGAATGCCGCGTTCCACAGACTCATTGCTTTTTAGATATTCTGCCTCAAAAAAGTAAACGCGTCCAATGGCGGCACAGGCCTGTGCCAGCAATGCTTTGTCATTCAGTTTCTCGGCCAATTCAATAGATAGAGAGAAATACGCTATAGCATTTTTCAGGTCACCAGTCAAAACATTTCTCTGGGCAAACCAATAATTCAAATGGGCAATCTTGGATTCGTCTTTGAGCTCTTCGGCGTAGGAAAGTGAAGTTTCCAGGACTACTAAGAATTCTTCAGGTGCCGCATAATGTGATATTTGTGCCCACTTAAGACTGATTTCAATGCGCTTCGTTTTCCATGCTGCCATGTCCTCGTTTTTCAAATTAGGCTCGGCATCGATTAATTCCAAAGCTTCTTTATAAAAGGTCCTGGCATCAATAATAGAATAATTTCTAGCTGCCTTGTCTCCGGCCAAATCGAGATAATGAATGGCCTTTTCCAGATCCGAACTTTTGCTATAATGATAAGCCAGTATTTCGAATTGTTCTTCCAGGCGTTTTGGGTAAAGGGCTTCAATGGTTTCTCCCACAAGACGGTGCAACAAAGTGCGCCGTTTGATCAGCAGGGTTTGATAAGTTACCTGCTGAGTGATGGCATGCTTGAATTGGTATGTAATTTCAGGTAGATTCTCAAGTTGGCGAATCAATTCAGCTGTTTTCAAATTATCAAGAGATTTAGAAAGATCATTTAGTTTAATTGTAATCTGGCCCAATATGGGTTTAAGAAAGTCTCTTCCAATCACCGAAGCCAGATTGATTACTTCTCTTGACTCATCATAGAGCCGGTCTAGTTTTGTACGAATTACAGCCTGAACGGATTGAGGGAAAGTGATTTGCTCGATTGCTTTGTGTAAAATGATTCTGCCCTCTTCAATCATCACTGTTTCATCTTCTTTGAGCAGATTGCACAACTCTTCGATAAAGAAAGGGTTGCCTCCGCTGTGTTGAACTATTTGGGCTGCGAAACCTTCCGGAACCTGATCCACTGCGTAAATACCCTGGATCATTGATTCCACGTCTTGCTCATTAATACCCTTTAACTCAATTGCTGTGTGGAAAAGGCAGTGCTTCAATTCGGGAGTATATTCTGGTCGATGCAGAAGTACAACCATCATTTGCAAAGAAGCCATGATATCCATATGCCTCATGAATGTCTCGTTAGACGCGTCATCCACCCAATGCCAATCCTCCAGAATCCAAACTTTCGTCAGCTGTTTTTTATTTAAGGTGTTTATCAGAACCAGTCCTTCTTCAATCTCTTGTTTGAGCTTCTCGCCTTTGAGCTCTTCTGGCAGAGGGTATTTCTCGCTTGGGATAGATAAAAGGTGCAGAAACACCGGAATGTATCTTTCCAGAGAGGAATCCATTACAGTGAGACTGCTCACCACTTTTTCATGCAACTCGGCGGGAGTATCTTCTGTGCGCATGCCCAAATCTTTTCTCAGGGCATCCAGGAATGGTAAATATGGACTTGAGACTCCGTAGGACTGACAACGGCCTTCCAGGATGATTATTTTTTCGTCGTTTATCTCTTTAAGGAATTCATAAATCAGACGACTCTTGCCCAGCCCCGCTTCTCCTTTTATTGTCACCACCTGCCCTTCTCCCTGAATGGCTTTTTCCAGACATGCGTTGAGGGTAGCGAGTTCTTCTTCCCGGCCGATGTAAGTAGTAAAGCCACGTTGTTCTGCTGCTTCAATACGGGTGCTAATTGTGGTTTCACCAAGTATCCGGTATGGAATCATAGGTTTTGCTTTTCCCTTCATCGCTTGAGGATCAAGGGCCTCTGTTTTAAAGAAGGGAGAAATCCGGTCGTGGGTTTGCGGGCTGATCAAAATTTCATCTTCTTTAGCCAGGGCCAGCAGGCGGGCACCTGTGTTTACGGTATCGCCGGTCAGTGCAATTTTCCCGTCACGGACATCAGCAATCGCTGTGACGATCAACCCCGTGTTAATTCCGCTGTGCATTGTCAATGGCCTGCCGATAAGCGGTTCTACCTCCTCGCTCAATTTGCGAACCATATCGTGCAATTCAAGAGCGGCTTTCACTGCGCGAACCGGATCATCCTCATGAGCGATCGGAATTCCGAACAAGGCCAGTATTTCATCACCGACAAACTGATTAACGGTTCCCTCATGGTGTTCTACGATCCGAATCGCCTCTGTTTTGATCCGATTCATCAATTCCTGCACATCTTCCGGATCGAGTTTTTCACCCATTGCTGTATAACCTGACAGATCGGAAAATAGAATTGTCGTTTGACGCCGTTCCCCTTTGGATTGAGTAGCAGCAGTTTGAGATGTTTCTAAGTCTGAAATTTGTTGTTGCAGTGCCTTTAATGATAAATCGACTGCATCATCGCCTAGAACTGAACGCTGAGCTTCCAGGGCTTTTATAGCGGCTTTTATTTGTGTTATATGCTCAGTGAGATTGGCCATAATGGTCTTTCTTTTGTCGAGTAAGATAGTAAAATTGCAAAAAGCGTGGGTAAGGGTTGGGTATGGTTCATTTGGTTATACCATAGTTGTACCCCCAAAATAAAAACCCCAGATAATCAATTGATTATCTGGGGTTAGCAAGTATTTGGTGTTGCCCGACTAGGGCTCGAACCTAGACTCTTCTGGACCAAAACCAGACGTGTTGCCAGTTACACCATCGGGCACTGTCCACCGTAGTACGCCTATTTGCGTACGCAGGTGGGCAAAGAACACTTTCGTATTCAAATAATAGTTCAACCTATTCTCACCTCGATACTCCGGCAACACGGTTGCCAGCCTGCCCCTCCGAAACGAAGTGAAGGCGGGTTACACCTGTCCGCCGTAGTCCAAAGGACAAAGGCGGGCCATCGGGCAAAAAAACAATTTACTCAATCATAAAAGTAAATCACATAAAAACTTTAAAACTGAAATCCAAAATTACATTGGAAACAGGAGCGCAAATTTAGGAAAAATTAAAGCTTATGTTAAAAAATCATAAATGGCAGAGCCAACGATAATAATTGCCAACCTAACCCGTTTTTCCATCGTCTCAACTTAAATTTTTCTAAATTTGCGCGTTCTGAAAATCCAGAGAAACCGATGCAGTATCAAAAAATAAACAATATCGTAGGCTGGATACTTCTGGTAATAGCCTCATTCGTTTATCTGTCTACCATGGAGCCCACTGTGAGCTTTTGGGACTGTGGAGAGTATATAGCAACTGCATATAAGCTTGAAGTTGGTCACCCGCCCGGGGGGCCTTTCTTCCAGATGTTAGGAAGAATTGTCACCTTATTTACACCTCCCGATAAGGCCGCGTTTATGATCAACGCCCTGTCAGCCATGTGCAGTGCCTTTACTATCCTATTCTTATTCTGGACCATAACGGCCCTTGGAAAGATGATGATCAAAGCAGCGGGCAAATCGCTGGATGAATATGGTTATGCTATTCTGGGAAGTGGTATTTTAGGAGCGCTTACCTATACTTTCTCTGATACGTTTTGGTTTTCAGCAGTAGAAGCAGAGGTTTATTCTATGTCTTCCTTCTTCACCGCATTCGTGTTCTGGGCCATTCTCAAATGGGAGAGCATTCCTGAAGAGGACCACCCAGACCGATGGATCGTTCTTATTGCCTACCTGATGGGCCTTTCAATTGGGGTTCACCTCCTGAACCTGCTAACCATACCAGCTCTTGCGTTGGTGTACTACTATAAGAAGTATGAAACTACACCACTGGGTATCATCAAGGCACTTTTGGTAGGTATTGTCATTCTCTTTGGGGTGCAATACGGAATCGTGCTGTACATGGTCAGGTTTGCGTCTAAATTTGAGCTGCTCTTTGTAAATAGTTTTGGATTGCCCTTTGGATCGGGAATAGTGTTTTTTGCGATGGTGGTTATTGGGGCAATCATTTGGGGACTAAGGTGGTCAAAGCAAAACAACAAACCGCTCGTTAATACTGCAATTTTGTGTTTTACTGTTATCTGCATTGGATACTCTACCTATGCGCAGATTGTGATCCGTTCAATGGCAAATACACCCATGGACGAAAACAATCCGGAAAATGTATTTGCATTTATATCTTATTTGAGTCGTGAGCAATACGGAGACCGTCCCCTTGCCTATGGACAATATTTTAATGCGCCATTGGATAAGGTAAAACCATATAAAGACGGATCACCTGTTTATTATCCGGATGAGAAGATTGGGAAGTATATTGTATCTGATAATAAGAGGCAATCAATTCCCAATTACGACAAGAAGTTCTGCAGTATATTTCCAAGGATGTACAGCGATAAAAAAAACCATGTCCGTGCATATAAGGAGTGGTCTGGATTTAAAGGGGGAAAAGACAAGAAACCAAGCTTCGGTGAAAACTTGAATTTCTTCTTCAGCTATCAGATAGGATGGATGTATTTTCGCTACTTCATGTGGAACTTTGCGGGACGGCAGAACGACACACAGGGCCACGGAAATATTACAGATGGTAACTGGTTGTGTGGAATTTCATTTATCGACGAAATTCGGATAGGACCACAGAATAATATACCCGAAAGCATGAAAATCAACAAGGCTTACAATAAACTTTATTGTTTGCCGCTAATATTGGGATTGATTGGAGTGGTCTTTCATTATAAAAATGACAAGAAGAGCTTTTTTGTGGTATCCGTACTCTTCTTGCTTACGGGGCTTGGAATTATAGTATTCCTGAACCAGTATCCATATCAGCCCAGAGAAAGAGACTATGCTTATGCGGCATCCTTTTACGCCTTCACCATCTGGATTGGTATGGCCGTATTGGGAATCTTCGAATTTCTCAAGAAGAACCTCAACGCCAAATTGGCGGGCGTTCTGGCTACACTTATATGTTTGCCGGTTCCGGCTTTAATGGCAAGTGTTAATTGGGACGATCACGACAGGTCAGGGTTGTACACTGCCAGGGACTTTGCCTGTAACTACTTAAATTCCTGTGCGCCCAATGCGATTATTTTTACGAATGGGGATAATGATACTTTCCCTTTGTGGTATGCACAGGAGGTGGAAGGTGTACGAACTGATGTAAGGGTGATGAACCTGAGTCTCTCGAATACAGATTGGTACATCGATCAGATGGCCAGAAAAGCTTATGATTCTGAGCCTGTGCCCTTCTCATTGAAAAAGGAGCAGTACAGACAGGGAACACGTGATTATATTCCTTTTTATGACAGGAAACTGAAGGGATACACGGATTTGAAAGAGGTCATAGAATTCGTGAAGAGCGAAAGCGCCCAGGCCAAGATTCAAACACAGAGCGGAAAGCAGTTAAATTACCTGCCCACCAAAAAGTTCAGCTTGCCGGTTAACAAGCAAAAGATCCTCGATTTAGGTATTGTGCGTCCTGATATGGCAGATCAAATTGTGTCTGAACTGAGGTGGGAGAAAAGTGGTAATTATATTCTCAAGAATTCTTTGATGCAGCTGGATATGCTGGCCGAAAACGACTGGGAGCGGCCTGTCTATTTTGCAATTACCGTAGGAAGCTCCGCTTATTTGCAATTGGAAGAATATTTCAGATTAGAAGGCCTTGCGTACAGACTTGTTCCTATTAGCACAAAGAACCGGGATGGACAAACGGGAAGTGTGGACACAGAAATCATGTACAACAACGTGATGAACAAGTTTAAATGGGGAGGAATGAAAAACGGCGTGTACATGGGTGAAACCAATATGAGGATGACTTATAACCTAAGAAACAACTTTGCCCGACTTGCCAATGCCTTGTTAAATGAGGGAAAGATAGATTCAGCAGTTAAGGTACTCGACAAGTGTGTTGAAGAAATGCCGGATGCAGAAATTCCTTTCAACCTCTTCATGACACCGATCGCAGAAGGCTATTACAGGGCGGGTGAGTTTGACAAAGCGAATACTATTGTAAATCGGCTGGTGGAGATTTATGAGGATGACCTGGATTACTATCTTAGCTTAAGAGGAAAGTTTGCGAGCAAGGTCACATCGGAAACACAGCGGGCCATGTCGGTAATGCAGAGCATGGTGCGAATTACCAGGTCTTTTAAGCAAGTTGAACTAAACAAAGAGATTCAGGCGAAATTTGATCTGCTCAATCAATCCTTCCAACAAACAAGGGGGAAGGCTCAATAATTAATTACCTGTTGTTCTATGTTATCAGGTAATTCCCTAAACTCGTATTTCTGAGTTCGTAATTGCGGTTCAAATCCCGCTTCGCGTATAGATTCCTGAATGCCATCAGAAGTAAAACGATGGGGAGCTCCAGCTACAGAAACTACATTCTCCTCTATCATAATTGAACCAAAGTCATTGGCACCTGCATGCAGGCAAAGCTGTGCTACATTCGGCCCTACTGTAAGCCAGGAAGCCTGAATATTGATGATGTTGGGCAGCATAATGCGGCTCACCGCTATCATTCTTATGTATTCGTCGCCCGTTACTTCATTCATTATCCCTTTTACATTTTTCAGGATGGTATCTTCATCCTGAAAGGGCCATGGAATAAAGGCGAGGAATCCGTTGGCTCCCTCGGGTTTTTCAGACTGCACTTGTCTGAGCAGCACAAGGTGCTCAAAGCGTTCTTCCAGGGTTTCAATATGTCCAAACATCATGGTAGCCGATGTGGTTATATCCAGTTGATGAGCAGCTCGCATCACGTCCAGCCACTCTGTGCCAGTACACTTGCCTTTAGAGATCATTCTGCGTACTCGATCGTTGAGTATTTCCGCACCTGCTCCGGGAAGGGAATCCAAACCCGCTTCCAGTAATTCAGACAGCACAGCCGTATGCGACATGCCTTCGAGCTTTGAAATATGGGCAATTTCAGGTGGCCCTAACGCATGTAATTTTAAATTCGGGTACAGACTTTTTAATTCAGAGAACAATTTCTTGTAAAATGACAATCCTAAATCTGGATGATGGCCTCCTTGCAGCAATAACTGATCACCACCATAGCGGAACATCTCCTCAATTTTTTCTTTGTACTGATCAATGGTCGTGATGTAACCATTCACATAGTTTGGCGTGCCATTCGCCTTCGCATCGTGAACTTTTTTAGGGGGCACAAAAAAATTGCAGAACTTACAGTTGGCGATGCAGACGTTGGTGGTGTTGGCATTTCTGTCGATGATCCAGGTTACTTTTCCGTTGGGCTTCTGGATTTTCCTCAACTCATTGGCTACAAATGTCAACTCAGGTGTAGAGGCGTTCTCAAACAAATATTTTCCATCTTCAGCCGAGAGAAATTTGAAGTCCAGGGCCTCTTGTAACAGTCTGTCAGTATTCACGATTGTGTAACAATTAATTAACTTTGACCCGCAATAGCTTTCCACTTTGACCAAAGGTTATCGAAGATTGCGGAAGGCAAAATTACAAATAATATCATGACAAAAATATCTAGTGTTACATCGGTTTCAAATCAGGAGAATGTTGTAATCCTCGCCGACAAAAAGTCGAATTTCAAAGATGCCGGTTTTTCAAAACAAGAGTTGGCATATGTAAAGGACTGTATTACCAAGAAGGAGCAAAAAATGGTTACGATCAATCAATACAAGCGGGCCGTTCATATCGCTGTAATCAAAGAAGGAAAGACAGAAGAACTAACCTCAGAAGTTTGTCGCCGGGCTGGATGCGACATGCTGGCCGTATTGAACTCGGATAAATTAGATCGAATAACGGTCAGAAGCGCTTTGAAGAATAAAATTCACTTGTTGGCATTTGCCGAAGGGCTGGCCCTCGGTAACTATCAATTTCTGAGATATAAAACTGATAAAAAGAAACTAGCGGCTTCTCTAAAATCAATTCGGGTTCACAGTAGAGATGTGAGCTCAAAGGATATAGCTCGACTGAACGCTTCGTTACAGGGTAGCCTTTATGCACGAACCCTGGTGAATGAACCACTTTGGTTTCTAACGGCAACACAGTTGTCTAAAGAAATTCAAAAAATGGGAAAGGAGTCTGGATTTAAAGTGCAGGTTTTCAATAAGTCAAAAATACAGTCGCTGAAAATGGGTGGATTGCTGGCAGTTAATAAAGGAAGCCTTGACCCGCCAACCTTCACGATAATGGAGTGGAAGCCAAAGGGATTCAGGAACAAGAAGCCCTATGTGCTGGTAGGTAAGGGAGTTGTTTTTGACACTGGCGGACTGAGTCTAAAGCCCACTCCAAAGTCAATGGAATTCATGAAATGTGATATGGGCGGGGCAGCAGCAGTTGCGGGAACCATGTACGCCATTGCTAAAGCAAAGCTGAAGGTGCATGTAATTGGATTGGTTCCGGCTACAGATAACAGGCCATCTGGAAACGCCTATGTTCCGGGTGATGTGATTACTATGCATGACGGAACTTATGTGGAAGTGCTCAACACTGATGCCGAGGGCAGGTTGATCCTCGCCGATGCTTTGAGCTATGCCAAGAGGTTCAAACCAGAATTGGTAATTGACCTGGCAACACTAACTGGCTCATCGATTGCAGCTATAGGTACCATCGGAATGGTATCCATGCATGAGGGAGCAGAAAAGCAGCATGAAAAACTACAGGAAAGTGGACACAATGTTCATGAGCGCTTGGCCGAATTGCCCTTTTGGGAGGAATATGGTGAGATGATCAAATCTGAAATTGCTGACATCAAAAACCTGGGCGGACCCTATGGCGGATCCATTACTGCCGGTAAGTTTCTTCACCATTTCACAGATTATCCATGGATACATCTTGATATTGCTGGCCCGGCATTTCTCGATAGCCGAGACAGTTATAGAGGTATCGGCGGAACAGGTGTCGGCGTGCGTTTGTTGTTCGACTTTTTCGTGAATAAAGTTTAACAACATTGAATAATTCCAAGTCCGATAACATCAAAGCCGCTATAACCATCGGTGACATCAATGGTATAGGGCCAGAGGTCATTATCAAGTCTTTTGCAAATGAAAAACTCCTGGAGTTGTGTACCCCGATCATTTATGGATCCTCACAGGTATTTGAATTTTACAAGGGGGTTCTGGGATATGATAATTTTAAGTTTCAGGTCATCAGCGATGCCAACGAAGCGGTAGACCATAAGGTCAATGTTATAGAATGCTGGGATGAAAAAATTGACGTGAAACCTGGTACAGCCACGGAAATGGGCGGCAAGTGCGCCCTTCTCTCCTTGAACAGTGCCATAGAAGCTGTGCAAGACACACAGGCTGATATTTTAATCACTGCACCGGTTAACAAACACAATATTCAATCTGAGCAATTCAGTGTATCTGGCCACACTGAATACCTGAAGCGGAAGTTCGATGGAGAAAACATAATTATGCTGATGTGCTCCGAAGAATTGAAAGTGGGTGTTGTAACCGGACATATTCCTTTAAAACGAGTTTCAGAGTCAATCAATTCGGAATTAATTGTGCAAAAGTTAAAAGTGTTTTCGCACTCCCTTATAAATGACTTCGGTATATCAAATCCAAAAATTGCAGTGCTGGGATTGAATCCACATGCGGGAGATAGCGGACTTCTTGGCAGTGAGGAAGAGGAAATCATTGTTCCTGCCATTGCCAGGGCAAATGAAGAGGGCATTCAAGCAGAAGGGCCATTTTCAGCCGACGGATTATTCGGTTCTAAATCATTAAAATTATATGATGGGATCTTGGCTATGTATCACGATCAGGGTTTAATACCCTTTAAAACACTGGCATTTGACTCAGGAGTCAACTTTACCGCTGGATTGTCAGTAGTCCGCACATCCCCGGATCACGGAGTCGCCTACGATATTGCGGGCAAGAACCTCGCGAGTGAAGAATCATTTGTGAATGCACTGTACATGGCATGTAATATTCATCATGCTCGAGCACACGCATAGCAGGTGTTTATAAGTGGGTGGTACTGAATCAAAATACCTTTTGTATTATCTCTGAAATTCATACATTTGCACCCGTTTTGACCAAAAATGAAGAAGGAAAAACCATTTGAAATTCGATTTGCTTCCCTGGAAGTGGGACTGCACCAATTCTCGTTTGATATCGAGGAGAATTTCTTTGTGGAAATGAATTCAGCTGAGATTACCAGCGGTCGCCTCAAAGTGAATATAGAGTTCATGAAGGAAGATAATTTGCTGGTGCTGGAATTTAGAATTGATGGAAGCGTGAACACTATTTGCGATCGTTGCTCTGATTTATTGGAACTGCCAGTAAACAGCAATAACCGATTGATCGTAAAATTTGGAGAAAAGATATATGAAGAAACGGATGAGATTATTGTAATACCTGAAAAGGAAAATACTATTGATGTTGCACCCTATATTTTTGAATACATACATTTGCAACTTCCTCAAAGAAAAGTGCACGTGGAAGCAGATTGCGATCCCGAAACCATCGAGAGGTTAAATGGTTTAAACGGGAAAGTGAATAATGAAGAAACGATAGATCCAAGATGGGAGGCACTCAAAAAACTTAAATTAGACACGTAATAAACTAAAGAATATCCAATGGCACATCCTAAACGAAAAATTTCCAAGCAGAGAAGGGACAAACGAAGAGCTCACATAAAAGCAGAAGTTCCCACATTGAGTACCTGTTCAAATTGCAGCGCTCCGGTTCTTCGCCATAGGGTATGCCCGGAATGTGGCTATTACCGGGGTAAGCCTGCTGTAGACAATTCGATCTCCGTATAATCATTATTATGCTCAATTCAACTTATTTGAGCTTATGAAGATAGGATTAGACATCATGGGAGGCGACTTTGCCCCCGATTCGAATATCGACGGTGCTATCCTGGCTCAACAAGAACTTTCCCGCGATGTTCGATTGGTTTTGTTTGGTGATAAGAAGAAAATTAGGAATGCACTCGCTGATCGGTCAGTTGATCATAAATTATTTGATATTACTCATGCCCCCGAAGTAGTTGCCATGGGAGACCCCCCAACAAGAGCAATTTCTCAAAAACCAAATTCCAGTATTGCCCTCGGTTTTCAGGCGCTGCGAAATGGCGATATTGATGGATATGCCAGTACCGGTAATACCGGAGCAATGCTCGTGGGGTCAATGCGGTACATAAGTACTATTGCTGGTATTTATCGTCCCTGTATTCTCACTGCACTTCCGAATGTAGATGGTGGATTTACCATAGTGCTGGATGTTGGAATAAACGCGGATTGTAAACCTGATGTGTTGTACCAGTTTGCCATTCTCGGTTCGTTGTTTGCGGAATATATTCATGATGTCAAAAATCCAAGAGTTGGCTTGCTAAATATAGGTGCGGAGGAGAAAAAGGGAAATTTACTTACACAGGCTACATATGAAATGATGAATGGTACAAAAGATTTTAACTTTGTCGGGAATGTGGAGGGAGGGGCATTGTTGAGTGAAACCATCGACGTAATTGTCTGTGACGGATTTACCGGTAATGTGGTACTGAAAGAGGCGGAGGCATTCTATTTCGCTTTCAAAAAAAGGGGAATACAGGATGACTATCTCGAAAGGTTTAACTATGAGAATTACGGAGGATCTCCTATACTTGGTATCAATGCTCCTGTCGTTATTGGCCATGGCAGCTCAAGTGAGTTGGCCGTAAAAAACATGATGATATTGACAAGAGATATGGTTGAGGCCGATCTGACCAGTAGAATAAAAACAGCATTATCAAGATGAGTGAAGTGAAAGCAGCTATAACTGCCGTTCATGGATACGTTCCCGATCACATACTCTCCAATGCTGATTTGGAGAAGATGGTTGATACCAACGATGAGTGGATCAAAACAAGAACGGGAGTTGAAGAGCGACGCATCCTAAAAGTAGGTGCTTCCTCCGACTTGGGTTATGAAGCTGTAAAGGGGTTGTGTGAAAAAAGGGGCATTGATCCATCAGAAATAGACATGCTTATATGCGCCACGGCAACACCCGATATGCTGTTTCCCGCTACGGCGAACATAATTGCGGATAAGGTTGGAGCGGTCAATGCCTTTGGCTATGATGTGATGGCAGCCTGCTCAGGCTTCGTATATGCGATGGTAACTGCCTCTAAGTACATTGAGTCAGGCTCTCACAAAAAAGTTGTTGTGGTTGGTGCAGATAAAATGTCGTCAATTGTAGACTACACGGATAGAGCTACTTGCATCATATTTGGTGACGGAGCCGGAGCTGTATTGTTAGAACCGGCAGAAAATGGAGATTGTATCATTGATTCAGTGTTGAGAAGTGATGGATCGGGTAGAAAATATTTATATCAAAAGGGAGGTGGCTCTCTGCATCCGTCAACTCATGAAACCGTAGACAATAAAGATCATTACCTTTTCCAGTCCGGTCAGGCAGTTTTCAAATTTGCCGTAACCAAAATGGCCGACGTAGCAGAGGAAGTGATGAAGAGAAATAATCTCACTGGTGACGATATAGCGTGGCTCGTGCCCCATCAGGCCAACAAGAGAATTCTTGAAGCTACAGCGAAACGCATTAATCTGGATCTGGATAAGGTCATGATCAACATTGGCAAATATGGAAATACCACCAATGGAACTATTCCATTGTGTTTGTGGGATTGGGAATCCAAGTTGAAGAAAGGTGATAACTTAATAATAGCAACATTTGGAGGTGGATTTACTTGGGGTGCAATCTATCTCAAGTGGGCGTATAACAATTAATATAATTTATACTTTTGAGTCAAGAAGATAAACCTATGAAACTTAGTGAAATTCAGGAACTGATCAAGTTTGTATCTCGATCTGGTGTGAGCGAGGTAGAATTAGAGCTTAAAGATTTCAAGATTGTTATAAAAACGCCGCCACGCAAAAAGCGCGGTGAGCTTATTCCGCAGGATTCGGATAACATCGTCGTTCATTCTACGGTTCCTGTTGTTGCAGCACCAACTCAAGTTGTAGTGGCTCCACCTGTTACCACGGAGGAACCGACTTCTGCTGCTGAAGGTCAGGAAGCATCTGAAGAAGGCAAAGATTCAAATCTGATAACCATTAAGGCTCCGATGATAGGGACATTCTATAGGGCATCTGCCCCTGACAAGCCACCATTTGTAAGCGTAGGAGACGAAGTGGTAGAGGGAGATGTAATATTCATTATTGAAGCAATGAAGCTATTCAATGAAATTGAATCTGAAGTTGGAGGCAAAATTGTCAAAGTATTGGTGGATGATGCTTCTCCTGTAGAATATGACCAACCTATATTTCTGATTGAACCTCATTAGAATGATTTGAAGTTGTTCTTTCAGATTAGAGGGCAACTGATAATTTTCAAATTTCCCAAATGTTTAAAAAGATATTGATCGCCAACAGAGGAGAGATAGCCCTTAGAGTTATCAGAACTTGTAAGGAAATGGGGATCGAAACGGTGGCGGTATACTCCGTAGTAGATAGAGACTCCTTGCACGTTAGGTTTGCATCCGAAGCTGTTTGCATAGGCCCGGCTGAAAGTGCGAAGTCGTATTTAAACATTCCAAGCATTATCGCAGCAGCAGAGATTACGAATTCGGATGCGATTCATCCCGGTTATGGGTTCCTGTCGGAGAATGCCAAATTCTCGAAAATCTGCGAGGAGCATAAGATTAAATTCATTGGAGCTTCTCCAAAGATGATTGAATCCATGGGGGATAAAGCAAATGCTATAAAAACAATGGCTAAAGCCGGTGTTCCTACAATTCCAGGGTCAAATGGGCTTCTTAAGGATTTAAAAGATGCTTTTTCATGGGCCGCAAAAATCACTTATCCGGTAATGCTTAAAGCAACTGCTGGAGGGGGTGGTAAGGGAATGAGAGTTGTGATGAAGGAAGATGAGCTGGAGGACGCCTGGGACAAAGCCAGGGCCGAGGCTATGGCTGCATTTGGTAATAACGATATGTACCTCGAAAAATTTATAGAGGATCCGAGGCACATAGAATTTCAGATCGCTGGTGACCGTTATGGCCGTGTGTCGCATCTATCCGAGCGCGATTGCAGTATTCAGCGAAGACATCAAAAATTGGTGGAGGAAGTGCCATCTCCCTTTATGACTCAGAAGCTGCGTGAGAAGATGGGGAAGGCCGCAATTAAGGCTGGGAAAGCGGCAAAATACGAAGGAGTAGGTACTGTAGAGTTCCTCGTGGATAAGAAGGCAAATTTTTATTTCATGGAAATGAATGTACGCATACAGGTGGAGCATCCAATCACGGAAGAGGTAATTAACTATGATCTTATTAAAGAACAAATAAAAATAGCGGCGGGTGAAAAAATTAGTGGGAAAAACTTATACCCACAGATGCACGCAATTGAATGCAGGATTAATGCGGAAGATCCATACAATGATTTCAGGCCCTGTCCGGGAACGATTACTAATTTCCATAAGCCAGGGGGGCATGGGGTTAGGGTAGATACGCATGTTTATTCTGGTTACACCATTCCACCTGATTACGATTCGTTGATTGCCAAAATTATCACGGTTGCGCAAACCCGGGACGAGGCAGTTGCCAAGATGAAGCGGGCTTTGGAAGAAGTTATCATAGAAGGTGTGAAGACCACAATGCCTTTTCATGAACAACTCATGAACGATGAAGCATTCAAAAGTGGAAAATACACGACCAATTTCATGA
The DNA here is from genome assembly GCA_022572355.1 of Bacteroidota bacterium. GTDB lineage: Bacteria > Bacteroidota > Bacteroidia > NORP154 > NORP154 > NORP154. The sequence goes on along the minus strand of JACZWC010000018.1, from coordinate 17,901 downwards.
ATACCTTTGTGCTGGAAGAACCCAGTCGGTAGGCTTCTTCTCATGGATACTCCAGGAAGCGACGATTTTGACGGAAAGAAAAGAGAAGTTAATGCATATGTAAAATATTCGGGCGTTGGTATACAAATGTTCGGCATTATTTTTCTGGGAATTTGGGGTGGAATGAAGCTCAGCAGCTATTTAGGCCTAGAAAAGCCATACCTGACAATGATTTTTGCGCTTATTTCCATCATCTTGTCAATGATTAATGCCTATCGCCAGGTGACGAAAAAGTAAATGATGTAGTTGCATGAATTCTAATGTATTGAACTTCCTGGTCAAACTACTGATCTATTCAGTGATAATAGCTGTCATTGGTTACGTTCTTTATCTTCAATTTCCCAATGCGCTCAATCCTTTTACTTTTTTGATGTTACAGACATTCGTGGTATTTGTCACAGCAGCTTCTCATCTTGCTCTTCTAGGGCCGCTCAACAATAAACATCAATCACTAAAGTTCGTGAATCGCTTCATGGCGGTAACCATGCTTAAACTATTCGTTTATATCGGCGGACTTGCAGGTTACATAATCGTTAAAAAATACCTGCTTTATGAAAATGAAAGTTATGCGAATTTTGCTGTCACTTTTGTGCTTTTATACGCCTTGTATACCATTTTTGAAGTGATTCTAATCATGAAATTTCTCAAGCAAAACGGCAGTGCTCAGAATTGAATCATTCCCGAGTTAAAACACCTAAAAATTTAGTTTGACAAATGTTTCTATTACACGATTAATTCTATACCTTTGCGTCCGAAAATTTGACCGTGTACAAAATGGCTGGCAAGGTGTCCCGAATTATAAGATTTCTCCCCGGAATTTTTCTTCTGTTTTTATTTCTTTTTCAAGCCCCAGTTGCCCAATGTGAGCCCGAACATGAGCAGGCTCAAGACCAAAAGTTCAATCCTGGAGAGTTGATCATGCATCACATTAAAGATGCTCATGATTGGCACATTATCACCTGGCGAGGTCATCCGGTATCCGTGCCACTACCAATCATTATTTACAGCGAGGATAGAGGATTCTCCACATTTATGTCGAGCAATTTTGAGCATGGGCATGCAGATTATGATGGTTATCGCCTCGTCCATGAGAAGATAATAGCCGTTGATAAAAGTGGAAATATTGACGAAGCGGCAACGGCCAGGCTTTGGGATTTTTCAATTACCAAGAACGTTGTAGGGCTCTTTGAAAGTGTGATAATCATCTTGTTGATCTTTTTATTGGTTGCAAAATCCTATAAGACAAGGGTTGGACAAGCTCCGAAAGGATTACAATTACTCATGGAGCCGATTATCATATTCGTAAGGGACGATATTGCCAAGATGGCGATCGGGCCCAAATACGAGAGGTATTTACCCTACTTGCTTACGATTTTCTTCTTTATCTGGATCAACAATATGTTGGGACTTATTCCCATTTTTCCCGGAGGTGCAAACGTCACGGGAAATGTAGCTATTCCCCTGGTCATGGCATCATTCACTTTTGTGATAACTACTGTGATAGGCAACAGAAACTATTGGCAGCACATTTTTTGGATGCCGGGTATTCCTACAGCCGTAAAGCCACTTTTGTTGGTGATTGAGTTAATGGGAGTCTTTGTGAAGCCGGCAGTTCTGGTGGTCAGGCTTTTCGCGAACATCATGGCTGGACATATTGTAATACTTGTATTCATTTGTTTGATATTCATTTTTGGTGAAAAATCAATGATCGGAGGCTATAGCGTTTCTGTGGCATCTGTGGCATTTTCGGTATTTCTGAATTTTTTGGAATTATTGGTAGGTGCCATACAAGCGTATGTTTTCACCTTATTATCGGCTATATATTTTGGCTTGGCCACCCAGGAAGCACATTAATAAGTAATATTTAGATAAATCAGTTTTTAACCTTTTAAAAATAAATTGACATGTTAACAGTAATGATAGTTATTCTACAAGCAACAGTAGGAGTGGGAATCGCAAAGGCTGGTGCCGTAATCGGTGCAGGTATGGCTGCAATGGGTGCAGGTATGGGTATCGGAAGAATTGGTGCCAGCGCATTGGAATCCATTGCAAGACAACCTGAACTAAAAGGCGATATTATTGGAAATATGATCTTGGCTGCTGCTCTTGTTGAAGGTGTTGCCCTTGCTGCTTTGGCTCTTGGGTTTATTGTTGGATTGGGATAAGCCAACGACACTACCCGGCGTATATAGGGAAGTGTTGATAAAGCAAATTATTCCGCCAGGGGCGGAACCGCGATTAGCGGCAAACTTTAAACTTATTTACCATGGATTTAATAACTCCTGATATCGGCTTACTGTTTTGGATGCTGGTGTCATTTACTATAGTTCTGGTGATACTGAGAAAATTGGCGTGGAAGCCAATTCTAAGTGCGCTGAATGAAAGAGAGACAACTATTAAAATCTCTTTGGGAGAGGCGAGAAAGGCACGGGAAGATTTGGTAGTTATAAAGACTCAAAATGAAGAATTGGTTAGGGAAACGCAGAATGAGAGAGATGAAATTTTAAAATTGGCCAGAGATACCAAAAACAGTATCGTTTCGGAGGCGAAGGTGAAGGCGAAAGAGGAAGCCGATAAAATCTTGCGACAAGCAAGAGATGAGATCAACAATGAGAAGAAGGCTGCTATCGAAGAGCTTAAAAGCCAGGTCGCTACGCTTTCTATTGAAATAGCTGAGAAAATCCTTAAAACGGAATTAAAGGAAGAGAACAAGCAAAAAGCTTTGATAAGCACACTTTTAGAAGAAGTAAGGCTCAATTAAGAAGTGAAAAGTATAAAAATCGCATCGAGATACGCCAAAGCATTGCTGAATTTGGTGAAAGAAAAAGGCGAGCTGGACCAGGCATACGCGGATATGAAGTTGATTGCGGACACTTGCCGGGAGAGTAAAGATCTTGTGCTCTTATTAAAAAGTCCTATTGTTAAATCAGATAAGAAGATCGATATACTGGACAAAATATTTTCAAGCCACGTCAGCAGAGTTTCCCAAAACTTTATAAGTATTATCATTGAAAAAGGGAGAGAAGGATACTTGCCAGCTATTGTAGAGGAGTTTCAACGACAGTACAAGAGAGAAAAGAAGATTATCACCGCCGTGGTAACTTCTGCGATTGGTTTGGACGATGAATTGCGCGAACAGGTATTGAAGGTTGTGAAGGACAGTTTTAAATCAGAGGTGGAACTGATTAAAAAGGAAAATGAAAGTCTTATCGGAGGCTTGATCATCAGAATAGGCGACAAACAATACGACGCGAGCATTCAACGAAAACTGAATGACTTGAGAAAAACATTTAAGGAACGGCACTATACTAATAATTGATATAAAAGACAAGCTACTGGCCTCTGACTGTTAGCTTATCCAGGGTAGATAGGGACTATGAATTATAAGAATTTAGAAATTTGGCAATTATCGCGCGACTTAGCCATAGATATTCATAAAATGACATTAACTGAGCTGCCGAAAATTGAAAAATATGAAGGATCAAGCCAAATAAGACGATCTAGCAAGTCCGTTAAATCGAATATAGTGGAGGGTTATGGGCGTAAGAGATACCAGCAAGAATACTTGCGCTTTCTAACATTCTCAATTTCGTCTAATGATGAAACAATTGATCATTTGGAGACATTGCATGAAACTGGATCATTAACAAATAAAGACTTGTATCATAATTTGCATGAGCGTTTGAATTTATTAGGTAAAAAAATAAACATATTCATGAAGGTTATACAACGAGATCTAAATACAAAAAACAATATAACTAAAGTAAACAGCCAGCAGCCAGCAGCCAGCAGCCAGCAGCCAGCAGCCAGAAGCCAGCATTTAAGGAGAAATAAGATTATTTGAAAACGAATATTAGTAGATAAGAAACAAACCAATACATTAGATTATGGCACAAATAAAACCAGCAGAAGTTTCGGCAATATTAAGGGAACAATTGGCGGGATTTAAGTCAGAGGAAGATCTGGAAGAAATCGGAACCGTACTTCAGGTCGGAGACGGAATTGCACGAATCTATGGCCTCTCAGAGGTTCAATCGGGCGAATTGATAGAATTTGAAAATGGGTTAAAGGGAATTGTCCTGAACCTGGAAGAGGATAACGTAGGCGCGGTTCTCCTTGGCAATTCAAAAGAGATCAAGGAAGGTGATGTGGTTAAACGAACGGGTAAGATTGCTTCCATACAGGTTTCGGAAGAGATGATGGGTAGGGTTATAAATACCCTCGGTGAACCTATTGATGGAAAGGGGCCTATAGGTGGTGAAAAATATGAAATGCCGCTTGAACGAAAGGCACCAGGTGTAATTTTTCGCCAACCGGTAAATGAGCCATTGCAAACGGGAATCAAGTCTATAGACGCTATGATACCTATTGGCAGGGGACAGCGAGAGCTCATCATCGGTGACAGGCAAACCGGGAAGACAGCAATCGCGATTGATACCATTATTAATCAGAAAGAATTTCATAAAGCTGGTGAAACTGTATTTTGTATCTATGTAGCAATTGGCCAGAAAGGAACAACAGTAGCCAATGTTGCGAAAATTCTAGAGGAGCACGGAGCCATGGAGTATACAGTGATTGTATCTGCAACCGCTTCCGATCCATCACCCATGCAATTTTACGCTCCATTTGCCGGTGCAGCTATTGGTGAATACTTTAGAGATACAGGTAGAGCAGCACTCATAATATTTGATGATCTTTCCAAGCAAGCGGTATCATACAGGGAGGTATCGCTGTTACTGAGAAGGCCTCCGGGCAGAGAGGCTTATCCTGGGGATGTGTTCTATTTGCATTCGCGGTTGCTGGAAAGAGCAGCTAAGATTATCAACTCGGATGATGTAGCGAAAAATATGAATGACCTTCCTCCATGTTTGAAGGGCAAAGTAAAGGGCGGTGGCTCATTAACTGCACTTCCTATCATTGAAACACAGGAGGGAGACGTTTCGGCCTACATTCCTACCAATGTAATTTCAATTACTGACGGACAAATATTCCTTGAATCTAATTTGTTTAACTCTGGTGTTAGGCCAGCGATCAATGTTGGAATATCGGTTTCAAGGGTCGGGGGGAATGCACAGATAAAGTCTATGAAGAAAATTGCAGGAACGCTCAAATTAGATCAGGCACAGTACAGGGAGCTGGAAGCATTTGCAAAATTTGGTTCTGACCTCGATGCAGCCACTCAGGCTGTTATTGACAAGGGCAAGAGAAATGTGGAAATCCTGAAGCAGGGCCAGTATCAACCCATGACCGTTGAAATGCAACAGGCAATTATATACCTCGGAACAAACGGGTTGTTGTTAGATGTACCGGTGAAAGAGATTAGAGAATTTGAATTGAACTTCCTCGAGACGATGAACGCAAACCACAAGGATGTTCTCAAATCATTGAAAGAGGGCAAAATTGATGATGACGTCATCAACACCCTTGAAAAAGTTGCCAAAGATATGACCGGGAAATACAGATCCGCTGCAAAGTCAGATAAGGAGGACGAAGGAACAGAGAGTACTGAAGAAGTAGAAACAAAAGAAGCAACAGAAGAGGCATCAGAGAAATAAAATGGCTAATCTAAAGGAAGTACGCAATAGAATAACTTCTGTTTCTTCAACACAGCAGATCACAAATGCCATGAAAATGGTGTCCGCGGCTAAGCTGAGGAAGGCGCAAAGTGCCGTTATTTCCTTGAGGCCTTATGCAGATAAACTTCAGCATATACTCAGAGATTTGTGTTCTGTAGCCGATCCATCTCAGGCCATCTTCTCTACCCAACGTGACATCAAAAATGTTTTAATCATTGCGATTACTTCTAACCGAGGGTTGTGTGGGCCCTTTAATGCGAACGTTGTCAAGAAAGTGACAAAGGAGGCCAGGGAGACATACAAGGACTATAAAGTGAGTGTGATCTCAATTGGAAAAAAGGCAGATGATTTTTTCAGAAAGTCAGATTTACACATTTTTGGCTCTAATTTGCCAAGGCGCCTCCATATGTTGTATGACAACCTCAATTATGAAAGTGTTGCCAGCGTTGCTTCAAATATTATGGATAACTACCTGGAAGGGGATTTTGAAAAAGTTATTCTGGTGTACAACAGATTTAAAAATGCCTCGGTACAGATATTAACTTCAGAGCAATTTCTCCCGGTACTTCCACCAGATACAGATGGGGAAAGTAAATTATCTACGGATTACATATTTGAACCAACAAAAGAAGAAATTGTTGAGGAATTGATTCCCAGGTCTTTAAAGATTCAGCTGTACAGGGCAATCTTAGAATCCTATGCTGCCGAACACGGTGCCAGAATGACTGCGATGCACAAAGCCACTGACAACTGTACGGAAATGATTCGTGATCTCAAGATAAAGTACAACAAAGCACGACAAGCAGCGATTACCAATGAGATCATAGAAATTGTTGGTGGTGCCGAAGCCCTGAAAGGATAGATTCCTTTTACATTTAAGTTCTTATCCAGGGTTGAGTAAAGTATAATATTACGTATAATCGTAGATTTTGTACAATGACCATTACCATGACTATGACAAAATGCGCAAGCTTAATATCGTCATTGTCATTGTTATCGTCATCGTTGAACTTGATATTACATTAGTTTAAACTCACTGTTCTGAGCAATAAAACTACACAGGTCATTATTTATACAGATGGCTCCGCCCTTGGAAACCCAGGAAAAGGGGGATATGGAATCGTGATGATTTCGAAAAGTCATCGCAGGGAATTATCGCAAGGCTACAGGCTTACCACAAACAATAGGATGGAGCTTTTGAGCGTAATTGTTGGACTTGAAACCCTGAAAAATCCAGGAACAGAAGTGAACATTTATTCAGATTCCAAATATGTGGTGGATGCAGTAGAAAAAGGATGGTTATTCGGCTGGGAGAAAAAGAACTTCAAAAAGAAGAAAAACGTGGATTTATGGAAACGGTTTCTTATTATCTATCCAAAGCACAAAGTGTCATTCACTTGGGTAAAAGGACATGCAGGAAACAAGGAGAATGAGGTGTGCGATGAATTGGCTGTGGATGCTGCGAACAGCAGGGATTTGCTGGTGGATGAAGGCTATGAAAAGGAAGCCAAAGGATAGAGAGGCCTGTTGTGTTACGCTATACCAGGATATCAGCGTTCTATTGTCACCTGTACACTTTTTGTCAAGCCATCCCAAAACACCATCACCTTCTCGTCTTTTTCCTGCTTTTTGATATCAGATAGCATCGTGTTTATTTTCTCCTTCTGAGATTTAACGCCCTGAAGTTTTGGTTCAAGTTCCTTCAGCGCAGCGTCATTCTTCTTATTGATCTTTATTTCATACAGGATTTCCCTTTCACGATCTTCATATAACCCCAGTATTTTTTCAATTCTATAAAGTGTTGTAAGTCTTGCCCACCATTCCTCCTGGTTGATAGCTGCATCCTTGTACAGTTCAAGCCCGTCATTGATGGTACTGTCACTTTGCTTGACAAGGTAATCGCTATAGATGTCGAGCAAGCTATACTTGTCATATTCATCAAGTTTTTCATACGTATCAATGAAGAAGGAATTCTGTTCATCTGATCCGTAGGAAGCAAAAACTTCTGCTATATCAATGAGCAGTTTTTCGGTGGTTTTTTCGTCAAAAGAGTTGATTTCTTCGAATATGGCCACATGGTTCTGTTTTGCCAGTGCAAGCACTGCTTCTCCTATCACCATATAAGATTTGTCCGATAAGGCACTTTGATAAAGTGACTCTAATTGTGAATCTTCTTTGCCCAGGGAATCAGGATCGTAGTAATTAGAAAGTAACAAGATGGCTGTGGCCCTTACATCTGACTTAACGTCATTTTGTGCAAGGTTCATCAATTGGTCCTTTATATTGTAGTTTGGGTCTGTTAACAGATGCTTGACGTTCTTTATTGCCTTGATCCGGAGATACCAATATTCATCTTTCAACGCATCGGCGAATATGGTTATCAAGTCTCCATCATCCCGAAATTTCTTCAATTGATCCAGGGCTTCAAACCTATCCAAATATAGCGGTGCATTTTTATATTGAAAGATCCAGGCTTCCTTCGATTTATAATCTTTCTTTGTGCACAACAGCATCTTTTCTGCATCGAAATTTACCAGTTCGGGCTTTTCTTCCACCTTAAATTTGAACGTTTGCCTCAGGGAATCTATGATGATTTTTTCTCTTTTTACTTTTCCATTCACGTAAATATCCACTTCTACAGGCAGACGATATAGTGGCGTTGTATTTATTACATGCGCTTGAGTAACAGTCAATGTCTGCGTTTTGATTGAATCGATATAATCGTAGGTAATGAATAAAGATGGATGTCCAGAACTCAGGAACCATTGATTGAAGAACCAGTTCATGTCTTCACCTGTTACCTTTTCGAATGCCAGCCGGAGATGATGAATTTCTACAGATTTAAATTTATTTTCTTCAAGGTATACACGCAGCGATTCAAAAAAGGCCTCATCACCGACATGCTTTCTCAGCATGTGTAAAACCCTGCCACCCTTTGCATAAGAATGGCTGTCAAACATGTCCTCTTTGTTATCGTAATTATACCTGATAAGATTAACTTTCTTTTTTGTTGCAGACCAGAGGTATTGATCTAAATCTTTTTGAAGGTAATAGTCCGCTTCTTCCCGGCCATACTTGTATTCATTCCATAAATACTCTCCATATGTGGCGAAAGACTCATTGAGAGGTATATTAGCCCACGACTCACAAGTTACCAGATCACCAAACCAATGGTGGAATAATTCGTGAGCGATCACATCCTCATACGTGTCGTCCAGCAGCTCCCGGTCGTCTCTTTGCAGAAACTCGCCGTGAATCACTGCAGTGGTATTTTCCATGGCTCCTGATACATAATCCCTTACCACTATCTGTGAATACTTATCCCAGGGATAGTCGACACCAAGTCTATCTGAAAAAAATTGCAGCATTTCCGGAGTATTGCCAAAGATCATTTTTGCATATTTTTCATACTCCGGTTCTACATAATAGTTTACTTCTATATCACGCCATTGATCTTTCACTATCGCATATTCTCCGATGGCCATCATGGTGAGGTAAGGTGCATGGGGCAACTCTTGCTTCCAGTAATCAGTTCTGGTGTTGTCCCCATTAAGCGTTGAATACTGCAACGTACCATTTGAAAGAGTTGTGTATTTGTTGTCAACCGTGATGTACAATTCCTGTGTCATCCGCTCATTAGGCGCATCTACCGTTGGAAACCAGCAAGAGCTGGATTCTGTTTCGCCTTGTGTCCATATCTGAGTAGGTTTATCATCTTCTTTGCCGTCAGGATTGATAAAATAAAGTCCCTTGGCATCTGAGATTGCACTGCTGCCCTCTACATCGAGATCGTTAGGTTTGGCAGTATAGTCGATAAATACGTTGATGCTCTCTTCTTTTGTGTACTGCCTGTCTAATTGAATTGTAAGGATATCGTCATTGTAGGAATATTGCAGTTCTTCTTTCCCCTGTTCTGTTTCCAATGCCACCTCGTGTATGTCAAAGCCCTTTGCATCAAAATCAACGGAGGAAATGGGGTAGAAATAAGGTTTGAAGGTAAGTGTAGCACGGCCCAACAAATGTGCTTTTTCCATATCGAACCTTACCTTGAGTTTTGTATGTATTAAATCGATTTTTCTCGTCTCTGCGGCGTTGTATGTAGCGTAGACATTAGGCCTTACTTCCACAGGATCCAAATCCATTGAAGCTTTGGATGCTTCTGAGGCTCTCTTGGATGTAGAGCAAGAGGTTAGTATAAATACCAACAGCCCAAGACCAACTTTGTAGAATGTATCAGTTATTCTCATTAATTCGAGGTTGCAATGGCCTTGCGTTATCCGTTACAGGAGTCCAAATTTAATCATAAGATGTATTACTTTAGCAAATAATAGACCAACAAAATGCAGTTAAAAGAGCTTGTCAAATACTTGGAGCAAGTAGCTCCATTATCCCTTCAGGAATCATACGACAATTCCAGGCTGCAAGTTGGGAATCTCCGTAAAAACATAAAATCGGCGCTAATTACCGTGGATTGTACCGAGGATGTAATTCGGGAAGCCAAAAGAAAGAGAACGGGAGTCATTCTTACCCATCACCCCCTGATCTTTGGCTCGTTAAAGAGTATAGCGGGAAATAATTATGTAGAAAGAACGCTTGAATTAGCTATCAGGAATGACATAGCCATTTACGCGATCCATACAAATTTGGATAACATATACACAGGAGTTAATTCCAAGATCTGTGATAAGTTGGGTATAAAGAGAAAAAACATCCTGCGCCCTGTGCGAGGTGGCTTAAAGAAACTCTATACGTTCATTCCTATTGCTTATGTGGAAAAGGTAAAGAAGGCGCTCTTCAAGTCTGGAGCTGGACATATCGGAGAATATTCGGAAGCGAGTTTTTCTAGTGAAGGGATCGGAACTTTTTTACCTTCTGATGCTGCCACCCCGCATGTAGGCAAAAAAGGTGTTCGCCACGCAGAAAAGGAGGTGAAGGTTGAGACAATTTTCCCGGATTACCTCGAGAGTCAGGTGTTGAGTGCACTTCACAATTCTCATCCTTACGAGGAGGTAGCTTATGATATTGTTTCATTAGACAACATTAATCCGTTTGTAGGCTCAGGGATGATAGGTGAATTGAGCAAAAGTGTCGGTGAAATGGAGTTTTTGAAAAAAATAAAAAGAGTAATGAAAGCTAAGGGACTTCGCTATACTAAATTGTTGGGTAGAAAGATATCAAGGGTAGCTGTGTGTGGTGGTGCAGGTAGTTTTTTGCTTCAGGATGCTGTTGACGGTGGAGCCGATATTTTCCTCACATCAGATTTCAAATATCACCAGTTTTTTGATGCAGATAATAAGATCGTTATTGCAGATATTGGCCATTACGAAAGCGAACAGTTTACAAAGGAACTTATAGCTGAATTAGTTATGAAAAAATTCCCTAAATTTGCGCTCCATTTATCAGAGACAGTAACCAATCCAGTAAAGTATTTATAGAATGGCAACAGCAAAGAAAACCGTATCAAAAAAAGTGGTGGCAAAGTCTGCCAAAAGCGGAAAAGTAACGGCAAAGTCCGTCAAAGGCGGATCCGCCTCGGGCAGAAAACCAGCAGCTAAAAAAGCAACAGCTTCTGCCAATGGCGGAAAAAAATCAGCCAAGAGCACATCTTCTAAGGCGAGAAAGGTTTTAGTTAGGAGTAATATACCAGTTGAGAAGAAGTTGAAAGCCTTGTTTGATCTTCAGGAAATTGACTCCAAAATTGACAGCATTAGAACGGTTCGCGGAGAATTGCCTCTCGAGGTAAGCGATCTGGAAGACGAAATTGAGGGATTGGCTACCAGGGTAACCAATTTTAAAGATGAAATGGATGGTGTTGAGGAGAAAATTACAAATAAAAAATTGGAGATAAAGGAGTCCAAGTCAATTATAAAGAAATACGAAAAGCAGCAGGGAAACGCGAGAAACAATCGCGAATTTGGATCACTGGCCAAGGAGATTGAATTTCAGAACTTGAATATGCAGGTAGCCGAAAAGAAGATTGGTGAATTTAAAGTTGGCATGGAATCTAAAAGTGAAGTCATTGATTCGGCGAAAAAGGACCTAAAGGAGAGAAAGAGTGACTTAAAACACAAGAAGAAAGAGTTGGATGAAATAGTCGCTGAAACGGAGAAAGAAGAGAAAAAACTGTCTAGAAAATCAACAGACGCTGAAAAATATATTGAAGATCGTTTGTTGATTGCGTATAAACGAGTTCGGTTGAACGCCAAGAACGGGTTGGCTGTTGTATCCATAGAGAGAAACTCCTGTGGCGGTTGCTTCAACAGAATTCCACCACAGCGTCAGCTCGATATCCGATTGCACAAAAAGATTATCGTGTGTGAGCATTGCGGAAGAATCCTTGTAGATCCGGAGATAGCTTCCGTTCAGCTGTAGAACTCCCTTCTGGAATAATTAAAATCTAAAAGCGAGGGTGGTCATTAGTTGATGGCTGTTCGAAGAGGTTATTGTAGTTTCTACCAAGTCTGAGCTATACAAATAGTATTCTCCACGGGTTTCTGAGAAAACATATGCAATGTCCAGAGAGAGGGCATCTTCTCTGATACCAAATCCCAGTGAGTAACTCGTACGGACACCTTTTTGGGTTGAGGTTTTATAAGGTGTTCCATATAGAGCATACCCACCTCTGAACACGAATGGAAGGAAACGCCATTCTGTACCTATTTTGAGTATTCCGTTCCCCGTATATTTATTTGCAATTTCTTTATTGCTGCTCGAATAAGAAAAGCTGGTTGAACCCAGGCTGGCTGTCGAGTAATCAATCCATTCATAATCAGCGCTTAACAATCCTATTTTCCCGATCACAAAGGCAATATTTCCAATAAAACGCATGGGTGAAATGATCTTGTAATCAAACGACCCATCGGGTGAGTTAGCTTCATATTCCCGCTCTGAAGACGATGACCATTCCGGAATGGAATCAAAACCAGCGTTCATGCTGGTCTTAAACTCGTCAGACAATGAATAAAATGTCGGCGTATGAAAAGCTGCCCCAATTCTGATCCAATTAGCCGCTCTGTAAATAATCCCAATTTTAAAGTTAATTCCATTCCCGGTTGTAGTGTATTCATCCTCTTGGGTGAAATAATTTAAATAGGCTATTGTATCATTAACATCCTCTTCTCGATAAACAGAGGTTTCGGTATACTTAACCAGGGGAAATCCTAAACTCGCTCCAATATATAACTGGTTACTGTAGTTGGCAGACACAGAAATAGCCACTTCATTGACCCCGCCTCTGCGCGTTATGGCCTTGCTCTGTTCAATGCCTCCATTGGAAACAAGTACTGTGTAGCTATTGGAGTCAATGGTATCTACAGGATTCAGCAAAAAGGTATTCCACGCCAATCCCGCTCCGAATGGATTGTACGACTCCAGATCAGATTGAAAGGTCCCTTGAGCATCCATCAAATAATGATCCAACAGAGAAGAGGTTGGATTAAACCCGATAAGATTAGTTCTGTTATTGAAGTTGTTGACCTTATTATAAGTGAACGCCAACTGAGTTGCAACCCATCCGGTCTGATGAGTTTTGTCATGGAGCTTGGCCAAAACAATGCCAAGATTTCCGAAGTTAACATTGAATTTGTTTCCTCGATCTTTCGTACCGAAGTGTGTGGCTTTTGTTGTTTCGAGAAACATTGCGGTAGTGAATGAGAATTCAGACCTTCTGTAAACACCTAATCCCGCCGGATTTCCGGTCACAACTGAGAGATCACCTCCCAATGCCCCGAACGCCCCACCCATCGCTACAAATCGGGATGTACCATAAACACCGGTCTGAGACATTCTCAAGGCATCTACTTCATCTTGTGCTGCAGCATTAAACGACCATACAATGGCAATCAACAGGACAAAAAAGGCTCTCATGATAGCGATTCTTTATCTTGGTTTTGACGTTCGTGGTGCAGAAGATCTAGGTTTTGAGCTGCTTCTGCTCGGAGAAGAAGTGCTTCTGCTTGGCGAAGAACTTCTCTGTGTTGAACTTCTGGGTGTTGAGCTTCTTGGCTGGCTGGTGCTTTGCTTGGGCCTGGAGTAAGAGCTCTTAGGCTTGCTGTAGCTTGGCCTGGTGGTTCCAGAGCTCTTAGGCTTGCTGTAATTCGAATGTGAACTGGAATTACTACGCGGTTTCGTATAGCTACCGTTGCGATTGCTATATGTTTTCCCTTGCTGACTGTACCCATTATTGGGCTTGTTGTAGCTGTGCGAACTATTTCTTGTGGGTTTTGCCTGTGGCTTGCTGTTATATCCATGTCCGGTAGTGGTAGACGAAGGTTGAACATGCTCTTTTGGCCTGACAACTTTCAAGGGCTTGTTACTGTTATAGTTGTAACCACTGTGCGATACCGAGCCTTTGTCATTCCCTTTAACTCCTTTTACCCCATAGGTACCGGATTTTACATTTCCATGTGTATTGCTCTTCACATACGTATTTTTGACAGGTTCGGTCTTCACAGGATTGTTCTTCACGGGTGCTTTATGATCCAGACCGGCAACTCCCTTGCTATTTACCAATGGCATAGTTTCATTATGCACCGGTTTGGAAGTTGTACTTACATGACCAGTGTTGTTATCCTTTGTATGAACTGAGCCCACAGGCGCTGTTGTAATCCCTTGATTAACGTGTGCTGGTGAAATTTCTTTGGGCGTTTCTATCATGTGACTTTCTAATGTTTTCCCTTGCCCATGCTGTTTTACATAAGATTCTGCCAAAGAACTATGTGTTACATTTGAGTTGGATGCAGTAGCATACCTGGGTCCATAGTAAGTGTTGGTTACATCATAGCTATTATAATAGTAAGGGTTGTAACCCATGTTGCCACCGTAACCATAACCGTATCCATCTCCATAACCGTATCCATTTCCATATCCGTACCCATACCCATAGCCACTTCCGTATCCATATCCATATTGACCGTAGTATCCTCCATAAGAATGGTGATGATGATAATAGTTGGTCCAACCATGATGATGGTGATTATTATATCCCCAGTAGTTACCGTAATAACCCCATCCTGAGTAATTGTTGTAATTCCACCATGGATAGCCCAAATAGATACTCACTCCATAATCATATGGGTTGTATGAGTACCAATAAGAGTTTGTATAGTAAGTGTCATAATATCCATAGCTGTAAGTGGGTTGATAAAATCTTCGCAGCCTGGAAGCATAGGAGTAGTCATAGTAATCATCGTATACGTAATCCGAACCACTATCCCCGTAATAATTATTGGTAATGTAGGTATCACCGTCTTCGTCTGTATACGATTCTGTCTTTACGTAATCCGGCTCCTGAGCAGGCTCGCTATGCTGTGCACCTTTAGTTGGCTCATCATAAACCGTTTTGTAATCACCATAAGAAGTTCCCGCCCCATCCGTTGTATAAGCTACATCTTCATTAGAAGCTTCATCTTTAGTCGAAAAATAGATATCATCGCTACTTCCACTGTTGGTGGTTTTGTAGGACGAAGAGCAAGCGCTTAAAAATAAAAGCGCTATTCCGAAAAGTTTTGCGTGTGTGTTCATAGCAGGTCCTCCTATATTATTTGTTAATTTTGTTTCCCCTTTTGTAGGGGTGAAAATAAATGATTTTTTGTTGTCTGTTTTCATTGTTTAAGCATAATTACAAATACTATACCAAACTCATTTATGGCCAAAGATTTTGCAACTAGAGAAGGAGATTTCCCTAAGTGGTACAACGATATTGTGATTAAGGCGGATTTAGCCGAGAATTCTGCGGTTCGAGGATGTATGGTCATAAAGCCATATGGGTATTCCATTTGGGAAAAGATGCAGGCGGCACTGGACAAAATGTTTAAGGACACTGGCCACTTAAATGCATATTTCCCATTGCTCATACCCAAGTCTTTTTTGAGTAAAGAAGCAGCCCACATTAAGGGTTTCGCCAAGGAATGTGCGGTGGTGACCCACTATCGGCTTAAAACCTCAGATGATGGAAAAGGAGTTGTAGTAGATCCAACGGCAAAGCTGGAAGAAGAATTAATTATACGGCCAACCTCCGAAACCATCATCTGGCACAGCTATAAAAAATGGATCAATTCCTACAGAGATCTTCCCTTGCTCATCAATCAATGGGCCAATATAGTCAGATGGGAAATGCGCACGCGTTTGTTCCTGAGAACAACGGAATTTCTCTGGCAGGAAGGGCACACGGCTCATGCAACTGAAGCAGAAGCACTCGAAGAGACGAAGAAGATGTTGGATGTATACACGGAATTTGCAGAAACGTGGATGGCAATGCCCGTTCTCAAGGGATTGAAATCTGAAAATGAAAGATTTGCCGGGGCAATTGATACCTATTGTATAGAAGCGTTGATGCAGGATGGCAAATCCTTGCAGGCAGGCACTTCGCACTTTTTAGGACAAAATTTTGCAAAGGCATTTGATGTAAAATTTACAGACAAATCAGGTAAACAGAAATTTGTATGGGCGAGCTCCTGGGGTGTTTCTACCAGGTTAATTGGAGCATTGGTGATGGCTCATTCAGATGACAATGGATTGGTACTGCCACCAAAACTTGCGCCAATACAAGTGGTGATCATACCTATTTATACTGAAAAGGAACAATTGGACTCCATATCTGAAAGAGTGCAGATAATAACAGATTCATTAAGAGAGAAAGGTATATCTGTAAAGTATGACGACAGGGATACCCATAAGCCCGGTTGGAAATTCAATGAATATGAATTTAAAGGAGTACCGATACGTATTGCAATTGGTCCGCGGGATATGGAAGCTGGAACAATTGAGCTGGCGAGAAGGGACACCTTGGAAAAAAACACATATGAATGGGAAGAGGGTGTTGAAAAAATACCAGGCATATTAGATGATATTCAAAGTAATCTGTATAAAAGGGCATTGAAGAAACGGGAGGAGAATACCCATGAAATAGAAACTTATGATGAGTTTAAGAAGGTGCTGAAAGAGAAGGGCGGATTCCTCATGGCCCATTGGGATGGTACTACAGAAACGGAGCTAAAGATCAAAGGAGATACGAAGGCTACCATTCGCTGCATTCCAATGGAAGGCGACGGAAAAGAGGGAAAGTGCATGGTAACAGGCAAGCCATCCAAACAGAAAGTGGTTTTTGCTAAGGCGTATTAACTTTTATGGTTAACGAATTACAAAAAGTGCGAATTCCTGTTTTGAATTTCTAATTCCTTCAAAACAACCTTTCGTAAATTCGTACTTTTCGTATTTCGTACACCGTTAACCAAAACAACTTTAAACCCCTCTGTTCAAATGGGTACTACAAAAGCAGCTCAGGCAATTATTGACACGTTGAACAGCAAATCAGCCTTGAAGATGGAGGTCTTTGCCTTGTCGAAAACTGTCTTTGCGACCTTTAAGGAAGAGTTAAAGAAAGTTGCAAAAACCTTGGAGAAAGGGGTTGTGAAATCTAAAGGTGTAATTGAGATAGAATACATAGAACGCGGCGAATATGAAGCTGAACTTAGATTTGCCGGTGATGTGCTTATATTTTACTTACACACCAACATATTCAGGTTTGAAAAGGACCACCCACTCAATAAGACGCCCTATATTAAAAAGGATAAGTCGCGGAACTTCTACAGCATGATATCCATCTACAATTTCCTCACTGACTCCTTCAAATACAACCGTACCAACGATTTGGGTTATCTGATAGCTCGAATATTCGTGAATCGTGAACAGCATTTTTTTGTAGAAGGGGAGCGCTCGACTGACCTCAAACAGAAAGATTTTGGTAAACGTGTTATCGATACAGCTGCCATGAAAAATATCATAGAAGAAGCTATTTTAGATACACTTGATTTCGACCTGCTCACACCGCCCTATGATCGGGTAAAGGAGGTAACTGTTGATGCCATGAAGGAGGCCACCAACTATCTCAAATTGAAAACGGGTAAACGAATAGGCTTTACCTTTCAGGCGGATAATATTAAACCCGAATAGGACCGTCATTCAATTCTACCGTCATTCTGAATAAGACCGTCATTGCGGGCAAACCTTCCACGAACCGTCATTGCGAGGAGCGCAGCGACGAAGCAATCTCCAAATCCTCGGCACAATTTATTTTATTAATAATCAACCCACCGCTAAGTTTTTGAATAGGCTAAAATTTGTATTATTTTTGCGCTCCATTTTGCATGACTCTTTCATATAAAGGTTTTGCAGTTCGCTAAAGCGGAGGGGGTGGTGCCATCCGAAGCTTCAGCGAAGTAAGGCCCGTTCGTCTAGGGGTTAGGACGCCAGGTTTTCATCCTGGTAACAGGAGTTCGATTCGCCT
>JACZWC010000061.1 GCA_022572355.1 Bacteroidota bacterium | reverse complement strand
TGACCATTGATCCTGCTGCTACAACCAATGCTGGTGCTGACGCTACTATCTGTGAGGGAAGCACATTCACTTTGTCTGGTTCAATCGGAGGCAGTGCCACCAGTTCTACGTGGACAACGTCGGGAACCGGAACATTTATTCTTGATACAGATCCACTAACCACCTATACTCCATCACCTGCAGATATACTTGGAGGTTCTGTGACCTTGATACTGACCACTGATGATCCCATCGGGCCTTGTGTTGCTGCTGTTGATGCGATGATATTGACCATTGATCCAGTTGCGACTGCCAACGCGGGTGTCGATGCTACGGTCTGTCAAGGTTTTAGCCATACTTTGGCAGGAGCGTTTGGCGGTGGAGCTTCTTCTATTGTGTGGACGACATCTGGGTCAGGATCATTTGACGACAATACAAACCCAATTGCTACTTACACACCTTCGGCCGCTGACATACTTGCCGGTTTTGCGACATTGACAATAACTACCGATGATCCAATCGGTCCTTGTCCAGCAGCATTGGATGCTATGGTACTAACAATTGATCCCTCTCCAACTGTAGATGCAGGCCCAGATAGAACCGTGATTACGGGATTTCCACCAGGTTTAAATGCAGACTGTGTGGATCTCACTGCTAATGTTGCGGGTGGGTTTGGTCCATTCTCGTATTTGTGGAGCACCGGTGAAACAACTCCGACAATCACCGTGTGCCCGACCGTGGCAACAACCTTCACAGTAGTGGTGACTGGTGCTAATGGTTGCTCTGGTAGTGATGACGTAAAAGTTGGGGTAATCGATGAAGTAAATTTGCCTCCGTGTACTGCACCTCCTGCGAACAAGATAGAGATGTGTGACATTGCCACCTGTACAACCATATGCGTGAATAAATTTGGTTTGTGTGCAAATTGTTTAATTACACGTTTGCAAAATGGGGATTACCTCGGACCTTGCACAGGAAGCGGCCCCTGTCCACCACCGTCTACCTGTAAGACTGGCTCCCCTGTTCCAGACGATAAAGCAGATCAGGTTTATGAAGAAGTTCTAGGATTAGATGAGCATGATGCTCGTAAATATTCATCAGACAAGGCAACCGTAGTGTTCCCTAATCCCAATGCCGGAACATTTACGCTAATCATGATTGGAGCTGAAACCCGGTTTAAACCATCATCCATTTACCTGTATAACGGATTGGGACAACTAGTGTATGAAGAGAAGAATGTTAATCGTTATGCTATTTATCTTGACATATCTGAGCAACCTAAGGGTATCTATTTTCTTAAAGTAACTCAAGGCGATAGGGTATATACGGATAAAATTATTTATCAATAATGGACTTCAGATCAAACAACCGTTTCAAGTCCTGACAAAAGTTCGAACTTCGTCCCGTTGGGTCCACCACCAAAGGAAGGGGCTCTAAATTTCTCGTGAGCTTCTCCTTTTTTGATCAAATGTGCAAGCATGGTTTGGGAGAATGGAAGAAGTGAACTAGCCAAAAGATTCAATCCTAAGATTATCTACTCTCTGGAATATAATCCCTCTAATTCTAACTCTTAAACCGCTCCAATTTGGTGCACATTTCTTAATTGGAGGGGTGCCTTAAAGTTTTATTGGTAAATAATTTTATCAACGTACATCTCCTCACCTTTAATCACCTTAACATAATAAACACCCTTAGGCTGCCCCGATATATCAAAATATATAACATGATGGTCAATGTTTTGGTCTTTATATAATATTTCACCTAAAGTATTGTATATGTATATGGATGTTGGAGTATTTTTATTTTCAGAAACCATTGTAAGCGTAAATTCTCCATTATTCGGATTAGGGAAAATTGTTGTAGTATTTTGCAATGAATGCCTAACATTCAATTCCAGCAGATCAGGGGCATCATACGAGTGAGTATCGTTATCACCTTCTATTGCGGTTACACTCTCACTCCCCTGTATATTACTGCTAGTTTTTGATATACAATTACAAGGGCCAGGAGAATCATTTGGATGATTTTCTAAATGATAGCAAAGACCTACTGGCGCAGCACAAGCAGCATTTAGAGAAACGCACATTGTTGTACAAGTCCCGTCTGGATCAACATGGCAGATTTCTGCTTGACCAGGATTACATAATGGTACAACTATTGCTTCTATTGTTACCTGATCTGTTGCGATACAACCATTTATGTCTGTTACTGTAACCGTATAAGTAATGAATCCTGCTACAGTAGGGCACGATCTTGGATTAGGAATGGTTGGATCATCTAAATATGTAGCAGGGCTCCATAAATAATTATAAGGAGAAGTTCCACCAGTGACAGTAACTGAAAAATTAGCACACTTTACGTTAGGGTTTTTAGAATTAATAATTGCTACTGATTTATCAGTTGCTGCATTAATTGTTGGGCTAGGATTAACAAATACTGTCAGCACGTCTGTAGCCGTGCATCCATTAACATCCGTTAATGTTACGATATAATCTGTTGTAATAGTGGGAGATGCATTGGGGTTGGCTGTTGAAGGGTCGTCTAAATTAGATGTGGGACTCCACGTATAAATATACGGTGATGTGCCGCCGCTTGCAGTTGGAGAACCGCCGATTGTTACACTCTCCCCAGAGCAAATTGTCACATCAAGTCCGGCATTAGCAATTAATATTGCCGGTTCACTAATTATTATACTGGCGGATGCAGTGCATCCATTGTTATCCGTTATACCCACAGTAAAGCTTCCAGCACATAAGCTGCTAATGTCTTCGATGGTTGCACCGTTTGACCATGAGAAAACCAATGGCGGGGTACCTCCGGTTACGGTAAGGTCGGCTATTCCGTCGCAAACTCCATTGCAGCTTACGTTAGTACCGGTTATGCTTGCAGTAAGCAATGGCGGTTCACTAATTGTTACACTTGCTGAAGCAGTGCAGCCATTATTATCAATTATATTTACTGTATAACTACCTGGGCATAATCCGCTAATGTCTTTTGTGGTTGCGCCATTGGACCAAGTGAAAATAAAAGGTAGAGTTCCTCCTGACAAAATCAAGTCTATTGAGCCGTCACAAATCCCATTACAGGAAACATTGGTACTAGTTGCAGTGGCTGTTAAATTACATCCGGAAGATTGGCAGAGGTTAATTACATTATCAATCTGGGTGGTCGCAATTCCACCTGGAATGACAAGTGTAAGAGGTATATCTTGTATTCCTCCAAAACCGGTATTTCCACCTGAACTTTCTAATGTAATAGGGTTGCCTTCATTACAACCACTGTTGCCAAGGTTATCCGTTTTAATAAGATAAACATTTGTGCCTCCACCAAAACTATTTGTAGCACCGGTAACTATATACCCACCATCCTGGGTCTGCTGAACAGACCTGCCGATGTCAACACTTACACCACCAAAGGTTTTGCTCCATTCCAAGTTGCCATTACCATCGGTCTTGATCAGATAGGCATCCCAAAAATCTACGCCAAAACTTGCTGTAACTCCGGCTATGATATAACCACCATCATTGGTCTGCCTCACGTAATAGCCTATATCTCTTTCTGATCCTCCAAATGTTTTACTCCATAATAAGTCGCCGTTCGCATCTGTCCTGAGCAAGTATACATCCTGGCCTCCTGCGCCAAAGCTACTTGTCTCGCCTGTTATTATGAATCCTCCATCAGTTGTTTGTTGTACTGAATTAGCAATATCTCTACCCGTCCCGCCAAAGGTTCTTGTCCATTCCAAATTCCCATTATTGTCCGTTTTAAGCAGGTATACGTCGTGATTTGGAGCAGTTAGTCCCGCAATTATGTATCCTCCATCCGTGGTTTGTTGTAAAGAGTAACCATGCTCAATACCGCCATTCGGATTGTGAAATTGTTTACTCCAATCTAAATTTCCATTGTTGAAAGTCTTGATCAAGAAAACATCATCACCCGTGCCGCTTCTTTGAGTAAGACCGGCAATTATATATCCTCCATCTGTAGTCTCCTGTACAGAGTAACCATGGTCACTACCGGTATAACCATATGTGTTGCTCCATTGCAAGTTGCCGGTATTGTCTATTTTCAGCAGATATACACTAATAGTGCTCCGAATTACACCGAAATTGAGAGTACGTCCCGTAATTATATACCCTCCATCAGATGTTGTTTGTACGTCCTCAGCAAAATCATTGCGCGTTCCTCCAAATGCTTTACTCCATTGCAAATTGCCATTACCATTCACCTTGAGTAAGTACACATCTGCTCCACCTGATCCATAACTAGTACTAATTCCTGTAATTACATATCCCCCGTCAGAAGTTAATTGAACAGACATACCGGATTCTTTTGCTCCGCCACCAATGGATCTTTGAAAAATGGTTTGTGCAAACAAGGTATGATTGAAAAGCGACAGATCGAGAAAAATTGCAATGAATAATATCTTAATAAGAACAAGCCTTTTATTCTTTTTTATTGTTAATATGCTCAATGAAAGCAGTTGCTTTAAAAAGTACATTTTTGATACAATTTTTATTATCATGGCTCTTAAAATTTCAGGTTGCAGATATAGGGGTCGGGGAAATTGGATTTCGAATGTAAACAAACGTCACTAATATTCCAAGTTGAAATAACTGTTTTTCAGAAACACATCAATATCTGCAAATTATAGACTAGCAGGATATAGAAGCAGTACACTAGCATAGCTAACAAATATTATTCGCAACTCAATATGCTTGATGTTCGCTGCATCAATACAGCTTTGAAGATTCATGCTCATTACATTTAGCAACCGTCAGGGGTTCATTGAAGTTAACAACCCGAATTATGCTATAAAATGATTAGAACATTAACTTGAACAGTTCCATTCACCAACCCTTAATGTCAAACGGAATAACATCTTGAAGATCAGAGAGTTTTCGCAAGTCCTCTTCTAAATAGTTCGACAATTGTCCCTTTAGCTCCTGATGAAATTGTGTCATTGATTTTTGAACCACTTCTCTTTAAACAGGTGATTTTAAGACACTTACATTTTCAAACGCCCGATCTGCAGGATTCCGAACTCAATTTTCGTTTTGTTACCAGATACAGCGAGTTTGATTTTAGGCAAAATACGCAGTCCAGCAAGTCGAAGAATGTGTGTCATTTTTGTGTCAATTACCAGTAATATCTGATATAAAAAGAGTCTCGTCCGTACCGCAACTTGTAATCAATTTGTTTCAACCACTTTCAGTTATTTAAATCGAATTTGTAAGTATTACATCATTAGTTAAGCTTATGATAAATTCTGCTTAGAATCAAAATGAAGCTCCACTGT
The DNA here is from genome assembly GCA_022572355.1 of Bacteroidota bacterium. Classification (GTDB taxonomy): domain Bacteria; phylum Bacteroidota; class Bacteroidia; order NORP154; family NORP154; genus NORP154. The sequence goes on along the minus strand of JACZWC010000061.1, from coordinate 17,352 downwards.
ACTTCAAAATGGCCCAATAAATGTGTCAGTTTTAGACACTTTTGTCTAAAACGAATTTTTAAACGCCTGAGATAAACTGGAAATTATTAATGGTTCTATCAGTACCATATATTATTTACTTAACCTTGGAAATATCATTTTTCTTTACATATTTGGTTAAAAATGGAAAAGCTAATTGCAATTTCTGAAAGCAATTTTGAATTGCTCAATAATAAGTTGAACATGCTGATTAAACTGCTAGAAAAAGGGAAAGGATCGGTCTTTGACGGATGGGTGACAGAATTTGAGGCCCAAAAGCTGCTGGGATTGAAAACCACAACTCTTTGGCAAATGAGAAAAGAAGGAAAAATTGGTTATTCAAAAATCAACGGTAAGACTTATGATCAATTAAACAGCTTACAGGATCAGCTTAAGAAGAACACGGTTCAAGCATATCACTAGATATTATTTTCATCAATTAAACACATTATGAAATTCGGATTGACAAGTAAAACAGGTTTTTATTTCTGTCGCTTATTTGTCACTTACGGTGCTCCTACCATCTTTAGAGGATATACTGTATCGGAAAGTAACGTGCATTAATGATCAAAAGATCTTTCATATCGTTATTTTTAATTCTCTGGACATTTATGGCTCAAGCTCAACTTCAACACGATATTGATTCCTTGACTGCCCATCTGCAAGAAAACCTCCATGACACTGACAGGGTAAATACTCTTAACAGCCTCGCCTGGAAATTAAAGTATCTCAACCCAGATACTGTAATCATCTTATCCACACAAGCCTTGACGATTGCAAAAGCCCAAAAATGGCACACTGGAATTGCGAATAGCCAAAGTCAGATCGGTGTTTTCAACGCTTTAAGAGGTGATTACCCCAAAGCACTGGAATACTACTTCAAAGCCCTGAAAATTGATGAATTTCTGGGCAAGAAAACAGGTATTGCAATGATTCTTGGAAACATTGGAATTGTCTATAAAAATCAAGGCGATTACCCCAAAGCATTGGAATATTACTTCAGAGCACTTAAAATGAATGAAGAGCTCGGTAATAAAAAAAACATTACTCTTAACCTTGGCAACATCGGAATTCTTTATAGAAGTCAAGAGGACTATCCTAAAGCCCTGGATTATTACTTCAAAGCGCTAAAAATCAACCAAGAGCTAGGTAGAAAATCTGGCATTATAGCAAATTACAGCAACATTGGAATCGTCTACAAGAAACAAAACGATTATACGCTAGCCCTAAAATATTACTTCAAAGCGCTTGAAATGGCTGAAGAACTTGGTAATAAAAGTTACATGGCGGCGAACCTGGGTAACATAGGTCTTGTCTACAAAGAGCAAGGGGATTCTGCCATATCCGCATCCAAGTTAGGGAGGGACTTAGCTATTAATCATAAGTATCCCAAAGCCTTAGAATACTACTTGAAATCCTTAACAATTGATAAGGCGCTTGGCTCTAAAATGAGTATTGCTATTGAACTTGGAAACATCGGAGTTTTATACACCGTGACAGGTGATTTTAACAAGGCCGAAATAACTCTACGTAAAGCGCTCACTCTGGCTAAAGAAATAGGAACTAAAGATAGAATTAAAGATCAATATGGATACCTCTCCCATCTATACGACACGATTGGGAAACCTGCTCAGGCGTTTGCAGCTTATAAGCAATTTATTATCTACCGCGATAGTATAGATAATGAAGAAAATACCAAAACTCAGACGCGCACCGAGATGAAGTATGAGTACGAAAAAGCGGAGCTAAGAAAGGAGCAAGAAGAGAAGGAAGCCCAAAGACTCGTAGATGAAGCTACGACCAGGCGGGACAACCTACAGTACTCTGTAGTATTGATTTGTTTACTGATGATCGGTGCAGTTGTTGCTTTGCTGGGAAGACTAGCCTTACCAGTTAGAATGACTGAAGGAATCATCTTCTTTTCATTTCTTATCCTCTTTGAGTTTCTTTTGGTACTGGCAGATCCGTACATTGAAAACTGGTCAGGTGGCGCTCCGGGGTTTAAATTGTTATTTAACTCAGGGATAGCAGCATTGATATTTCCTTTACACGCTCTATTTGAAAGTAAATTGAAAGGGAGATTAGGAAGAAAGTAGGTCGTATTTACTTCACCTTTTCCAAGACCTCATCCCTGAGACTGGAAATGTATTCTGTAAACCTGCCTGTGCTGCAGGCTTCACGAAATGATTCAAAGGACTCGGCTTGTTTGCTGGCTTCAAGTTGAAAACGTTCGGTCTGTTCCTCCAATCGCTGTTTAGCCCGATCGAGAATCTTGCGGCAGTTTTCTGCCTTCTTATCGAGCATCGTCGATATTTCCTGATAGTCGAGGCCGAACACCTCACGCAACATATAAACAGCCTTCTCTGAGAAATTCAGTTTCGTGCTAATAGCAGCATATGAGCTTGCCAACTCATTCTCCAAATCAAAGTCTGCCCAAGCCGCTGCAATAGAACCTTCTTTCTTCTGGTTGATAAGAACGTCATCCCGCAACTCATCCAGTATGATTTCACTCCTGCAGAAATTCGCACATGCATTTTTCACCATCGTAATCAGATATCCTTTGGATTCCTCCACATGCGAAGTATCTCTTTCAAACCACTTCACGAATGTATCCTGAACTACATCCTCCGCATCTCTGATATTCCCAAGAATACTGAGTGCGACCGACATGAGCACGGGCCTGTGATCATTAATATATACATCCATTGCAGCCATAAACTTTCTCTTTACGGACTGCAAAGATACGCATACTGTGGAATGTCTGAAAAAGACGGCTGACAACTGGTAGTTTTTTCGCCAATTCGCATCAATGTTTTTTCAACTATATACTGTGTTAGCGTCTGAAATTATGAATGCAATTCTAATGTAGAGGCATTTAATATAATAACCTACCTTGTAATGTAATTCTACGACATGCCATTAACACTCGAATTAAATCAGCCAAGAATTAAAAGTATTGGTTCACAAATGAATTCTTTGATGGGCCTGCTGGAGAAAATTGAGGCTTATCGAGGTGATTCCAAAGTGGAATTCGATTTTGCTAATATTACATTTGTTCAACCTATATTCCTTTCTTGTATTTCAGCATTGATCTTGCGGTTGAGGACGCAAGGATTTCGGGTTGTGTTGACTAATAGAAGTGACAATATTGCTGCTCATTTCAGAACAATTTACTTTCCTAATGGTCTACGACTTGACCAGAATAAAAACTGGAAAGGGAAACTTAGGAGGTATCGGGGCAAGGAATATATTCCTCTTATATATTTTCAGGCTCGACCTCTCGAGAGAGAAAGTTTTTTGCGGGACAATGTGCTTTCAATGGTATATACTCTTTTAAGAGATAATTGTTCCTTGCCAGTTAATGTCTATAGTGCTGTAATCTATTTAATAAGTGAAATGACTGATAATATTGTGGATCATTCAGGCCAATCAAGGGGCTGGATTTCGGCAAACTATAATTCTAGAGATAAATACCTGGAGATCTGCTTAGTTGATTGTGGGCATGGACTTCTAAGGACGTATTTGAATAATGGAGTTGAAATAGAAACGCACACTGAGGCGATCAATAAAGCTTTACTTGGATTGTCAACTAAAGCTGATAAAGAGAGGGGATTTGGAATCCATACCTCAAATAATATGACAGTAAAGGGCCTTAAAGGAGTATTTGCTATGTTTACCGGGAATTCACTTCTAATTAACAATAAAATAGTGGAATTGCCTGTTAATTGGAGAGGCACGATTGTTGCATTACGAATCCCTGTTAAGGCATGGAACTTTAAAGTAATTGAATACGTAGAATAAAATCAAAGGCAACTTTTTCATACCTTTGCAAGTATAAAGCTGGTATTATAAAAGCAATGGCGAATAGTAAGAACATAAAGACTATAATATTATCGAATTACTTTGATGAGAATATCTCATCAAGAGCTTCGGTTGTTAACTTATTTAAAAGCAATTTTGACAAGGTTGATCAAGTACAAATCGACTTTGCTAATATTGATTTTATCTCGAGGTCAGTGGCCCATCAATTTTTGAAGGAAAAAAAGAGACTGAATAAAGAGTTTAAAATTTCTATGAAATTTCAAAATGAAAATTCGTCGCTTGACCAGCTATTTTCTACCGTCTTGCAGTCAATTAAGAACAATTCTTCTACACTGGTTGAGGCTAAGAGTTTAAAGTTTTCTTCTACTTCAGACCTGTCCAAGTTTCTCTTGACAGTTTAAAGGGTTATATCTGAAAGCTCGGTCGCTTTTTCGCCACCCATTTAGTATAATGATTCCAGCATAGGTAGAAACACCCCATTTTAAAAACAGGTGTTTCCACTCTTTTTATTAAATAATTATTGTGGTAAAATAGAGTGGTTTATTCACCCGTCACAAGGCATATGGAAGTAGTGAATTCTTCGTTTTCAACCAGATGAAATTCGCAGTTTACAGAAGGTTGTTGCAGTTGCCAGCTATTTTGCAACCAATCAAAAGATATAACATCCAGCCCCCATTTCTTATCAGTGGCCTTGATGAATGCCTCCTTCATCGTAAATAAGTGCAGCAGACTCCGCTGCTGTTCATTTCCATCCATATTATTCAGGATATCCAGTTCCCGACTACTGAAAAATGGCCGAAGTGTGTCTGCGGATAATACTCTTTTTTCTTCCAGATCAACACCAACCGGAAATTTTGAAAATACAATGACAATTGTTCCTTCATCATGAGATAGATTGAAATGCGGAAATTTCATCCGATATACATCTGATCCAGCTGACTCTATATATGGTTTCCCATTTTCAGAAAGAGATATTTGTATTTTTTCCGGTGCCTTATCCACCATCGTAGCAATCTCCCGTTTCAGAAAACATCTGCCAGCCAAAAACTCTAGTTTTTTTGAGGGATCAATCAGGCGGTCATACCTACTCAGTTCGCCCTTATCCAATAAGGTAATGTCAACCGGTATCTCGTCTAGCTTCTTTCGGAGAAGAATATAATCGTCGCTCATTATTAAGCGATTGTATACTTCTTGTAGTCAGAACGCATCCGGATGCCACTCATTTCCAGGCTCTGAATTCTGAAAAGATGGGCAGTGCCGGTTAACAGGTGACTTGCAACATCCGCTACCTTCCTGTTCTGCCATTTTTCGAGGGATGTTCCCTTGGCCCATGTGTTAAAAGCGCCCATTGCCGGGCCGCACCATATCTGGTAATCCAATTCCCGGCCCTTTTCACCAGCATTGGCCCATACAGACGACAAGCCAAGGTACCAGCGAAATACGAGGGCCATTTTACGTTTGGGATTATCTTGTGCCCGTTTTATTTGTTCAGGGTCGCGCTCATTGAAGAAGTCCACACACCCTTTCCAGATATTATCAAGAGAATCCCGGAACATTGTCTTCTCCAGCTTCGCGATCTCATCTTTTGGTATTTGTTCCAGACCTTCATATTCTTCGTAGAGATCGTAAAGTTTCTGTGCCCGCATTCCAAACAACGATCCCTTTTTCAGCACCTGTAACTTTACTCCCATCTCAAACATGTCAGCGGCGGGTGTCATCATTACATCCACCATTTCCGCTTCCGCAAGCACTTTACGTACTGGATCAGAGGAACCGGACTCAATACATGACTGATTGATAGAACCGGTAACTACATATGCCGCTCCAATCATAAATGCTGCAAAAATTGACTCCGGTGTTCCCAATCCTCCCGCTGCACCTACCCGGACTTCTTCTGAGAATTGATACTTGGCCTGAAACTCATTTCTCAATGCGATAATTGCAGGCAATAAGCACACCAGGGACCTGCGATCCGTATGCCCACCTGAGTCCGCCTCAATTGTAATATCGTCCGCCATGGGAATTTTTAAGGCGCAGGCAGCTTCATCTTTGGTTATTTTACCTTCAGCCACGAGTTTATCCAACAACGGCCCCGGTGCAGGTTTCATGAATTTCTCTGCCAGTTCAGTACGTGAAAGTTTTGCAATGATCCTGTTTTTGATAAGCACTTTACCAGCATCATCCTTTGTTAATCCCGACGCTCGGTAACGAACTACATATGCTGAGAGATCCATAAAAGCAGAAGTTTCAACAATGGTCACGCCCTTTTTGAGAAATAACTCTACAGCATTGCGCTCTAACGCCTCCTCAGCCGGACTGTGAATCAAATTCACCGAAAAAGGCTTATCTCCAACTGCTTTTTGAATGGCGTCGATTCCCTCTTCAACCTTCTTAAGCACCATACCTGCAGCTCCGAAAGATCCCAACATACCCGCCTTTGCCATTGCAATAACCAGTTCTGCCGATCCAATACCATTTGCCATAGCACCGGTCATGTAGTTGTATTCCAAACCATAGGTTTTCTTGAAAGCCGGATCTCCCAGCTGGCCAGGAAGAAATGCAGGAACGGTAGCTAACAATTCCATGGAAGATAGCCTGGATGGATCATCCGTTCCCAATTTGGTGGCTACACCAATTGTTCCATTGGTATCACGGACAATAAAACATTGCTGATCCACTTTCGACAAGACCTCCTTAATGCCAGCGTCATCAAAACTCAATGCGTTCTTATCCCCGAACCATTTGGCAGTAGAACTAGCACCTATCATTGATATACCGTTATTCTGTGCTTTTGTATCTGTAACTGTCGACATCAATCTTGAAGTTAAGAGATCACTATTGCCATTTCCGTAACCTCATATATTCTCAGCGTTCCCTTCCAGAGGCTTGCATCTGCAATAATAGTAATCTTGCCGTTTACATTTTGCACCTCCTTTATATGTGCTTCAACATTCATTTCGGGATCATGCCTCAGAATTTGCCCTCTGTATTTCCACACCGTTTTGTGTGGTGAAGCATGTTTGAACGATGCTCCACTGAGTTCTGCCCCATATCCTTTCTGCAGTGCGAGTAACTGAACAGCTTCAAATATTGCCTCTATTCCCAGAGATCCAGGCATAACGGGATCCTGGTAAAAGTGACAGGTGAAGAACCACTCCCATGATTTAACAGATTTATTCGCATAAATGTATCCTTTCCCATATTTCCCACCTTCCTTTAATACAGTGGCCTCGTCCAATAGGCTAAGCTGATCGCCTGATAAATGCAATTGCGGTGAAGCTGGATTGGTAGCTTTGAATAGCTTCATTTTTCCAAAGAGAGAATTCAACTTGAAAGTCAGCTTCCCCTCCGCATCTTTACCTTCATTATCGATCCAGGGAGCAACGTGTTCGCCTTTATCCAATCCAGCCTGGCTGGATAGATCATCTTTTGTGAAGAACCCAAATGAAGAATTTCCCTTATAAAACATCTCACCATCGACAAATAGTTCAAAGGAATAACGCTGAAGAACCGTTCCTGCCAAACTGGTATGACTTTCAAGGACACATTTGTTTGTGACAGTTTTACCTCTTAAATCAACATCCCGAAGCATTTCGCCGTCACCATCAAGATTCCTGAAAAACAAATCAGTACCTGGAACTTGCAGCGTACTACCCAGATAAGCGCCCATGAATCCACAGGGTTGAAGCGCCACTTCCATTAAAACTGAATATGGCATGGCGTTGCCTGCATTCTGTTGGTAATACCAGGCATCGGCTGGCACGTCGTATTCGGCAATGATTTCTGGCTTGTTATTAAAAACGTTTCGCTCCCCTTTTACTTCCAACACTCTCGAAATAAACTGGAGATCAGTATTGGGCTGCCGTGAAAGCTCTCTACCCTCAAAGATCCTATAGTCATCGCCAAAACATTTGTAAACAGGGCCCAAAGCAAACTGCGTAATGTCATATTCATTCAGAAGAGCTGGTGGCGTAACCGGTTTTACATAAATTCCATCCTGCATGTTCTCTGTGGACTTCAAATAAGTCGGATTGTTCTTTTCCTGTAATCGCAACCCAAGATTTTCAAAATGAACGGCGACGTACCCATTATAGAGAATTTCCAAATCAGCGACTACATATGGTTCAGGTATGAGTCCGATTTCCTTCACATCCATACGGTAGATGAGCTTTCCTGCTTTTGCTGGTATCTCTTTTCTACACCTGACCTTTTGCGGTATATCCATAACCGGTTGAAACCTTGCGTCTTTGGTTAACCGCTGCATTCCCAACAGAAGCATGAAGAAGCGTAGTAGTTGTCCACCACCCTCTGCCTGTAAAGAGCCGGCCAAAACTTCATCATCCCTAAAGTGACACGGAAAATACCAGTCATCAGGATGTAAGTCCTGCTCTGCTTCTATAAATCCCAACCCTGAGGAACCTCCACGTTTATCGACCGTGGTAATTCTATCGAGCATTAAAATTCCCTCTGGTGGCAACCTCAATGATATGTTCTTCCCATCAGGGTGATACGACTCACCGAAGCAGGCTACCAAATCTCCATTAACCAACGACAAGAGGTCATTCCTGTCGAATGCTGTCTTGTCACAGTCCAATAATGCTGGGAAGAATTGCTGCTCGCGCGCATTTCTTTCCTCAAGTTCAGCAGGTTTATAGACAACACCCTGGCCTTTTTTTAATTCTTCTTCTCCAAAGAATCCAGCACAACCTCCGTCCATTTTGAGCACCATTCTATCCTCTACAAAACACTCGTAACTAAAAAAGAAAAGGAGGTTATCGCCATTGCGAACAAAGCTGTTGATGCTAATATCATAGCGTAGCGTTTGTCCTTCAAATGGAAGATCGTCAACGAATGTCAATGTACAGTCTAGCAACCTATATACCAGTTTGCCTTTGTTGGTGAAGTCAATTCCCAAATAGCTGATCAACAGCAAATCACACTGACCGGATTCAACTCCTACCGCCCAGGGAATCTGTCCATCAGTAGCGAAGAAGCTACCATAAGGAATATCATACTCAGTGGTTATGGTGCTTGGCTCAAACACATTAATAGCGGCATTCAACTTTGTTACCCTGCTCACCAGTAAATAAGGTGGCATCGGAAGCATTACTCTCCTCGAATACGTATCTATAATTGCATACTCTTCACCGAATACATCTGCAATTTTTCCTTCGGCAAATGTGAGCAGGTCATTCTCATTCCAAATGATGTTCTTTCCTTCCAGGTGCCTTGCAGAAGAATAATCCTGAAGAACCAAACCATTTTCACCGACCTGATTTCCATTTCCCCCCGATGTGACAGTATCTGTTTGTTCTGGTATTGCTATATCCTGAACTGCTTCCATATGTTGAGTTTCTTTTATTTCACCAATCGTATCGGTGACACTCGCATCACCAACAGCTACAACTGACTGCTGTTCCATTTGTTGTGCCCTTCCCTTGACGGAAAAGTACGCTTTGTTTTCCTCAGTCAGCAATACATCCTTATATCGAGGACCGCCGGTTCGCAACTTTTTTAAAAGTGACCTCTTATTTTCTGTTTTTTCCTCCTGAACCTGATACAATGCTTTTAAATTTAACTCAACGCCGTGAGATAACAAAACCGCCGCCATATTGTTGATGGTGCGCAGAGCAGTAGCGCCTTTCCGATCCGATGGAATCGCAACATGTTCCACGTTTTCCAATAGTTCATCAGTCCATCGTGAACAGGTGGAATTGGGGCCAAGCTCAATAAAAATCTTATGACCATCATCAACAGCTTTTCCTAAAAGAAATGGCCAGTCTACTTTTTGGCAACATACTTCAGCTGCATTTTTTGCAAGTGACTTTCTGTCTAGTTTCAAAGGAGTTCCCGTCAAGCCCGAGTAATACTCCTTATCCGGTTTCAACTCCAGTTTGAGATCGTGCATCTCAAGCAGCTGATCCATTAGCTCCCGACAGAATTCATGATGTACTACATTGTTAATCTTCATAGACACCGCCGTGAGCCCTGCTTTCTTCAACACCCTGGCCAAATCCTCTTCATGTCCTGAGAGAATGATTTCTGTGTTTGTGTGGATAAAAGTGAGAAACACCTTCTCCTCTACACCTTCTATCTCCTTGTAATACCAATCTGCCAGTGAATCATAACTCTCCATCCCATCAGGTAGCTTTATCAAACTGCTCGTCCATGTTTCACGTGCTTGCTTTGGTGTAACACCCCATTGTTTAGCCAGCAGCTTCATCTCTCCACCTACGTGCTCTTTGAACAATGGCGCCTCAAGAAATTTACTGTCCGCGTTGTGTGCATCCCAGAGTCCCTGGCTATACCACATGGCACTCGTTTCACCCATACTGCATCCCATGGCTGAATCGGCCTGTACACCCAAATAATCTTGCAACACACCCGTATAAACAGCTGAAAAGGTGCAACCTGCAGCCATCATAGGTAAGGCATTAGTCTGTAAAAGCAGATCACGGTCTTTGCGCTCTTCTTCTGTGAGTTTGAATAAACTGCGAGGATACAGGTCCGCACTAAAAAATGCATTTGAAATATCGTGCACCCTGCTCTTCACAAAATCGTACAGCGCAGGAAATGCCTGAAACATTCCAGTGCCCATTCCCACATAGGCGCTACCCGATCCAGGATAAACCAACATCATTTTTCCTTTGTCCGCCAGAGGATTGGGCGTGAAGTAGCTTCCCGTTGGCGTTTGCAATGGTTTCATAGACGCTATAGATCCTACCAGCTCCTTCACGAAATACGCCAATTCTAACTTTAGATTGGCAGAACTATTGGCCACAATGCCTATTACATATTTGGGCTTGCCCGATAATGCGTCGAACAATGCACAGGTATCATTCGCAATAGCATTGAAAACTCCTTCTTCCGTTATCTGATTCAGTTCTTCCAGTTTCTTTAAAAGCTCTTCAACGGAATTTCCTCCAACGGGCAAAAGCCGAGCGCCACCCTTTAACAGATAGGGGCTTTTCTCCTCTGCAGCCGGGTGATTTCCCTCGGAGAGAAGCAGGTGTGCGCAGGTACCATCCGAACCAATTCCGCTCACGCCAGCGCGTAGCTTGCTCTGTCCCTTTTCAGAAATCCACGGCCGGGATCGCTCAGGAACATAGAATGGTGTTTTCACAAAGGCTTCAGCTCGGTTGGGACCCTCCCAATTGGGCACACCAGATAAGAACCGATAGTACAGAGATAGAGATGCTTTGATGATGGATGCCATTCCAGAAGCTGAAAAAGTGTGTCCAATATGAGCTTTGCTGCTTCCCAGGGCGCAGGTTAGCGCTGGTTTTTTAAGTCCATAGGCTTTGGTAAGCCCGTCTATTTCAGCTTCGTCCTCCTGTGAAATACCACTGGCGGATAGTTCCAGGTAGCCAATATCTGAAGGCTTTAGTTTCTGACGTTCCAGTACTTCACTTGCGGCAGCAAAGACAGCTTTAGAACCAGCCTTCCCATGTAAATTGGTGTGTTCAGACTGGACAATAGCCATATCATCGATATGAGAATAAATCTTGTCGCTCTCCGCATCTTCCGATCGCTTTAGCACAATCGCTCCGGCTCCTTCACCAGGAATCCAACCGTTTGTCGACCAATTCCAGCCCATAGACGTGTTGCCGCTATTCATTGGGTTCAGTGCCTGCCTGCTCACAACACTTTCCAAACTTCCTGTAAGATCAATAGCGCCCAAAACCACGGCATCAACCTCTCCCATCGAAAGTAAGTTCCTGGCGATCTCGAGCGCTTTGAATACGGCATTCTCATTAGATGAGACCGTAAAGGAAGGACCTGTGAAGTCCATCAATGATGAAATTCGGCTAGACATGATATTGCCAATAAATCCAGTATGTTCACTTGGTGAATGATCCTCATAGGCCCGGAATATCGTATTCTTCAAGATGTCAGAGAGCTTACTTTCCCTGGCTTGATCCAGTTCAATTCCCGCCTTCTCCAGTGCTTCATTAATCTGCCATGACATGTCCCATCGCCCCATGCGATGATGAATCTCCAATTCCGACTCCATGGCCGTTATTACAGCAATGTTGGCACCTTTGCCGGCTACGTCATTCAATCCCGCATCATCCATGGCATCAGAAGCCACTTTTAACATAAGGGTTTGTTGTAAAGTTAGACGTTCAGCCTCCTTTGGCTGAATTTTATATCTCATAATATCGATCTCAAACTCGTCGAGCCAGGCACCGATGATCTTTTCTCGCTCAGGAAGATTGTATTTGGTTTTTAAACTGTTCAGCTCATCCAATCCTTTCCATCGATTATCAGAGAGCGGACGGAAATGTTGAACACCGTTGAACAGTGATACATAAAACTCATCGAGACTGGAACAATTACCGAAGTGCATTCCCATCCCAACAATTGCCAGAGACTGGTTCTTTTCAGGAGATATCTTGACTTTCTTCACTTTCTCTTTTTCGTGGTATGAAGAAAGTATGAGATGTGCATTCGTACCTCCGAATCCGAATGTGTTTATTGCAGCACAATGTTCGGCTCCTTTGGCCGCTGGCCATTCGGTATTCTCAGTAATCAATTGTTCGGGCCCAATCTCTTTATCATCTGATGAAAGAGGCTCCTCTACCTTAATGGTCGCGGGAATAAGATTATTTTTCATGGCAAGTACCAGTTTCAGTATTCCCACCATCCCTGCTGAAGTAAGCAAGTGTCCCATGTTTGATTTGGCCGAACCAATCATCGGTTTGTGCCCGTCTTTCCCTACGAAAAAATTGGAAATGCTATTGAGCTCCGTCTTATCCCCCAACGGTGTGCCTGTTGCGTGACACTCCAGGTACTGTACTTCTTCAGGAGATTTACCAGACTCAAGGTGAGCTCTCTCAAAAGCAAGTTTTTGTCCTTTGGGATTGGGGCTTAACAAAAACTGACCAGCACCATCATTTGACAAACCCACAGCATCAATAACCGCATGAATTTTATCCCCATCGCGTTTAGCGTCGGATAATCGTTTTAAGACCAGCATGCCTGCACCTTCGGAAGAAGTCAGACCGCCAGACTTGCCATGCATCGGAACAGAGGGTTCATCCTCACGTGCATAGGCATGGAAATAGGAGAATCCCATGTGAATGAAGAGGGCATCAGAACCACTAACTGCACCAGCGAGCATCATGTCTGCCTTTCCTAAGTGCAATTCATCGCATGCAAGTTTCACCGCATATAAACTCGAAGCGCATGCAGCATCGAGTGAATAATGCGAACCCTTGAGCCCAACTGCCTGTGCAATTAACGCCGAAGGAGCATTGGTGAGCAATGTATTCTCAAAATCAGCTGAATATTTGGTTTTGGAGGCCCTTACGCTTACTGACTCACCGGTGAGTTCATTTATTACTTCTTCAGTAAGCTCTGCATATAGAGGTGAGAACAATTGTCGTGAACGACGAGAAGGAAATGATAGATTGCCAACCACCACGCCACATTTAGCTAGTTTTTTATCCCAATAACCGCTGTCTTTCAACGCCTCACGGGCCACGTATAGCGACCACTGAAACTGATCTGCCTGTTTAGAGAGCAAATCTGAATCAAGTTTAAAACCGGTTGGATCAAAGTTAAAATCCCTTATAAACCCGCCTCTGAGAGAGTAGCAATGATCGAGTTTCCCTTTTTCCTCATGATAAAAGATATCAGGTGAAACACCCAGTTCCACATCTGTACAAGTAGTGACAAGATCTTTGTTCTGAACGAGGTTTTCCCAAAACTGCTCAATAGTCTCCGAGCCCGGAAACAATCCGCTCATACCTACTATGGCTATTTTCTCTTTATTCATTTTAGCTCTCAGTCCCTTTTATTCAACATTAAGGAATACCGATTGACGAATTAATTTACACAACTGCCTGAGAGAAGATAAAGGCTTTCAAGCCCATTGAAGTTCCTTGCTCATGGTTACGCGAGCATTGTGGCTTTTCATGTATACACTGCCCGTTTCAGCATCAAAGGCTGTGATATCAGCTTCCATTCCAAATTCATCTGAGCTTATCACTTCTAGAAGAACATAGAAGGGACGGCCAAATGGGAGTACCTTGAAAATATCCACGATTTCCGTACTCAGTGGCAAACTTGCGCAATCGTGGTATCTTCTGATCCAAATCAGTAAACTTTGGTACATGACATCAGTGAGAAAAACATTGAGTTCCTTTACCGGAAACTGACCCTGACGGTTGGGATCCACCCCTTCATGTTCACACAACAGCAATGTTCCTCCTTCATCCAGCTTCACGATTTGCTTAACACCCCTGAAATCTGCACCATGGAATAGGGTACCATCTTTATAAATAATAGAGGCGTCCGGATTAACCGGCTTTAAGCTGTGTATATCCGGAAGTGGCATGGATGGCGCTTTAGGACGCTTGTTTGCCAGGTTAATCAGAGATCGATAGTGGTTAGTAGGCAATGTTGCACCAGTATCACTGCTAATAGTAACTTCTACCTGAATAAATTCATCAGATTTTTGTATTTCCTTTACGGTGATTTGGTAATCATCTTGCTGGTTTCCATCAAACACAATGCCTTTAAATAAGGCTACCTGCTCCGCTCCAGTCAGATGAAATCCAGGATATAGGTCAGCCGCTGACTGAGCCATCCAGGTTGATGCATTGATAATAGGAAGTACGGCGTTACCTTGAATTACATGATCCTTCAAGAATGGATTCGCTGATTCAAGTAGCGTTCGGTGCATGATATACGTTTTCAATGGATGATCCGTCGCGGCTTTGGCTACAGGTAAGGTACCACCCAAAATTACCTGCTGCTGGTTGGCATATACATTGCTTAACTGATCTATCATCGCATAGGGCCCTTCATTAGTTGGTACGAGTGAAACATTGTTTTCATCAAAAATCTTCTTCAACTCCGGGCTGACCATTCCACTATCCCAGGCACCCCAGTTGATCGACACAACATGTACGTCCGGATGATTTTTCTTGAACAAGTGTGCCAATCTATTCAGTATTTCATTCGCAATTGCATAATCCGTTTGACCCACATTACCATAGAATCCCGCAACAGATGAGAACAAAACAACATGCTTGATCTCGTCTATGTTGATGCACTGAGTAACTGCCAGTAAACCTTGAACTTTCACATCAAAAACAGCATCAAAATCTGCTTCTGTCTTATTTTCAATTAATTTATCTGCCAACCTCCCTGCTCCATGAATAATTCCAGTTATGCTTCCCAATTTGGCAGTTCCCTTATCCACAGCTGCTTTCAAGGCCTTGACATCCGTAACATCTGCAGCTACATACTCAACTTTAGCTCCACACTTGACAATAAACTCGAGGTTGGCTTCAATTTCGCGCTTTGCCAATACTCCGCCAACCATTGCCTGGACAGCTTTGGGTAAGGGTTTGTCACCAGCCGCTATCAAGCTCTCCATGGCCTTTCTCTTTAACTCTATTTCATCTTTAATACCAACGGCCCAATCCGGTTCAGTAGTTTGCAATTCTGAACGACCTACAAGAATAAAGCTACACTTGAACGAAACCGCCATTTGTTTAACACAATCTGCAGTCACGCCACGTGCACCACCCGTAACAAGGAAAACGCTTTTACTATTTACGGAAGACTTTATTTTCTGTCCCTTTTTAATTCCAACCATGGGCTTCGCCAGCAAGGTGTAGCGTTTGCCATCCACATCATAGCTCGTATCCGTAATACATTGATCTGCGTCGAATAGCTCAGCACAGATTTTTTGTGCAGCGTCCTTCGCATTCAACCCCGGTGCCAAATCCGTGCCTCTGCAGAATACCTTATTCCATTCGAGATTAAGACACTTGATCAACCCAAACAATCCACCGCCAAATACAGATACATTTCCAGGATTTTGAACTCCCAATGCCCCATCCATTCGCGTTACGATCATAAACGCGGTCCGGTGCTTTTCAGCCAGACCATTAAGCGGTTCCTTTAAGTATTTGGCAAGTATATAAACCGATTTTATAAGCGACTTTTCTCTTTCGAACTGCATTCCCAATTTCCCCAATGGAAACCTGAGATGGGGATGCATGTGAATAAATTGACTAACCGTTCCCTTTAGGCCTGATATTGTCGCTGCAATTGTTGCGTCTCTGGTATCACTGAGTTGAATTTCCACAATCCCTGAGGGAAGCGCTTTTTTTCCAGGTTTGATTAAATCTGTTGGATAGGTAAGTACCGTTACACTATGGCCTCTGGACAATAGTTCTGTACAAAGTTCGACAGTCGCTGCAGTACCATCATTCGTAACAAGCGTAATCTCACCTTGCTCCAGTTTAACCTCAAGGATGTCAGGTTCAGGAATGTTTTTCAGAACAACTCCCGATCTGGGGACATTCGGGTATTTGCCTGTAACAGGCATGGTAATCTCATCAAATTCAGGAGTTGGCTGCTGCTTCTGCAGTAAATTGCCCCTTTCTGATGTGGTTAGCTCTTTTTTTTTTAGCCCTGCTTCGGGTTGTTCGCTTACGGCTCCGGGAGTACCACCGGCTTTATCCGAAATATAATCTACTATTTGTTGCAAGGTACGCAGCTCTGCAAGTTCTTGTGGATTAACACCTTCTACTGAAGGATTGGCTGCTGTCATCGCGCCGAATATCTCTACTCGTTTTATGGAGTCAATACCAAGATCTGCCTCCATATCCATGGTCAATTCAAGCATTTCTGATGGATATCCAGTTTTTTCTGCGATTACTTCAAGTAACATCTTTTCAATACTACCATTATCCTGAACAGCAGAAGTTGTCCCTGGTAGGGTTGAAGCGGATACAGGAGTTGACGCAACGGCTGCTGCTGCAGGTTCAGCTATAACAGGTGTTGCGGGTACCGGAGCTCCACCGGCTTTTTCTGATATGTAATCCACGATCTGTTGTAGTGTTCGCAGCTCTGCCAATTCTTGAGGATTAACTCCTTCCACAGATGGATTCGCAGCCGTCATGGCGCCAAATATCTCTACTCGTTTTATGGAGTCAATACCAAGATCTGCTTCCATATCCATGGTTAGTTCAAGCATTTCTGATGGATATCCAGTTTTTTCAGCGATCACAGTAAGCAGCATTTCTTCAATAGTTCCAGTATTTGCAGAAGTTGGTGATACTGATGGTGCACTTGGAGCCGGAGTGGTTGGTTCTACGGCTGCTGGCTTCGGCACTTCAGTCGCATCAGGTGCTGGCGCTCCGCCGGCTTTTTCTGATATGTAGTCTACGATCTGTTGTAGTGTTCGCAGCTCTGCCAATTCTTGAGGATTAACTCCTTCAACAGATGGATTCGCAGCCGTCATGGCGCCAAAGATCTCCACTCGTTTGATTGAATCTATACCCAAATCCGCTTCCATATCCATGGTTAGTTCAAGCATTTCCGATGGATAACCGGTTTTTTCGGCTATCACGGCTAGCAGCATTTCTTCAATAGTTCCAGTATTTGCAGAAGTTGGTGCTACTGATGGTGCACTCGGAGCCGGGGTGGTAGGCTGCTCCGTTACTGGCTCTGAAAATACAGTTTTAGATGTAGTTGTTGGTGTATTTT
>JACZWC010000017.1 GCA_022572355.1 Bacteroidota bacterium | reverse complement strand
ATATCTTCTTTGCCAAATACGAAAGCAGCGGCAGCTACCTGTGGGCAAAAAGCATCGGGAGCACAAGCGATGATTATGGCAACAGCATCGCGGTTGACGCTTCCGGGAATGTGTATATAACGGGCAGGTTCCAGGACACAGTCGACTTTGACCCGGGCACAGGAACCGCAAACCTCACTTCCGCCGGCTTGAGTGACATCTTCTTTGCCAAATACGACAGCAGCGGCAGCTACTTGTGGGCAAAAGGCATCGGGAGCAATGACTTTGAAAGGGGGGGCTATAGCATCGCGGTTGACACTTCCGGGAATGTGTATATAACGGGCCAGTTCCAGGGCACAGCCGACTTTGACCCAGGCATAGGAACCGCTAACCTCACTCCCTCCAGCTCAAGTGACATCTTCTTTGCCAAATACGACAACAGCGGTAGCTACCTGTGGGCAAAAAGCATCGGGGGCGGAGGCAGTTCTTATGGCTACAGCATCGCGGTTGACGCTTCCGGAAATGCCTATATAACGGGCTTCTTCAGTGGCACAGCCGACTTTGACCCGGGCGCAGGAACTGCAAACCTCACTCCTGCCGGCTCAAATGACGTCTTCTTTGCCAAATACGACGGCAACGGCAACTACATGTGGGCAAAAAGCATCGGGGGCACAAGCGCAGAAAGGTGCAACAGCATCGCAGTTGACGCTTCCGGGAATGTGTATATAACGGGCTGGTTCCAAGACACTGCTGACTTTGACTCGGGCGTGGGAACCGCAAACCTCACTTCTGCCGGCTCGCGTGACATCTTCATTGCCAAATACAGTTTATCCGGCTCAACATCAATTCAAAATATAATTTTCAAACAAGATATTGAGATAAACATATATCCAAATCCATTCAGCACTTATGCTCTTGTAGAATTTAAGAATTACAAAAAAGAAAAACACACCTTGACTATTTACAATTCGTTAGGACAATTAATACGACAAATTGACAATATCACATCCGGACAAATAAGAATAGAAAGAGGTAATTTGACGAAGGGACTTTACTTCTTTCAACTACGAACTGACAGTAAAATAATTGGAAACAGGAAATTCATAATTGAATAAAAAAATCGCACTTCTTATAACAATGTATATAAGTAATGCGGGGTGTTTAAGCTTGTAACAGTAAACGGGGTTAGCTCGTGTGGTGTAAACAAAACAATGCCGCACTACTCATATACGGGCCGTTATATGCAATTGGGCTTTTTAAATGAAATTCAATAATAAAATGAAAAAATCAATTTTCGCCAAAATAATATCTGTATCCTTTCTACTTGGATGTGCAAATCCTCGTTCAGATGATAGCGGTAAGTACACAAATAATGTGGATAACAAGAGAATTCTAATCGTAGTAACCAGCAATGACAAGTTAGCCGATGGCAAACCTGCGGGTTATTATCTTCCCGAAGTCATCAGGTTTTACAACGTTTTACACAAGGCAGGATTTCAAATGGACTTTGCAAGCCCTAAAGGTGGAAAAGCGCCTATGTACGCGAGAGAATATTTTGTGACGGATGCAGCAACTAAATCCCAATTAGAAGAAACCGGATTACTTGAAAAGTTAGACAATACGACACCAATTGAACGGATTGCCCCATCAGATTATTCTACCATTTTTTATGTTGGAGGATATGCTTGTCTATTTGATTTCCCAATTAATCAAACGCTTGCTAACATTGGGGCAAGGATATATGAAAATGAGGGCATAGTTGCTGCAGTCTGTCATGGCTCTGCAGCTCTTTTAAATATTAAACTTGCTAACGGGAGGTATCTTATAGAAGAAAAAACGTTAACATCTCGAACAATAGAAGAAGATACAGATGAAGGTGTAGAGCCAATTGATTCTGTGCTTAAAAGCTTTCCTTTTATCGTGGAGCAAGAGTTGATTGAAAAAGGCGCCAACTATAGCAAAGCGAATCCTTGGCAGCCACACGTTGAAGTTAGCGAACGACTTGTAACAGGTCAGGGGCCTAGTTCTACGTGGGGAGTGGCAATTGCAGTGGTGGAGTTGCTTACAGGTTTAGATCTTTTAACAATAGAAGAGCTTTTGAGAATAACTGAACAGAAAGATGTGTCCGTTGCTATTGATCGCTATAAAGAAGAGAGAGAAAAGCACCCCGCTAACTTCTATATTGAAGAACAAGCGCTCAGTACTGTAGGACGTAAATTATTGGAAAACAATCAAAACAAAGGGGCAATTGAGGTATTTAAATTGGTCGTATCTGAGTACCCTAGCTCTTGGAATGCTCATGATAACCTAGGGGGAGCGTTTATGGAAAACGGTGATAAGGAACATGCTATTGAAAATTATCGGAAGTCCTTAGCACTGAATCCCAAGAACACAAATGCTATAACAATGATAAATAATTTACAGAATCAGTAAATAAATACAGAACATGAATAAAATATTACTCTGTTTAGTACTGCTGGGAACTTTCTGTATACCATTTGTTCAGAAATCCCATGCACAGACCAAAATTGATTCTCTCGAAACCCTACTCAAAACTGCAAAGGAAGACACTAATAAGGTAAATATTTTATGTGACCTGTGCCGAAAACATAGTATTAAAGACCCAGAGAAGGGAGTTGGGTATGGGATAAAATGTCTTGAGTTAGCAAAACGATTAGAATTCAATAAAGGTATTGCATATGGTCTGCACCGTCTTGGAGGCGCTTATGAAAGACAAGGAAAGTTTCAAGAAGCCATAGGCAATTATGAGAAATCGATTAAAATTAAAGAGGGACTCCGGGATGAAATAGGTATTTCCTGGAGTTTGATTGGTATAGGGCTCGTTTATGAAATAAAAGGCGACTATGAAATGGCCATCAATTATTATAAGCAATCCATAGAAATTATGGAATCAATAAAAGACCGAAAAGGAGTGGCTTCGCCTCTGATGAATGTGGGTAATTGCTATTCAGGCTTGAAAGACTATGCTAAAGCGTTAGATTATCATTTGAAAGCCATGGCAGTGCATGAAGAGTTTGGCAATAAACAAGGAGTAGCAGCCGATTTAAATAATATCGGAAATCTTTACCTAAACCAGAAAAAATACGATAAAGCACTGGACTTTTTCATGAAGTCCTTAAAAATAAGAAAAGAGATAGATGATAAAAACTCAATGGCTTCATGTATGAGCAACATTGCGATAGTGCATTCGGGTCTAGGCAACGAAGCCAAAGCTCTGGAGTATTACATGCGGTCTTTGTCAATATATGAGGAATTGGGACACAAATATGGAGTTGCAGGCACGCTAATCAATATTGGGCTCCGCTACATGGATCAGGGCAATTATAAACAAGCCATAGAATATCAAAAGAAAAGCATTGAAATTGCAAAAGAAATCGGCATGAAAAGAATGCTAAAATCAGCTTATAAAGACCTCGCTGAATCATATGCTCAATTGAATCAATACAAGGAAGCCTACGAATACCATCAGTTATATTGTGAAACAAAAGAAAGTATTCGGTAGTCTTAATAGAGTGAACGGCGGACTAAAAAAAGTCCAAATTCATATAACAATGTGTATGAGTAATGCGGGGAAGCTCGCTTAATAACGTTTGGTAAGTTCGCCACATATGGAGGTTTTAATGAACGGTGACCGCACTACTCATACACGGGCCGTTGGCGGTAATTAAAAAAAGAAATTATGGACATATTCCTTGCAATGATAATTGAAACACTGTTGGCAGTCCTATGTATTTGGCCAGGAGCAATTATAAGATGGTTACTTTCCAGGTTATGGAATTCGAAAAGAACGCTTAAAGAATTTAAAAGTGATAGTAGCTATCTAAATGGCTCCATTGGATTACTTTCTGTTGTAGCGATCGTTGTCCTTATTATAAAATTGCTACAATAAAAAACTAATACCAACATAATAGCAATAGGGCTGCGTGTCATGGCAGTAGTTTAAAGAATGAAAAAATCAACTTTAAAAAAGATAGGCAAATGGGCTTTACGACTGTTTTTGTTTTGGTGCTTCCTTCTGCTGATGCAATTCTTGATTATTGCGGTTCCCTATCCTTTTTTCTCTGAAAAATTAGAATACAAAAACTACATTCTGTATTCAGACGCGGAAATTGACTCCAGTTTTTACCAGATACTTGATAATGTAGATAAAAGATTGGATGCGGTTGAAATCAATAAGCCAACATTAATTCACAGATTATTTCTTTGCCAAAACGAGAAGCTATTTCGCTTTTTTGCTTTTATCTCTGAAACTGACTACCCACAACAAGGTTTTAACGGAACATTTTTTGGCAAAATATTCCTTTCTGACGAATTCATCACAAAGGTTCAAACTGTCAATAAGGGACATGATGAAATCACTCAATATAGCTTCCTTGAAGGAAGCGTTGAAGAAATAATCACGCACGAAATTGTTCATACTTTGACTTATGAAATGCTTGAATTTTCTGAATATAGATCATTACCCTTTTGGAAAATGGAAGGATATGCTGAGTATGCCGCAAATATCGCACTCATCAAAAAAGACACGCTATATGATCTTCATAAAAGAGTTGAAAGTCTTAATGACGATAGTTTTTGGGGGTCAGACTTTGGTGTATTAAGACATTACTATCGCTCACAAATATTGATCGAATATTTATCAGAGATAAAAGGACTTAGTTTTAATGATATAGTAGCGGACGATATAAAGGAAGCTGAAGTAGTAAAAGAACTGAAGGAATGGAATAAATAACTACCGCCAACAATGGGTTTACGTAATGGCGCGGAACCTTTACTTATGAAGTTAGGTAGCTAATGTGTACGTTTGGTAGGTGTCTGAACGCAAGGCGCCACTACGCAAACCCGGACCGTTATGCCCAATTAAAAAATATTAACGTGAAATATTACCTATGCACTGTAAAACCAGAACTATGCTTAAAATGAAACGAATTGTATTTGTTATCCTTTCTTTATTATTTATTTCCTCGTTGAAAGGATACTCCCACAATGCCTCGCTGAATAGTAACTCAGACTTGATTGGGAAAAGAGCACCTGATTTTAGAATGAAAGATATAAATGGAAACCTAATTTCTTCGAAAAACACAAAAGGAAAAATAGTTGTGTTCAATTTTTGGTTTGCCGCTTGTAAACCCTGCATCAAGGAAATACCTGAATTGAATGAAGTTTATGAAAAGTATAAAGCGGATACCAATGTGGTTTTCGCTTCCATAACCTTTGATAAATTAGATAGGGTAAATACATTTCTTAAAAAGCACCCTATTCAGTACCCCGTGGTTGCAGATGCAAAGGACATTTGCGATGTATTTAAGACTACTGGATATCCTACAAATATTGTTATTGACAAAAGGGGAAACTATTTTGAATATATAACAGGCGGATTTTCACAAATCGGACATCAAATATCCAGTTCTATTCAGAATGCTTTAGATAACAAAAAACCTGTTTTAAACTCAGCTCCTGCTGGTAGTATCACGTTTGACAATAACTCCACATTTAAATTAGAAAATGGAGACTTAATACTTTATAAAGAGGCAATCAAATTATTAAGCAGCCAGAATTATAATATTGAACTTAAAAAAGACGAGAACGATAAAAAATACTTTCTACTCAAAAAGAAAAAAGCCATTCTGAATGACGGGAATGAATAGCACAAGTAACTAGGCATAACAATGTATTTGGCGCAATACCGCGTGAGGAATGTTTTGCGTAACGTGTACTGGGCGTGTGTGGTCGGTGGTGCTAGAAAAGTAAGGCTGTACTGCCCAAATACGGGCCGTTATGGTGCATTTAAAAGAATGACTTGAAACGACTTTTTAAAATATTAATTTTTAGCTTATTGGGAATTTTCCTTCTTTGGACCTTATTTATTGCGGCAATAGAGTATCAATTTGGAAGTAAAAGAGCATTCCATGTTTCTGACAACATTCAAGAAACAAAGAATGTAGGCGGATTTATTGCTGAATATAAAATATCACATATAGATAGTTCAGCGAAAGAAATACTTAAAAAATATAAATACATAGATATTCTTGACACAATAGATATATGGGTTGAAAAACATTATATTTATAGGACAAGGTATTTTTATTTTCACCCAATAGAATTTGGGAAAAAACAATATTTAATATTTTCCAATCCAAGAGAAATTTTAGAAAACCAAGATACCTCCTTATCTATGCAAATTATTAAAGATGAACTACCTGACTTTGGCATAGCACTTAAAGGTAATTTTGAGTTAATAGAAGTTTCATCAAACAACTATAAATCAAAACAAATTAGATTCGGAAAAAATAAAGAAGAAAGAGAAAAATTAGGAGCAGATCGACATAATTTTTTTCAAAGATTAGCCAAGGTACAATTGGACAAGGTGAGCAAGGAAATAGAGGTTTGGGTGTATTTACCTTTTATGGGTTTTGAAAAAGATGATATTATTGCTGGAAAAATAAAGCTAAAAAGAATAGATTATCAACCAAAAGAGGAATATAAAGACAATAGAAATCTTTGGGAAACATTTAGTTGGATTTAAAAATTAAAAAACGCGACATAACAAAGTGTATAAAATATGGGGCTGACAGGTGTTTCAGAAAGTTTATTGCTTCTAATGAACATTCTTATCGGCTGACAATAAAGAAGTTCTAAAGCCCTACATGCCATACCCGAACCGTTATGGCGCATTAAAAGACAACTATTTATTGTCTAAAACGTCATATAAACAAAACCTAAGATTATGAAAAAAATATTACTTCTAAGTTTCTGCTTATTGTGGTTTTCTAACGTATTAAATGCTCAATCACAATCTCTACCGTACTATACTGGATTTGATTCTACAAGCCAACAGGCAGGATGGCAGGAATTTAGATTAGGGATATTGAGTTCTAATAAATGGACTTACACTCCTTCTGTTTTTTCCTCTAACCCTTTCTCTCTCCCTTATGCTTTATACCACGATTACAATGCAAGCGGAAGTACTGATACTGTGGAAGATTGGTTTGTCAGTCCACCATTAAAAATTTCAACATCGGCTAAACTTACATTGAAAATTTTTCCAACCATCTTTGGTACACAGTTAGGAATATGGTTGGGTACAGGCACCAACAACCCCGCAAGCGGAAATTTTATTGAACTTGGCTACTTTGATTTGCAGTACACAGGACAATGGGTAGATACTTTTGTCAATATTACTACCATCACGGATACCGGATATATTGCCTTCAAATATGTAGGTAGTGACTATAATTCTTTAGTTATTGATAATGTCAACATTATTCCAGATAATTACCCAGAAACAATTGACAGTTTAAAAATCATTCCGAACAATCCGACTACATTAGACACAGTCAAGGTAATTGGTTACACTTTTCATCCATACAGTGACTGCCCCTTGACCAGTTCATCAGTAAATATCAACAATGACACTATAACTGTTAATGTATCTCACACATTAGGAATTATGCCCACAACCTGCAATTCAATTGACACATTGACAATCGGAGTATTAAATGCAGGGACTTATGAACTAACTTATCATTTAGCTGACACCGCCCCTCCAACTACTTATGACATTGACACAATTACATTTACAATTCAACAGCCGAGCGGACTTCAACCTCCTGACCATTCAGAACAGGAGATTGAGGTTTATCCAAACCCGATAACATCACAAATTAACATTGGCCTAAAAACCCTTCCAGCCGACAAATACCACATTGATTTTTATTCGATACTTGGACAAAAAATCAAGACCATTAAGGCAGACAAGAATATTGTATCCGTTGATATAAGCAACTTCACTGAAGGAGTTTACTTTATTGTAATCACTGATGGACACGGCAGACGGTGGGCAAGAAAAGTAATAAAAAACGCGCCATAACAATTGGTATGAAGTAATGCGGGGAATCTCAGTTTATAACGTTTAGTGGGTCAGGTACAGTAAGTGGTGTTTAATGAACAGTGGCCCGCACTACTCATACCAGGACCGTTGGGCTTCATTATGAAAACCAGCCACACATTTTAGCACATTTGGTTTTTCAAAACACAAGCCAACGCTTCAAAAACCCAAAGAGCAAAAATTTCCCACCCAGAATTATGAATATTTAATTAAATAATATAAATTTGTCAAAATATGACTAGTCTTATGAAAACCACTTTTGGCGAATATATCCGACTTTTGAGAACAGAAAAGGAACTGACTTTAACTCAGCTTGCTGCTAAACTAGATTTAGATTCGGCAAATTTGAGCAAAATTGAAAACGGGAAACGTGACTTTGATGAAAAACGCTTACCAAAACTTGCCAAAATATTTAGAATTAATCTCAAACAATTAAGCAACGAATATTTGACTGACCAAATCGGAAAGCACATTTACGAAACAAACTGCTCGAAACAGCTTTTGCAGGTTGCAGAAGAGAAAGCCGAGTATCGCAGATTAAAATCGACAAAAACGATATAAATGGAATTGACTCAAGATAGATTAGATGTTACACTCAAGAAAAGATCAAATATTTTCAATTGGCGAGGACAGTTCACACCTGAGTTTGTTGAATATATAATCGAAATTATTGAACTTAAACCGAATTCGATAATTGCTGACCCATTCGTTGGAAGTGGAACTGTTTTGATAGAAGCATATAAAAACAATCACTCTTCTATCGGGTTTGAAATAAATCCAGCAGGGTATCAAATGTCAAGCTTCTATAAATATTCTAACTTAAGTTTAAAAGACCGACAAGGTTTAATTCAAAATGTAGAAATAAAACTTAATAATATTTTATCTCACTTGAATGGTCAATCGGTATTTAACAAGTCTGAGTCATATAGAGATTCATATATAGGGCTAATTAATGTTGCTAAAAGTTTAAAAAAGCTAAGTAATGACTCTGATATATCCTTCTTAATGAACATTCTTTTTGCATCAGAACAAGACAAAAAACTGACCATTAAGGAGTCGTTGACAAAGTCTTTTAATTGGTTTAAAAACATTTTATTAAATCTTCCATTTAATGATTCATCAATAGAAGTTCATAATCTTGATGCGAGATTAATAGGTAATTTATATCCGAATCAAATTGATTTAATTATTACTAGTCCCCCATATATCAATGTTTTTAATTATCACCAAAACTATCGAGCAGTTACAGAATCATTTGACTATAATATTTTAGGTGTAGCTCATTCAGAATTTGGCTCAAATAGAAAAAATAGAGGGAATAGATTATTGACAGTCGTTCAGTATGTAATGGATATGGAGGCATCCTTAGAAAGTTTTTGGCACTCATTGAATGAGCAAGGTAAAATGGTAATGGTTCTTGGAAAAGAATCAAATGTCAGAAAAACCCCATTTTATAACGGGCAAATAATAACCGAGTTAATCAATGAAATGGGTGGTTTTTCCATATTATCTAAAAGTAACAGAGCTTTTCGAAATAAATTTGGAAAAGAAATTGTCGAAGATATTTTAATCATAGAAAAGAAACCTTTAGAACAGCCCAAAAACAATCTCGCAAAAGAGATAGCTCAAAAACACCTTATTGAAGCTCGAAAACATGCTCCTATTGATGTTTTAGGAGATTTTGATGATGTATTAACACGAATAATTAATGTAAAAAACTCACCTATTTATAAATAATTTATGGCATTAACACCTCATGGAGAAAAGCTTTTGGCTGCAATAAACAATCCTAAAGCAATAAATGATAAGGACATTTTGGAAGAAGCATTAAAAGCTTATAAAAATTGGACTACCCAACTTGAAAACCTGACCAGTAAAGGAGATAAAAGAGTTCGGGAAATGACAGGGCTTCTAAATGGGTATAAAGATTTATTGGAAGTTGATTTAATAGCTAAAAAAGGAAGTCCGTTTATCAAAAGACAAAAAGGACAAATGAAACTTGATAATAGCATAATGGAAGAGTTTTTGATACATTTAGTTCATGAAGACGTCTTAAAGAATCTTCCTAAAGGAATCGAAACTGGATCCCAAACAGCATTTATGTCATTATCTTTTAGACCTAGTTCAATAGAAAAATTATGTGAGAAGCCGGAAATAGTAATTAAACAAAAAGATCAGGACTTTACCATTGGTAAGAGTATTTATTATCAATTTTCACCCGATAATAGCTTCGACAAAAAATTAACTTTGGATGGAAGATTTTTTCTCGCAGTTCTCGCAGCAGAAGTGAAAGTGAATTATGATAAAACCATGTTCCAAGAATGTGCAGGGACCGCTTCACGATTAAAACAGGGCTGTCCTCTATCTAAATACTATGCGTTAATTGAGTATTTAGATATGAAACCCGAGGATGTTCGTCTTACCGACATTGACAATGTGTTTCTTCTTAGGAAAGCTAAAAGGTTACCATTTGAAAAAAGAAGTATTTTTGAAGAGGTACGGGCTATTCACCGTGATTTACCCATAAGTGCAGATGTAATGATTCATTTCGTAAAGGAAATTCAAAACTTTATTGATGCAACTTGGTATGATGCTGATGCGGCTATAGAAAGAGGTTCCTTTGCATAAAGCCATACACATTGTCAAGTCGCTCAAAAGCCAACAACACAAACCAAACTTGTCAAAGAGTATGACTTTACCAAC
Source organism: Bacteroidota bacterium (assembly GCA_022572355.1). Taxonomy (GTDB): domain Bacteria; phylum Bacteroidota; class Bacteroidia; order NORP154; family NORP154; genus NORP154. The sequence goes on along the minus strand of JACZWC010000017.1, from coordinate 65,908 downwards.
GCTAAAAAAGAAAAATGAAAGCACAACAAAAAGTATAGTGCATAGCACCCTTCGGGATGCTACGACACCATACTCAAACGTATAGGGCACATTGTCAGGAATGTGTAGTGGTTGCATTGATTCAGTGTGAGAGCGCTATCTGAAAACCAAAACGGGTAATAATCGTATATTTGAAAAAAGAACTTTAAGCATGACTACTCAAGAGATCAAGACTGAAATTCAGAGTATGCTTGACCGGATACCTGAACCGGTTCTTGAAGACATTTTGAATTACCTTAAAGAAGTGGAGACCAAAACTGAAGATCAAATTGCTACCTCAAGGAATATCAGTAAAATATTACACGAAGAGAAAGAACTGCTTGAAAAGCTGGCTCAATGATCTCCTCGAGTGAGGTTATTCTCATACACGACATCGTAATACAAAGATTTGGCGGTTCATCTGGCATTAGGGATAATGATGCTCTGGAATCCGCAATCAACAGACCGTTTGCCACATTTGACGGAAAGGATTTGTACCCAGAAGTGATTGACAAAGCTGCCGCTATTTTGGAAAGCTTGGTTACTAACCATCCATTTGTTGATGGGAACAAAAGAATTGGGTATGTAATAATGCGGCTTTTCCTTTTACAAAATGACCTCGACATAATTGCCTCTCAAGATGAAAAGTATGAGTTAGTAATGGCGGTAGCAAAAGGAGAAGATAAGTATGAGAATATTAAGGTTTGGCTAAAGGAAAGAGTGCGGGATTGAACGTGACCTAACAATGAACTGTGCTGAAATCCAAGCTATTTTTCTCTTTTTTTAGTTTATCCCTGGGTTTTTGCTTCTGTAGTTTTCATCATAGGTTAATCCATTTTGTGATATAGCAAATGCCTGCTTTAGCAGTTTGTTGCTAACGGCTATCAAAGCGAGCTTCTTGCTCTTACCTTTGTTTACTATTCGATCATAGAGTTCTGCGCAGGCCCTGTTGTGTTTATAGGCAGTAAATGAGCACATAAACAGCAGGTTTCTAACATCCTTGTCGCCGGATTTACTGATACGGCTTCTGCCACGTATACTTGTACCAGATAACCAGATCATTGGTGACAAACCAAAGTAACTGATCAACTGCTTGCTGTTTGTAAAGTTCCTGAAACCATCGGTAGCTACTATCATGGCCATGGCCGTCTTACGGCCCATCCCAGGTATGCTGCCTAGCCGGCTTAGAAGATCACCATCACATGCTTTGACCAGCAATAGCATCTCTGATTCAAGTCCGTCTATCTCTTGGTCCAAGCTCTTGATTTGTCTGTTAATTACCTGTTGGGGTAACTTATGTGATGAACCCGAGTTCTTTAAGCTATGCAATTGATTCTTTAGTGCTGTGCGCTGTTTAACCAATAGAGCTACTAAACCACGCAAATTCTTGCATTGTGTAATATACTCCGAAGGCGGTTCCCATAACTCAGGAGAATCCCACTCGGCGTATTCCCGGATCATCTTAGCATCTGCCTTATCCGTTTTTGTCACTTTCAGGCGCATCTGAATGAAGCGTTTGATCACAAGTGCGTTCATAACAGAAACATCTAAGCAATGATCATACAGGTAACAGGCCAGGGGCTGATGGTATCTTCCCGTGTTTTCCATAACACAATGAACTTCTCCTGAAAGACTTTGGATAAAACTTCTAAAGCCTTGCTTGTCGTTTTCAAAGGTTTTGTGACTTCCGTCCGGGTAGCTTACATCAAATACATCTTTGGACATATCAATACCCGCATATTGCTTATTTTTACTCATAATAGTTAAGGTTGATAGGACAATTTACTGATAGCTCCAACATCCTAAAAACAGGCTCCAAAGGCCTAATGAACTGTACGGAATGTCAGTAAAAGAACAGAGGGGATCTTCTCCCGATAGTTATCGGGAGTTGACGAGTTATATAAACACTCTGTGTATAAGTTGATCTTATTCCTCTGTTCAGTCCTGTTAATCCTTTCAAGATAACAGACACGTGTGAATTGCTATATTAGTGCGGTGGTTAAACGGTACTTCATAGCGCTCTCTTTGTTCTGGTTTGTAACTGTTAACTCCTATGCGCAATCTGCCAGTTCGGTAGGCGGGTTTGCAGATAAGTCCCATTACCTTGTGGACTCTTTGAAATTAGATGAGTTAACTCAGAGTGACCGCAACTTGCTGGACTCTGCTTTGACATGGTACCATAAAGCTGCACACGATACGGACAAGCTGAATGCTCTAAGCATCTTATGCGAAAACATGATGCACCAAAGCTGGCATAAATATCAGTTCTTACATTATCAAATGATAAAGGGTTTGATTAAAGCTGGTCCTCCCCCCGCCCTACACAAAAAGTATTTATTATCCCTTGCAGAGGCGCTCAACAATATTGGGTATATCTATAATGATCAAGGGGACATCACTAAAGCGCTGGAGTACTATCATAAAAGTTTGATAATACTAGAAGAAACCCGCCTGCCGGACGGGCAGGTTGGGAGTAAAAGCGGCATAGCTACCTCTTTAAACAATATCGGGTATATCTATGAACATCAAGGGGACATTCCTAAAGCGCTGGAGTACTATCATAATAGTTTGAAAATAAGAGAAGAGATAGGAGATAAAAAAGGGATAGCTGAATCTTTAAACAATATTGGGTATATCTATGATGATCAAGGGGACATCCCTAAAGCGCTGGAGTACTATCATAAAAGTTTGAAAATAGTAGAAGAAATTGGAAATAAAAGCGGCATAGCTAGCTCTTTAAACAATATTGGGGTTATCTATTACAATCAAGGAGTTGCATCCACCGACCTGTCTCCCGACGTGTCTGACGAAGCTTCAGCGGAGTCAGAAGCAAAAGCGAAGGGAGAAGCTTCAGCGAAATTAGAGCATTTCACTAAAGCACTGGAGTACTATCATAAAAGTTTGATAATAGAAGAAGAAATTGGAAATAAAAGCGGCATAGCTGCCTCTTTAAACAATATTGGGTATATTGAATTGGAGCAAGGAAAATTGACCAATTCCTTGAATTACGCCATGCGGGGGTTGGAAATGGCAAGGGAGATTGGCGATCCGCATCTTATATCGAAAAACTCCGGTTTATTGAGCAAAGTGGCGAAAAAACAAGGCAACCTAACTACGGACCCTGTCCTTCGTCAGGCGCGCTTTGAAGAGGCTTTGGAGATGTACGAGCTCCATATCTTAATGCGGGATAGCATCAAAAACGAAGAAAACCAAAAAGCAACTATTCGCCAACAAACCAAGTACGAGTTTGAAAAAGCACAGCTTGTTAAGGAGCAAGAAGAAAAAGAAGCGGCACGTATTGTAGCAGAAGAAACAAGCAGACGGGACAATCTGCAATACTCCGTAATCCTGATCGCTATTCTTGTGCTGTTTGGTGGGGTGCTGGCTTTAGGCTTTATCAATGTAAGTGAAAGAATGGCAGAAGGGATTACCTTCTTCTCTTTCCTTATCCTCTTTGAATTTTTGTTGGTTCTAGCAGACCCATATATTGATAAATGGTCTGGTGGTGCTCCTGGGATAAAACTCTTGTTTAATGCGGGTATTGCGGCTTTGATATTCCCTGCTCATGCCTTCTTTGAAAGTAGATTAAAAGGCAGATTGGCCAAGAAATGAATAACAGATATCTTATAACGTTACTCACAGTTTATCTGTTGGTCCTGAACTGCATTGCACAAGACAAAACCGAAATTTATGGTGAGCGGAGCCGAACCATAGATTCTCTAAATCAAGCATACATTACCGCTGTGCACGACACAGAAAAGATCAATTGTCTCTTCGCACTCGGGGAAGTACTCATAGGCCCTGACCCGGATACAGTGCTTCTTATTGAGTTAGAGGCCATGGAACTTGCGGAAAAAAATCTAATGGATGGCCCAATTAATGTTCTCAAGAGAAAGTATTTATCATCTCTGGCTGACGCACTGAACAATATTGGGTATTTAATTGATAATCAAGGCGATGTTAAAAAAGGATTGGAATATTATCTCAGAAGCCTCGAAATTTTAGAAGAAATAGGAGATAAAAAGGGAATCGCCTCTTCATTAATAAATATCGGGTATATCTATGAAAATCAAGGCGACATTGCAAAAGGCCTGGAATACTACTTCAGGAGTTTGGCGATTAAAGAAGATATAGGCGATAAAAAGGGAGTTGCCATTTCTTTGAACAATATTGGATATATATATGAAAATCAAGGCGAAATTGATAAGGGACTACAGTTCTATGAAAGGAGTTTGCAGATTGAAGAAGAATTAGAACGCAAACAAGGTATTGCGATTTCCTTGAACAATATTGGTGCTATCTATAGAAATCGTGGAGACAATCAAAAGGGTTTGGAATACTACCTCAAAAGCCTGGAGATTCTAGAAGAAATTGGCGATAAAAAAGGAGTAGCTCTTTCTTTGAACAATATTGCAGGCATCTATGTACGTACAGGCGAAATTATGAAAGGGTTAGAATACTACCTGCAGAGTTTTACAATTAGAGAAGGAATTGGCGATAAAAAAGGAATGGCAGAATCCTTGGATAATATCGGGGGTCTCTATCTCGATACAGGGCAAGTGATCATGGCAAAAGAGTATGGCCGGAAAAGTATGGCGTTGGCAAAAGAAATAGGCTTTCCTGAAAATATAAAACGTGCCGCACTACTGCTTTCAAAAGTGCATAGAAAGCAAGGCGATTTTGAACATGCCCTTGAAATGTACGAACTATACATCCAGATGAGAGACAGTATAAAAAATAAAGAAACTCAGAAATCTGCTATCCGACAGCAAACAAAGTATGAGTTTGAAAAAGCCTTATTGATAAAAGAACAAGAGGAAAAGGAGATTGCCCGGTTGGAGGCTGAAGTAACATCCAGGCGAGATAACCTGCAATACTCCGTGATCCTAATAGCTTTGCTGATTTTGTTTGGTGGTGTCCTCACATTAGGCTTTGTCAATGTAAGCGAAAGAATGGCTGAGGGCATCATCTTCTTTTCCTTCCTAATATTCTTCGAGTTTTTGCTCGTATTGGCGGATCCATACATCGAAAACTGGTCAGGCGGGGCTCCGGGAATTAAGCTTTTATTCAATGGTGGGATAGCGGCTTTGATTTTTCCAGCTCACGCATTCTTTGAAAGTAAACTGAAAAGCAAATTGGAGAAGAAATGATTATCAAATGAGTAGACTTCTATTTAATCTTGCCTTTTCAACGATTCTCTCGTTGCTTTTGACTTCCGAGTCCAAATCTGGGATAGTTGATAGCTTAAAAGACGTTATAGAAAACAGCTCTCCAGATTCTAAACGAATTAAAGCACTTCTTCAATTGGGTGATCAGTTTGAATTTACTAGCCCAGATAAATCTCTTAAACTATACCAGCAAGCTCTTTCGATAGCTGAAGATGGTAATCATCTACGATTAATAGCTAAGTGTAAGAATTACATCGGAATCATGTACCGGAGAAAGAGTGATTATCCGAGGGCATTACAATCCTATTTTCAAGCTTTAGAAATCAATCAAAATTTAAATAACAAAAAATCTATTGCGAATAATTACAACAACATCGGACTAATTTATGAGAATCAGTATGATTATGCATTGGCGCTTGATTATTACTTTAAAGCGTTGGATATATACAAAGATCTAGAAGATAAATCGACGGTACTGGCCAATACATATAACAATATTGGTATTGTATATGATTATCAGTCGGAATTCGTCCTTGCTATTGAATATTATTTGAAAGCTCTCGCAATAGTAGAAGCATTGGGCGACATACAAAGCGCCGCAGGTTCTTACACTAACATCGGAAGTTTATACACTGCTATTTATGAAAAAGTACAAACGCTCTCTTATGGAACGGGCGACAGCATGTTGAACGCTATAGGATTAGGAGCTTTTACCATCCCAGGCCTTCTGGACTCTGCCCAGTACTACCAGAAACACGCTCTTTCAATGCAGCTAGAGTTAGAGTTAAGAGACGAATGGACGATGTCCCTAACCTTATCCGGAATAGGGCTAATCCACATCAAAAAAAAGGAGTATGAAAAAGGCATAAAAAAATATCAGGAGGCCGCCCTGATAGCACACAATCTTGGCTCGTTGAGACAAGAAAGTTATGCAGAATTAGGACTTGTGACATGTTACGATAAATTGAAGAACTACAAGAGGGCAATGGAGCATCATCAGAGATATTCGTCTCTGAAAGACTCCGTATTCAACGAAGAAAGGAGTAAAGAACTCGGTAAAATAGAGGCAAAACACGATTTTAAAACAGCGGAAATGGAACGGGTGCGAGCCGAAGAAGACAAGATGCAGTTTGAAAATGCAATTAAGGACAGAAGAGATAATCTCCAATACTCTGGTATTCTCATATTCTTGGTTTTGGTTTTTGCAGGTGTTTTCTCACTTGGGAAAATCTCAATACCAATTCGATTGGCAGAGGGACTAATCTTTTTCTCATTCCTATTGTTCTTTGAGTTTACACTTGTTCTATTGGATCCATATATTGAGCAATATAGCGGTGGCGCTCCCGCCCTTAAGTTGGGATTTAATGCTGTATTGGCGGCACTTATATTTCCATTACACAGCTTATTCGATACGAAAATTAAAGGCTGGCTGGTCAAATCCAAGGACCAACCTGGGAATCGGTACACATGAGCGCTAATGCGTATATTGTTTTCGCCAGACCAACAATTTGTTATTATCGATCACATTAATCATGGATACACAACAGATTTTTGAAAACAACAAAAAGTGGATGGCAGAGAAGTTCGCCATTGATGAGTGTTACTTTGAAAATCTGGCGAAAGGTCAAAGCCCGGAATTTTTATACATAGGCTGCTCAGATAGCCGGGTAACGGCGGAGCAATTGATGGGCGTTGGGCCCGGTGAGGTATTCGTACACCGGAATATCGCAAATTTGGTTCCCAACACCGATTTAAGTGTGATGTCGGTAATCAATTACGCAGTTAATCATCTGATGATTAATCATATTCTGAAAGCAGGGCACCCAAGTAATGGACTGAATTATTTAATTGCCCTGGAGAATGAGAATATTGATGAAAGGATTTCTAATTTTGAGAGCAACGTCTGTAAGTTGGAAAAGGTGGCCTGCTTTGAACCTGGGATATATGATTCCTTTATTCACTGGCTTAATCCGGTCAATCGCAATGAGACGTGCTCTATATATAAACTGATGCTGCCGTAATCTGACGAAACATCTCAAAGGAGTGTGAGAATTGTAGATTTCATCTCGTTTCACTAAATAAAGCTCAAATATTTTCTCACCTATCCAATATACCTTGTCTACTGAATTGACATTATCCCAGATTTTTATATATTTATCTCTTTCATTTAAATACGAGAAGTTCTCATAGGGATATGGACAATCAAAATCCATCGTTAATCAGGTTATTTCTTGCAACTCCTTCGGAGTGCACAGCTGCGTTAAGCGAAGAAGTTAAAAACACATTACAAAGGGCGGGAATGGAAATAATACACGTTCCCAATGATTTGGAGGAGTTGGACTTCGTAAAAGAGGTAAAAGATGGAATTGCCCAGGCTAATTGTTCCGTTCACATATTGGGTAACGAATATGGCAAAACACTTGAATTTGATGAAGCTGTTTCTCACGACAAATTTCAGTTTCAAGAAGCACGGAGAAGGATTGAAGAAGCACGGGATGAATTCAAAATGTTTATTTGGTATCCTCCTGAAATATTGGTTGCTGACAAAGAGGATAAACAGGTTCAATTTATCAATGAGGTGCGTACGAGCATATTAAAAAATATGATCTTCACCAATACTGATTCTCCTATCAGGTTGGTGGATGACATTCGCACGATGATGACCTTTGATGAGAAAACCAAATTTGAAATAAAAGAGGCAGAAGTATTCATCATATTCAATGAGTTGGATCAAAATGAGGCTGATGAAATTGTTGACATGTTGGGTGATATTCTCGATCCCATAGAAAAATTGAATATTATACAGGAGAGTGATATGGATTATTCTGAATATTGTGTACAACAGATCGGAGTGTCTAAGCTGGTAACCGTGTTTTTCAAAAATACTGCAGACTGGGCGTTGCCATTTACACAACAAATTTGGAAAAAAGTGGGTGGGGCTTCTTCACACACACCAATTTTATTAATTGGTACCTCCGAGCCAGCATCAAATGTGAATAAAGCATTTAGAGCACCAAGGGTAGTTTCCCTGATCGTGGCCGGTGAGTTAATACCATTGGAAATAAAGGTGCAGTATGATAACGCGGTCAAAATGGCTTCTGGATAACCGCATTTATTATTTGCAAGATGGGAAAACGAACCATAGCCAATCTATTCCGCCCGATTTCATTTTATGTACTGCTTGTGTTGGCATCTTACATATATCCAACAAATCTCCTTCATGCTCAAAATGGAACAGTTCTTTCTGAAGTGAAAATAAGCGCGGCAGATCCAAATTTTAAAGGAACTTTAGGCAGAGGGGAGTTCGGGCGATCAATTTGCTCAATTGGCGATCTGGATGGAGATGGTATATCTGATATAGTCGTCGGATATCCTGTAAAAAAAAATGTGAAATATTTGGAATCAAAAACCATCTGGGTCTTGTATTTGAATGCCGACGGTTCAGTAAAATCTAAGTCCAAATTAATTACAGTTCCGGCGGATTCTTCACTATTGACACAACACAGGACTGATTTTGGGTGCTCAATTGCTTCATTTAGTGATCTAAATGGAAATAAAATACCATATGTAGTTATCGGGGCTGCATCAGACGATGAGAATGGATTGGGCAAAGGAGCTATTTGGCTATCTTTTATCAATTTGAACGGAACGGTTAAATCGCAAATAAAGCTCGGAGCTAAAAATTCGTATCTGGAAATCCTTCTGGACAGCAGCGACAATTTTGGTTGCTCAGTAGCCACTTTTAAAGATTTAAATGGAGATAATGTAGCAGATATCGCCGTTGGTGCCTGTAGGGATGACGATGGTAATGGCCATAACCGTGGTGCAGTTTACATCCTTTTCCTGAAACCTAATGGAGATATATTGAAATATCAGAAGATCAGTCAAACGGAAGGGAATTTTAAAGGAAGCTTATCCGAAAATGATCTGTTCGGGACTTCCCTGGCCAATATTGGTGATTTAAACAATGATGGCGTTGAAGACCTTGCCGTTGGTTCGTATTTTGGAGATGGAAGCAATCCCAAATCTGGTGCTGTGTGGATATTGTTTTTAAATTCGGACGGATCTGTTAAATCTCATTACAAGATTACAGTTAATAAGCAGAATTATCAGGGCAATACAAGTTCTTTAGAGTTCTTCGGCAAATCTATTACTTGTCCTGGTGACCTGGATCAGGACGGTATTCAAGATTTAATAATAGGCGCCAATGATAAGAAAATGGAGTTTACAGGTGAATTGTGGGTTGCTTTTTTGAAAAGAGATGGCTCGGTTAAATCCTTTCAAAAAATTGGCAGTTCAGAAGGTGGATTTGACGGAGAATTGGATGTTGGGGATCAGTTTGGACAATCTCTTGCCGCAATAGGCGATATAGACAAGAATGGTATCCCCGATATAGCAGTAGGCGCCGTGTTCGACGATGATGGCGGACCCAATCGTGGTGCTGTGTGGATCTTGAAGATGGCTAAAGCAGCCAGCTTCAAAGGATCACTAATGTTCAATTACGATAATCCTGTCGCTGACCTTGAATTTAGATTGCTAAATAATCTGGGAAGAGTGTTACAAGTTACCCGGACAAATGAGGTGGGAGCGTTCGAATTTGACAATTTAACTTTGGGTAAAAAGTACATTGTTGAATTAAACTCTGATGAAATTTCCCTCAGCGATAAAGCCAGGATGTACATTCAAAATGACAAAGGAGAGAATGTACTGATTATCCCCAGATCTGAAGACAACAACTTTACGATCACTCCCAAAGCCAGGAAATATTATAATAGGTTGAATCCATTACCAAGCAGCGATAACCGCCTCTTGACCATTACCGTGAAAGGCCAACTGTTTGACCAACAACCTGGAGATTTGCCAGATGGCGCGAGTGTATTTATAACCAATCAGGAACAAGAAGTGTTGTTTGCAACAACTATAGATGATCAGGGAAATTTCTCCTTCAACAGACAATCCCCCAAGGAGAGATATTCTATTCGATCAATGGTAGGGGAAGGTGAATTAAAGCTACTTGTTAAAAACAAACATGGGGAAATAATATTTGAAGCCAGAATGGATCAGAATGGCAAGATCATTTATGACAGATTCAAACCCGGGGAGAAGACCATTTCATTCAAATCCGTGGATAATGAGACAATTACGGTAAGACATGGCAAGAAATTCAATTTGAATATATATTTCAAGCCAGCCAACTCAACTATTAATAATGATGCAGCTGCTGTTCTGGATAAAGTGGTATCATTACTAAAACGAAATTCTCAGATAGCCATTGAAATAGCTGCCCATACCGATTCAAACGGCAGTGATGCAGCGAACCTGGCTCTATCTTATAAGCGGGCGGAGCAAGTATTAAAGTATGTATATAAAAAAGGTATTGAAATAAAGAGAATTTCGGGAAAAGGTTATGGTGAAACTCAGCTACTGAATAAGTGTGATGATGGGGTTCCTTGCACCGAGGCAGAGCATAAGATGAACAGGAGAGTTGAGTTAATTATTAGAAAATTAAACGGTTAATCCAGATGGGAAAGTCAAGATGACAGAGGTTAAAATATGTCCATATCCTGGTTTAAGGCCGTTTACGGAGGCGGAATCCATCTTCTTCAAGGGTAGGGATAAACATATCAAACAGATTAAGAGCCAACTCGAGGAGAGAAAGTTCCTGATGCTAACAGGTGCCTCTGGAGATGGGAAATCTTCAGTAGTCTACGCCGGTGTAATTCCCGAAGCCAGGGCTGGGTTTTTCAAGGCGAGTTTTAATAATTGGGTAATTACTCATTTCAGGCCGGAAAGATCACCGCTCACTAATTTGGCCAAGGCTCTTTCGAACCAGTTAAAGATTGAGATTGATAAGGTGGAGAAAGAACTTTCATTTGGATTTTCTGCAATTATAAATCTGTACAAGTCATCTGAATATTATTTGGATCAAACTGCTGATGAGTGGTTAAATGCGGATGAGGAGGGAAAGCGAAAATTAAAAAGTAAGGCTGCCAATCTTTTCATTTTGGTCGATCAATTCGAAGAGTTTTTTACAAACACAGAGAATTACAGCAATGGAAAACCTTCCAAGCAATCACAGATTACAGTAAATCTGATTCTCGAAACCGCAAAAATTGCCCTTGCCGAAGACTTGCCCATATACATCATCTGCACGATGCGTTCAGATTATATTGGACATTGTGCTGCCTTCAAGGGTTTGCCGGAAAATATTGGATACAGCCAATTTTTTGTTCCCCGCTTGAACAGAAAAGAGGTTTATCAAATAATAGAAGAACCCGCTGAACTGGGTGGCACAAAAGTAGCTCACCGCGTCATTGAAGTGCTCATCAATGAACTGAGCGACGGTTTTGATCAACTACCGGTACTGCAACACGCCTTGAACAATCTATGGAATATGGCCGATAAAGGCGAAAAGGAGATCGACTTAATTCACCTGGCCCAGATAGCAGGCATCTCTTCGCAGCTTCTGCCACCGGAAGATTCAAATGCATTCGATACCTGGCTGGATGCATTGCCTGAATTTAAAAAGAAGTATTTCGAAGAACCATCCATTTCTAATATCCTCGCCGCCCATGCAAATGAATTGTATGAGGAGGATCACTCCACTGAGGTCATTTCACAGCCGGATGCCCAGCGCGTGATTAAGCTAACCTTCCAGTGCTTAACAAAAATAGATGCCAATCGCGCTGTAAGGAACCGCATGACCTTAAGGGAAATAACAGATATCATCAATCGCCCCAACCTGAATTCAGAGGCAGTCGCTTCCATACTTTATGTATTTAGAAAGCAAGGAAATACATTTATCAGCCCTTTTGTTTCAGATGATAAAGAAAAAACTGCTTTGGCAGAAGATACTGTATTGGAGATTACGCATGAATCTCTGATTAGAAATTGGGATCTGCTAAAGCAGTGGGCAGATGAGGAATACGCTAATTGGCACAATTTTCAAGATTTTAACAAGCAGTTACAACGATGGGTTGATAGTGAAAAATCCAATGGATATCTCCTTCCAATAGGCCCGCTCACATTTTTTGAAAAATGGTATAATAAAAAGAACCCAAACAAGTATTGGCTTGCCAGATATGATGAAAGGGATATTTCCCTTGAAGAGAAACTTGAAGAAGCAGAGGAAATACTTAATAATGCACGAGAATTTATCAAAAAAAGTGCGCGGAATTTATACTTCTCCCGCACTATAATCAAGTATGGCGCCAATCGGATTGCAAACATCTTTGCACTGGTGGCACTAATTTGTACATGTACCTACTACTATTTCGACTACAATTTGAAATTGAATGACAATGTAATAGCAGAAATACAGGAAAAAGGTATTGGACTACTTACTTCCAGAAACGTAGGTGTAAAAGCAAAGGCGCAGTTTCTCATCAACAGTGAGCGATTAAATTCAGGTTCATTTACCAGGATTCTCGAAAACCTTAAGAACGATTCCCTGGCCTTTGATATAGCAATCGAGATGTTTAAACTGGCAGAAAATTACAATGACCCGGATAAAAAGGTTGTTAATCGGATTGCGGAAGACATATTTCATTATTTGCACATGTTACTCACTGATATTCTTAACAAAGGAGTAATAATAGATAAGTCCGGAAATAAATTTGGTTCCATAGAAGAGGAAGAGCGTTTTGTTCGATACAAGGCTGAACAAGATACCGGTTCGTTTACCACAGCCGGGGCTATAAGTGAGAACAGCTTGAGAAACTTGAATCAGTTCTTAACACTGTGTTACTTCATGAAGCTTCACGATTATGAATCTTTTGTCAGCGAGGCTATAGTAGCCAGCACAAATCGTTTATACGATGCAGTTGACCACATACTGTCTTGGGAGAGCAAGGCAACTACCTATGAGGAGGCCATGGATATTTATGAAAAGAGGCAGTTGGCCTATGAGAAGAAGAATGAAAAATGGAAAATCGAATTTGAAAACTGGAAGAATAACCTGAGGGATACAAAACCCACTCATCCGGAGCAACCTACAAAACCAAGAAAAAGGAATTTTGAGCACAACCAAGGCATTATCAAAAATGTATCCGCTTTTAATCAAAGCATCGAACTGTTAATCGCTTCTTCTGATATCCTGGGAATAGAGAAGATAAAAGAAATTACTTCTAAAATTTCCCCTTTCGGCAATGAAAAGGCCAGGATCATTTTTGACAAAATTTATTCTAAAGAGAAGAGATGGAGGGTTTCTAACAGAAATAGTCATTTCCTGACTCACAATGGCGGATATCAGATTTTAGCATACTTAAATGCCGTAGAAGGCAATTATGAAAATATTGACAGATGCTTAGACTCTATCATTCTGTACAACAATGACTATAAGAAATATGATAATGAGAACTTTTACATGATCTTTCATTATCTGACAAAATTTGACCATTACCCGTCTTTTAAAACAGAAGAGCTGATCGATAAATACCGTTCTTATTCAGGGCTTTCCAGGCTGAAAATAATTGAGAAAATATGCAAGCGAAACTTCTACTCCAAGATTAGCAGCTTTTATATTAAGGGCGGAACCAGAGATGTTCACTTTGGAAACATCATTCCGTTCCTGATTTCAGATGATCAAAAAGATAAAGGTTGGGATGAATACGGGAGTGCCACCGGCAAACAGATGGCAGAATTTGCCAACCTGCCTGCCTGGATAACGAGGAGTTTTGGTGATGAGATCAATTTCAATTTCGCGATGTATTATAAAAAACGCGGAATTTATACTTTACTCGGGATTTCAGAATTGAAAGGAACGGATGATGAAGATTTGACACGGAAAAGATCCAATGATTCATTTAAAAGGGCTTTTGAGTATTATTCGAAAATTAGTGATGATTTTCTCGATCAGGATTTTGTAATAGGGTGGGCAGATGATCCAATGTCAAAAAAGATCAAATATTCTGACTTATTTCTTTATCCGGGAATTATAAGAGAGGATGACACAAAGAATCCATACACACTTCAATCCTTTGTCCAGAATCCCTTTCCATTCTTTGATTACATGCTCAAAAATAGCAGCTGTATTGAATATTATAAATCACAGACAGATTATGAAGCAATTGAGAGATTTTTATATGAGTATTACGATGCATACAAGTTAAATTCCAATTCAACAATTAAAAAAATCAATTTTAAATATTTTGACTTCGCAAAAAAACTTGTTGTAAAAGACCATCTTGCGAGGCAAACGATCGACATAGACTTTATGCATCTGGTGAAATTCATCAGGTATTTTGACAGGGGAGTGTTGCCGAAATTTGATGCAGGACCAAACAAGGATATTAACGTCCCAGAGATCAGAGACTCACACGAATTTCAAAATCGTCCAGCCCCGTATGGGAAAGTAAACAAAGAACTGCTGAGATTGTTGGCAACCCATTTTGCGCTTACCAATCGATTCGATAAATCTATGCAAATGCTGAAAATATTTATAGATGACTATACCAAAAGGAATACGGTGATCGATATAACCTTTGGCTTACAAAAATCCGGGCCTGTTGAGAATACATTTGAGTATTTGGATTTGATATTTGATGATATAGAGAACGGTGATAAATTCGGCCTCAAATTGATAAAAGTATTGAGTATGATCGGGAGCCAGCGTATGTACGACCTATCTCTTAAACTCATAAAAGATCAAGACGCTCAAAGGAAGGGCCGGGCAATCAATAATCTGGTGTGGGGTGTAGCATATAACGGATATTATTACAAAGCATATAAATTTATTCCCGATTATATTTCGTCAAATGATGAGCTGGAATTGTACAATCAAATACTCTACACTGAAATAATTCAAAATCGGGAAAACAATTTTACAGAAAGCCGAGAAATCTACGGCTGGAAGAGCTTTGATAAAAAGAATTATCACGATGACCATTGGATGGATTATGAAGCTAAAACATTGGATAACGCATATTTGAGAATGACGCTTAATATTGACGATTAACTCATGAATTAATTTAATTCAGCATTTAATGAACAGACTGAGAAATTATAAATACGGATTATTGGCGCTTGTGGTATTTGGCTGTTTTGCCAATTTCGCTCATAACCAATATGGGCTTCGCATTGTATTGTTCTCGCTCATATTGTTGGGTCTCGTATTTTTTATCGAAGCAATTATCGGCAAAGTTAAAAGGAAATCATCTTACCTATTCTCAGAATCACTCCTTATTTTCTTATTTATTCTTGGTTGGGTATTCAAATTTCTGCACTGGCCTGGCGCTGGCGTTCTCCTCATCTTATCTGGTGGAGCATTGGCTATAATGTATTTGCTTCAAGGATTTCGTGAGTTCAAAAGCACTGCACGAATCAACCTTAAGTTTGGTATACTATCCCTGCTTGTTTTTATCGCTTGTGCTCTTGGGTTTATAGGTTGGGTTTTTAAGCTTCAGCATTGGCCAGGTTCAGGTATTATTTTAACCGTCAATATTTTTCTGTTTCCGCTTATTGCTATTCTGTCATTATTTAAATATAAATACGATGATAAAGAAATTCGTTTTACAACGTATCTAAGAAAACTAAGGGGGAATATTGCATTGATGCTGGTAATATTTACAATTATCGTAACGTATACAGGTTTCGGTTTGGTGGGCATATCTCCAAGCTTTTATTCATTGGCTAATCCACCAATGATTGAAGAGTTGAGAGTACAGGCAATACTTGGAGGTGAAAAAGAAAGGGCTATATATATGAAATATGAAGTAGGTTATTATAACTTCTTCGTTAAGAGAGAAGAAGGAGAACTAAATAAATAAATTAAGTCTTCCCATCTGGCCATTGCACTATTATTATTCAAGATACAATGCATAAACTGCGTTTTCCAGCTATTGCCTTTTCACTGTTGCTTATAGTAGCCTTGAATTCATATGATATGCTGGCTCAGATACCTCCCGACTCTACAGGCAAAATAGACGGATCGGGATTTTGCATGGATGGGGATAACAATTACTATGTAACCGGTAATTTCTCCGGAACAGTAGGGTTTGGGCGTTTTATTCTACAGAGCAAGGGCGACGATGATGTCTATATCGCCAAATACAATTACAAGGGAATTTACAGGTGGGCAATATCTGTCGGTGGTACTGGTACGGATGCCGCAACGAGTATTAAGGAAGATGGATTGGGGAATGTTTATGTAACGGGATTTTTTACAGGTAAAGCCAATTTTCAGGATCTCCAGCTTCACGAATCTGAAGGCAATGCCCAATTCCTGGTAAAATTAAATTACTCGGGAGATATAGTTTGGTGCAAGAAGCTTAAGGGCTATGTAGAATCAATGGACGTCGATAGATCAGGCAATATATATACTACCGGTTATTTTGAAGATCGAATCCACAAGCAGAAAAGCAGAGGTGGAACAGATGTTTTCTTTTCAAAGTACGATACGCAGGGAAACCTGAAATGGATCAAAACTATGGGCGGGGAGGGAGAAGATCAAGGATCCGTTATCACGGTAAAAAGGAGCAGCATCTATGTGTCAGGCATGTTCACAGGGACTGCAAAAATCGGAAAAATCAGTTTGAAAAGTAATGGGCAATACGATTTTTTTATTGCTAAATATTCTGATAAAGGGGAGTTTATATGGGTAAAATTTGGAGGAGGTGTAGGTTCGGATTATGTTACAGGTATAGAAATAGACAATGATGACAATACAATCATATCCATCGCGTTCACCGATTCTATGCGTTTGCAAAATCAGGTATTTATTGCACCTGATATGGGAAGCATTCTAATTGCTAAGTTCAATGGGGCTGGTGAGCTTCAATGGATGAAGCAGCCTGTGCACGAAGATGAAATTACTTGCGTTGATGTCAATAGCGACAATGCGGGAAATATTTATATTACTGGAAACCTGTTTAACGGGGCCGACTTTTCTGCCAAGGTAAATGTGTACTCCTGGGATCAATACAGTGGCTATTTGGTTAAAATATCCCCGTCAGGCACTTTTATATGGGGAACGGTCTTTGAGTCGGCTGCGGATAACTTTATGCAAGACGCTTTTGTCGATCAAAATGGTGACTTGAGCATATTGGGAAATTTTAGTTCTTCCATTGTATTTGGTAAGGAGACTTTATTTGATTCAAAATCATCAGTATGTCTTGCCAAATACGACGATGATGGTCATCCGATAATGGCAATAGAAATCGGGCACGCAAATCCTACATTTGATGTGGAATCATTGAACAATCAAACGGATGTTTACGGTAAGATTCTAAAAGGACAGGACACACTATATCCAGTGGTGCTTCAAAATATTATACTAAAAGATTCTCTGGGCGTGGTTATGGACTCATCGATTACAGATATCTACGGCGATTTCTCTTTTAAAAGTATTCATAAGGAAAGTCAATTTTTCCTGACTCTCCCTGATTTGAGCAAAACAGTCTCAAATGACAAAGTATTTATTGCCAATCCTTATGGAGAATTAGTGAGTACGTTGGAGAAGAATGAGAACAAAGAGTATTCCTATAAGATCGGTCCGGCTAATCAAGAGAAATTTTCTCTGATGAAAGAGGAAGATACTTATGCAGTATACAACGCTCTTAAGAGGAGTAAGCAGAAAGAGATCAAAATAGATATATACATATACTATGAATCCGGGTCATGGAAAATCAACGCAAACGCGAAAGATCAACTGTATAGAATAGTCAAAATACTCAAGAAGAATCCAACGGTAAAATTGAAAATATCATCCCATACGGAT
This sequence comes from Bacteroidota bacterium, assembly GCA_022572355.1. Classification (GTDB taxonomy): domain Bacteria; phylum Bacteroidota; class Bacteroidia; order NORP154; family NORP154; genus NORP154. Next base: position 48,007 of record JACZWC010000017.1, on the reverse strand, counting down.
GCGGTGGGAGACGCACAGAACAATCTTATACTTTCCAGGAAAAGGGCAGCCGAAATTTCCTTGTATTTAATCAAGCAAAAAATTGCAACTTCCAGAATTATGCCTGAAGGTTATGGAGAACAAGAAGTAAGAAACAGATGTGTAAACAATGTGGAATGCTCTGTTCGTGAGCATAAATACAATCGAAGGACAGAAATCAAATTTATCAGGCCATAATATTGCAATTCATGAGTGAAGAAATAATTTATGTGGTCGCACTCCTGCTGCTCTTAGCCATTCTCTTTTATTGCCGCCGCAAAAGACTGAAAAATGCTGCTCGAAAGCCTTCCGAGCAATTAAAAGAAGCCATATTAACAGCTATTTATTACCATGAAAACTGGCAGCATTAGTTCGATGTTTTCTTCCGTATTATCAGTTGGGTGCCCTGTATAAAATGCATTGCTTCCAGAGTTGACATTAATCTGGAATGTTATATATTTATATCGAATCATTTAAGTCGGAAATGTTATAAATTGAAATGGAGAATCAAAACCCACCTCAAATCAGGCTATTTCTTGCCACACCTTCGGATTCCACTTCAATGTTAACTGAAGAAGTTAAGAATACACTACTCAAGGCTGGAATGGAGATAGTACAAGTGTCCAATGATTCGGATGAACTAGATTTCGTCGAGGAAGTGAGAAGCGGAATTGCCCAGGTCAATTGTTCATTACACATATTGGGTAATGAATATGGCCGAACACTTGAATTTGATGAATCTGTTTCTTATCAAAAGTTTCAGTTTCAAGAAGCCCGGAAGAGAATTGAAGAGGGCCGAGATGAATTCAAAATGTTTATTTGGTATCCTCCAGATACCCTATTGAGTATCAAGGAGGACAACCAAGCTCAATTTATAGACGAAGTGCGTACGAGCATATTGAATAATATGATCTTCACCAATGCGGATTCTTCAATCAGGTTAGTTAATGATATCCGATCCATGATGACTTTTGATGAAAAGGTCAAATTTGATATTAAAGAGGCTGAAGTATTTATCGTATTCAACGAATTAGATGAATCCGAAGCTGATGAAATTATTGATATGTTGAGTGACATTATTGACCCTATTGAAAAACTGACTATTGTTCAAGATAGCGACATGGATTATTCAGAATATTGTATTCAACAAGGTGGCGTCTCCAAATTAGTAATTATATATTTTAAGAATACTGCTGATTGGGCCTTGCCATTTACACAGAAAGTATGGAAGAGTGCAGGAGGTGCGTCTTCAGATACCTCCATTGTCTTGATCGGCACGGATGATCCGGAGAGCAATGTCGGTAAAAAGTTCAATGCACCCAAAGTGGTTTCTTTGATTGTTGCTGGAGAATTAATCGCATTGGAGATTAAAGTTCAGTATGATAAGGTCCTTGAGGCATTAAGCAACTGACATAGGGAGAATGACCAATAAACCAGAAATCACAGATGAGAATTTGCAAACCGGTCCGATTTGCCCATATCCTGGTTTAAGGCCATTCGCTGAAGAGGAGTCCTTGTACTTCACTGGGAGGGATGAACGAATCAAGGAGATTATCAAACAACTTGAAGAGAGGAAGTTTGTCATGCTTACGGGAGCCTCCGGAGATGGAAAGTCATCACTTGTATATGCTGGGGTTATTCCTGAAATGCGAGCTGGTCTTTTTAAGGCCAAATTTAATAATTGGGTTATTGCAGATTTCCGTCCGGAACGGAACCCACTTGATAACATTGCCAATACGCTTGCCACAACATTAGGATTTGAATCCGAGTTTGTTAAAACACAGTTGGGATATGGCTTCTCAGCGCTTGCTGATATATATAAATCAACAGATTATCATATTGACTACGAAAGAAAAGAGTGGGAAAAAGCAGATGAGGAAGCCCGAAAAACACTAAAGAAAAAGGGCGCTAATTTATTGATTTTGGTCGATCAGTTTGAAGAATTCTATACGAACCCAGAAAACTACAGCAACGGAAAGCCATCTAAGCAATCTCAAATTGTGGTGAACACAATACTTGAAACTGCAAAAATAGCGCTGAAAGAGGACTTACCTATTTACATCATTTGCACCATGCGTTCTGATTATATTGGTCAGTGTGCCTCATTCCCTGGCCTGCCGGAATATATTGGCTTTAGCCAGTTCTTTGTTCCGAGGCTGAAGAGAAAAGAAATGTATCAGGTAGTTAAAGAGCCTGCCTTGTTAAGTGGAAATCGCATATCACAAAGACTGGTTGAAATATTAATCAACGAATTGAGGGAGGGGTTTGATCAATTACCTGTTTTACAGCATGCTTTAAATAAGTTATGGGAAACGGCTGATCGCGGTAAAAGCGAAATGGATTTAATTCATCTTGCCCAACTAAGCGGTATTCCGGTAAGGTACCTGCCGAAAGATGAACAGGAAAAATTTAAAACGTGGTTTGCAGAATTGCCAGAGTATAGAAAGAAATATTTTGATCACCATGGGTTAGATAAGGTGTTAGCCACACATGCCAATGGGCTATATGAAACATCACATGAGTATTTCATCAATAATGGTAGAGCCAATGGAATTGAGCAAACTATCTCAGAAAATGATTCAAAACTCATTATTAAAAAAGTATTCCAATGCCTGACAAAGATCGACGAAGGGAAAACTGTTCGCAATCGTATGACATTGCAGGAAATTACCAATATTGTAAACCTACCCAACATTGAACTGAAAATTGTTCAATGGCATTTGAATATATTTAGAGAACAAGGCAACACCTTAATTAGTCCCTTTATCTCAGAAGACGCTGCATCAAGTGACTTGTCCCCTGAAACTGTTCTGGATATAACACATGAGTCCCTTATTCGAAATTGGAATCGGCTGAAGGACTGGGCGGACGAAGAATATGATAATTGGATTCAGTTCCTCGACTTTAAAAAACAACTGCAAAGATGGATTGATAGTGAAAATTCCGTTGATTATCTATTATCCATAGGACCACTGACATTTTTTGATAATTGGTACGATGAAGTTAAACCCAATAATTACTGGCTTGCAAGATATGATGAAAGGGATATACCTGATGAAGACAAGTTAAAGGATGCCGACGAGATACTCAAAAGTGCCTCAGCATTTATTGAGAAAAGTAAATGGGAAATCAGTAAAGCCAGACGCGCAAAACGAAGAATTCGACAATTTACAATTGCTGCTGCAACGGCATTAATTATATTACTATCAGGATTTTCATTTTGGGCGTACAATGAAAGAACTTATGCTTTGGATCAAACGCGAATCGCCGAACTTCAGAAAGAGGAAGCATTGCTGGCAAACAGAAAAGCAATTCTTGCGAAAAATACTGCCAATAAAGCAAAAATAATTTCGCAAGACAGTGAAAAAAAAGCTTTGAAAGCTCAAAAGGAAGCCGAAAAGGCCAAACTTTTAGCCTTGAATGCAAAACAACTTGCAGAAATTGCGTCTTTAAGAGCTAAAGAGCAAGAAGAAAATGCGAAGCGTGAGGCTGAAAAAGCAGAAAAACAAAGAAAAGTTGCCGAAGTTGAGAAAGAAAGAGCAGAATTGGCGGAAAATCGTGCACGGAAATTGTCGCTATTGACATTGGCTCAAAGTCTGGCCTTGAAATCTACTATTCTGGACGAAAACAAACAACTCATTGCCCTATTAGCGGTTCAGGCATATAACTTCAATGTTGCCAATGGAGGTAAATTAAATGACCCGGCAATATATGAAGCGCTAAGATCATCTTATGTTGCATTACATTCCAAAAACCCCAATACATTAACGGGTTCCAAAGCGGAACCCAGATCCATTGTTTTTCCAGGCGATACCCCCTCTTTGTTTTCTGTTGGGAAGGATGGAATATTAAATGAATGGAATGTCGATAACTTAACGATTATTAATTCTACAACGTTCAATTCAAATTACCAAAGCTCTATTAGTTCATTGTATTATAAACCTGATGGCACTATGCTTGTAACAGGACATGATAACAATGCAATATGCTTATGGGGCAGTGGGAAGGATAATACAAAATTTAAGGAAATAAAAGCCCATTCAGCATATATCCGCGCAGTAGCATTTAACACTGATGGAAATAGCATCGCTACTGCCGGAAAGGACAGCGTGATAATATTTTGGGATCATAGCTCAGACCCGCCAACTGAAACCAGAAGAATAGAAAGCCCTGGGGCAGTTAGATCTATGATCTATTCAGCTAACGGAAAATTTGTTTTCGTAGCCTTGGAAAAAGGAGACATTCTACGATATAGCATAAGTTCGTTAGAAGCTATCACCGTATATGCTTCCGTTTCCACAAAGCCCTTATCAATGATGATAAATAATTTTCAAGAAAAATTAATTGTTGGGTTCTCGGATGGCAAAGTCAGGATATTTGATTTGAAATCGGAGACATTTGAATATGAACAGTTAAACAGTCATACCACCAGAATTGAATTCATTGATATCAGTAATGATGGCAAACTAATGGCAGTTGTCGGTTCGGATAATATCATCAAAATCTATTTGATAGATTATTTAGAAAGTAAGCCCATTGTATTAAAAGATCACAAAACAAAAGTGAGATGCATGAACTTTGGCAATGACAATAAGTTATTTGTGGGATGTGCAGATAATTCGATCAGGTTCTGGGAAACTGAACCGATAATAATTGTAGAAAAAATTGGTAGTTTGGTAAATAGAAATCTAACTCAAGAAGAATGGGAAGGATTTATTGGGAAAAATGTTGAATATGAAAACACATTTTAAATTTACGTTAATAGTCTATTCACTTTCTTTACGTATTGCTTATCTTCTGATATGATTTTATCTCGGGCGTTTTTATTATTGACGATGTTATTTTGTGTTGTGTTGAATAGTCAATCACAAGACAATTGTCAAACAATGATAAGAGATGCTGAATTGGTCTTTGAAAGCGGCAATTATGACGATTGTATTAATATCTTGGAAAATGCATTAAAAGATTGTAATTATTCATCTCAGGAGAAAGAAGAGGCGTTGATAGTATTAATAAGGGCATACCTGGAGGAAGACAATATTGACGAAGTCAATAAAGGGATTGTGAAACTTCTTAAGAATAACCCAAATTTTAAATTAAGGGAAGGATTGGTACAGCAGGATTTTGTCGCATATTTTAATAAGTTTAGAGTGAGGCCATTACTGAGTATCGGTGTCCGATTCGGGATAGGTATACCTCAATACAAGGTTACTAAAAAGTATTCCATCTTGGATGGAGTAGATTACAATGCACCCTATAATTGGAGAGTAGAAGGCCAATTTGAAATATCCGTGGAATTTTCTTTTATCAACAACCTTTCTTTGTCTTCTGAAGCAGGCTATATCAGTTATAAATACAAAAGAAGTATTACGGGAGTTGATAGTTGGAATTTAGATTACACTGAAAAAATATCTTATTTTGAATTTCCTCTTTATCTTAAAAAATACTTTGAGATTAAGAAGCTGAATTATAAACCCTTCCTGCTGACAGGGCTTTATTTTACACGGCTACAGAGTGCCTTTGCAGATGTAGAGCTTACGTATCATTCCTATGATTATTTAACCAATGAAACGGATAGAAATGATATTTCCTCAACAAAAATTGACAGAGTTGATGAAAGAACCTTGAATAACTATGGAGTACTTTTTGGATTGGGCCTGAGCCATAAAATAAAGAACTTCATATTCAGCACAGATGTGCGGTATTCCATTGGGATCAATAATATTATGAGTGTAAAAAACAAATATCATAATTCAGAATTAATCTATAACTATTATTACGTTGACAACGATGTTAAAATTAATAAGCTAGATTTATCATTCTCTGTGCATTATGTATTTAACTATGTTGTCAAAAAGTTAAAAGACAAATGAAACGCAACCTATTCTCTTTTTTATCTTATTTCCTTTTATTGATTGTAGCTCTTCATAGTTGTAAAAAGGAAGAAGTTACTCCTGAAGACAAAGCGGTTTCGATTAAATCCTACGATTTTTCTGTAGTATCTGCTGCTAACACATCTGATGAAGGGTATATTCTAAATTGTGTAGACAGGATTGTCAAACTTGATGTTAACGGAAAGGTGCAATGGTCGAAAATTTATACTGATTATTTATCAGAGGACCTATATAATAATATAGCAGAAGTTTTTCAAACAATGGAGGGCGGATATATTTTAACCTACATAAATTGGGAATTTTATTCGCCTACAAATGCTTACAAAGGTTTTATAAATGTTATTAGAACTGATCCGATCGGAGATCTGATATGGAAAAGATCTTTTAGTGTATCTAAAAACATGGATGAACCTTTGGGCATATATGATTTTAATATTTCAAATACATTGCAGAGATCTCTTGGCGAATATATTTTCATCAGCTCTTTTTCTGAAAAATCAGGACTAAATAAATACATTATTATTAAACTCGATGCTAATGGTAATCTTACATTTAAAAGAATATTGGACTTTCCATTTAACGATATTAATGATGAAGGGTTAATCAAGAAAGCTATACAAACAAGTGATAACGGTTATTTAATTACTGGCTTCAATCGAAGCATTTTTGCGGCAAAGCTCGATGCGAGTTTTAACAAACAATGGGATAATGTCTATAATATTACCCTAACCGATCCATTGGCAAACAATGTCATTGAAATCAGTGCTAATAATTTTGCCATTAGCGGATATGCTGATGTAGAAAATAGCACACTTAGTAATTATGAATATTTTATGATACAAATAGATAACAATGGCGCCCAACAACTGTTTAAAACGTTTGGTACGGGAAAGCAAGATTATTGCTTCACATCATCTGAAACCTCTGATGGCAATATTGTTTTTTTAGGAGCGAAACGAATACTAACAGACTATACTAAAGAAGTCAACATGTATTTCGTAAAAACTAATATGAGCGGTGATGTGTTGTGGGAAAATATTTATGGGCAAAACTATGGCATGGAGGGTGTTCACGTAAAGCAAAACACTGATAATACTTTCACTTTAATAGGGTATAAAATAGGTTACGAAAACTCAGCAGTTGGCCAGACCATCTATATCAGAACCAAATCAGATGGTTCTACATATTAGCTCACATTAACATACGTTAGGAAGCAACCGTTACTTATACCATTTTTGAGCCCCAAATCAGGGAGATCACTTATTTAAAACAAGTTTTTTGGTAAGGATTAGGTTGTTGGATTTTATTTGCAGAAAATAAATCCCGGAAGAATAATTACTTATATCCAGCGTATAGCTATACCCTGAAAATCCAGTCGCAGGTTCGTTCCAAAGAACCTGCCCCTTAAGATCATATAATGTCAATACCAGATAATCTTGACGGTCGCTAAACCTAATTGTAACCTCTGATTGTGCAGGATTTGGGTAGACAAACAGGTTTTCACCAATCGAGTTGTACACTGAAGGTGTTCCTATAACTTGGTTCTCAGAAACACAGATGTTAAACATTATAGTTTGTGAGGTAATGGTATCGTAATCATATACCCTGATAAAATAAGTACTGCCAACTGTTAGTCCCGAAGCATAAATTGTTTCGCTCCCGCCTTTATAGGTTTCATCCATACAATACAGAGAATTCCCCGAACAACCATCCAATAGTTCGACCACTGCATCAAATTTCGAATACCCTGATACATTAATATATAATGCCGGATTAGAAGCAACAAAAGAATACCATACATCCCCAGCTGCATTGCCTGCACAACCGTACAAAGATTGCGTACCGTTTGCAATTCCATCAACAGGAGCACAAGTACTTTCAACCATAAGAGAAATCGCCCCGGCGCAATCATCATTTGGAGGAAGGCTTTCTTCATAAATGAAAATATCGAATGTTGAAGTTGAAAGGCTGTCAAAATTGTACACCCTTACGAAATAGGTGTTGCCAAGGATTAAATCAGTTGCGTGCAATTGCTCTGTACCTCCCTCGTACGTATCATCAACACAGCTAAGAAGAGTACCATAACAACTATCCCATAATTCAACAACAGCATCAAACCCAATCGATCCATATACAACAATGAAAATGTCTTTGGCATCAGCGTTAAAATCAAACCACACGTCGTTGGCGATAATGCTCACAACACCCTTACAATCTTCGGGGGGTATTGATTGGACTTTATCATCAACACTTGCTGTAATAACTGTGTTCAGAGAAAGTGAAATAGAGCCCGTGCAATAATTTCCCAATACGAATGGAGAAGGATTGGCGATAAATTCTAAACTCCAACTCTGTAGTAATCCGCCATTAGATGAACCATTAATTATACATAGCTCCCAGGTTCCATCGGCATTTTGCCCGTTGTTTACACCTCCCAAGTCACCTTCAGGAATATAAAGCCCTGAAAATGGTGCTATACCATCAGTGATGTCAGAACTTCCATACATACCAAAGCAAGTATTTGTATAATTATCCCCACCACCCCCGTTATTCGTCGTAAGTTCAATAAGAGTACCATCAGGTGATTTTAAACTTATTTCAAGAAAGTAGTCATAGCTATGTATAACTTCAATACATACGGTTTTTAATCCGTATGATGCATTTATAATTCCGACACCGGAAACCGTTAAAGGAAAACATGAATCACTACTAGCTAAAATAGCTTTTGATACGCCATAGAATATTACAGGCGGATCAAATGATAAAAAACCAGTAACAACGATATAAAACGTTGAAGTTGTAGGAATACCACCATTATGATAAACTCTTATATAATAAGTATTCCCCACAGTCAAACCGGCTCCGTAGATTACCTCTACCCCCCCTACCAAGGTGGAATCAGCACAAGCCAGCGTATTGCCCCCGCAACTGTCCAATAACTCTATAACAGCATCCAACCCAGGTGTACCAAATACTTTGACAAACAAATCTGTAGTATCAGCAACAAATTTATACCATGCATCATTGGCACTGGAACTTGTAATCCCATTACAGAGAATTGCTGGAATTGATTGAGTAGAGTTCTCTATCGTTCCTAATATTAAACTATCCAAAGAAAGGAATATAGCAGATATACAGGAATCATTTGGTATGTAAGGTGGTAATTCACAATTCACATTTATGTCCATGCACGTTGTATTGCTATTGCAAATGAATTGATCCAACAAAACATCAACAGTTCCGGTTAATGTTGCTGTCCACGTTATAGAAGATTGCACACCACAATCATCATCATCATATGCTAAAACAGGTCCACCACCAGAAGGATAAAGAGTTAGTTCGGTGTCAAAGGCAGAATTACCGCAAGTGGACCAGGTATAAGTATTCCCCTGAACTACGTTAGTTGTTATATAATCCCCGCCATAAACACACGAGGCCGAGGCGGTTCCAGGGCATAAAGAAGGGGTAATATCAAGATAAAAGTTATTATCATATGGACATTGTCCTAATACTTGCTCACTCGAAGAAATCACCCCCAATAGTAAGATTACAATATGAATCAGTTTATTGGAATTTTTCACCATTTATCTTACTTATAGAATAACAACTTCCCCTTAAAGGAATGCCGTTCCGTATTTATGTGGAAATAATAGATTCCAGAGTACTGCCTTTCCATATTTATTTTATAAAAGCGGCCTAAATTATATTCTTGCGAAAGATCAATGTTTTCTACCAGCTGTCCGGTAACCGAATAAATATGGATATTTCTTATCAGTGGACTTTCAATTCCAAAATCAATTATAAAACTACCGTTATTTGGATTAGGGATTATTACTGGATTTGAATAGTCGGGAGTGAATTTAATTGGCTCGGTGCCTATATATAAACCAGTATCCATCACAATAGAATCGGCTCCCCCACATGTGCTATTATAGTAACTCAGGTAAACAGTGGCTGGTTCGTTAATTGTGACAATTGGATTAGCAATTGTAGAATCGGATAGTAGATTCCCTGGTGTCCAGTTAAACGTAAACGATGATAGACTATCTGAACAATTAAACAAACGAATATTGGGACGATCAGTTGACGTATACGGATTGAATAATGTGCACCCTGATTCACTATCTGTGTACTTATAGACAACTGAATTATAAGCAGTGGTTCTATAATAAATATCATCATTTAGAGAAAAATTGGAGTTGTCAAAGCAGATTTCGATCAAAATATTTGAAATGCCATCCCATTTATAAGGAATATCTAATACGTGTGTATTCCAGCTAGCAACGGATGTGTAAGATACTGGGCCATACACCGTTGTAAGTCCAGACACAAAATTGGTTAGCGTATCAAAATTAGTTGATCCCATTTTGATGATAAAATTATCGTATGGATTGGTACTCTTTTTATCAGCAATATTAAAGGCAATTGCCGAAAGATATCCTTCACTAACTCCAACCGCGATGAGATCATCCCCTTTATATAATATTTGCATTCTCCCATCATCGTAATATCCTTTGTATGGCGTAATTGTGCTCGTTATGGCAGTGCCAGTACCTACATTTATTGGGACTCCTAAACACGCAAACAATTGGGTAGTATCACCGGGATTTACAATGTAACTATTACTAATAATACTAACCAGCGATCCGCCAACTACAATATTGAAATCATAATTTCGAATTCCAATTATTGGACAAGAATTGTCTCGAAGCGTAACGGTGAAGCTATGTGCACCGATGTCAGAAAATGACGGTGTCCATGAAAAGCTACCTAATACCGGATTAAGCCCAGAAGTAGCTAGAAGCGCACCTGGCATTGAGGATGATAAATTAGATGTTAAAGTGAGCGCATCATTTTGCGTAGCAAAAACCTCCGGTTTTTCCACCGAAATATTATCAACAGCAAAGCCACCTCCCCAAGTCCCCTGATCATCATAATGAAATCTAATGCGTACATCTGGTTGATTGTCATAAGCACTTAAGGAAATCGTCAAAGTTTGCCAAGTATTACTCGGAATTGGAGGAATGGAATAGATTTGATTCCATACTACACCCCCATCTATACTTACATCAATAAAGGAAATATCACCAAATTGTTGAAGAGCATTAAATGCTTCAAATTTCAATACCAATCCTGTAAGACCACTAAAGTCTAAACTGGGCATTTCTAAATAATCTGCAGCTTTGTCACAATTACAATTATCATCATTTGAATACGCAAATTGCGTATGTGGCATTACATTAAAGCCACTGCTACTTGCGGAAGTGCTATTACCACTCATAAATAAATCACTTCCTGTGTTGCCATTTACACTCCAACCTGCCGGCAGTGCAGGAATTGTTACAATTTCAAAATCCTCAGAAAAATAAATAATCGGGGGAAACCCAGGATTCCCAGTGTCATTATCAGAAGCTACAATATCAAAGGATAGAGAAGAGCCAACACATACTTCAATACTATTAGAATCTACCAGAGTACCACCGTTAAGATTAATCAAACCTGGATCGTTCAGAACTGGCTGTGCGTTTGAACATGAGTTAACATTTATTTGAATATCTCTCATTGTTTTTCCTATCAAAACGCCATTTCTGTATTCCTGAATCAATAAAGCTATAACACAAACTTGTAATCCATTGGGAGTCATGCTCATTTGACCCGTTATTGGGTTGAACAGAACTGATCCAGACGTTGTAAATACAGGATAAGTAGCACTATAGCCAAAATTAAACGAAATAGGTGCGCCTGAAGCACCTAGGGGATTGATTAGCGTGTACACCAGGGAATCTCCATCTTTGTCAAAGGCGTTTTGGCTGTATATAAATAAGCTTCCCTCACAGATATACGAGATAGGCGGTGTATTGAAAACAGGAGAAGAATTACAGCTAATATTTGAATTATCTAAAACTGCTTCAACATAGATATTTTCTCCAGAAGCGTTTAGCAGATTATCTATACTGGGGTTTCTACAACAATAGCTAATACTGAATACCCAGTCCGGGCATTCATATGGCAAAGTAAATTCTGATCTATACACGTACCGTTCAACACCTTGCTCTACGCCTCCATTGCAACTACTGTTTGGTAACTCGTCTGCGCATAATGGCGATACCTCAATAGGAGGTCCTTGTTGAGCTAAGTTTATGCCTGTAGCATTGAAATTACAGAAAGCGGAAGCAATAGTTATATAGAAACTTGTAGGTGCACCAATCCCAGAGCAATCCCTATAAAAGTTCACCGTAAACTCATAGACATTTTCTCCTAAACATTCATAAGTTAATTCAATACCCACTGCATGTGATGCACGGGTTTCAGGAATGCATAAAAATGAAATTGCAAGGAATAGAACTAGAATTGTAATTGCTTTTGTCAAATAGCAAAGAGGAAATGAAATTGGAACTCCTTGAGGACTGGGTTTATTCTCTCTTTCTTTGCTTTGGATAAATGAATATCTTTTCATAAGAATAAATAAAATCAAAAATATAAAATAGAGAAGCCAGCCTAATGGCTATTCAATTATCAAATTTAGACAAAAAATAACTTTCTCATATCATAATAGGGGTTCTCAACTCATATAACTGCGCCCATATTTTACAATATTGTACAGAAATCTATAAATTCGCGTGTATCTGTAACGTATGATAATTCCCCGATGACATTCTCTGATTCTGAAAGTACTCTGTGGTTATTGCTTCTCTTCTTTTGTATTGCCCTCATAGCAATGTATGCTATTTTTCATTTCAAACGAAAAAACAATAAGGAAACCACAGATCTTAGAGAGGAGCTAGTGGACTTAAAAGCGCAAATGCAAAAGCTCAAAACTGAAAAATTGGTGAAAGAACTGAAAAGTCGCAAGATTTGGGATATGAGTGAAGTTGTATACAAGGAAAAACGCAAAGTGGATAATTTGAATGAGGAGCTTCAGGTTGAAACAAAAAAAATCGAAGAAGAGAAAATAAAAATCAAAGAGAAAAACAAAAAACTCTGGGAGCAGAGTATTGCGATTCATAAGGAAAAGACGGAAATAGCAACGCTTCACAAGAACATTTGGGACAGCATAAGATACGCACGCAAAATCCAGGAGGCCATATTACCAACTGACAGCTATATTAAGGGGCTCTTACCCGATAGTTTTGTACTCTTTCTGCCCAGAGATGAAGTTAGTGGTGATTTTTATTGGATAACTGAAAAAGAGAATAAAGTTTATTTCGCAGCCGCCGATTGCACCGGACATGGTGTGCCAGGAGCATTTATGAGCATGATCAACAATACATTGCTCAACGAAGCTATTAATGATAAAGATATCTCAACACCAAGTGAAATCTTCTACGATGTGAGAAAAGAAATAATTACCTCGTTGAAACAATCAGATGAAGGACAAAAAGATGGGATGGATGCGGTGTTGTGCTGCCTCGATCGCGAAAATCTTAAGTTGAGCTTCGCCGCCGCTAACAATCCATTGTTTCTAATTCGAGATGGCGAGTTAATGATAACGAAACCAGATAAGATGCCGATAGGTTATCTCACCGGTGAGCAAAAGCCATTCACCAACCATGAAATTCAGTTACAGAAAAATGATATTATATATATATTTTCTGATGGCTACCAAGATCAATTTGGTGGGCCTAGGGATAAGAAATTCATGATCAGACGCCTGCGTGAACTCTTGATCGAGATACACACCAAGTCTATGGACGAGCAGAAAAAAATATTGTACGACACCATTCAGCAATGGCGGGGATCTGGAGAACAGATAGATGACATCCTATTCATTGGAGTTAAAGTATAATTCGTCGAAAATTAGTGCCTCATATCTGTCAAATTGCGGTTTCACTCTGCAGTCTTGGCGTGTGTGCCGTCACAAAAGGGAGAGCCTCCTGTTCTTTTACACATGCACAAGGCGACCTTTCCACCTTCTGCCACAAAAACAACTGGTGTAAATTCAGTTCCCTTATGTGATCCGTCGCAGTATGGTTGATTATTAGAATTCCCGCATGCGCACCATGCGTATGTTTTGCCCTGTTCTAATTCTATTAGCATTGGCGCGTCTCCTGCTCTTGTTGGTTCACTCATGATATTTTGTTGTTTAGTTAATAATTGAATTAATTGTTTTTATAATCCGAAGACTCTCTATTCCGGCTGGCTGAAGGTATTGAAAACCGGATAAATCAATGCGCTGATAGCATAAGAAATAATTATTCTTTTATCACTTTTCTACTGCTCACTTTGTCTTTGGTAACTATAGTTATATTATACAATCCCGCAGGATAAGCACTCATATCGAGGGTGTACTTATTAAGCCCTTTATTCCTCTGCATATTCAAGCGTAGGATTTCCTGTCCTAATACATTGCAAACCGAAATGTGCACTTCTTCACCATATTCAGAATTAATTTCTATGTTGAATATCCCACTTCCAGGGTTTGGATAAACGACGATACTTGCTACTGCATTTTCCTGCTTCTCATTGATCGATACCGGAGGCATCAGGCCAGTTGCTATTAAATTCGCATCTGAGCTCAATCCCATCAATGTATCGAAGGATGCGATAAATCCTCGCATTCTAACCTTTTGCCCATCGGAAAACATATTCTGACAAGTATTATAACTCATATAGTTCTCAATCTGGTCAACTGAGTCCTTGACAAACGGACTTGAGCCAGTGGTATCATTACCACAAGTATTCGCCAATTGTGAGCAGGCGCCTGTGTAGTTGCATGGTGGCGTATCACAAACCTCATCGCCTGTGGTGTCACAAACGCTGCCACAATTCGCTGTTCCACTTAAGAAAGTATGGTACAATCCAAAGGTATGTCCTATCTCATGGGTTCCCGTTCGCCCATCTACAAATGAGGTTCCAACTGTGCCCCACTGGTTGCTCTTCACCACAATTCCCCAGGTTTCCCAGGGACCTCCATAAGTAAAGTCTGTGCCTGGATATTGAGCATAACCCAAGGACCCTCCTTGAATGCCCCTCACCAGCCAAATATTGTAGTACATTGAGGCAGGCCAGTGGCTGATGAATTTGACATTATCAAAATCCGGATCGGTTGGTTCCGGATGCGGAAAGATATTGGTGTCAACCCTAACTATTCCGCTTGTAGAATCACCATTTGAATCCAGCTTCGCCAGAACAAATTTAAAGCCCACCGCAGAAGCAAAAGGCTTGAAATAGTCGCGGGTGGCCGAGGTGTCGGCATTCATTCTGTTGAAGTCTTCGTTTATCACTCTAAGTCCATCAATTACCTGTGAATCAGGTATGTTTCCCCAAACGCTATCGTGGAAAATATGTATTACTACCGGAAAGATGAGCGTATCGCCAGCTTTATTCATAGAAGCCGCGCTGATATTCTCATGAATGCGCTGTTGATCAGCCAGGCCTGCTGATCCAATAGGAATTATTTTATCACCAGTGGCGCAAGGTTGATTCTGGGCAATAGCATTGCTCAAAATTGTTGCAAACAACAATGTTGTTGCTAATCGCAGATATTTATACTGAATGAACATAATTCAAATCTAAGGTAACTATTTCGAACGGGATGATAACGGGCAAATGATTTTCGTAATTTAGGCTCTCACAGACATCAATATATGATAGCTATCAAACTAATGCATTATGGACTTCACATCTCTTTCAAATTCGCATCGGTCTATCAGGCAATACAAGGATACGCCCATTTCTGAAGAGCTTCTAAACGAAATTCTTCACGCAGCTACCAGGGCATCGAGTAGCGGAAACATACAGCCCTATAGTATTATCATCTCCAGGGACAAGGCTGAACGTGAAAAGCTTTGGGAATTACATTATCAACAGGACATGATCCTTCAGGCTCCAGTTCTCCTCACATTTTGCGTGGACTGGCATAGAATGATAAAGTGGTGCAAAATAAGTGATGCCCGCCCCACATGGGACAATTTCTTGTGCTATATGGTCGGTGCCGGTGATGTATTCATTGCAGCTCAGAATGCAGCATTGGCTGCTGAGAATGCAGGGCTTGGAATATGCTATATGGGAACGACACTCAACAATGCCCAGAAACTCAGTGATTTTTTCGAATGTCCCAGGAACGTGGTGCCTGTTACTTCAATGGTCATTGGCTATCCTGATGAAGATCCGGATGCGAGAGACAGGCTTCCAATGAATGCCATCATACACCATGAAAAATACCATGACTATGACGATGAACAAATTATAGAACATTACAAACAGAAAGAGGAAGACGGTTGGAACCGCTATATGAGTATCCCAGAATTAAAAGAGAAAATTGACAAATCCGGAGTAAAAAACTTAGCACAGGTTTATACGGATGTGAAATACACTAAAGATGAGAACAGGATGGCTTCCCGATCTTTGATAAATCTTCTTGACAAACAGCAATTCGGAAATAATTAAATGATACCGGGTAATACATTTTCGTGGTTCTTAGAGTCTTTGTGCCCTTGTGGCAAGAAAAAAATTGCCACTAAGACGCGAAGGCACCGCTCCGTCGCCATAGCTATTGAGCGTCGGCGACAAGTTGCACTAAGCTTCTCCATATTGCATACGCTTTGAAAAGATTGAAAAAAATCCTCAGCTACTTAATACCATTCACCAAAAAAGTGGAATCGAGATACAGTGGCACCCTGGAGATCAACTGGATTGACGGTAAAAAAAGACTGGATAGTAAGAATGCCAACTATTCCTTCGGTTCATTGGAAAAGGTATTGACATTTGGGTTGTCGAAGGTGGATATTGAACCTACAGATCGAACCTTGTTATTGGGAATGGGTGCCGGGTGCATTCTTCATCCACTGCGTGCGAAGTTCAAATGCAAAGGCAAAATAACAGCCGTTGAAATTGATGAGCAAGTAATAAAACTGGCTAAAGATGAATTTGACATTTTGACAATTGAAGAGCTTGAAATCATCAACTCAGATGCACTGGAGTACGTAAAACAATGCTCTGAGAAATTTGATTTGATTATTGTGGACCTTTTTATTGATGATCAGGTTCCAGGCGAATTCTATTCTTTAGATTTCTGGGAAGGTATCGAGCAATTGATGGAGCCAAATTCCAATGTTATATTTAACGCAGGCATAAACCTCAATGGCGGCCACAAATACACTCAGCTCATTGAATCCCTTAAATCACGGATTGATTTTGAGGTATTTGAGTCCGTTCATGGAGTCAACACACTCCTAATTGGAAAGGCCACTTAAGGTAACCCTGCAAGCTCGTAATTAACATTCAATCGTTGTTATCTTGTTCTTGAAGCATTCATTTGCATTTACTTTCGTGCTTATTTTGTTTTCAAATGCTGCGAATTCTACTTCTCACCATTGGTTTATTCTTTATGTCAGCGTCTTTGCTGGATGAGCCCCGCATCTACACTTTTCCCATATTTGGGAAAGATCACGAAAAAGTAACAATAGTTGACTCAAAACTTAAGGACTGTGTTTATTACATTATCAGCGGACATGGCGGCCCCGATCCCGGAGCTACTGGTACTGCTGGCGGGCATACAGTATGTGAAGATGAATACGCCTACGATATTGCGCTGCGGCTGGCAAAACGGTTGCTGGCACACGATGCAACAGCATATATGATCACCCGTGATCCAGATGACGGAATTCGCTCTGAGAAATATTTAGATTGCGACAGGGATGATTACTGTTGGAAGAACGAGAAAATCCCCACAGGACAAAGTGCAAGACTGCAACAGCGTTGTGATGCTGTAAACAGTTTATACAGAAAACACCTGAAGATCGGAGCCAAATCACAAATTCTGATCATTCTCCATATAGATTCTCGCAGTACAAAGGAGAGAGTGGACATGTTCTTCTACCACGATAAAAAGAGCAAATCGGGCAAAGCCATTGCAGAACAACTACGGGAAACGATTAAAGTTAAATATGACAGATATCAGAAGAACCGGGGTTATGAAGGAAAGGTGAGTTCGCGAAAATTACATGTGCTGAACAAATCCCTTCCTGCAGCGGTGTACATTGAGTTGGGAAATATTAGAAACATGAAAGACCAGAAGCGGTTTATCGTCGAATCTAACCGACAGGCGGTGGCGGATTGGATTGCAGATGGCTTAATAGCTTACACTCGCTAATCCTTTAGCGATAGCCCACGAAGTTTACCAAATATTTCGTTCTCTCTATCAGCACATTCGAGCAACAGATCTGCCAGGGCATCATAATTCTCATCCTCACTTTGCCTCCTCTTGAATATCCGCCCGGCCATAACAGCGAAGTCACGCCAACGATCACCTGAAACTGTAATCTCCACTGATAAGTCCTGCAACCATTCTTTTTCCAATATACGAGCTGCTTCCTGCAAAAATGCCCCGAAAATGAACCTAAAGCCCCCGCCTCCTGTTCCGATTTCCTCCTGCATCCGGATTATTTGTCCGAGGTTTAGCCCAGCTCTCCTCTCCCCCATTTTATCCGGCCATTTTCTCAATCTCCTGGATAAAAAACGGATACCATTCACACCCAGAAAGGGGCCCGGTATTTTGGTCATGTCAAATGCCGCCCTTCTGATTCCAGCGACGATCGGCTTGCGCAAATCCACCTCTTTCGGTACCGTTATCGGATAATACATTTTCCCATTTGGCGCCCCGATTCCCTTTGCGAACCTGGCTCTCTTCAAATCCTCATAGGATATTTCTGTAGGGACTTCCATGATCGGATCACTGATCAAATAATTGCCATTGCTTTTACCATAAACGATGAGGTTATGCGCATTGAAATGAAACCTCAACGCTTTTGGAAGATATGGCAGATAGAAAACACTCGTCTGAAGCGCTACCGGTAAACCTTCGTCCAGCATTTTATCCAGCACACCCATGGCCTTGTCAGCATTCCTAAACCGGTGTATCTTCATTTTCACACCCAATCTCCTGTTTGCCCGGCTGAATACGAGTCCAGGGAATACCCTGTAAGAGGTTAACGGCAGTTTATTGAGTTGCAGAAAGGGAATATGACAAAAGAAAATACCAGAGCCTATTCCAAATACCATGGCCTCGCTGATATTCAAACCATGAAACTTCAGCAAATTTGCCGTAACACCATTCTCACAATGTGCGGATTGCACATGGTCAAAGCCCATGATCGCTTTGTGCTGCTCAGCACTCGACACTTCTAACGTGCTATTCAATGGTCTTTAATTGATCTACGGTCATCTTCAATACTTCTGCATATTTTTCCAGTACCGAAGTTTTCAACTTTGCAAATATCTTCGGTCGCAGATGCCGTTTAACTCTCCAGGTAAAATAGCCCATATGTTGAGCCAGAAGTCCCGGGTCCATAAGATTTTTTTCCATGTGATAGGCTAAGGTGCTCAATTCACCTGCCTCTACTCCTTTTTTCGATTCAGCTACTTGATCGTCTATCAACTCCCAGGCTTGCTCCAGGGCAACATTTTTTGGTTCAAAACCGACGCTGAGTTTTTGTGTATAGTTGCCATCTTTATCTACAGCGTATTCGAGGAGCCTGTTCTTGCCTTCATAAAGCTTATTCTCGTCTTCCTGGGGTACATCCTCCTCTTTCATAACTTGAGTATACTGTTTGTTTTATCCATGAAGATCTTCATACTGCACTCTGCGGCTAATTTTCCTTCGCTGATTACCTTTCCCTCAATTATCGTAATGTCAAGTATCTCGTGCATCACCTCCACCTCTGTAGTAATACTGGAATTTACCTTCGGTAAAAAATTGATTTCCAAGTCCTTTATTGCACCTATATATCCAATAGCCGCTTCTCCTCCTTCTCCGGAATTTTTGAAGTGGTAGCTGGCACCGGCTGCAACAGTTTGTGCAATATTCTCAATCAAACCAGGCTCGGTGAATACTCCATTCTCACTAAATATATTATCCTCTCTAATATACAATCCGGAAACTGAAATTATGCGATCGCTACTGATCAGTGTATCGATCATTACAAAGGGGGGCCTTTGCGGGATGAGATCTAATATGCTTTTCCCTTCTACTAACATGCTCTTGCCAACAATGTAAATTTACGCGAATAATTCTATTTAGAAAGCGTCTAAACTATCAACGAATAGCGAATATTTACGAATTTACGAATGGCTGCTATAACGAGCGAGTGCATTCAGATGAGTCATTCGCATTATTCGTAATTCGCTCATTCGTATTGATTCGTTATTCACAGATCAGCAGACGGTAAGTAAAGTGTAGGCGTAAGTAAATCGCGCACTCTCAGGAACCATCAATAAGATTTGTTGGCCCTTCTTGAGATCTCCCGAGTGGAATAGCTCTTCCAACATCAGGTATATAGAAGCCGAGCCGACATTGCCCACCTTGTCAAGATTTGTGAACCACTTTTCAGCGGCAATAGGAATGCCGAGCCTGGTGGTTTCGTCCATAATTTGCTGGCGAAAGTATTCTGAAGATATATGAGGTAAGAAGTGGTCTATTTTGCTGATATCAAAATTCCTCTTCACCGTAATGTCTTTAATCATTTGCGTACCAACTGCGGTAATATTTTTGTCGAGTAATTTTACATCTTGTTTTACACAGAATATTGAATCGTCCAACCACTCATTCGATTCGTAATCCCTCCAACCCCGAATTTCACCATCCTCTAATTTCACAGCTCCTGCATACATGCAAGTATCCAACTCATTGGCAAATGACAACATATCAATCCAATCTATCCGCAAAGACAATTCTCCTCTAGGCTCTGGCTCTATCAAGGCCGCTCCCGCTCCATCAGATAACATCCATCGAAGGAAATCCTTTTCAAAAGCCACAATAGGCCTCTCATTGAGTTCATCGAGTTTTGCGGCTTCACTATTAAATTGTTTGGCGAGCAACCAGTGCGACATTGTTTCAGAACCGGTACAAATTGCATTCTTCGTGGAGCCAGCTTTAACAGACAGATACGCATATTTCATGGCATTCATTCCTGAACAACATGAGCCGCTCGACGATAAGATCTCGATGGGATTTCCCTTTAACTCACCATGAACCATAGAGGCATGTGAAGGCAATAGTTGATCTGGAGAAGTTGTACCGCAGGCCAGTAGTTCCAAATCATCCAGCCCGAAGTCATCATCAAAAATGGCTTTGATCGCTTCTGCAGTAATCTGAGCATTTGAATGTGTTACACGTCCATTTTTATCGAGTGCATAGTAACGATTATCAATGCCGTTTCGCCTCATCACCAAGGCTTTGCCGCGAGATTCTTCGTTGTAGATCAATCCAAGCCAACCCTCCATATCTTCATTAGAAATGGGGTCGTTAGGAAAGAACTTCGAAAATCTGGTTATGTAAACTTCTCCCGCCAAAATTTATTCGTTCTCTGATGATTACAGTTGGAATTCTGATGGCAAAATTACATTTTTTTGAACTGGTTTTATCAATTATAGATAAATCTATTCTCCTCGTAAACTACATTCTCAAGATAATTAATATCTGCTTTTATCTTACCGAGACGAAATATACTGGTAATGTAAAAAATTAAAGTTGTCAGTGGTGAGAGCAGGACGATTCCATTGAGTAGATAAAAGGCAAATAATTTCAATCTTGTGTTTCGATTTGGATCTCCAGGCCCTCCTTTGTTTCTTACAAATTTGGCCCAGAAGGAGAATAGTTTATTGGCAGTCTTCTCCAGGCTTGTGAGGTTATCAACAACCTTGATAGCGCCACTCTGCAATAATTCCGGATGCATGCTCTCTAAGTTTCCGGAACTCAATGACTTTCTTATTATTTCACCAAACTTTGGGGCCTCATCGATGTCTTTTTGAGAAACTCCTGAATTTCCCTTTTTTCCGTAGAGCATCCATCGCAGAATAGTATAAACGCTCACAAGATTATACGCCTTATCATAAAAGACAATGTTGCCAACTAATTTAGCCGAAAGCGAATGTAACCTGCGCTTCATCTTTTCCTGCCCGGAGAGCCACATATTTCTGCAACCTACGATAGTCACGATTGGTGTATCTTTAAAAATGTGCCTGGCTTTCTCTGACTGCAGAAATGAAGAGACAGGTATAGAAATTGACAAATACCATGTTTGATAAGCAACAATTATCAAATCGTAATTAGCATCATCCGGGATTGCCGTTGGCTCCATTTCACATGGAATCTCCTGAAAAGACTCTGGGAATGCATCAAAAAACTGCTGTGATGTCCAAGGAAAAGGATATGGCGTTGACGGCTTAAGCTCCTCAAAATCAAGTTGAATATTTGGGTCGTTCAAGAGGGGTGTCAAGGCTGAATTCACTATATCCGTAAGCTGTCCGGTTTGTGAATAATATACAACCAATACCCTCATTTTTCCAACTGCTTTATCCTGGTTTTCAATGAATCTGCAATTTCCGTTTTTCGTGGCTTATTCACAAATAAATAAACGTGAAACGTAAGACGAAGGCTGAGGTGAGTGGTTTGGTAGGTGGATGTGTTAAATCTTAAATCATGTTTGGTTTTACGCCATAGTTTTGTTACCTTTTCGGGGAACGGATAATTGGTTGCAAATTATAATTTCGCCTTTTCTTGTTGTTCAAGAACAAGATCGCTGGCATTGAGCCCGAAGCAATATTTTGTTGTGCCATAAATAAGTCATTCCGAATTATTAGAATCATGTCTTCTGATGTAATGTTGGAAGTTAATACCAGTAATTATGAAAACAGAGAATATAATACTGAAGCTATCATTGGCAATTGCATTTTGCTTTTGTTTTACCATTACCTCATTTTCTCAACAAAGTGGTTGGTATAAAAATGGCAATAATGAGATATTACTATCTGATACCCTGGACAATGTGGGTGTGGGAGTAAATCCCACGGAAAAGATGGACATTCAAGGAGGATTGCGGGTCCGCAAATTACCACCAGATTCAGCATTGCTTATTGGGCAAGGAAATGGAAATGGCCAGGGAAATGGGAACAATGGAAATGGCCAAGGCAATGGGAACGGTAATGGAAACAATGGCAACGGGCAGAACTCAGACCTTAACTTTGTTGTCGTTGATAAAGGAGGTAAATTTTATAGAGGACCCGAGCGAGTCAAAAAGGTAACCCCTCAGCCTGGAGGGCCTTTTTCGCATTGGTTTTCCGTTGTTACTACTTCCCTTATTCCTGCTATAAGAACTGATAAATTGGTTGGTATCAGACGAACTCCTCAAGTTGCTTTAGATGTGAATGGGGATGTGAGGGCGAATGGGGCAACTTTTGATAACCTGCATATCATTGACTCTATTAAAGTGGGGCAGTCAATTTGGATAGGAGGAGTAGCGCCAGGTACTTCTACGAACAATCATATTTATTCTGACAATAGTGATTTGTATATACAAAGTTATACTTTCCCATCATTCAACACTGTAATAAACGAGAATGATAAAGCAGTGGGAATAGGTATCAGTACACCACAAAAAAAATTACATATATATACTGAATTTGCACCTTTTCCACCAATGGGCCCAACGTATGATGATCCAGGGATCAGGTTACAACACTTTCACAAGCCGACACCAGGTCAGTTTTCTGTTGATTCCGAATGGGATTTAATCCCTTTTCTTGACGGCAGTGATCCTACATTTTCAATAGGCATTCCGGGAACTCCATTCATGACTTTTATATCTACAACAACGGGGCAAAAAGTAAAGGTGGGTGCATTAACAATTGATGCAGGCCCGCATTTAGATTATCTGATGAGCGTTGATGGCAAGTTTGTCGCAAGAAAATTGGTAGCGACTGACTTGAACTGGGCTGATGATGAGTTTGAGAAAGAGTATTCATTGGAAGACCTTGAAATAGAAGTGGACTATGCACTGAAATACTTCCACTTCAAAGACATACCATCTGAAGAAGAGATTGAAACAAACGGAATAGACCTTGGTGATATGAGTGCCTTACAAATGAGATTATTGGAGCGACTCTATAAATATTCGTATTTATTGAAGAAAGAAAATGACGAGTTAAAAGAGAGGGTTACTAAATTGGAACAAAACCAATAAGATACTGAATAAGAAATATGTGTATGAATTATGATCTACGATTAATAAAGATGATAATGAAAAACAAAATCTTAAAATTCTTGTTGTTTGTAATGGCATTACACCAACTATGTTATGCACAAGTTAATGTTATTGATGTACCAATAGATCAGACTTCTGGGAACAACCAAGCAGAAAACGCCGTATTTATTAGCCCGCGCTCAAAATTTGTTATTATTAATTCAAATAACAGTACTCCAGGAGTCGGACCGATAGGTTTTAGTGTAAGCCACTTTATTTCTACAAATGGCGGTCAATCTCTGTCATGGACAGGGGATATATACGGACCGAACCCAAGCGTCGGACATGGCGATCCATCAGTTGTTATTGACAGGTCTGGTCGAATAATTTCAAGCTATTTAGGATATGTAGTATTCCCCGGCGTAAGACATTTAGAAATTTCTTATTCAGATGATAATGGAGTAAGTTGGACAGCAGTTCAAATTCCAGGTAGTTTTGTTAATGCTGACAAACAACATATGTGGGTAGATAATAATTTGAACAGCCCATACGAAGGAAGAATACATATGGCGTTTAATGATCAATTTTGTGTCTGTCCATTTGATATTGTTTATACATATTCCGATGATGGTGGAGTAACATGGCTTGCCCCGCCATTAGAAAATCTTGCATCTACAGTATCTCCACAAGCTGCATTTGAGAACTTAGGAGTAAACCTACAAACTGGTCCGCTGGGCCAAGTATATGCTTGTTGGTCAGCGATAGATGATGCTATTAGCAGTGTACCTGATAATACGAGAATCTACTTTAATAAATCTTTAGATGGCGGTGATACTTGGTTAGGTAGTGCTACGGAAATTCTAACTGTAACTGGTGCGGGTATTGCATTAGGTGGAGGTAAAGGTGGGCCTAAAATGTACCCTTTTATGGCAGTCAATCAACAAACAGGCACGTTATATATTGTGTGGGCTAATAATAATGGCATTACAGGGGGGAGCCCCGTAAGTGATGCAGATATTCACATGATTAAATCAGAAGATGAGGGCGACACATGGAGCGCTCCTATCAGAGTCAATCAAGATCCAATTGGCAATTTCCGCGACCAATGGTCTCCCTGGATTGCATGTGATGAAATTTCAAATGCTTTGGTAGTGCTGTATTACGACTCTAGAAACTTTCCTGCAAATAACAGAGCCGAAACATTTGTTTCCATTTCTTATGATGATGGGAATACGTGGGAAGATCATCAGATTAGTGATGTTGGTGAGGATTGGTCTGGGACTCCATTTTCTATCCCTGGTCAGGATTATATGCAGGTAGATGTGTACCATGGATTGGTAATACCTGTTTGGTCTGATAATCGTCCTTCAGCGGGAAGTGATTTTCGAGCATACACCAATCCTTTTGAAGTACCCTGTACTCAGGATTTAGATCTAATTTATGGAGATTATAATATTTATGATCAGGGTGATTACACAGATTATCCAACTCAGTTTTATGATGGTTTTTATAGAACTACTAGATCCATTAACGTAGCTGGTGGTGGCAGTACTTACAAAGTGAAGCTGGGAGCAGAGGTGCGAATGGAGGCGGCTGAAGAAATAGTGCTCAGAGATGGCTTTGAAACGGAAGGCGAGTTTGAAGCAATCCCTAATCCAACATGCGTTAGTTTTAGTGAAAAATGGGGAGGCAGTAATTCTACGGATGAAGAACAAACCAACAATAATGAAAATATAAAAGAAGAATTCGTAAATAAGGAAGATGAACTTGTACAAAAAGAAAATCTATTTGCCATTTATCCCAACCCAACAACTGGCAAATTAATTCTGACAGTTCCACAAGCTCAAGAAGATAATATTTCAATTTATATTACTGATATTTTAGGTAGAAGAATATTTGAGAAAAGGGATATTAAAGAAACAGCTTTTGCTATAGACATTTCCGGTCAGGATAAGGGGATATATTTTATAGAGGTTATCAACGGAAATGAAACATATGCAGCCAAGATAATTTATCAATAAGACTATATCTCCTTTCTTTTCCTGACGTCATTAGAAACCTCAATTACAAAAAGCACGTAATACTTAAACTTAGAAGGATGGAAATCGCATTGAATAGGGATTGTGGTAATAATGACTTTGCGTACTCGCTTTATGGGTAAAACAAAAAATGAAAGAAATATTGAAAGGGAGACGGCCTCTAATGGTGGCTTTGACTATTATCGGACTATTATCTTCCTTTAACAGTCTTGGTCAAGGTGGTAATCTTATATCAAATCCAAGTTTTGAAGATTCTCTTGGTAATCCTTCATTAAATGGGTGGTATCAGTATGGTGCTTTTGACACAACTTTTTTTAATTCCTCAACTGATGTGCCAACAGGAGGAGGGGTATGGTCTGTTCGCCTAGCTACATCTTTTCCTCACAGTCATCATTTGGCATGGTATGTTACAGGAATACAAGGCACAAATATTTTTGAACTTTCTGTTTGGGCGAAAAAAACGGTGCCTTTTTATATACAATTCCCTCCCGTTATTATTGCCATGGGCATTATTGATTCCACATATTATAATAACTTATCACTTTATGGTAATAACGCTTCAATAGAAGGAATAATTTATGATTCCATTCCATTTTCCTGGGATAGTATTATCCTTATTGATACATTAACTACCCAATTTACGGATACCATTGCTGTTATTCTTATGGGAGGCACAACAATAAATGGGCCAAATGATTATGCCTATTATGATTTAGCCGAACTGAAAATGAATGATTCTACGATGGTACTTTTAACCAGCACTTCAGAAATTAGTTGTTATAGCTATTGTGACGGAAATGCTACAGCTTATGTAGGGGGAATTCCACCTTTTACTTATCAATGGAATGATCCATCAAATCAGACCACTCAAACAGCCACAGGATTATGTGCTGGGACATATACGGTGATTGCAATAGATTCTATAGGACAGCTAGACTCAGCCAAGGTAAATATTGTTGAGCCTTTAGCTTTAACCATCAATTTATCCAGCAGTATTTGTGATGGAGACAGCATCTTTTTAGGTGGAGAATACCAAAAAATTGCTGGAATATATTATGACAGTTTAATAAGTGTAAACGGTTGCGACAGTATTATTGAAGCTACTTTAACAGTTAATCCGGCTTACAGTTATGGCGACTCAGCGGTTGATATTTGCAACGGTGACAGTGCATTGATTTACGGCGCCTTTAGAACCATTGCAGGGACCTACTTTGATAGCTTAATAACAGTTAACGGCTGTGATAGTGTATATTCAACGGTTTTCACAATCAGTCCGAACTACAACACTAGCGCCACAGCAGTTGACATCTGCAATGGCGACAGCGTAATGATATTCGGCATTTCCCGTACAATAGCAGGAACATACTACGATAGCTTAACTGCCATTAATGGCTGCGATAGTATAATCACTACCACTTTATTCGTCAACCCAACTTATAATATAAGCGCAGGAGATATAAATATCTGTTCAGGTGATAGCGTACAGATATCTGGGGATTACCGTAAAACGGATGGAACATATTATGACAGTTTAATAAGTGTAAACGGTTGCGACAGTATTACAATTACAACATTAATCGTTGATCAGACTTATGACGTTAACACACCAGATGAAACCGTTTGTACTGGCGATAGTATTGTGATATTTGGTGGCTACCGCAAAACTGCCGGAGTATATTATGATAGTTCCGCAACTGTAAGCGGTTGCGACAGCATTACAACAACAACCTTAATAGTTAATCCCCTACCTCTTGTGAATTTTTCTGGCTTAGATAGTATTTATTGTTCTATGGATGCTGCGGTAGCTTTAACTGGAGTACCAGATAGTGGGACATTTAGTGGAATGGGAGTTGCAAACAATTATTTTTATCCGACAACAGGGGTAAATACATATGTGATAACCTATTCCTATACAGATAGCTTGGGTTGCTCCGGCAGTTACTCTCAATCCGTGATCGTAGAGTTTTGTGTTGGGATAGACGATAATATCTATTCTGACCTGATCAAAGTACATCCGAACCCTACTACCGGAAAAATCACACTTACCAACCTACCTCAAAATTCACAAGTGAATATTTCAGTTTTCAATATTTATGGTCAAAAAGTGGCTACTTTAGTAAACAATTGTAGTCATCCCTCTACTCAAGCTACCGCTACATTTGATGCAAGAAATCTATCTTCGGGCATTTATTATTGCACGATTAGATCAGGGAACAAAGTAGTTGAAACTTTTAAAATGATCAAAGTAGACGGAAATAAAGAAAGTCATTAGTTGTGTTTATTACCTTACAGCAAGTTAAACGTTTTGCCCCGCTTCGCATCAGTTCCCTTATCCTTACTATTACCCTTTTGATTTTTTATGGAGTAGGAATTGGCAGTATGGCCTATGCTCAAACAACTTTCCAGAAAACATTTGGAGGTAACGACTTGGATTATGCAAGTTCAGTTCAACAAACCACTGACGGTGGATATATTATTACTGGATATACATCAAGTTTTGGCGTATTTGGGGATGTATATATTATCAAGACCAATAGTCTTGGAGACACTTTGTGGACAAAAACGTATGGTAATTCTGGTTGGGATGCTGGAGAGTGGATAGAACAAACTTCAGATGGAGGGTATATTGCTACCGGATTCAGAGATGTATGGAACGGTGTAACATATTTGTTTAAACTTGATAGCTTAGGCGATACATTGTGGACACGAGCATATCAAGCAAGTACAGCCAGTGGAGATCTTGGTTGTTATGTTCAGGAGACAACAGATGGGGGATTTGTCATGGTTGGTGTAATCCCGCCTTGGCCATCCCCTGGAGCTGTGATGTTAAGAAGGACTAATTCGAATGGGGGTTTACTCTGGACGAAGATATATGGAAATGTACAGCTGACTGCCAACCAATTTATTGAACATGAAAAAGTGTTGGAGCAAACCTCTGACGGGGGGTACATTATTACAGGAAATACCACCGATACCTTTGGAAATCAAGATATCTGTCTGATCAAAACAGATTCATCTGGAAATATCTTATGGACTAAGAGTTATGGAGGTGGAAATACCGAAGTATCCCGCTCCATAAGCCTAACCACTGACCAGGGATACATCATTGCTGGAGTTACGACAAGTTTTGGAGCAGGAGGTGAAGATGTATATTTGATAAGGGCGGATTCTTCTGGAAGTGTTCTTTGGACAAAAACCTACGGTGGGGCCGGTGATGATGCAGCGTATTCAGTACGGCAAACAGTAAATGGGGGATATATTATCGCTGGAATTACTAACAGTTTCGGATTTGGAAACGATGATGTTTATGTGATTAATACTGACGCTTCGGGTAATTTGTTATGGTCAAAAACCTATGGAGGGACAGGTGCAGAATTGGCATATTCAATCCAGAATACAAATGATGGAGGTTATATCATAGCGGGGAGTACAAAGAGTTTTGGTGCTGGGAATGAGGACGTATATTTGATCAAGATGGACTCAACTGGGAATGCAGGATGTAACTACCAGATAATATTGAATACAATAGTTGGAAGTCCTGCTACGTCTATAGGTACTCCTGCAATTACAGTTGTATCGCTAAGTGATTCAGTTTTAAATCGTGTTACTATAGTTAGCAGTACGCCTACTCAGGTGAGTGGATTCTATTCTGTTATGATAACAGATTCAGCAAATGTTTTGTGCGCTAATGATTCTTCGGGCTTTGCTACAGTTACGGCTGGTTGCGGAACACCGCCCTATTCATACTTATGGAACGATCAGGGCGCACAAACCAATTCAACAGCAACCGGACTACCTGCGGGGACGTATCAAGTAATTGTTACCGATTCAAGTGGATTAACTGATTTGGTTACAGTCACGATAGGACAACCAACTGCATTATCAATAACTATAACCAATACTGTCAATGTTGTATGTAACGGAGATTCCACTGGCTCTACCATTGTCAGCACCACGGGCGGAACACCCACGTATTCATACCTATGGAACGATCCTTTTTCTCAAACCGATTCAATGGCTATTGGATTACCTGCTGGCACATACACAGTAGTAGTTACCGATTCTAATGGCTGTAGCGCAATAGATTCTGTGACCATTACTGAGCCTCTGGCAACATTTGATTCAGCATCAACAACAATATGTTCAAACGATAGTGTCTTCTTACAAGGAGAATATCAAAACACAGCAGGAATTTATTATGACACATTATTGTCTGCAAGCAATTGTGATAGCGTAATTGCAACGACTGTTATGGTCAATACGAGTTACGTCATCAATACTGCGGATAAAACCATTTGCGATGGTGACAGTACATTAATATTTGGTGTTTACCAATCAATTGCAGGAACGTACTATGATAGCTTAACCACTATCAACAGCTGTGACAGCATAATCTCCGCCACCTTATACATCAACCCAACTTATAATATAAACACAGGAGATATAAATATCTGTTCAGGTGATAGTGTACAGGTATTTGGGGTTTACTATAAAACCGCCGGAACTTATTATGACAGTTCAACAACGGTAATCGGTTGCGACAGTATTACAATTACAACATTAATCGTTAATCAGACATATGACGTTAACACACCAGATGTAACAATCTGTGACGGAGATAGTATGTTGATATTCAGCATTTACCGCGAGACAGCCGGAACTTACTACGACAGTTTGAACACCATCAATGGCTGCGATAGCATAATCTCCGCCATCGTATATGTTGACCCAGCTTACAGTATTGGCGACTCTGTTGTTACAATTTGTGATGGCGACAGCACCTCCATCTACGGTACGTTCAGAAGTGCATCAGGAACATATTATGACAGCCTTATTACTGATGACGGGTGTGATAGTGTGTATTGGACCGTACTCGCAGTTAATCCCCTGCCTCTTGTGAGTTTTTCTGGCTTGGACAGTATTTATTGTTCAATGGATGCTGCTGTAGCTTTGACTGGAGTACCAGATAGCGGGACATTTAACGGAATGGGAGTTGCAAACAATTATTTTTATCCGACAACCGGAGTAAATACATATGTGGTAACCTATTCCTATACAGATAGCTTGGGTTGCTCCGGCAGTTACTCTCAATCCGTGATCGTAGAGTTTTGTGTTGGGATAGATGCCAATATCTATTCAGACTTGATTAAAGTACTTCCCAATCCTACCACCGGGCTGATCACCGTAACCGGCTTGGCAGCAGAACGGGCCAGGATCACCGTTTACAACGTCCTGGGCGAGCTGGTCTATGATGAAGAACTGATGAACCGGCAGATTGATTTATCCCATTTACCTGGCGGAGTTTATATGATTTACGCTACGCAGGGGGAAACTGCTCACAGAAAGAGAATCATAAAATTATAAGTGGGGCATAAACAACTTCACTATTAGTGAATCCGGGATTCTACCGAATCTGCAATCCTCCGAATCCAATTTTCGTATTCATTTCCTTCAGTACCAGCAGAATCGGATTCCATATCAACTGACAATTGAGTTGCTTCTTCAGCATCTAAGATGCTCCAGGCTTTAATAACTTCATTCGAACTTTCAGTAGGAGCTTCCGCGAAATGCCTGGCGCGACAAGCCAGCACAGCGCCACATGCCAGCTGTTTTTGGTAATCACCCGCCGATTGATAAACTGCGGCTAGCTCTTCCCCCGTACATCCCCCAACATAGGCGCAAGCAATTCCTATGCCTCTCCACAGGTTTGGACGACGCTCACTTGAAAAGTTTTCTACGCTGGCCTCTAACTGTTTAGAATTGGCCTTACACATATACCAAATACTTCTGCCCGCACCCTGATCAAACGAGGCATGTGCCTCCTCTTTCAACAAAGCTGGAATTTCTTGCTGAGATAGAGTTCTTCTCTTGTTAAATAACCCAAAATAATAACCCATGCCATCCACAACACGCCATTTCAAAAGTGGCTGAAGGTTCTCAATATATTTTGAAGGTGATTTTTGAAGCTTCGCCAATGCCCAACCCAAACCAACATGTGTATGAACATCATGCTGCATTCCCGATGCTTCACACAACGAGTACCATCTGTCCAATGATATTCCATCCGATAAGTCAACAAGGGCTAATTCCATGGCAGCAGCTTCGTAAGCGATGGATCTATATTCTGAATCTTCCCGCTGCAGCAGCTCGACCACAACATCCACGCTCTTTGCATTTGCGGTTTCTGCCTGGATGCGCTGGAAGATCGCCATGATCCGCGCCATATTTCTCTCTACCCCTGAATCTGACGAAATCAAACCTGTGTGGCCTTTTTGTAGAACCAAAAGTTATCAATTTCTTCACTAATCAATATATCCGGGCCGTACAATTCCCCGATTCCATCCGCATCTGTATCGGTAGTCTCAACCCCTAACTTCTTCGTATATGGGTTAATCTGTGCATCTTCACTTGCGCCATTTACGAGCGAATCCACCCTTCTAAACAGCTCAGCAGCAATTTTTTCTAAAAGAACCATATTTGTTTCTAACCGCAATAACAATTCTTCTTCCGAGAACTGTTGTTCAACACCTCTGTGAAGATCCCGCATAAAGCCAATATCAAATATATCCCGGTATTGGTCAGAGAAAGCTTCATTGTCATGTGGCATCCATTGCAGAAAAAAATCTTGCATGTTCTCATTGATCACTCCCAATTTTCGCAATACGCTCGATGGTTTGGCTGTCAACTTCCTCAACACACGCAAATTGGTAAAACCACCATTGGTAAATAGTAACGTTGGTACTGCCCAGTATACCGCCCAATCCCACATGATTTTAATTGTCATTATTTGAGTATGGCCCATTAGAGGATATTTATTTAAATAGATTGGAATCCAACTTTCGAAAAATGTTGAATATGTCCACTCATAAACTTTCGCAGAAAGTTCAATGGATTCCCCTTTTAAGTCATCGATGATCAAATCACAGATCATGGAATTGCTGATGGCGATAAAGTCAGTGCCTGGGGAGTAAAATGGATCCAAAAATGCCCCCGCTTCACCGGTAACAGCCCAACGATCAGATGAGTAAAACCTTCCGCTGCCGTGAGAGTAATGCTTAAGAACTTTAAAGTCCATCAGGTCATCACGCTTCGGATCTAACATTTTGAAACACTGCGGTTCGTTCTTCTCCAGCCAATCCATGGCTTTATCAAAGCGATTGATATCCTCAAATGGGTGTAACTCCGGATCTGCAACAATGCCAATGCTGGTATTTCCGGAACCCAGGGGAATTAACCACACCCAATATCCTTTATCCATCAAATGGATGGTGCCCAATCTCCTCAGTCCAGGTTTTAAATAAGAATTCCACTCTTTATTGTCCGACCAATCATCGATGTCAATCTCCCCCTTCAGTCTAAACCACACTGCGTTGACATTGTGATCATTGCTCTTTTTGAATCCCAGTTTCCTCTTTAGAAATGAGCCCCGGCTGGTTGCATCTACAATCCATTTAGCTTTTAACTCCTTCTCCTCGCCATCTTGCGTATACATGACGGTATGTCCGTCAGCCGAAATAGTAGCGTCTACAGCTTTCGAGTTGAGCAGCACTTCTGTACCAAATGTTTTAGTATGCTCTACCAAAAAGTTTTCAAAAGTTCCTCGATCTATCTGATGACTCGGTACCGGCAGTCTCTCACGCGGACCGAGCTCCACCCGGCGAGAAATATCATCTTTATGCTGTGGTGACAAGAAAAATCGAAGCCCGTGTTTTGGCAACTGGTGTTTTTCAAGATGATCTTTCAAATCCAGAACCTCGCGCAGGTAATGTGTTCCCAATTCCACGGTTGATTCTCCAACTTTATGTGCTGCGGTAGCGGCTTCGCCTTTACGCTTTTCCAAAATAATAATTGAAATGTCGGGATTGGCTCTCTTCAGTTGAATAGACAATGTTAAACCGGCAAGCCCGCCACCTAATACTGCAACATCGTAATTATTATTCATAGCGGGTAAAAATCGGTGTTCTGTATTCCAATCACTAATTATCTATACTGTAGCCTCCAGATCTATCACCTTCCCAAGCGTAGTGAGTATCCTGTCATGCTTACTTACATAGGGATTTGTTTTATCCCATACGTATCCAGCCAAAACTGAGCATATTTTATTCTTGTTACTCGGATCTACATTGGGCGCAAAAATTATTTTTTGAAAAGTGCCTTCGTACCATGCCTTTACATAGGACCTGAATGTGTCAACACCCTCCATGATGTATTTCGTGTACTCTATTTCCCAATTAACTTCTTCCCCCTTAAGCTGTCTGCTAATAAGTTTAGCTGACAAGGCTCCCGATTCTGTTGCAAAAGTCACTCCTGAAGAAAACACAGGATCCAGGAATTCCGCACTATTGCCAGTTAAAGCATAGCCATCTCCATAAAGTTGTTTTACCCCAATGGCATACCCTGTTATAATGCGTGGATCGAATACCATCTCTACTCCTTCAAAACGCTCTGTTAATTTTTCTTCTGTTGCAATAATATCCCTGAATTTTTGCTTTCCTTCTCCCTCGAATCCATCGAAAAATTCTTTGTTTCCCACAAAACCCAGCGAAGTGTTTCCATTAGAAAATGGAATTATCCAAATCCAAACATCTTTTGATTGAGCGATGACGATAATTCTGTCTTTATCAATCCCTGTAGGCCTTCTCGTATCCACAACGTGGGTGAACATAGAACTCCTAGGTGGAAAATTTGAAGGAACATCTAATTCGAGTAATCTGGGAATTACACGGCCATAGCCGCTACAGTCGATAATGAACTTAGCCTTTATCTGTTTCTTCTCACCAGCATTATTCTCTACGATTGTCGTGGAATCAGATCCTTCAAACTGTATCTCTGTAACTCCAGTCTCATAATCGATCTCAACACCCTGCGCCTCTACTGCGTCTGCCAATACTTTGTCAAAATCTGCTCTGGGAACCTGCCAGGTCCACTTCCACCCATTTGTATATTGTTCTGAAAAATCAAATTCACATATTTTATCATGCATCATGAACTTGGCACCTAATTTTTTCTGAAAGTCACCTTTCTCTATAGCTTCAATCAATCCAGCCTCCTGGAAGTGTTCCATACACCTGGGCAACAAGCTTTCACCTATTACAAAACGAGGAAACTTAGATTTCTCCACAATTTTCACCTTTAATCCGTTCTTGTGTACAATGGCAGCCGCAACAGATCCCGATGGACCTGCTCCAATAACCAATACGTCAACACTTTCACTTTTCATATTGCAAATATCTTAATTTATCTCGCCCCAAAAAGGATAATAATTGAACCATTGCTCCGGATACTTCCGAATTATTTTTTCGAGCTCTTCAATGAAATTACTTAAGGCCTCTTTTTCATCCTTTATGTCTGGGTTAGGTTTGCTAGCGTAAAAATGATAGGTCTTTGCATCATCCTTTACCACAAATGCATATGAAACTGGAAAATTTAACCTCGCCGCCATCTTAAATGGGCCCAATGGGAATTTAGCAGTTTTACCCAATAATTCTCCTTCAATCACATCCATTCCATCAATAAATCTATCACCGTGAATGCATACGAGTTCTTTGTTATTCAGCGCATTCATAATTTCGAACGAATGCGATTTATCCTCTTTGATACCAATAATATTAAAGTACTTTTCATCCATCACGTCTTTTAGCAACTTCTTTATTTGTTGATGCTCTGCATCCAACATTACCACATTTACCTTGGTACCCAATCGCTTTAGCAAGTGACTGCCAGCTTCAAAATTTCCAATATGCGCGCTTATCAATATCCCGCCTGTCTTGTTCTCAGCTATAGCATCCAGGTGCCCTCCTCCATCTCTTCTTTGATTGAAACCCGTAGTTAAACCAGACATGAGGGCCACCTTGTCCAAAAAGGTTTGTCCGAAGACATAGTAACCTTTGTAAATATAACGTACAGATTTAAAATATGAAAATCCCAGTCTTTTGTTGAAGTAATAGAACATGACCGCATTCGAACTTCTGGAGAACAGCAGATAATAGAAAGCGACAAATCTCAGGATGAAATATGCAGAGGAAAGTCCGGCTGTCTTTAGAATAAAGACAAAAATCTTATGGCCTAATAAACTGCCTTTACCCTTGCCACTCCAAGAAGACATAAATTTTTAATCGCGGGTGGCTACCCGGTCCATTACGTAGTTGTAAAAATCATCGAATGTTACTATATCGATGAAATCTTCGCCTTTAACCTTGAATCCAAAATTGTTCTCAATAACAACAACCAGATCAACATAATCCAGGCTATCCAAATCCAGTGTATCTTTCAGATTCGCTTCGGGAGAAATTGAACTCGCATCAACTTCAAACTCATCCACGAGGAAATCATTAATTTTACTAACTACTTCCTCTTTATTCTCGAGTATTGTCTCTTTTGATACAGTATCGCTTGCCATTATATCGGGGTCTTGTTTTTATTTTTTTTGCAAAGATAGTTTTTTTACAATTAATGAAGAATTTGTTCCGCCAAATCCAAAAGAATTTGATAAAAACATATCCACCTTGGTTTCAACTGTTTCGGCGGCAATGTTCAATTGGGCTGATGCTTCATCAGGCGAATTAAAATTAATATTCGGTGCAACGAAGGAATTCTCCATCATTAACAGACTGTATACAACTTCACTGGCGCCGGCCATCCACATTTCATGCCCTGTCATTCCCTTGGTTGAACTTATATAAGGACTGGAACCGGCAAAAACACCTGCAAGAGCCTTCGCCTCATTCAAATCTCCGACCGGAGTCGATGTAGCATGCGCATTGACATAGTCAACTTCCGAAGCATCAATTCCAGCGTCTTTTAATGACATTTCCAGTGAGCGTGTTGGCCCACTAACATCAGGTTGTGATATATGGGCGCCATTTGACGAGAAGCCATATCCGGTTAATTCCGCCAGTATCGGAGCTCCCCTCTTTATCGCCGATTCATAGTCTTCAATAATTATTGTAGCGCCTCCACCACTTGGAACAAGCCCATCACGATCCTTATCAAAAGGCCTCGATGCTTCCGTTGGAGAAGATTCTCTAATGGAAAACGCGCTCAATCCATCAAAACTTCCCATTGAGTGATAATTTATCTCCTGTGCGCCTCCGCAAATGATGGCTTTCTGTAATCCCCATTTTATCATCAGGTAGCCCATTCCTATGGCATGTGATCCACTGGCGCAAGCAGCGCTCAAGGTAAAATTTGCCCCCCTGAGCTTGAAAATAGAGGAGAGATTCATTGTAATGGTAGAAGTCATCGACTGAAAAATTGATCCGGCTCCTATAAGTTGAGTATCTTTCTTCTCCATGAGTCTTTTTGCAGCATCGATGATTGGCTTGGCACAACTGTCATTACCATATAGAATTCCCACCTCATTCTTCTCCAGATAATCATCATCAATCTTTGCATTTTTCAGTGCCTCCACAGTAGCCATGTAGGCATATTCACCTGGTTCTGCCATACCGATTCTCAGTTTTCGCGGGAGTATACCTTTTAGAACTGGAGCCTCAATACGTCCTGTAAGACCAGAACGAAATCCCATTTCCTTTCTCTCCTGATCCAAGACAATCCCAGACTTGCCATGATATAGCGAATCCCTGACCTCTTCAAGGTTTAGCCCAATAGTGGAATAAATTCCCATGCCTGTAATTACGACTCTGTTCATTCAATAGATTGAATTACTAAATATAGAAGAAGTTTATCAAGTATACAAGCCGCCGTTCACAGAAATCACCTCACCGGTCACATAGGATGCACCTTCAGAGGCTAGAAATCCAACTACATTTGCAACTTCTTCCGGCTCTCCAAATCTACCCGCCGGTATCAATGCCCTATAATCTTTTAACTCAATACCTTCGGTCATATCAGTAATTATAAATCCGGGAGCAACGGCATTTACTGTAATTTTTCTTCTACCTATTTCCTGTGCAAGCGCTTTAGTTGCGCCAATAACCCCAGCTTTTGTGGCTGAGTAATTGGTCTGGCCCGGCATGCCACGCAATCCAGAAAGTGATACCACATTGACAATCCTCCCATATCTTCGAGACAACATTCCTTTTACGACCAACCGCGTAATGTAAAAAAAGCTATCGAGATTCGTCTTCATCACATCCTCCCACTCTTCATCCTTCATCCACATAAGGAGGTTATCTTGCCGGATTCCAGCATTGTTCACCAATATATCCAAATTCTTATCATCGTTACTATCGATCCAGCCTCCAAGCACCTTTTGCACTTCATTCTTATCACCGACGTCAAATTGCAACAACTCCCCATGCACCTTTTTTCCCCTGACAAGTTTAAGCGTGTTTTCAGCTTCTTTTTTGTTGGATTTATAGTTGATAAGAATCGAATAACCCATATCGGCAAGTTTTATACTTATCGCCCTGCCAATACCTCTGGAACCACCTGTTACAAGTGCATATTTCATTTAAATCAGAAATTTTTAAGGATGCAAATATACATGAAAATTAAAATTTCACGAATAATTTGAAGCATTTTGAACTGAACTTATCTAACAGAATCAGAGTAAATCAAGCCTTCTTTCCAGCAGGTAATCTTTTACACTAGCAATCTCTTTGTATTTGATGTGGTCCTGTTCAAATACCGGTACAATTTTTCTAATCTCTTTATAGACGGTTGCAGATGACTTGGAAAGTCTGTTTTTGAACTCCAAATAGTCAATTGCCTGCACAATACTTATCATTTCAATAGCCAACACTTCAAACGAATTCGCAATAACCTTCTTTGCCATTAGCGCCGCATTGGGCCCCATGCTTACAATATCCTGATTATCATTATTGTTCGGAATACTATGAACATACATTGGAAATGACAAGGTTTGATTTTCGGCCACCGTAGAAGTGGCTGTAAATTGCGCACCCTGCATCCCGAAATTCAATCCCAATCGCCCCAGATTTACAAATGGCGGCAAAATATTATTGATCTTATCATTCATGAGATAGTTCAACTGCCGTTCTAGGAGCATAGACAATTTGGTTATGCATATTTTCAATTTGTCCATTTCAAAGGCCACATAGTCGCCATGAAAATTACCACCATGAAAAACATTCTTGCTTTTGTGGTCAATTATCGGGTTGTCATTGGCCGAATTCACTTCGTTAATCAATACTTTCTGACAATTGACTATCGTGTCATAAACAGGACCTAAGATCTGAGGAATGCATCGGATAGAATAATATTCCTGAACTTTCTCCTTAATAACATTCACCCCGATTTTCCTGTCATAAAGATGCTCTGACCGCTGCCTGATTAATTTACTCCCTTTTACTATTGAGCGCATGGTAGCCGCTATCTTATTTTGGCCAACGTGATGCTTCACGCGATTTAGACCTTTGGAAAAATGATCGTCATAACACTTCACAATTTCATTGAGCATGGTCGACGCCATGACTGCCCAGCTGAGTAAATTCTTTGCTTGAATGACATTAATCATCCCTATTCCAGAAGTTGCACTGGTGCCATTTATCATCCCCAATCCCTCACGGATATACGCCTTAAGCGGTTCGAGTTTATGCTGCTCAAATACTTTAGAGGTTGCTGTTATCTTGCCTTTGTAGTTTACTTCACCTTCTCCTATCATCACCAATGCCAGATGTGCTAAGTGAACGAGATCTCCACTGGCGCCTACACTGCCATGCTCAAAAATGACTGGGTATATGTCGAGATTAATCAACTTTGCAAGAAGCTTTGCCGCACTCACATGAACGCCTGAATATCCCTGAAGTAAGGTATTCAACCGTGCAAGCATTAAGGATTTCACATAAATATCCGATAACCTGTCACCCGAACCTGAGCAGTGACTTCGGATCAAATTATACTGGAGTTCTATCTGGTGCTTCCGGTTAATTCGGTATTGTGCCATGGGCCCAAATCCCGTACTTATACCGTAAATTACCTTGTCTTTGGAGAATTCGTCAATAAATTTAAATCCTCTCTCCAGATTTTTGAGGGCGCCCTTATCTAATTCAATCTTCTCGTTGTTATACAAAACACGATTGAAATCGTTCAGAGAGATTCGTCGTTTTCCAATTACCAGCATATCATCACCTGTAAATAAAAGCCTGCAAATTTATTGAAATTTAACAACTAGAAAGCTTGATTAAACTTTTATTCAATTTCCTTCGGCACTTCGTACTTGAGTATTCTGCGAAAAACGTCTGTCTTTAGTAACGCCATGGCAGTTAGCACTCCCGAAAATAATGCGCCCCCTACTCCAACTGTTATCACATCCTGTCCGGTAAGGTAAAACTTCTTAACATGTGTTTTGACCCTCAACCAATTAACCCGAAATCGTTTTGGAGTATGTTCCAATCCGTAAATCTCTCCCCTTGAGTAGTTTGCAAAATGTTTGGTGGATAATGGTGTGGAAATCTCACATATTTCAATATGGCCCTTTGTTTGGGGAACTATTTCATAAAGTTTTTGCAGTAAGCCTTCTTTGAGCTTTTCTTTGAAATCTTCATAATCACTGCCGCGTTTCATCCATCTGGAGTCCTCCCATTTTGTAAACCAATCATAAGAAGCGATTCCCAACACCTGAATAGTTGATTTCCCAGGATGAGCTTCAGGCCATTCAGAATCCTTTGCGGAAGAGAATGAAATGTAAACCAAAGGTGGATCATCTGGATCATTTAAATAATCTTCATACCCCTTTTCGAAATCTTCTCCTTTGTAAATCCAATAGTTCCATTTGGGCAACTTGAGCTCTTCATCTGATTTATCCAATCCAACATAGAGACAAATATGTGATGTTGAGGCTTGTATTTCATTCAATTCCGTAATAATGTATTCGGGAATATTTGCATGCTTAGGCAAGAGCTTATTGAAGGTGTTTTTAGCCCCTGCATTGCTAACAACGGCCTTGCCCATTATTCTGTCACCGTTCGCAAGTTCAACTCCTTTCGCAATTTTATCTTCAATAATTACCTCCTTCACCTCTGCTTTTATGGCCACTTTACCCCCATTATCGACGATCACATCTATTATCTTTCGATAAATACTGGATGCACCTCCACGAGGATAATTTCCTCCAAATTTATAATGATCAACAATAAGGGCATGAATTGCAAAACTGCTGAACTTTGGCGTTAGCCCGTAATTACCACACTGAGCGCACAATACCGCAATGAGGGTTTCGTTGGACGTGAGTTCCCTTATCGTGTCATAGGTTGTCCGATCTGAATATTTATAAAACTTCCTCTTTAGAAACCAGCCGATTAGTGCACTTAACCAATAGTTCAACACCCTGTCACCAAAATACATAACAACGCTTTTATCAAACCTTTTAACGAGCTCAAAATATTTGCGTATGGCTACTTCTTCCTCTGGAAAGTGGCCTATCAAGTTGTCAATTTGAGCTTCCACGGTATCGTAAAACTTATATTCCTTTCCTTCTATAATGGCCACATCATAGATCTCACCCATGTTGTCCCATTTCAATTTACCATCCGTAATATAATCAAAGGTTTTTCGGATCATGGAATCTTCACTATCAACCCGGCCCACATAATGAACTCCTACATCCCATTCAAAGCCATTTTTTCTCTTAAAAGTGTGAGAAAATCCTCCTGGTACATAGTGTCTTTCCAAGACAATAACTTTTTTGTTCGCCTTAGCCAATATCGCTGCAGCACATAAACTACCTGGGCCCGAGCCTATAAAAATGGCATCGTAATAGTCATTAGACATCTCCGAATTGTATTTTGTGTGGCTCATCGCTGAAAAATTGAGGTGTAAAAGTAGTGAAGCTTTTGAATATCAGATTATTCAATTTCCAATTGGTCCTATTGAAGAAAAAATCATTGGCATTCAACTCCATTTCAACATGGTAATAATACTTAGTTTTGCCCATCTGATACGCCGGCTATCTGAACGTCTTAGTTAGCCAACAAAATGAAAACAATCCAGCCTTGAAAAACATCCTGGACAAAATAAGGCAAAACTCCGCCTACTATTTCCGATGGGTAATATTTCTAGCATTCACAGGACATGGCCTTGTTAACCTCGGATTGAGCCCATCATATGATTTTCATCTCCGAATTGTTAGCTCATTATTTTCAGAAGCTATTGCTCCAGAAATTGTATTGAAGTCTCTTGCCTATGTTGAGTTGTTATTAGCAATTATCGTGTTATTCGGGGTCAAACCCAGAATTACTATTCCAATTGCGATAGCTTACCTGATTTCAGTGGCAATAATCGTTTGGTATTACTATTACCAGCAAAGCGGTTCAATATTTGGATATGCGGAAATCATGAGGAGGCTTCCCTGGGTGCTCTTCCTATTGTTCATCTATGCCCGGCGAAACAGTAATTCAATGTATACATTACTGAGAGTTGGACTGTCTTTTGCATTCCTGGCGCATGGCACAGCTTCATTGGGAATTCTTGGTATTAATGAAGGCCACATTGAACTCGCTACGGAAATAGTGCCTGAGAACTGGGTACGCGATTTTGTGTTCTATACCGGAGTTTCAGATACGGTAATCGGCCTGTTGCTGATGCTGGGCATCTTCTCGAGAATTGCCACATACATAGGCACTTTTTGGCTTTTACTGGTAGTAGGGCTCTCCTTTAGCTTTGCAATTCCGGATGGGCTCTTCAGATTGGGTTTCCTGCTTTCCGGGTTATATGTCGCTATTGACCTGCGCTGTCATAAGCACAATATCAGCAGCTTAATATCTGCTAACAAAAACTAGAAAAGGCTTTACACCGAGTTGTTCGGTAAATCAATGGTATGAACCCCAGAGCAAGTTCTGGACTCATATTTCCGATGCAAGCATCGGGGAATTAACCATTCCTTCTCGTCCGCCGAAGCAAACGCGAAGGCGGATTAAATTATTCTTCTATCTTTGTTACATACCCATACCTCTGTTATGCGCAGTCTTTTTCTCATTAAATTTTCATTGGCGAAATCTTTAATTCTTTTGGGATTAATATATGCCCAAAATTCCTATTCGCAGGGTACAATGCAAATGACCTACGGTGGCAAATCACTTGAAAAGGGCAACGATATATTGGTAGCTGAAAATGGTGACTTTATTCTGGCAGGAGAATCTGAGAGCTTTGACAGGGACAATCGCTGTATCTATTTGCTTCGGGTTAATA
The DNA here is from genome assembly GCA_022572355.1 of Bacteroidota bacterium. GTDB lineage: Bacteria > Bacteroidota > Bacteroidia > NORP154 > NORP154 > NORP154. Next base: position 4,984 of record JACZWC010000017.1, on the reverse strand, counting down.
CTTCTGGTGACGTAATCTGGTCAAAAATTTATGATAACGGAGTGTTTGAAATGCCCAATAGGGTCTTGCAATCGCCGGATGGTGGATTTCTGATTGTGGGAGAGAGATATCCCAAATCAGGCCAAACCGAATTGGCGTTTGTAATGAAAATTGGATCTGACGGAACATATAAGTGGTCAAAAATTTATGATGGTGGTGGCAATATGGCTGAAGCGCTGGCTGGTTCAACTACACGCGACGGCTCCTATATCATCACAGGCCGGGCCGAAAAAACATTGATGGTTACAGATATTTTTTACCAGGTATCCAGTGAAATGAGGTATTTATACCTTTTTAAAATTAAACAGAACGGAGATCCTCTTTGGAGTAAAAAGTACAGTTCAGGAAGTGATATTAAACTCACCAGGGGTAACGATGTTGTACAAACAGCTGATGGTGGTTATGTTATCACAGGCGAGTTTGACAATGTGACTTCAGGTAAAAGAGTTGTGAATGTCGCTCTTCTCAAGGTCGATGGCTTAGGCAATATTCTTTGGTGTAAAGAATTCAGCGGAACCAAAACAGATGTTGGAGCCAAAGTAATTGAAACTGCTGATGGCGGTTACTTGATAGGTGGGGAAACAGAGAGTTATGGTTCAGGAAAAATGGATATCTGCCTCATAAAAACTGATCAGAATGGGAGCGTTCTGTGGTCTAAAACCTATGGTGGAAAGAGCTATGATCAGCTTGGCTCAATAATAGAATTCGAGAATGGAAACATAGCCATTGTTGGGAAAATATCTGATGAAAAGACAGAAGATGCGAATGTGTTAATCTGCATCATTGACGCGAAGGGCAATGTGCTCTCATCCTTCTCATACGGTGGACAGGGTCTTGATAACGCCACATCTGTTGCCCTAATGGAAAAGGGATTGGCTGTAATTGGAAACTCTTTGAGCGCTATCATGGGAAACATGGAAATGCTTTTGATAACTTCTGACCTGACAGGTAATTCCCCTTGCAATGCTCAGTCAGTTAAGATTCAAGCTATAAGTTTTAAACCTGATGTTAAGGACATGTCAGAACTGACTATCGCAAAAGCGATTACGGAAAAACCAACGTCAGCAAATAATGCGAGCGATGATACGCATTTGGGCAAAAGTGTGAATACTGTTAAAGGTGTGATCTGCAAATAATTGGGTTTAAAGAGCGTATGAAAAACTTTATCGGCATATATCATTACGTCAAGACCTTGCGCTCAGCACTGGTATCAATCTTCGGCATTGTATTGTTCGTGACAACATTCCTTATTCCAAAGCTATCACAAGGCAATGAGTGTAACGGAGTATCATTGGATATACAGTTTCGCGATTGTTTTTGCATTGAGTACCGAGCCAATCACAATGGACATTGTTACTGTACCGTTTACTGGGATTTTGGAGATGGTAATACCTTGGTAAACAGTGGCTGTGACATAACACAAGTCCATTGCTATGCCAATCCCGGAACATATACAACAACTGTTTACATCGACTGCCCGGGAGGTGATTGTGGTACTGGCGTTACGGTTTTCATTCCGCCTCCAAATTTGAGTGCAGCATTTACAAGCGACACTGTCTGTAATGGTTTTTGTACCCAGTTTACTGATCAGTCCACCGGAGATTTCAGCGACTGGACCTGGGATTTTGGAGACGGAAATGCATCCACAGAACAGAATCCATGTCATTTATACACCAACCCTGGAACATATGTAGCGGTGCTAACGGTCACTGACACAAATTTGTGCGATGATTATGATACAAGTATAGTAGTTCATGTATGGGCCAATCCCGTTGCCGATGCAGGTACTTATGCTAAGGTTTGTGCCGGGTCCAGCGTAATAATCGGTGGCTCACCGGCGGTTACGGGAGGTATTCCTCCCTGGACATATGATTGGACTCCTACAACTGATTTGAATTGCAGCAATTGTGCGAACCCAACGGCGACACCTCCGGTTTCTTCAGCATATTCACTAATGGTAACAGATTCAGCCGGATGTATTGGAACGGACAATATGGTGATAGTAGTGAATCCCGTACCAAGCGCAGCTTTTTCAGTTGATACGCCGTGCTTTGGTGTGTCCAATAATTTTACGGATCAATCCGTAGGCGCAAATGGAACCTGGTATTGGACCTTTGGAGATGGAGACACTTCTACTCAGCAAAATCCTTCTCATCTGTATGCTGCCGATGGCTCGTACAATGCATTTCTGCTGGTAACCTCAGATAGTGGGTGCACAGATACGGTTGGCCACAACGTTATCGTTCATCCTTTGCCACAGGTGAATTGGCTCGCACCCAACGTTTGTAAATACGATAGCGCAGTGTTCACCAACGCATCTATTATCAATACAGGTTCTATTTTCTTCTGGAGCTGGGATTTCGGAGATGGGAATAGCTCTCCTTTGTTCAGTCCGTCGCATTTGTACAGTCTTCCAGGCAACTATAACGTAACGCTAATAGCTACGTCAGATCAAAATTGTGTGGATTCGCTGACGATGCCAATCGATATACACCCAGTGCCTATTGCAAATTTTACAACTGCTAATGAATGCCAATATGATACGGCCTATTTTTTCGACGCCTCATCCATTGTGACGGGAAATATTATTGCCTGGAATTGGGACCTTCAGGATGGGGCCACTTCAACATTGCAAAATCCAAATTACCTGTACAGTGCGCCCAACACTTACACAATCTCCCTTGCCGTAACTTCAGACAGTGGGTGTGTACATGACACCACCCATATTCTGGTGATTCATCCGGTGCCGCTGGCTAACTTCTCTACCAATGATGTCTGCGTGTATGAAACAGCGATGTTTGTGGATTCATCTACCGTATTTACCGGAAATATCGTCGATTGGGGTTGGGATTTTGGTGATGGGACTGTTATAGGCCCAGATAATGGAACGATAACTGGTATGCCATGGACAACAGGAACATTTCCAGATCCAGAGCATAAATATAATTTCTATGATACCTTGGTGGTTCAACTTACAGTGATTACAGATAGCGGATGTGTGGATTCAGTGTTTGGCGGTATTATTATTCATCCGCAACCTGAGATATGGTTTACTGTTGATACACCAAAAGGATGTGAACCGCACTGTGTCAATTTCAGTGACTTTACTACAATTCCGGGTAACTATACGGTTGACAGTTGGAACTGGGATTTAGGAGACGGTACAAACTCAACATTGGTAGAGCCATCCAACTGCTACTACGCTTTTGGGTTGAACCAGCCTGGAATATATGACATAACATTGATTGCTACATCCTCAGTTGGTTGTTCTGATACATTGAAACAGACCAATATGATAACAGCCTGGCCAGTTCCAATAGCTTCCTTTGAGTACGAGCCTGATTCCGCAACTATTCTGTTCCCTTATTTAACATTTACAAACACATCTCAGGGTGGTTATCAATATTTATGGGACATGGGAGACGGAACAACGTTTGACACGACAGATCTTGCTCCCTTCGAACATATTTATAGCAATGTTGCCCCGAACACATATTTAGTCCAATTAATTACAATAAGTTTCAAGGGTTGCAGGGATACAGCGTATAAGGAAATTGAGATATTGGGTGATTACACATTGTTCATTCCCAATGCCTTTTCGCCAAATGGAGATGGCGTTAATGACTTTTTCTTTCCCCAGGGAATTGGCTTCCGCGATCTTCAGAAATTCGAGTTTTACATATATGACCGTTGGGGTGACATGATATTTCACTCAGAAGATGTAAATTTGCCATGGGATGGTAAGGCCAACAATGGAAGAAAAATGGCCCAACAGGATGTTTTTGTCTGGTTAATTATTGCTACCGATTTTAGGGGTGATAAACATAAATATTTGGGGCACGTCACTTTACTGAGGTAAGAAATGAACATGAATAGGATCATAGCTTCAATAAACACAAGTACACATTTTGCGATGTGCACCACACTGTGTTGTGTTCTACTTGCCAATATTAGCCTTGCCCAAGAATGTGACGTTATTTACGTATCACCATCTGGAGCTACAAGTGGCGCAGCGGGTACCAGAACCAATCCCGCTTCCCTTCTATATGGATTAACCCTTGTCACACCTACCGAAACCCGAATATGGATGGCAACAGGCACTTATAATATTTCCAATGCGCTGACAATACCGAATGATGTCACACTTGAAGGTGGCTTCAATTTAACCTCCTGGATTAAAAGTAACGGGGTTGCGAGTGTTATCATGAGGGATAATCTCAATCTTGTCCCGGCAAACGCATTGATCGGTTTGCAGGCAACAGGCGCCTCGGGATTTCGTTTGCAAGATTTGACAATAACTGTAGCCAATGCGCCAGGCAGTGGAAATTCAGTATATGGAATATATCTTGAAAATTGTTCCAGTTATAATATTACGAGATGTGTGGTGAATACGGGAAATGGTGCTCCCGGAACCGCAGGTTCTGCAGGAACAGCTGGCGTTGCTGGTGGTGACGGAGGCGCTGGAAACCCCGGAAATTGTAACAATCAAACAGGAATTCCTCCGGGAGCTGGTGGAATTGGCGCTGGCGGTAATGACGGCGGATCCGGTGCTCCGGGAGAAAATCATCAGGGAGGGCCTCCGGGTTCTGACGGCTTAACGGCCGGCTGCGGTGGCGCCGGAGGAGCGAGTGGTTCCGGGCCGCAGGACTGCCTTTTTTGCAGTCCATCATGTTCTGATGTTGTTCCAGGTAGCAATGGTGCTGTGGGTGGAACTGGTGTGCCGGGCTCAACAGGTACGGCTGGTCCAGCGGGATCAATAATTGGAGGATTTTATGGAGCCGGTGGAGCCGGTGGAGTTGGTACTGATGGCCTTGAAGGCTGTGGCGGTGGAGGCGGTGGAGGCGGTGGCGGACGCCAACAATCTGGTGCAGATGACAGAGGTGGCAGCGGCGGTGGCGGAGGCGGCGCTGGCTACGGTGGAACAGGTGGTACTGGTGGTACTGGT
>JACZWC010000060.1 GCA_022572355.1 Bacteroidota bacterium | reverse complement strand
GTTCAATGGCCATGCTCTTGAACTCACTGTCGTAATGTTTTCGTTCTATACTCATAATTCTAAATTAAGGATTACAAGCTTAACTTACTGTCCAGGCAAATGTAGTAAGTCCAAGGCGCAAAGGACGCAAGAAACCGGTATGCAATTCATTGCGATATTTGAACAGCGGAACAATAGAACCGGCGAATTAAGAATGACGAATACGGGATAGTGAATTATCCACCGGGTACTTCTCAGTTCAACATTCTATCGATAGCTATCGGGATGTTCTAATGTTCGTTTGTTCGGGTTTCGGGTTTCGGGTTTCGGATGTTCGATTGTTCGATTGTTCGCGTATTCGATTTTTCATTGGCGCTTTACTAAATTCTTTTTGAGTTTGGCTTCGAAAAACGAATGCATTGGGAAAATCAACCCCGCCAGCACCGCGTTAAAACCGAGTTTAATGGCTGGTGCACCGGAGCTGTATTGTTCGATATAAGGGTCAAGCAGCACGAGGGTAAATTCAAAGAAGAGCAAGAAAGATAAGAAGATCATGCCTTCCGCCAGGCGTATTGGTATATTAAATCTTCCCAACATGAATACCCCTGCAAAAACCAGCACCAGGAATATCAGTATCCCCGAATACTGCAAATTGTCTCTCCGCGATTTTACAGCTGCGGCTTGTTTGGCCTGTTCTTCTTCAGCTCGTTTTCGTTCAATTTCCTGCTTTTCAAACTCGTGTTTGGCTTCCAGTTTGCCCAGGTCTTTGCTCTTTTCTTCGTTGAACAGGGAATCTTTTGCTATGCCATAAGCTTTGTGGTGCTCGTAGGCGAGCCGGTAGCGGTGGGTTTGGGCGTAGAGGTTGCTGAGCATTTCCTCAATCTGTCTTTCTACATTCAATGCACCTATTTCTCTGCATATTTCCAACGCCTGCAACAGGTGCTTTTCTGCTTCTGCATATTCTTTTGTTGAAGTATAAAGAGAGCCGATGTTGCCGAGGGTGCTTGCAATAAGAGTTTTTGCCCCCAATTCTCTTCTCATCTTCAATGCCTTGAAAAAGTATTCCAGTGCTTTGGGATACTTGTCCGCCATAGCCAAGTCCCGCCCTTTGCGGGATGCGGCGAAGGCGGAGTCGCCTTGAGATTTATAGACACCTCCGATGTTGCCGAGCCTTATTGCAATACCCCTTTCCCTACCAAGTTCTTCATCCATTTTCAATGCCTTAAAATAATATTCCAATGCTTTAGGGTAATCGCCTTGATTCTTATAGACATTTCCGATGTTGCCGAGATGTCTTGCAATACCGCTTTTTCTGCCAAGTTCTTCATCCATTTTCAATGCCTTAAAATAATATTCCAATGCTTTGGGGTAATCGCCTTGATTCCAATAGACAAGTCCGATGTTGCCGAGATGTCTTGCAATACCGTTTTTATTACTCAGCTCTTCATCCATTTTCAATGCCTTGAAATAATATTCCAATGCTTTAGGGTAATCGCCTTGATTTTTATAGACAATTCCGATGTTGCCGAGGGAGGCGGAAATGCCTTTGCGGTCGCTGAGGGATTCCCAGATGGCAAGGGCTTTCAGCCAGTGTTCAAGGCATTTGGGGTAATCGCCCTGTGTGTAATAATAATGGCCCATGCTGTGGTGTGCATTGCCTGCGCCTTTTTGCCATTGTATTTTTTCAGCCAGTGTTAACGCCTGATGTGTATAATGCAGGGCAGAATCGGGAACGGTGGAAATGTATTGCTTGAACAGTGCATTGAGCGTATTCACCCTTGTGGTGTCGTGGATGTTGGTTTGAAGAAGGGTTTGGAGGGAGTCAATTTTCCTTGTTTGAGACAGCACCACTGAACAGCAGAACAATAGAAAAAGCGAATTAAGAATGAAGAACGCACAATGGCGAAATATCCATTGGATACTTCTCAGTTCAACATTCATATGTTCTAATGTTCGTTTGTTCATATGTTCAGTTGTTCGGGTGTCGGGTGTCGGGTGTCGGGTGTCGGGTGTCAGGTGTCAGGTGTCAGGTGTCGGGTTTTCGAATGTTCGCTTGTTCATTTGTGTTGAATGACAATGCAAAAGATATATGTTCGTCTTGTCATTTGCGTTGACTCATCGTCATGTGTATCACCTGCTGACTCCTAACCTTATTATTCTGCGGCGCCAGCTGACGAATCTTTATAAGATTTAAGCTCCAAATTATCTCCGTCAAATACAGCATACGTGAAGTTATCGATCCAATCGCCGAGGTTGATATATCTGCTGCTGTCACTCAATTCAATGTCATTGGGAATATGGCGATGACCGAATATGAAGTAGTCGATATGTTCCGTTTTCAACTTGTCTTTGGCAAAGATGATCTGGTATTCATTCTCCTCACCAAGGAATTGTAACTGCTCTGTGGCTACCCTACTCCTGCCTGACCAGAAATTCGCCAATGCAAATGCGAGGTTTGGATGAATCCTGGCGAACAACCATTGACATATTTTGTTGGCAAACACGGCTTTGATGAATTTATATCCATGGTCTCCCGGGCCAATCCCATCTCCATGGCCGATGAAGAATTTCACACCATTATATTCCCTGGTAACGTGCTCTCTGTTCAACGTCACATTGAGCTCTTGGGGTAAATAGTCGAACATCCACATGTCGTGATTACCAGTAAATATATGAACGGGAGTGCCTGCATCTGTAATTTCAGCAATCTTACCCAAGAGACGCACAAATCCCCTGGGAACAACCGTTCTATATTCAAACCAAAAATCAAAGAGGTCTCCCAGTAAATATATTTCTGAAGCGTCTTCTTTGATCTCATCAAGCCATTTCACGATCAATTTCTCACGGACCAGGCTTGAGTCATAATCAGGTATGCCGAGATGAAAATCAGATGCGAAATATATTTTCATAGTATAACTTTAATAAATATGCCAATACCACAGAACTCCTAAGAAGGAATTTTATTGAGAAGCTTAAACGGATTAATCTCAGTAAGGTTCAGCATGAATCTGATATTTCGCTCATAAGCAGAGTGAATTGTTCCAGAAGATGTATAAAATGGAAAGTACACCTCAAATAAATTCTTGACAATCACCAGAGTTGCACCCATACCATAAATGGTTTGGGAGGGATCATAGGATGTCCATCCAATATCGAAATAGAGAGCTAAGGGCACACCCTCCCACAATGCCGTTTGCAAATTCAGAGAGGTTAACCAAGTTTGGGCGGACGGAATATTTACAAAGTTCCTGAAACCTCCATCGTTGGATACCAATTGGGCTCCAAGCACTCCATCAGATTCTTGTCTTCCCAAAATAACATGATCGTACAGATAATCTCTATTTCCATCCATACTATAGGTAAACCTGGAATTCACATTGGGGTAATCGTTGTAAATAAAACGACCGGCAAAGAAGCGAATGTCGAGTGCTTTGTTTTCCCATCTATAGGATAGCTCATAATCAATTTCGAGATTTGCCTTAATAAAATCTTTGCCCTGTTCGAAGTCAATACTTAAACCATAAGGACGAATGGTTTTATTATTTCGATGTGACCATGTTAGCTTGTTGATATAGTAGTCTTGTGAAGGCAAGCTCGTAATGCTCACCTGTTCTCCGATCTTCCAAGATTCTTGTGGAATTACCTTATTCGTAAACGCAAGCTGATAATGGGAGAAGGTAAGCAGGTTCTCTACTTTGCTTCGAGCCCTTGGGTTTTTGAAATGGAAGCTTATTGAAGGTTTTATTCTGTTGTATTGAACCATGGAGTTCAAGGGATATCCTTTATAGAGGATTGAATATAATTCTCCATTGCTGTATCTTTTCCCAGATAAGCCGATCTTTACATGTTGAAATACATTGCCCCTTGGGTTGAGTGTCAAATCCATATTAAAAGATCCCACGAGCTGTTGCGTACTCGAAGAATACATGGGCATTAAATTCCACTCAAATTTTCTTTTCGGAAAACTATAGTTGTGAAATAAGGCGCCAAACATAAAATGATCATAGTTGTTCCAACCCATAACGGGTGTATAAAAGAGTTGTGATTTGTCAGGATTATCAAGGCTCATCAGGAATTGCAACCGAAAGGGTTCTATCTTCTTAAAAACTCCCTTTGTTCTGATGGTGTTATTCTTTCTCTGAATTTCTGGCATATCGTGAAAGCCATCAATTTTGAACGCATCATATTCCCCAGGTAAATACTCAAAAACTCTCGTGCCGTCAAAACCATCATACCAAATATTTGCAGCAACTTTTCCGTCTCTCATTGCCGAAATACAAACGGGTCCTACAATTTCGCCGACGTTTTTAACCTTCACCAAATTTCCGCGCTCATCACTTTGTTGCGCAATGATTTTATAATCCAGTTTTTTTGTGGAATTGATCATATCCTCAAAGAACCAATCCAGCTTCTTACCAGAAACTTCCTCTATCACCTCCTTGAGATCTTCTGGTTGCGGGTGCTTAAATTTCCAACGATCAAAGTATACTTGCATACAACTGTCCATAGTTTTTTCTCCTAAATAAGCCATCAAATAATCAAAAACCACGGCAGTTTTTCCGTATACCATAGCCCCGTAGTTGATCATGGTATAGTCCTCAGATTTGTATTCAATGGGCTGATCCAGGTTTCGGCGGGCATTCAATAAATACCCATAATAATATAACGCTTTGTGCTTATAGTGATCCATGTCCAAGTACCTTCCCAACCCTGACTCAGCTCTCCAACCCAGTAGTTTTCTGTTTGGATACTTGGTTTCTATATATCTGTTCTCATTAAATGAGTTCAAACCTTCATCCATCCATGGATGATCTCTTTCATTAGAACCAAGGATACCGTAAAACCAATTGTGCCCTACTTCGTGCATGATCACTGTCTCCAGGTCAAAAGCACTACCCGACGTGCCAATGACTGTGATATTGGGATATTCCATTCCGCCTCCAGCGCTGAGGGCCCCATCAACTGCTGTTGCATGCTTGTATGGATAATCGCCATTCCATAGTGAGTAATAATACACTGCATCGTTCATGTATTCAATACCTTTCTTCCAGAGGTCGGCTTCTGCATCTGTAAACATGATCCATGTTTCAACAGTGTCCTTGGAGTGGGGCAATTCTACTTCTCCTTTTAATACGTGCCACCTTTTATCCGCAAACCAGGCAAAATCATGTACTCTCGATTGCACAAAGCGCAGCGTTTTCTTTGAGACGCTGGATTTCGGAAACCTAATCCACTCCATCTTTTCTTCCCTTCTGGTTACCGCATCCAAAAGTTTCTCCGGATCATTTAAGAAATCCTTCGTTTCCTCAATTTTCTGTTCAAGCCACTTTTTCTCGTCTTCTCCATCAACCATGTCGCCTGTTGCACCCACCACATAATTTTGCGGCAATGTGATAGATACATCATAGGAGCCAAATTCCGAATAGAATTCACCCTGATCAAGGTATGGCATGGCATGCCAGCCATCAGCATCATACACGGCCGGTTTAGGATACCATTGTGTTATCTGATATGATTCTCCGATATGGCCCAGCCTGGAGAAAATTCCCATGGGGATTTTCACATGAAATGGTGTCTTTATAATGATTCTCGCTCCACTCATAAGTGGTTCTGCAAGCTCTATTTTACAAATATCAATGTGATCCTCATCTAATCTCCATTCTACCTTTTCACCATCGACCATAAAATCCAACCCATCGATATAACCACGATCTTTTTCGGGTGCGTAGTGCAGATCGGTGTCTCCATTTTCTACAAGCTGCCTGCACAATGCTGTTTTTCGGTTTTTGTAAGCATTGGGCCACAAATGGATGTAAATTTCATGAAGTTCATCAGGTGAATTGTTAATGTATTCAATCTCAATCGTTGCGTTTAATTCGTGAGTTGAATCATTCAGATCAACTGCAATGATATAGTTAACCTCCTGCTGCCAATATTCACGCGCATAGCCAACTGCACACACGAACATCAACGTAACCAATACACCTGCTTTAAAGTAATGCAACACCAATTGTTTTGGAAAATTCAATGATTAGGCGTCCCCAAAAATCTCTGTTAGTTTGGCCTTCAGCGCCGGAGACCTAAGACCTTTGGCGATAATGATTCCTTCCTCGTCAATAAGATATGTTTGAGGAATACTGTTTATGTCATATAATTTTACCGCAGCGGATTGCCAGAATCCCAGATCGCTAACATGTATCCATTCAAGCCCATCCTGCTGGATTGCAGTTACCCATGCCTGTTTCTGCCTATCGAGTGAAACTCCGTATATCTCGAAACCCTTGTCATGAAACTCATTATATATTTTAACTACGTTCGGATTTTCAAATCTGCAAGGCTTACACCAGGATGCCCAAAAATCAATCAGCACCACTTTACCCCGGAGAGAGGAGAGCGAAATCGTTTGTCCATTGGGATTATTCAACAACAGTTGAGGGGCTTCAGATCCCACTGCCAACCTCGAAAACTGGACTATTTTCGCGTGAAAATTCCTTACGTATTCTGAGTTTGGGTGCGCCGCCATTAGATCTTTATCCACTTTAATATAATACGCTACATCCTCTTGAGGATTCAGATTTTCTACCGCTACCAACAACGAAAAGGAGCCGCTATGGGAATCGATAAATTTTTTCACAAAATCTGATTTCCCCGCCATTAGATCCATATACGAGTTATTGATCGACGCATTTGCAGAATCGAAGTTGGGTTGTCCGCCAAATTTGTTTAGGGCATTTCTCAGTGAATCTATAGTCATGGAAAACGATCTGATATATTTATTGAACTCAAACATCGAATTAGACTCTTGAGATCCACGAACTTCATACGTATAGTATAAGTTTTTTGCATCTCCAGTTATTGATAAGCGTTCAGAATTATCCAGAAGAATATTAAAAAAGTTGTTTTGCGATAGCCTCACACGATAGAAATTCATGTTGTCAGCGTGTCCTGAAAAACTGAACTCCCCGTTTTCATTTAAAGTAGCCGAATCAACCGGAATCTGCGACGTGCTGGTTAACAGATCGAGAAAAATAGTCTCACCACTTGAATTGCTGAGAACACCATTAACAATATATCCCGCCTCTGTGTCGCTGGATTTCTCTGTTTGATCAGAGCACCCCATTATCAATGGTATTAATATAAGGGCTAAGATAGAACCACGACCAATTTTACAGTAATTATATAAAGAACCTAAAATGCCACGAAGGCTCAAAGACACTAAGAAATCACTAAGAAACAACCTTTGTGGACCTTCGTGCCTTACTGTATTTGTGGCTAATAAGGATAATTGTTTTGTGTTTCTCATTTGCTTTCTTCCAAGCTTTTCTTCACCAGCTCACTGGCTATTTTAGGATCTGCCTTGCCCTTCGATAACTTCATCACTTCTCCCATAAACAAGCCTATCAGCCCAACCTTTCCACCTTTATATTCAGCTACTTTATCTGGATATTTGGCTATGGCCTGTTTCACAAACTCATTGATTGACCCCACATCGCTCTCTTTAATCCAATTGTTCTCCGTAGCAATTTCCATCGGAGATTTATCAGAACCTTCAATGAGCAATGGAAATATCTTTTGAGTCGCCACCGAATGACTAATCGTGCCATTCTCAATTAATTCGATAAGTGCCGCCAACACTTCTGTGGTAACTTTGAACTCCGAGATTTCTTTTGCATTTTCATTTAAATAGGACTTTACGGGACCCATAATCCAGTTTACGGCGGCTTTCACTTTGCTTGTCTTTCCTATTAGCTCCTCAAAATATAGCGCTATTGCCTTCGAATCTGTAATCACTGTGGCATCATAATCTGACAAGCCTAGTTCGGATGTGTATTTTTTGTACAATTCGTTCGGCAAAGCCGGCATGCTTTCCCTGATACTTTTTACGTATTCTTCATCAACAATTACTATGGGCAGATCTGGTTCAGGGAAATACCTATAGTCATTGGCCATTTCCTTTGTTCGCATAACAATTGTCTTTCCCGTCGCTGCATCGAATGTTCTGGTTTCCTGGTCAATTTTTTCATTGCTATCCAAGGCCTTTATCTGCCTTGTAATTTCATACTCCAGGGCCCTCTGAACATTTCGAATTGAATTCATATTCTTAACCTCTACCTTTTCCCCCATTTCGCTGGCTCCTTTTTCCCTGATAGATATATTTGCATCACAGCGCATGCTTCCCTCTTCCATATTCCCATCGCATATTTCAAGATAACGAACGAGCTTTCGCACTTCAGTTAAAAACTGATAAGCTTCTTCCGAAGTTTCAATTATTGGCTCCGTTACCATTTCCAGAAGAGGTACCCCAGCCCGGTTTAAATCTATCAATGAATTGAAAGGATCCTGATCATGAATACTTTTGCCTGAGTCCTCTTCCATATGAATTCGTGTGAGTTCGATATTCTTACTATTACCAGCCTTGTCTTTTATTTCTATGTATCCACCTTCACAAATTGGTGTCTTATGCTGGCTAATTTGGTAGCCTTTTGGCATATCCGCGTAGAAGTAATTCTTGCGTGCATATTCATTTTCTTCGCGAATCACACAGTTACAGGCAATACCGAGCCGCACACCATATTCTACCATTTTCGTGTTGATCTTTGGAAGAACACCTGGATGACCTAATGAAATTACGCTGACGTTGGTATTTGGAACCGCTCCATACTCAGTTGAATCAGACGAATAGGCTTTACTTTTGGTTAACAACTGGATGTGAACTTCAAGGCCAATTACGGCCTCATATTTATCATTCGGTCGCCGAAGGTTTGTCGCCGACGCTCCAGAGCTATGGCGACGGGGCGCCGAAGATGATGCGACAGCGCTCATTGTCCGTTGTCGGTTTTTGTAACTTTAGAAGAATAAGTCCCTTTGTCAGTGATAACCTGTAACAAATACAACCCTGCATCAAGTGATACTGTTCCAATTTCATAATTGGAGTTGCGAACCAATAGTCCGCTTTTAACTTCCTTTCCTGATACATCAAATAACCTGAAGGACTGTGGTATACCAGCCTCCAATGGGATCGATATAGTTATATAATCCGAAAATGGATTGGGGTATACATGTAAAAGTCCTGACTCACCGTTGAATACAGGAACATCAACAACGGCAGCTTTTGATGCATCCAACACCCAAAATCCGGTAGCAATGTCAGATACAAGAACAATTCCAGAGGGAAGTAATGGATAGATACCCCAAGCACTAACTCCAGATCCAGGACCAACTTGTGTAAGATAATAACCTGCAATTGTAGTGTTAGCTGGATTGGAAATATCATAAATGTAGATGCCATCCGAATAGTAGCTTACGTATGCGTAACTTCCCCGAATAATTGGATTGTGCGGAATTGCTGCGGTATCTCCATCAGATGTAACCGAATCGATTACGGTTATATTGCTTAAGTCGGAAACATCCAAAATATACACATCTACCCCGTCAGTTTCATAGGCAAGTACGTATGTATTGCCATCATCAGTAAGCCACCCAGAGTGATTATATGCAGGATCAGGGCTATAGGGATCTTCAACTGATTGCATGCTGCCCAGGAGAACTGGGTTAGCAATATCTGCATAGTCATATACATAAAGACCCATTCCGCCAGCATTTAGAAAGGCAGTGTCGTTTCTAACATACACATCATGGACATAACCACCAGGAGTAGCATAGTTAGCGATCTCAACAGGGTTGATAGGATTTGCAAGAGAAAATACCCGGAGACCATTGTTATTATTTCCTCCACAGGTGTATAGCCGAGCAGACGAAGAATCGATGAAAATGTTGTGGGACCTGGAAAATAAAGTATTGGATTCGTAAACTAGCGTAACCGAATCAGGTAATGAACGCAGATCTACTATTTGCATTGTACTCAAAGGATCTTCATCTGTCACCATGTATAGATAACCATTATAATCGTGATAATCCCGATGGATACAGGGAGCTGGCTGACATATGGTAACGGTACCAGGAACGTAATCTACCTTCACTGTATTTACAGGATCCGTTACATCAAAGAAGTGTGTTCCATCCCATGACCCTATCACCGCATATTCGCGCCCGTCCTGAACAAAGCCCCAAACTTCATTATATATCAGATTGGAATCTTCCCAATGATATAGAACCTCAATGTTAAGGCTATCCTGACTGAATGAATTAAATGAAATGATAAACAGGACAACAACAAGGATTAGCTTTCTCATTTTGCTTATTTCAGTTAGATGATTTCAAAATCTTATGCGCAATGGTGCTGTCATCATCAGTAATTTGTAAAATATAAAAGCCATCTGAAAGATTAGAAATATCTACACTGAATTCTAACATTCCGGCGCCTGTTGGATGAATTTGTTTTACCAATTTTCCCAACCTGTCATAAATGGATATCAAGGCATTTTCAGACAACATTTTTTCTGATCTTATTGTGAGCTTGTCAGCGGCAGGATTGGGATATATCAATGAAGACGATTTGAAAGTCGCCTCTTCAACAACTATAGCTGTTGCTACCGAAACATCAAACACATACAATCCGGTTTGCATATCTGAAACGAGCACCAATCCGGAAGGGAGCAATGGATATACACCCCAAGCACCTTTATAGCTTTTGAAATTTGCCAATGAATAGGTGTCATAATAACCCACTTTAACAGGATTAGACGGATCTGAAATATTGTAGATCTGGAGGCCGTCGTAGTAGGAACTAACGTACAGAAAGTCACCTTGGATAATGAGGTTATGAGCGATGGAATTGGGCTCGGAGCTGTTGATATTAATCTCAGAGAGAACAGTAATACTGGCTGTATTAGAAACATCGCAGACTTTCAGATTCCTCCCATGTGTTTCTTCGGCCAAAATATATACGCTGCCGTCGCCATTCAACCACCCTGAATGATTGTATACTGTATCTGGGAAAGACAATCGAAATCCTATTAATTGGGGGCTTGAAATATTAGACATGTCATAAATGAACAATCCTGTATCACTCACATTTGCGAATGCTGTATCATTTCGTACAAATATATCGTGGACTATGCTCGGAGTCGAAAAGTTCACAAGTTCAACCGGATTTTCCGGGTCTGTCAGGGAAAAAACTCTAATTCCATTGTTGCCATTACCGGCACATGTATATAATCTCGCTTTTGCTTCATCAATAAATATATTGTGGGATCGGGCGAAGAGCGAGTCTGAATCATATACTACTACAACAGAATCCGGCAAGAAACTCATATCAATTATTTGGAGTGTACTCGGCCCCTCGTCACAAACTGCATACAGATATCCGTTATAATCATGATAATCACGATGAACTATATTCGTGCCATCATCTGCACCGGCCACAAATGCAACCGTATCTACATTCATTGGATCGGTGATATCAAAAAAGTGGGTTCCATCGGTCGAGCCAATAATTGCATACTCCCTGCCATCGACAGTGACTCCCCAAATCTCATTATAAGTATTGTTGAATGCAGATGATGGGACAATTGTAGTATCCATCCAGTGAAAGAGCAGGCTAACATTTAAGCTGTCCTGGGCTGCAATACCGCCACTTAAGGCAAATGAAACAATTAAAGCAACTAACTTGTTCATCCGTTACAGCGTAGCGATAAGTTCCTTAATCAACAAGGTCATTTTTGGTTCTGCTTCTTCAGCAACGCGCTGAACATCCTCATGTGTAACCAACACGATTTTCCCCGGAACCCCTAAATCTGTGATGATAGAAATCGCAAAACAGGGTATGCCCATGTGCCGGGCTGTGATAACTTCCGGCACCGTTGACATGCCAACAGCATCAGCGCCAATGTTAAATATATATCGGTATTCAGCCGGTGTTTCAAGACAAGGGCCTGACACCACTGCATAGGTTCCAGTACGCACGACAATGTTATTATCAACTGCAATTTTTTGAGCCTTCTCTATGAGTTTGCGGTCGTATGGTTCGCTCATGTCTGGAAAACGCGGACCTAGCTCATCATAATTTTGTCCAAGAAGAGGATTACCCGGCAACAGGTTTACGTGGTCGTCTAATATCATTAAATCACCGATCTCATAATCTGGATTTACTCCTCCACATGCGTTGGAAACAAAGAGGTGCCTGATACCCAAGAACTTCATTACCCGAACTGGAATAGCCAATTCCTGAAAGGCGTAGCCTTCGTAGAAATGAAACCTTCCCTGCATCACCACCACATTTTTTGCACCTAACTTTCCAAAGATGAGCGTGCCAGAATGACCCTCAACTGTGGAAACAGGAAATCCTGGAATATCTTTATAGGGTATAGAGACTTCCACTTCTATTTCATTCACCAGGCCTCCCAGCCCGGTTCCCAGTATTATCCCCAATTCTGGTGAGGTATCAACTTTGGCTTGAATGAACTCTACTATAGATTTGATTCTTTGCAACATAGTCTATTATTTCTTTTTTGAATTCTGCACCATCATCATCATGAAAATTTATGGTAATTGGAATGTAAAATATGGGGAGTTTCTCTAACGCTTTAAACACTCCTGGAATCGCCAATCGCATTGCATCCTTCTCGGTGGTGAGTATAATCTTATTTTCATTTACAATATTATCAAATTTTTCAAGAATCTTTTTGACATCCTCCTTTGTATATTCATGATGATCGTCATATTTCATATGAATAAGCTCACTAATATTTCCTTTGTAATATTCCCTAAGAGGATATGTATGTGCAATTCCAGTGAGTAAGAGTATTGAATAGTCTCGCTCGAAATAAAAACTCTTATTGACCATCAACGGCTTTTCTGCACCACCATTTGTGTCCGATATCTTTGCAAATGCAGGAACCAAATCGCCATATGACACATAGGAAAAGAATAACTTTTGCTCAGATTTTGTTCTAATCCTGGCATCAATTCTTCGCCGCTCAAGGGGCGATAGCAATTTGGGTGAATTTGTTACCACAATGATATCTGCTCTTCTTGCCCCAATTTTGGGTTCCCGCAGGTTACCCGCCGGAAGCATGAAATCAGTTCTATCCAAAGCAAAATAATCCTCTAACAGAATAGACAAACCTGGTTTTACAGCTCTATGTTGAAATGCATCATCAAGGACGACAACTTTAAGATCAGGAGCAAGCTTTAAAAGTTTATCGATGCCATGAACCCGGCTTTCATCTACAGCAACATTAATATTACCAAACTTCTGCTTCATTTGCCGGGGCTCATCACCAATTTCAGAGGAGGAAGATTCATCATTGGCGAGAATGAACCCTGAAGTAACTCTACCATAACCCCTGCTAAGGGTCGCTAATTCCGAATGCTTCGCTACACCTTCAGCTGCAAGTTTCCTCAATATATATTCAACATGTGGTGTCTTTCCAGTACCTCCTACCGTTAGATTTCCCACTGATATTACTGGGATATCGAATTTCTTCGATTTCAATATGCCTACATTATATAAGAAGTGATAGAACAAGACAACTGCTCCATAGATTAATGAAAAAGGAAGCAATAAAATTCTCAGGGAGTCCATCGGGAAGCTTGATTCCGCCTTCTCCGTCAAATAACGGATTCGACGGACAAGTAGTTAATAATTAAATTCTATGTTTGACATCAGAAACAGGTCACCAGACTTTGCCGGTAATTTACAGGATTGATTATTCACAAATTTAAGGTTATTAAATAAATAATTTATTTTTGTGATATGTACAAAGTAAGTGTGTCTGATCAGGTGTTCAATATTATCTTTGATAAAAGTATCAAGAGTATGGTGAGGGTGAATAATAAGACATTGGAATGGGACATCATAAAACTGGAAACGGATAGCTTTCATATTATTCATAATAATAAATCTTACAATGCTCAGGTGTTAGAGGCATCGAGCAAAACCAAGAGTTTTAAGATTCGTGTAAACAACAATGTCTACGACCTCAAAGTCAAAGACAGATACGACGAACTGCTGGACGAACTTGGCATGAATGACAGCAGCGTCGCGAAGGTTCAGCAGGTAAAGGCCGCTATGCCCGGTAAAGTACTGGAACTAAATGTGAAAGCCGGAGATAAAGTGAAGGAGGGAGATAACTTACTGGTACTGGAAGCAATGAAAATGGAAAATATTATCAAATCGCCGGAAAACGGTATCATTAAATCATGCTCAATAAAAGTTGGGGCTACGGTAAATAAAAATCAGGTTTTGATCACATTTAAATAATTGATATGAATTACAAAAACTTATTATTGACATTAGTGCTTGGCACTTTCCTGTTATCATCATGCTCAACAAAAACAGAAGAAACAGAAGCAATTGAATCTACGGAAATTGAAGTAATTGAAGATGTTGCAGTTACTTATTCGTATGACCATAGCAGTACTGGAATCTATTGGACAGCATATAAACACAGTGCAAAAGTTGCAGTACAAGGTATCATGGATTCAATTGAAGTTACAGGAGCCGAAGATTCTCAAAGCATCTTGGATTTACTGACAAACACCAGTTTCACCGTATATTCTTCAAGTATTGATTCAAAAGACTTGATACGTGACGAAAAGATCCGCAAATTCTTCTTTGGCAATATGGTTAACGGAGAAGTTATTTCCGGTGAAATAATTTCTGTACTGGGAGATGAAACGGATGGTGACGGCACCATAAATCTTAAGATGAACGATTTGGAAAAAGAAATTTCTTTTGTTTATGAGATTGAGGGTGAAACTGTGAAGATCAGGTGTACGATTGACTTTAGTAACTGGAACTGCACTAAATCTTTAGATGAACTCCACGAGGCATGTGATGAAAAACACACAGGTGAAGATGGTAAGAGCATCTTCTGGCCTACAGTGGATGTCTTAATTGAAACAACACTAAAAGTAGAGATTAGTACTTAAGCCTCAGCAGTAAATTGTACGAGGTTCGAGAATTGTTTAACGCGTTCATTCACCTCTTCTCTATTTAATTCTTCCAGATTTTCCACACCAAATTTCTCAACGCAGAATGAGGCCATTGCGGATCCGTATATCACAGCTCTTTTCATATTGTCAAAAGACAAATCATCAGAAGCTGCTAAGAATCCAATAAATCCACCGGCAAAGCTATCTCCTGCACCAGTTGGATCAAATACCTCTTCCAAAAGAAGAGCGGGACTGTAAAAAACCTGATCATCATGAAACAGCAAAGCTCCATGTTCACCTTTTTTGATGACCAGATAACGCGGTCCCATTGCTCTGATTTTCCTAGCTGCTTTAACCAAAGAATACTCATCCGTTAGTTGTCGTGCTTCTTCATCGTTGATTGTAAGCACATCAATCTTGGCGATCACATCCTTTAGATCATCCATGGCCACATCCATCCAAAAATTCATGGTATCCATTACGATTAGCTTAGGTTTTTTTGTGAGCTGCTCAAGTACGCGCATCTGCACCGAAGGCGTGAGGTTACCGAGCATAATATATTCAGAGTCTTTATAAGAATCTGGTAACACAGGATCAAAGTTTTCCAGTACGTTTAGTTCGGTGACGAGCGTATCTCTCGTATTCATATCGTTGTGATACTTTCCTGACCAAAAAAACGACTTCTCACCTTCTATTATTTGTAAACCTTCGGTGTTGATACTCCGATCATTCATTTGCGCAATGGCTTCTTCGGGAAAATCAGAACCAACTATAGAAACCAAATTGATTTCCGAAGTAAAATAGGACGCGGCCAGGCTGATGTATGTGGCTGCACCACCTATTATTTTATCCGTTTTCCCAAAAGGAGTTTCTATCGCATCAAAAGCAACGGTACCCACAACTAACAAGCTCATTTTTTTTCTTTTAAAATGTTATGGCGCCGACCGGCAGGCGGGCAGGCGCAAATTTAACAATATCGATTAACTAGGGAACCAGTAATAAGGCGCACCAATTTTTTCAGCTGAGTTTTAATAATTAGGCATCAAATTTTTGGCATACTCAAACTTAATGGTGTATTTTTGAATCAATGAAACGTTTGTCAAACTTCGATTCTGTTATTGGCGCATTTACTGCTGTAACCATCATCACGCTATGGGTAACCAATTTGGTTTATCTTCTCAACTGTGAGGTTACTCTTTACGATTGGAAAATTTACGCCCTTTTTCTTGTTCAAACGCATCTCTACACGGGATTGTTCATCACAGCCCATGATGCAATTCATCAATGTATTTCCAAAATACGATTTGTTAATAACAGGCTAGGAAGGATTGCTTCGGCATTATTCATGTTTAACTCTTACAGCCGCTTGCATGATAACCATATGAAACATCACCGATACAATGGCACTTCAAAGGATCCTGATTATCATGATGTAGATTCTTTTTTTCCCTGGTTCGCAAAATTTGTATCTGCTTATGTAACCTGGAAACAGATTGTCTTCGTCGCTTTAGCTTTCAACTTATTATGGTACATGTTTCCAGTTGAAAATGTGATCTTGTTTTATACTTTGCCTTCCATATTGGCCACCTTTCAAATGTTCTATTTTGGAACATTTGCTCCTCACACCGGAACCCACGAAAACAAGCACAAAAGCCGCACGCTGTCAAAAAATCACTTGTGGGCTTTTGTAAGCTGCTACTTTTTCGGATATCACTATGAGCATCACGACGCTCCGTGGATACCTTGGTGGAGGCTGTTTCATGAGAAAAACAAGCTCTTGCAGGAAGGCATGAAGTAGATTTGCATCAAATTGAATTCGTATTATCTAAAAATTTGTATATTTCACCATTCTTAATGTTTGTTAAATCAAGTTTAAACACATGATTATGAATGAAAATGAATCAAAGAACCTGCCTACATTGGTAGACTCAGATATCGTATCGACAAATTCAACGTCTAGGCGAGGATTCTTATCAGCAGGTAAACTCACCACTGTTGCACTTGCACTAAGTATCGCAACTATGGCTGGATCTTGTAAGAAAAGTGATACTAAAAAGTCAACTGATGCTGATATTACGACTTCTGCCGATACAGGCACAACGGATGCAGATCCTCTTACTGGGGATGCTATTCCAAACAATGATAGCGACTAGTCCGTTATTCTGTTAGTATCAGAGGACAATCCTAATTCATGCGCAAGTGATTGAATGCTGTGCGCTTAATTACCGTAACCTCTAGAATTAGAATTCTGCGATGAAGCAGGGTATTCAAAGCAACGGCAATAGTACAGCGCTTTTAAAAAAGAGCAGCAAGGAGCAGGACTTTGAATATGTAATTGCTCCACTCACAGAAGCTGAATTTTATTCAGACTTCTATGAAAAAAAAGTCTGCAGAATACACAGGAATCAAGCCGATTACTACAAGAACTTGCTGTCTGTGGAATTGTTGGATGAAGTACTGCATTCTCACCCACTATCCTATCCCAATGCAAAATTGGTCAATGCGTCGAAAGAATCACCACCTAACCCTGAATCCTATACCACTGCTGGTAATAACATAATTCATAAAGCCAAGTTCCTCAAACAATTTTCAGAAGGGTCGACCATGGTTTTTTCTGCCCTTCATGACCACCTTCCTTCTTTGAATCTGTTTTGCAATACTATGTCCCAGTACTTTTCCCATGATTTTCAAACGAATATTTATTGCACTCCACCTGATGCACAGGGATTTCATACCCATTACGATACACATGATGTGTTCATTCTGCAGATTGAGGGATCTAAAAAATGGAGAATTTATGAGAGCCCTTTAGTTTTGCCTTTAAAGACTCAACCTTTTGATGATCAGAAACCAGGAAAAATTGTGGAAGAGTTTATTCTGAATGCAGGAGATATGCTCTATGTTCCTCGAGGCATAATGCATGATGCGGTTAGTAACAATGTTACTTCCATGCATATCACGGCTGGACTTTTGGCCTACTCCTGGTCTGAATTTTTGATTGAAGCAATTTTGCATTTATCTAAGAAAGATGAGGGTTTCAGAAGAAATCTACCAGTCGGGTTTGGTTATAACCCCAAAGGTTCTGATGCAAAGGATACATTGCAAAAGTTGCTTGATTCACTGGTCAAAAATATAAATGTTGAAAAGGGTTTTGATCGTTTTTTCAAAGAGTTGATTTCGAACGACAACCCTAATTTCCCCGGGCAGTTACGGCAGGTAATGTCACTATCAGACTTATCGATCGATAGTGAGATCCGGAAACTACCAAATGTTAACTACGAAGTATCGGCTAACTCAAAAAAGATCCTCATCCATTTGTACGGCCAGGAGCTCGAATTCCCAACCTTTACGGAA
The DNA here is from genome assembly GCA_022572355.1 of Bacteroidota bacterium. Classification (GTDB taxonomy): domain Bacteria; phylum Bacteroidota; class Bacteroidia; order NORP154; family NORP154; genus NORP154. Next base: position 4,653 of record JACZWC010000060.1, on the reverse strand, counting down.
CCTGCTGTAGCGTTTTTAGAACAGAACGACAGCTTCAAAGTAGCAGATTTGCCAGATTGTATGGATGATGCAGGAAAGATCGTTTTCGTGAAGAGGTTAGTCAAAGAGGGATTACTGAATGTGCTGTAATAGCTGACTCCAAATTCTTATATAAAATTTAAGCGAAAATGAAACACCTGTTTCTACAGACTCTATTCATTTTATCGGTTGTTTTCTCCTACGCTCAGCCGAAGGCTCCAGAAATTGAATGGGAAAAAACTTTTGGTGGATCGGAGTGGGACGTTGGGAGGTCAGTCCTGGTACTACCTGAGGGCGGTTTTATCATAGTCGGATATTTTTACTCTGAATCCAAAAGAAGCGACGCCTGGATCATAAAACTTGACGTTCAGGGAAACGTGGTTTGGGAAAAGAAATTTGGAGGCAGTATTAGCGATGTTGCCGTCTCAATCACAGAATCATACAATGGTGGATTTGCAATTGCTGGATATACAAGCTCAAAAGGTGCGGGTTCGGATGATGGCTGGGTAGTTAAATTCGATGACAAAGGGGAGATTGAATGGGAAAAGACCTTTGGATCCCATGGCGAAGAGCGAATCAACGCGATCATCTCAACTCCGGATATGGGATACGCTGTAACCGGATATAACAAATCGAAGGGAAAGAGAAATGGATTGGTCTGGATCTTGAAATTAGATGACAAAGGCAGCCTGGAATGGGAACAAGCGTTTGGGGGTGAGTCTGGAGGGGGGATTCCAACCGAAGTTGGAAATGCTATTTTATATAAGAGTGGCAATTATTACGTCGCTGCACATACAAGGAATTTTGGTGCTGGTGATGAAGATATGTGGATCCTCAAACTGGATAGTGAGGGAAACAAGATCTGGGATAAAACCTTTGGAGGACCAAAAGAAGAAAAGGCTTTTGATATCATTGATGGTGAGAATGGAACTCTAATTATTGCTGGATATACTGAGTCGAAGGGTAATGGGAACGACGATGTTTGGCTGCTCAATCTCGACCTTGATGGGAAGGTTTTGCGGGATGAAACTTATGGTGGCCATTCCAATGAGCAGGCCATGACACTGTACTCCAGCGGGAGTGGTGATTATGTGCTTGCAGGATATTCTCATTCCAAAGGACCCGTCAATTCCGGATTGTGGGTTCTTGCAACAAACAATCAGAGAAAAATTGAATGGGAGTTAACTTTTGATGGCTATTCGAGCAATGACAGAATCCACTGTATCAAACCAACTCCAGATGGTGGATTTATCGCCGTGGGAGAGATTTGGTCAAAAGGTGAGGGAAAATCAGATATATACGTCGTCAAAATAGAGGGAGAATTGATGAAATCCATTGATTGGTATGTGAAGGAGAAGATCACGCCCTGGATACAAAGAGGTGAATTTGAGAAGACTGAAGACTATAATGAACGCATCAGCAGCAGAAACCCCGAATATGATAGGGTGCGTGAAAAATATGTAACGCAAGCCACCAATTACTACGGTGCAAAAAAGATTAAACTGAAAGAAGCTGAATTGAGCAAGTATAATGCCGATCACGAACTATTTAACATTCGACTTCCCAATTTTGATGCAATAGAAATTCGAATTCCAATTAATGAAGCACAAGCATTTAAACAAAACTGGAAGTACGTAGAATTTGAAAATCCAATTTATGATTTGAAGGACAAAATGTTGATTCTCTCGAAATTGGAAATGATCCTCAACGGCAAGAAATATACATTCAACTATCCTTCTTCTGTGGATGACAACATGCTATTTAAACTTACCGGTGAAACTGATTATTCCAACATAACTGGTTATCGGGGATCTGGTGATCCGCTAAAAGGGCTCAATGTTGCTAAAGCTGGTTCAATTAAAGTTGGGAAATATTATGCACTCATCATAGGCATCGACGATTATAAGGGACAATGGACGCCGTTGGCCAACGCTGTTGGAGATGCGAGGGCTGTTGAAAAACTCCTCAGATCCAAGTACCAGTTCAACCATATGAAAACGCTGTACAATGAAGAATCTACCAGGGAGAACATCATCAATGCATTTCTCTGGTTGGTGGAAAATGTAAAGGAGAACGACAATGTTTTTATCTATTACTCAGGCCACGGTGAATTCAAAAAAAAGCTAAATAAGGGATTTTGGGTTCCTGTAGATGCTCAGACCTCATCTATTTCTATTTACATTTCCAATTCAGACATTCAAACTTTTTTGGGAAGTATTCAATCAAAACACACGCTCATGGTCTCTGACGCCTGCTTCAGCGGGGATATCTTCCGGGGGAAAACCTCTTCCGTTCCATTTGAAAATGCTGACAAGTATTATCAAAAGGTTTACAGCTTAAAGTCTTGCCAGGCCATTTCTTCGGGAGGAATAGAACCTGTAATGGATGGGGGGCGAGACGGGCATTCAGTATTTGCTTATTACTTTTTGAAAGCCCTCAATGAAAATACCGATTCCTACCTGGATGCAAGCCGACTATTTGATAGAATCAAGGTTCCTATCGTGAACAATTCGGATCAATCTCCAAAGTTTTCACCTATCAAAAACACGGGGGATGAAGGAGGGCAGTTTGTATTTATAAGGAAATAATAAATTGTACCATTTCCTGATTACCGTAACAATGTAACGTGCCCGATGTATTCATGACTTTGTCCTCTGAAGTCCTCGGTTTTGATTAACCAAACGTAAACATCGATTTGTGCTTCTTTGTTGCCATTGTTAGCACGACCATCCCATCCAATGTTAGGCTCATCACTCCATATCCCCTTTACTTTCGCAATTTGATCTCCCCACCTGTCATAAATATACATCTCAAATTCTTCTCCGACTACGCCTATTCCCTTCGGCATGAAGTAATCATTGTCCAGGTCTCCATTGGGAGTGAAGGCGCTTGGGACAAATAATATATACTCTCCGTAGATATGTAAGGTGTCGGTAATACTATCCAGACAACCATCCGGAGTATAAACCCATTGGGTGATATAATAGACACCTGTATCAGCATATGTATGGCTTGGCAAATTATAGGTACCAGTAGTATTAGATGATCCAATTATTGTGGAACTTATATTACCAGGCCCTATCATTGTGCCGTCACCAAAATCCCACATGATAGAATCTGCGTCGGGCGTCGCTGTATTTTGAAAGTCTACCGTTGGAGACAAGATTGAAGTTTCGTGTGGATGAGGTAATGGAATATTCACTTGCTGAACGACAAAGCCTGCGGTCGGCGCTGCAAAGGCTTCAACAGCATCTACCTGAATTGCCGTATCTGTGCATCCATCTATTGACATCACAGCCAGCATTACGGTGTACAATCCAGCAGCGGTATAAAGGTGAGTAGTAGAATCTGCATCATTGGAAGTACTTCCATCTCCAAAATCCCAGAACCATGTTACGAGTTGCACCGGATTTGCGCCTGGTGACACATAAACAGCTAATACCGATGGTTCGCATCCCGCACCAGATATAGTGAAATTAACATCCGGCTTTGGATTTACGGTCACATTGAGTTGAACAACAGTATCGGGAGAACAATTTCCGAAGTCACTTACCGTGACAAAGAAAGTACTATCTCCAATAATTCCGGATATTGTTTGCTCTGAAGTTGTTGCTCCATTGCTCCAAATGTAATTGTATGGAGTTACCCCGCCAGTTACAGGATTTACGCTGATAGTAGCATCTTCTCCATCGCATATTACATCGCTCAATAAACTTGGTATGATCGGAGGCAGTACCGTCACAGTAATAGATTCCGTGGTACTCGTACATTGGTTTGCATCTTCGATATATACGGTATAAGTAGTGGTCGTGGTGGGGCTAACAGTATGGCTCTGCGAATTTCCCAATCCGTTGTTCCAAACGTAAGTAGCATAGGGCGTTGTTCCCCCGTTACCAGTAGCTGTTAAATCGACCGATCCCTGATAACAAATAGTTGTGTCAATATTTGTGATGATGTTGAGAAAGTTGGGTTCGCCTATTGTAACAAACTCGATGATTTCACAACCATTGCCATCTGTAATTGTCACTGACAATGGTCCTGCAGGTAAAAGTCCCGCCGTTGGGGTGGATTGAGTAAGCGTATCACTCCATTGATATGTTAGTGCACCCGTTCCGCCGCTGGCATAGACAGTGGCACTACCTGTATTCTCACCATTACAACTCGCGTCAAAGACCAATGAAGAATCCACTATAGGTCCAGGCTGGTCATTCACAGTAACAGAAAAGTTGAATACGCAACCATTAGCATCTGTAATGTCCACATAATACGGATCCCTGGCCAGTAACCCGGTTACTGTATCGTTTTGAGTAGAGCTTGGATCATCCCATTGGTATGAATAAGGGGGCATTCCTCCAGATGGAGTAACGATGGCAACTCCATTGTAATCACCACAGGTAGATGATATCGCGACTCCAGTAGCGCTTAGTGGCAAGGGCTCGTTGACCGTAATTACCTTACTCAATATACATCCTTTTATATCCTGAACCGTAACAGTATAAACCTGTGCCGTGAGGTTGGTCACAATATTGGAGTTTCCAGTTCCCGCCGGTGTCCATCCATAAGAATAGAATGGAGTTCCACCCTGAACAGTAACATAAATTGAACCATCTGCATCACCATTACAGCTCACATTGT
>JACZWC010000016.1 GCA_022572355.1 Bacteroidota bacterium | reverse complement strand
ATTGCCAGATGTATTCTTAAGAATCCAAGAATTGTTATCCTTGATGAGGCAACATCCTCACTAGACAGTGAAAGTGAAACTAAGATTCAAAAAGCTCTAGATTATGTTTCACAGGGTAGAACTACAATTACTATAGCTCATAGATTATCTACAATTCAGAACTGTGATAGAATATTTGTACTTCAAGATCATAAGATTGTGGAGAAAGGAAGCTTTGACAACTTGATGGCCAAGAAAGGAAAGTTCTATCATTTTGTAGAGATGCAATTTGGCAGGTCAGCAGGATCTATAGCTAGATCTCTTACAGATTCAACTGTCTAGTAGAAATTCTTAAATATTAGACAGATTATTTTGTTTCTATGAAAAAGTTCGCTTTACTATTATGCTTTCTTTTTCTTGCATGTACGGTGCAAGAATCTCCAGTAGAAGTTATTGAAGATATACCTGGAGAGGAACCTAAAGAGGAAGAAGCAGAAATCAAAGATCTTGAAGAAGTTGAAGAAATTAATAATAATGATGATATAGATGGTTTGATTGTTCAATTACCACTTCCCGATCATATCGATGAGGATAAAGTAACTGAAACAATGTCGCCCAGCAAGGATGTAGATGGATTTCATCCGGAAAATGTAGGTAAAATGGCATTGAACCTACCCACCTTTGTTTCTGCAACTCCTTATGGTATTATCCAATTACTGGAGAGATATGGAATAGAAACTGCGGGAAAAAACTGCGTGGTCATTGGAAGAAGCCACATTGTTGGACTGCCGATGAGTATTCTTATGGCCAGAAAAGCATCTCCCGGTAATTGTACGGTAACTGTTTGTCATAGCAGAACAAAGAACATTAAGGAATTCACGCTAAATGCAGATATTATTATTGTGGCGTTGGGAAGCGCCGAGTTCCTTACCGGTGATATGGTAAAAGAAGGAGTTGTGGTAATAGATGTTGGAATTACCAGGGTAAAAGACGACTCAAAGAAATCTGGTTACAGATTGGTTGGAGATGTGAAATTTGATGAAGTTGCTCCTAAGTGCTCTTACATAACACCGGTGCCTGGAGGAGTTGGTCCGATGACCATCGCATCTTTGTTGATGAATACCCTGCAGGCTGCAAAGAATCTTTAAAACTTCAGGTGCTTTACGGAAAGGCCTTTGTTTTTCAAATCGTTTAAGGCATCAATGCCGATCATCAAATGTTCCCTCACGTATTTGATGCTGACGTTTTTATCACTGGCAGCTGTTTTTACCCCTTCCGGTATCATTGGCTGATCCGACACGAGCAAAAGAGCTCCCACAGGAATTTCATTCACGAAACCAAGGGTAAACAAAGTGGCAGTTTCCATGTCTATGGCCATACACCTACTTGTTCTCAAATAAGCTTTGAACTTGGCGTCGTGTTCCCAAACTCTCCTGTTTGTTGTGTAAACAGTTCCGGTCCAATAGTCCTTCTTGTGATTCATTATTGCTACCGAAACAGCTTTTTGTAACCGGAATGCTGGCAATGCGGGAATTTCAGGCGGTAAATAATTGTCAGATGTTCCCTCCCCTCTAATTGCCCCAATCGGTAAGATGAGATCACCCAACTTATTTTTTCTCTTTAATCCACCGCATTTACCCAAAAATAAAACTGCCTTGGGATTGATGGCGGTCAGCAGATCCATAATAGTGGCGGCGTTCGGGCTTCCCATTCCGAAATTGATAATTGTTATACCATCCGCTGTGGCACTTGACATTGGATTATTTTTTCCCTTTACTCTTACTTTATAAGTTTTTGCAAACTCTTTCACATATTGTGAGAAATTCGTTAGCAAGATGAATTTCCCAAAATCCTTCAAAGGAACACCTGTATATCTTGGTAACCAACTGCGTACTATGTCTTTCTTTTCTTTCATGGTTTTATTTGGTGTGCAAAATTAAGGGAATTTTAGGCAACTGAATAAATACTCAGCGTCTATTGAGTGACATCTGAGCTAAAAGAGCTTTCAAATAGAGATATAAACCTTAAATTTGCACTTCATTCATTTTGAAGTAAAATCACATAACAAACCCCAAATCATGAGGAAATTATTACTATCAATTATTGCTGTCTCAACCTTCTCTCTTGCCAACGCACAATGCACCGAATTGTTCTTCTCGGAATATGTGGAGGGAAGCAATAACAACAAAGCATTGGAAATTTATAACCCAACTGTAGATACCATTTTTCTGACTAACGTCTATCGGATAGTTCGATTTTCAAATGGCAACACCAACTCCGACCAGGATATAAAATATGTACAACCACTTACCGGATATGTTCCCGCTTTTGGAACATACGTAGCTGTTTTGGACAAAAGAGATCCCTTGGGTACTGGATTTGATACAATACTGAACCCGGTGCTTCTATTTTTTGCCAATAATAACAATGCAGGATTCTATTCTCCAGATTATACCAGTGGTCTCCAAGGATGCAGGGTATTGGTTTTTAATGGCGATGATGCAATAACCCTGGAAAAGTACAATGGCTCCACTTATGATAGAGTAGATATATTTGGACTTATTGGAGAGAGGCCACAAACATCGACTGGCGGAACAAGTGCCGGTTGGACTGATACGCCTAATTATTGGGACGGTAATGGTGCCTATTGGACAAAGGATCAGACCTTGTTAAGAAAGCAGACCATCCAAAGTGGTGTGACTACTAATCCCGGAGTTCCTTATGACAGCCCTGGCAATTATAACCCGACATTGGAATGGGATTCGTTACAACGTAACTTTTTTGCCAATCTCGGTTGTCATAAATGTGATTGTGACCCCAATGTAAATAGCGTTTCATGCATTTCGGGACCGTTGAATGTCGTGGCTACGTCTGTTATGGCATCTTGCAAGGATAGCTGCGACGGAACAGCTACGGCTGCTCAAACAAATGCTGCACTTCCTGCAAGCTATTTATGGAGTAATGGACAGACGACTTCGACAGCAGTAGGCCTTTGTGCCGGAACCTATACTGTAACCGTTACAGATGCGAATACGGCAACGGCCACAAGTACTGTTACGGTTAGTCAACCTACAGCGGTGAGCGGATCAATTGTTGCCACCAAAGAAACATCCCTTGGTGATAATGATGGTACAGCTACTGCAAGTGGTAATGGAGGCACGCCGGGTTATAGTTATTTGTGGAATGATAGCCTCGCACAAACCAATGCAACAGCTGATAGCCTGGCACCCGGTTCCTATACGGTTACCATCACTGATACAAATGGGTGCATCGGTACCGCGACAATCATAGTTAATGCGGGGAATTGCGCACTAACGGTTACGACTACAGTTGTAGATGAATCGTCTCTTTTAATGGGAGATGGAAGCGCTACAGTAATAACTATAGGGGGAACACCGCCTTTCACTTATTTATGGGATGATCCAGCTCAACAAACCAATGCAACTGCGACAAGCCTTACACCCGGAACTTATATAATTTCATTGTTAGACTCTGCGGGTTGTGCGGCGTACGGTCAGGCAATTGTAAGTACGGCCGTTGGAATACAGAGTCTGGAGGAGAACACTAAATTTATACTTTACCCTAACCCATTGAATAGCGGTGCTTTCTTTATCCAATCTGAAAAGTTGGTAAGGGATATTGAAGTATATAATTTAACCGGCCAGGTATTGTTTGAGAGGACATTGAATACGAAGAAAGGCACGATTAAGATTGATCTTAATAACGCTTCAGCTGGTATTTATCTCGTGCGCATCAGGTTTGAGAATGATCAGGTTGCGACTCAAAAGTTGATTATAAAATAGGTTCAATAAGAGTTTTACAAACGACCTAGCCGCTCTTATGAATTCTGCCTGATTATCTTATAGTTAAGCATGCTTAGACAATTCGTTTATCTATCGTTCCTTTTGGCATTATGTAATGTTTCGGTTGCACAGAAAGGAACTATATCAGGTAAGTTAGTAGACCATACTATTGGAGAGCCACTGATCGGCGCTACGGTACTTATTGGTGAAGGCGTTGGTACCATTACCGACCTGGATGGAAGCTTCTCAATTACGGCGGACTATGGAGAATACACTTTGACTATTTCATATGTGGGATATGAGCCTATGACACAGGTAATTACACTGGATAGAAAGGTGCTCATATTGAAAGACTTTCAGCTTAAAACTACTACACTCACAGAAGTTCAGGTGGTTGCGGATGTAGCAAGAGAAAGAGAAACGCCCGTAGCCTTCAGCAATATTTTACCTGCTAAGATTGCCGAAGAGCTCGCTGGACAGGATATACCGATGATACTCAACAGTACGCCGGGAGTATACGCGACTCAACAAGGTGGCGGAGATGGCGATGCGCGCATCACTATTCGAGGATTTAACCAACGAAATATAGCTGTAATGCTCGATGGTATACCAGTTAACGATATGGAGAACGGATGGGTGTACTGGTCGAACTGGTTTGGCCTTGATGCCGTGACGAGGAGTATTCAGGTACAGAGGGGTTTGGGAGCATCCAAAATTGCCATTCCTTCAGTTGGAGGTACAATGAATATTCTAACCAAAGGAATTGACAATAAGAGGAGCGCATACGCTAAACAAGAAATTGGAAGTTTTGGATTCTCTCGTACTTCTTTTGGCTATAACTCAGGTAGAACGGAAAAAGGCTGGGGGATTACTATTGCTGCATCTTATAAAAGAAAAGATGGGTTTGCCGTGCAAACGTATTCCAGAGCTTGGTTTTACTTTGGAAAAATAGAAAAGATGATTGGTAATCATATAATAAGCTTCACGGCATTGGGTGCTCCTCAAAAACACGGCCAGCGCGCCTTTATGCAGCCAATGGGAACATTTAGCAGAGGTTATGCCTCAAAGTATATGGAAGATTCAATTATTGATAAACTAGCTTATCGTGATATGGGAATGAATTACAATCCTTATTGGGGAGAACTGGAACGTTTCTCTATAGCGTCCAATGGTGATACCATTCGTGCAGAGAAAGAGATAATCAATTCAAAGCTCAATTACTATCACAAACCACAGTTCAGCCTGAAGGACTTTTGGAATGTGAATGACAAGTTAAGTTGGTCCAATATGATGTACCTATCAATAGGAAGAGGTGGCGGAACTGGGACGGATGGAAATTTCCCGGAAACAGTGAATGGCCAGATTAATTATCAAGCAGCATATAATACAAATGCGTTTGGTAAGGATAATGTATATACAAATAAAGAGCAATTTTCGAGTAGTATCCTAAAGAGCAGCATTAATAATCATATATGGTACGGGTTACTCTCTACCCTTAACTATTCAATTAATGACACCTTCACTATTTCGGGTGGTATTGACTTGAGGTATTACAAGGGTACGCATTATCGTACGGTTTACGACCTTCTTGGCGGTGATGTTTACTTTGACAATAAAGACAACAATCAATTAAGTAATGTTAAAAAAACTGATGATATAATTGGTGGCAATTCGGGAAACACATGGAATTATGATGGCTTAGTAAAGTGGGGAGGTTTCTTTGCCCAAGGAGAATACAAAACAAGTTTGATAAGCGCTTTTGTCAATATTTCCGGAGCTTACAGTGGTTATAAGCGAATTGATTATTTTAAAAGAAAGGACATTGTTATTGATGATGTTGTTTACGAACAGGTAGTTGGAAATAATGACATCTTTTTTTACAATGGCACGGATTTTATAATTGCTTATGATCAGGCAGCCATAACTGAATCTGGTGATACAACATTCGTTGATAATGTAAGTAATGGCGATCCGGATGGATACATTTTAAATGCAACAACGTACACAAATCGTTCAAGTGAAGCGAGATATTCCGAAACGAAAACAAAATGGATACCAGGCATTACAATAAAAGGTGGCTTAAATTACAACTTTACGGAGCGAATGAATGTTTTCTTTAATGTTGGATATATTTCTAAAGCTCCACGGTTTGCAAATGTAATTGACAAAAGAAATAAGTTCTTACGGGACATCGAGAATGAAAAAATTATAGCTTTCGAATTAGGATATAGTTACAAACATTCAAAATTTTCGTCCAACGTCAATGGTTATTACACGATATGGAAAAACAAGCCATTAGACCGACCTATTACCATTACGATAGATGATGAACCCTACACTGCTAACATTAACGGAATTAATGCACTGCACACGGGAATTGAAGTTGATTTCATTTATAAAATTGTAAAGGGCCTTGATGTTGAAGGGGTGATCTCGCTGGGTAATTGGAAATGGAATTCAGGAGATACAATTAGGGTATATGACAACGACGGAACGATTATTCATCAGCAATATTTTGATGCTAAGGGTGTGCACGTTGGAGATGCAGCCCAGTCTCAATACGGGGCCAGTGTCAGATATGAAATTAAAAATAATCTCTTACTAAAAGGAAGTAAATTGTATGTGAAAAGTAGATTTACATATTTTGCCAGGCACTACGCACATTTCAACCCTGAAGATCTTGATGGCTCCCCAGATAAGGTCGATGTGGATGGTAACCCGCGAGAGTCGTGGTTGATTCCAAATTATTACACGGTTGATTTTCACGCTGGATATTCATTTAATATCAAAAAAATTCGAATAAACTGGAGGTTTAGCCTGCTAAATGTGCTGAACTCTGTATACGTCTCAGATGCAAAAAACAACGACAGTTTCACGCAAAACTATAACGATTTTGATGCTAAATCTGCTGCGGTATTTTTTGGTATGCCAAGAAGATATGCTCTATCACTAAAGATTACGATTTAAAACATTAACCACTTTTATCAGAAAAATTATGAAAAGAATCACTACCCTTCTCGCCATTATTGCATTGCCGTTAATCAGTTTTGCGCAAACAGACATTGCAGATGCAAGAACCTTTACCCTCCTATCAACAATTACCGTGACAGGTATCGTTACCAATGGTTCTGAATTGAGTATAATCCGCTATATACAAGACGGCAGTGCTGGAATAGCATGTTATCCGGGAACAGGTTCGGTTCCAGGCTTCAACCCCAACCGTGGAGATAGTATCACGGTGACCGGTATCTTGAAAGATTACAATAACCTGTTGGAAATTGATCCTATCTCCAGTTTCACAATCATTTCTACTGGTAACCCATCACCAACCCCGCTGGTGATCACTCCCAACGGGCAGGATGAGACAACCGAATCAGAATTGGTGCAATTTGACAATGCGGTATTTGCCAATGGTGGTAGTACCTTCTCCGGAAATACAAATTACGTTTTCACCGCCAGCTCAGAAGTGGGTGAAGTTCGAATTAACAGTAATTCGAACCTGGTGGGTACACTAATACCTGTCGCACCGGTGTCAATAGTAGCACTCGCCTCTCAGTTTTTCACCACATACCAGTCGTTGCCAAGAGACGTAAATGATATTATTCTGGGATCTCCTCTTTTCCTTACCTCTGCTCTGAGTGCAATAAACATTACTACCTCGAGCGTTGATTTATCATGGACCACCAATTCAACTGCCTCAAGCACCATCAAATATGGACTAACCAATGCTCTCGAGATCGGGGAAGTAAATGATCCGTCCATGGTCAGCTCCCATACTATTTCACTAACCGGATTAACTGCTGCTACCATCTATTATGTTCAAGCCTATTCAGTGTCAGGAGTAGATACCGGTTTTTCCAATACAAAGGTTATTTCAACAGCATCCAACTCTACTGGGCAGATAATTGCTTATTTCAATAATACAGTGGAAAATGGTGTATCTACAGGAACCAATGCAACTTATGTAGCTGATTTCCCAGATACAATTATTGCTTATATCAACAAGGCCACCACTACACTCGACATTTGTGTCTACAATTGCAACAACCTGAATCTGGTAGCTGCGATTAATAATGCTTTCAACAACGGGGTCACTGTACGATATGTAACTGCATTATCAACACTCAACCTTGCATTGAGCAGTCTTGATACGGCAAACATCAAATTGATTAAGGGAAACAGTGTCGCAATAATGCATAATAAATTCATTATTGTTGACAGAGATGATGTAAACAATTCATGGGTACTTACTGGTTCTACAAATTGGACAACAAACAATTTGACTAACGACTACAACAATATTTTGCTCATTCAAGATCAATCTGTGGCCAGGGCTTACACGTTAGAATTTGAAGAAATGTGGGGCGGAACCGGATCTACACCCAATCCTGGAAACGCGAAATTCGGTGCAGACAAAACGGATAATACGCCTCATGAATTCATGGTAGGAGGAAAAGCACTGGAAGTATATTTTTCACCAACTGATCTTACCACAAGTAAAATTAAAGCGGCCATCGAGTCTGCAAGTGCAAGCCTTGAATTTGGATTATTGTCATTTACGAGGGACGAATTGGGTACCGCCGTAAATAATGCGCACATTGCATTTGGTAATGTGAAGGGAATCATGGAAAATATTGGCGACATGGGCGAAGAATACACCTTCCTTACCGGAGCTGGTGTACCTTTGCTTTCTCATCAGGGAGTGACCTACGATTTTCATCACAAATACGCCATCATCGATCAAATGGATACCACCTCTGATCCTCTTGTATTAACGGGTTCCCATAATTGGTCAACCGCTGCGGAAACCAAGAACGATGAGAACACTGTATTTGTACACCGGGCTGATATTGCCAATGAATATTACCAGGAATTTTTTGCCAGGTATTGCGAACTAGATAATTCTTTTTGTCTGGCAGCAGGAGTAGAGGTGACAGCTACCTCTGTGAGCACAAATTGCAATGGAGATTGTAATGGTACTGCAACAGCTGTACAGACTAACGGTACAGCACCCATTACTTATGCCTGGAACGACCCTGCTTCTCAAACAAACGCAACGGCCACAGGATTGTGTGCGGGTAATTACGCGGTTACTGTAACGGATTCCTCTACTTCTGCAACAGCAACAGCAACAGTTTCAGAACCTGCAATTCTGGCAGGACCTATTACGGCTACTGGGGAAACATCTGCAGGTGCAGGCGATGGCACTGCTACAGCTGTACCTACAGGCGGAACAGGAAGCTATACCTATGTTTGGAATGATAGTGGTACACAAACCAATGCTACGGCCACAGGATTAGCACCCGGAATCTATGTAGTTGCAATAACGGATGCGAATGGTTGCACTTATTCTGCCTCTACCTTTATTAATGCGGGTGGTTGTACTACAATAACTGGAACTGTTACATCTACAGATGAATCAAATGCGGGAGTCAATGACGGAACTGCCACGGTAGTACCGACGACTGGAACTGCACCGTATACCTATAGCTGGAATACGACACCCGGGCAAACCAATGCAACAGCAACCGGGTTGGCCGGTGGCAATTATGAAGTAATCATTGCGGATGCGAATGGTTGTGGTGGTATTGTACAGGTGACAGTAAATACTCTGGTAGGAATAAATCATATTGCAGATAAGCTTGACTTCAAAGTGTACCCAAACCCTGCAAATAGCGGTGTATTTTTTATTGAATCCGGCGAACCCATATCTGGTATTGAGGTATTCAACACAACTGGCCAACTCCTTTATGGTGTGAGTGGGTCGTTACCATTGGAGACAATTCAGATTGATCTTAAGAATGCAAGGTCCGGAATTTACCTGGTAAGGGTAAGGTTTGAGAATGATCAAGTCGAAACCAGGAGGCTGGTAATAGAATAGTTACTGGCAATTTTTCTGGACAACTTCTTTGGCCTGCTCATTCCCTTTCTCAGCTACGGCCTTGAACATAGCGCAAACTATGGCGTGATTTTCTTTGTTGTATCCCTCAACATCTGCACTATCCTTGAAATAATCCGTATAGATTTCCACGAAAAGTTTATAAACTTCCGAAATCGGAATCATGGATTCAGAAGGATCGTGATACCTAAGGCAGTAATCCAGCCTGTCAAAGACATCCTGTATTTCTACTTGTCCTGTTTTAAATTGAATGTAGTAACGTAGAAAAATATAATCTGCCTTATTGATCTCTATCCGATAATTAGCAAAAAAATCATCAAAAAAATCTACTTTTTTCTGATCGGGATCCATTGGATTTGATGGAACCTCAGGAATGAGTGGTGCAATGAGATCCATGACCTTGAGTACCTTCTTTGACTTGCCCTCTCCGTAATAAAATAACATAGCGGGATAGTAATAATAGTTCGGGTTATCGCTTCCATTTGCTTTTGCCAGATCCGCACATTTATAGAAATGTTTCGCCGATTGGGCGTAGTCCTTCATCATAAAATACTTTTTACCCAATTTGTAATAGTATTTTTCGTCATTCTGTGCATTTGTATTTGAACTGGCAAATAACAGTACAACTACCCAACTCCCGAAGGACAACAGCTTTAAATATCTTTTCATCTTAGTTTGTATATTCTCAGACATGGGTTTATATATTACTGGAAAAATTCTGTGTGAATTCTTTAGATCTTTCCTGGAACAAATTTAAATGCATTTTCCTGAATACTCTTGAAATGTTCGTCGGGTTCGCTCCAGGATGCGGTACTTGCTTTATCATTTAGCGTGCCAATTCGTTGATTTTCAAGATTATAAATGACCATATTATCCATATTCTCAAGTGGAGGATAATAAAAGTGTGCCGTAACCAGGCTCTCTTCACCACTTGGGTTATACATTTTATGGAGGGTTCCATCCGGCTCAGGTATTAATCCTCCCTTTAGAAATTGCATCCTATGGATCTCGCTAATTACGCCCTCCTTGTATAAATACTCAACATTTTCACAAGAACCGCTCAAGACAGCTACATATCCCCAAAAACCATCGTGGCGATGCACTGCGCTTGAAACATTTGTGGGCCAATGAATTAGTACTACTTCAATCGGATTTAGGGTTAATATATTACGCGAATATGTATCTGAGCTTGAGATATTTGGAAGAAGGCTTTCATAATATACCGTGGCGAAGTCTATCTCCTTCAGTAATGCTCCAAGCGCCTCATAATCCAGCGGACTATGATCTTTCAGTTGCTTCAGTACTCCCTGCATTTATTTAAATCCTGAGTCGTTTATAGCTATAAATATATAATTAATTTTGGGTCATGAATATTGAACAAAAAGAGTCAGACAGTATTTCATTGGGATTGGAGCTTCCCATCATGGAATCTTATTTCACTATTCAGGGTGAGGGATTTCACACTGGCAAGCCAGCCTATTTTATTAGAACCGGAGGGTGTGATGTTGGCTGTCATTGGTGCGATACTAAAGACTCATGGCCCATGGAAGGACATCCGATTATCAGTATTGAAAAAATCGTAGCTGAAACGGTTGAATCAAAGGCAGAAATTGCCGTGATCACCGGGGGAGAACCTGTGATGTACAATCTTGCGCCACTCACCGAATTATTTATGGCCAGGAACATAAAGATACATATTGAAACTTCAGGGGCATATGAACTCACCGGCTTCTGGGATTGGGTTTGTCTCTCACCGAAAAAAACAGTGCCCCCGTTTAGCGGAATTCATGAACGAGCGAACGAACTAAAAATAATTATTTACAATCAGGGCGACTTCGAATGGGCGGAAGAGCACGCTCAAAAGGTGGGTAAGGATTGTAAATTATATCTGCAACCCGAGTGGGGTAAATCAAAGAAGGTCATTCCCGAAATTCTGGATTACATCAAGAATAATCCACAATGGAGCATTTCACTTCAAATGCATAAGTACATAGGAATACCATGACTTATGAGTTTATTTGAATTATCCATTCTTTAAAGACAGGGTTGTTGTATCTATAAACTCCTTCATGAATGAATAGCGATTTTTTATCGCTGTCTTGATTTCCTTTAATTCTTCTTCCCTATTGCAAAACGAGGTTTCCTCTACAACCTCACCGTATCTAAATGGATTTTTCATAAAGCCAATATTCTACTTAACCACAATACGCATAATTGCGACACGCAAATATGCGACACGCTAATATACAAACCCAACCGGCAATAGGCAATTTCGTTGCAGAGTCATAAGTACTTGGGGATATCCTGACCCCCTGCGACCCTAAACTACGCTTAGGGTCGCTGTCCCCCTATAGGGGGACAGTTTGTTTGCGAAGCAAATAAACAGGGGGTAAATACCATCATTTCACCAATCTTCCTTTGAGTCTCGATTCAAAGAAAGCATGGGCTGGAAATATCAAAGCCGCAATACCCGCATTGAACAAGAGCTTAAACCCCGGCGCACCTCCAGACCAGTTATCAATGTATGGGTCTGCCAATACAAGTAAAAACTCAAAAAGGATAAGGAAAGAAAAGAAGATGATCCCTTCCGCCATTCTGGGGCTTACTTTAACAAACCCCAATGACATCACCCCACCGAACAAAACAAGCAAAGCAATAAGAATCACAGAGTATTGCAGGTTATCCCGTCTTGAAGTAACCTCAGCTTCTATTCTGGATCGCTCTTTCTCCTCCTGCTCTTTAACAAGCTGCACCTTTTCAAACTCATACTTGGTTTGCTGGCGTATGGTGGCTTTCAGGGTTTCCTCATTTTTAATGCTATCCCGCATTTGAATGTGGAGCTCATACATCTCCAAGGCTTCTTTGTAGCGTGCCTGACGAAGGACAGGGTCCGTAGTTCGGTCACCCTGTATTTTAGCGACTTTGCTCAATATACCAGCGTTAGCTGATATAAGATGAACAGAGCCTATTTCGCGGGCAATTAACAATCCCTGAGTGACGTTTTTCAATGCCTGTGCCAACGCCCCCCGACGTAATTCAATGATCCCAATATTGTTTAAAGAGACAGCTATACCATGTTTATTGCAGGTCTCTTCCAATATCTTCAAACTCTTATAATAGTACTCCAGGGCTTTGAGGATCTCGCCTTTTTGTTTATAAATAAACCCAATGTTGCTTAAAGAGATAGCTATACCTGCTTTATTACCTGTTTCTTCTTATATCTTCAAGCTATTTTGATAATACTCCATCGCTTTGGAACTGTCACCTTGATTTTGATAAATTAACCCAATGTTGTTTAACGATTCGGCTATGCCTGCTTTATTGCCTGCTTCTTCTCTTATCTTCAAACTCTTATGATAGTACTCCAACGCTTCGGGGATATCGCCTTGTTGCTTATAAATAAACCCAATGTTGTTTAACGATTCAGCTATGCCTGCTTTATTTCCTATCTCTTCCCTTATCTTCAAACTCTTATGATAGTACTCCAACGCTTTGGGAATGTCGCCTTGTTGTTCATAAATACGACCAATGTTGTTTAAAGAGTTAGCTATGCCTTTGTTATTGTTTATTTCTTTTTTTATCTCCAAGCTCTTTTGATAGTACTCCAATGCTTGGGGAATGCCACCTTGTTGCTTATAAATAAACCCAATGTTGTTTAAAGCACCTGCCAGGGTCTTCAAAAGGCTGTTAGTTACCATAACAGACGGGCGGGTGATAAGGGCTGTTTCAGCTATTTCCTTTGCTTTGATACAAAGAGGGATAACGGTATCAAGGTTAGAAACGTAGAGTATCTCGCTTAAACCCACATAGGCACTTGCCAAAGATGTATCATGGCTTGTCTTATCATTGATAATCGCGGTCAACGAATCAATCTGATGTTGCTCATCATCTGAGAATTGCCCAAGGAGCACTGATGGCATTAGAAGTATGAATAGGGCTAATAACCTCATTTCACCATCCGATAGCTATCGGATCTCCCTTTCATCTTACTCTCAAAGAAAGCATGAGCAGGGAAAAGGGCGAACGTCCTGCGGACGTTTGAGCCAGCTTTAAGCGCATGGGTTCTTGAATATATCATGATTTAACTAGGCGACCCTTTAGTTTAGTTTCGAACAGAGAGTGCATTGGGAAGATGAGAGCCGCAACACCCGCATTGAATAAGAGCTTAAACCCCGGTGCACCGCCAGACCAGTTTTCAATGTAAGGGTCTGCCAGCACCAACAAGAACTCAAAGAGGATAAGGAAGGAGAAAAAAATGATACCCTCTGCCATTCTGGGGCTTACTTTAACAAAACCAAGCGATAACACTCCACCAAACAAAACCAGCAAGGCAATTAGGATCACAGAGTATTGCAGGTTGTCTCGTCTTGAGGTTGCTTCAGATTCTAACCGGGCTGTCTCTTTTTCCTCCTGCTCCTTAATTAGCTGCGCTTTTTCAAACTCGTACTTTGTCTGTTGGCGTATGGATGCCTTTTGGGTTTCTTCGTTGTTGATGCTATCCCGCATTAATATGTGGAGTTCGTACATTTCCAGAGCTTCTTGGTAGTTACCTTGTTGTTTGGCCACTTTGCTCAATAGACCGGAGTTAATTGATATAAGATGAGGCGATCCAATTTCCTGCGCAATTTCCAACCCTCTCATGGCGTAATTTAAAGCATTGGTCAACTGCCCTTGTTTGAATTCAATGCTGCCAATGTTCTTTAAAGAGCTAGCTATGCCTTGTTTATTGCCTATTTCTTCATCAATCTTCAAACACTTATGATAGTACTCCAGCGCTTTAGGTATGTCACCTTGATTGTAATAGATAACCCCAATATTGTTTAAAGAGATAGCTATTCCTTTTTTGTCGCCTATTTCTTCATCTATCTTCAAACACTTATGATAGTACTCCAGGGCTTTAGGTATGTCTCCTTGATTCATATAGATAAGCCCAATATTGTTTAAAGAGATAGCTATGCCCCTTTTATCGCCTATTTCTTCTTTTATCTTCAAACTCTTATGAAAATACTCCAAAGCATTAGGTATGTCACCTTGATGATTATAGATAGCCCCAATATTGTTTAAAGAGGTAGCTATTCCTTCTTTATCGCCTATTTCTTCTCTTATCTTCAGACTCTTATGCCAGTACTCCAAAGCTTTAGGGATGTCTCCCTGATTCATATAGATATACCCAATATTGTTTAAAGATGTAGCTATTCCTTTTTTATTGCCTATCTCTTCTTTTATCTTCAAACTCTTATGATAGTACTCCAACCCTTTAGGGATGTCTCCTTGATTTTCATAGATATACCCAATATTGTTCAGGGCATCGGCCAGAGTAGATAAATACTTTTTATGTAGGGTGCCTGCTTTCGCTGAAGCTTCCTCCTCCGCATTTGCTTTGGAGGACCCGTCGGCAGACGAAGTGGGTGGGCTGCTCGCAAGATTTCGTTCAGCTATGTCGTGCGCTTTTTGCCAGAGAATCAGAGCCGTGTCAGGGTTATTCAGGTAAACTTCCTCGCCCCAACTTAAATAGGCAATGCAAACTGATGTATCATGCTCCGCTAAATCAATAACAGATTTCAACGAATCTATAGTTCGGCTCCGCTCACCACTGGTGATGTGTTGATCTTGAGCCTGAACAGAATGAGACAGGAGAAGGATCAGGAGTGTTCCTGACGCTTTACTCAGCAGATTCCGTATAATGTGTCGCATTCTCATTTCTTTACCAATCTCCCTTTCATTTTAGCCTCAAAGAAAGCATGAGCAGGGAATATCAATGCTGCAATACCCGCATTGAATAAGAGCTTAAACCCCGGTGCTCCACCAGACCAGTTGTCAATGTAGGGGTCTGCCAATACCAACAAGAACTCAAATAGAATAAGGAAAGAAAAGAAGATGATACCCTCAGCCATCCTGTTGCTAACCTTAACAAACCCCAATGACATCACCCCACCAAACAGGACAAGTAGAGCAATTAGGATTACTGAATATTGAAGATTATCTCGTCTGGATGTTACTTCAGCCTCCATCCGTGCCTGTTCTCTCTCCTGCTGCTGCTTCACCAATTCCGCTTTCTCATACTCGTATTTCATTTCAGTGCGGGTTTGGGCTTTGGTGTTTTCTTCATTGTCTATGCTGTCGCGATAGATAATGTACATTTTATAGGCCTCAAAAGCCTGGGCAGGCCTTGAGATAGTGTCGTACAGCTTAGAGAGGTAATGATATTGGTCTTTTAAGTATTCTTTAGCGCTGATTTCTTTGGAGAGGTTGAGCGCTTTTTGCAAGCTGTTTTCAGCCTTTTCAAATTCCCCAATCTCTGTGTACAGAGTTCCGATATTGCCAAGGTGTCTTGCAACACCATTTTTATCTCCAAGTTCTTCAGCCATATCAAGTGCTTTGAAATAATATTCCAGGGCTTTGGGGTAATCGAGTTGGTCCATGTAAACAAGTCCGATGTTGCCCAGGTTGATGGCAATACCGTTTTTTCTGCCCAGTTCTTCATTCATTTTCAGGGCTTTCAAGTAATATTCCAGGGCTTTGTTGAGTAATTCCACCTTCGCTGAGGCTTCGGTGGATGCAACGCCTTGTTTCATGTAGACATTTCCGATGTTGCCCAGGGTTGCTGCCAGGTCGTTTTTGCTATTCAGCTCATCATGAATTTTAAGAGCGTCGAAGAAATATTCCAGGGCTTTGGAGTAATCGCCTTGTTCCTTGTAGATAATTCCGATGTTGCTAAGGTTTGCTGCTATGTAGCTCTTGTTACCCACCTGTCCGCCTGCCTGCTGGTCTGGCAGGCGGAGTTCTTCAACCAATTTAAGCGCTTTGAAGAAATATTCCAGGGCTTTGGGGTAATCGCCTTTTATCGCGTTGAAAGTACCGAGTCGGCCGTTACTGTGAGCAATCCCTAAGTGCCACTCGTATGCTTCAGCAATTGATAATGCCTGAGAAGATAAGATGATAGCTGTATCGGGGTTATTGTACATCATCTCCCAGGCGAGCTTGTTGAGGGTATTTACCCGATCAGTATCATGGAGGCTCTCCCCAAGGCGGGCTGTTAAGGAGTCAATGACTGCTTGCTCCGCAAAGCCGCCAAATGATACCAATAGAAACGATATGGTCAACAACCTTCTCAATTCTTCACTAACCTCCCCTTCAATTTAGTTTCAAAAAACGAGTGCAACGGAAATATCAAAGCAGCAATATAATATAATTGGTATTTGGTAATTGTGTTAAGGCTAAGGCTTTGTGTAAAAGTCTATTATGCCATTAATTTTGGGATGTGTGCCGGGAAAGTCCCCTATCCTCACCGCCAATATCACATACCATTTCTTTCTCTAATCTTTTCCTCCAGCTGTTCATAAATACCCGCATTTTCCAAGGCAATAGCCGTATAGGAAGCAAGGGTTTTTAAAATATCCGCGTGATATTTGGTGTATGCATTCTTCTCAAAGCTTTGTACGGTTATCACACCAAGCACCTTTTTACCGAAGATCATAGGATGGAACAATAAAGAATCTGGCATCTCTCCCCTGGGCACCACTATTTTTTTGGTGTATTTTTTATACTCTTTTTGATTGTCGTTAATAAATATTTCCTTTTTGTTCTTGATGCACCACACTGTATAATTATCATCATCATCCATAGAAATATCCGTTGCCTTATCTCTTTCTCCTTTTTCGATCTCAAATTTATACTCCACTATGTTCTTTTCGGGATGATATATACGAATCCCAAAGCAGTCGGCGCTCATTAACTGGCTGACGTTTTTATGTAATTTGTTAAAAATATTCTCAATATTCAGGGTTGAAGTTAGTTGTCGGCCAATTTCACTTAAAATTTTGATATTGTCATATGACACCTCCACCTGCTTTTTTTGTTTCAGGAGTTCTTCGGTTCTCTCCGCAACGGTGGCTTCCATATTTTCATATAAATGTGCGTTTTCCAGGGCAATCGCAGTGTAAACCGCGATGTTTTGTAATATCTTCAAGTGGTAATCTGTGTACGCATTTTTTTCAAAGCTTTGAGCCGTTATTACCCCTATGGATTTATCTTTGGAAATGAGAGGAAGATAAATAATTGAAATGGGATCATCGCCTGCTACGGGCGTCGATCTATCTGAAATATATTTACCATAATCTTCTTCGTTATTGATAAAAAGCACTTTATTATTTTTAAAACATACAACCGCCGGTCGACTGATATCATCTAATGAAATAGAAACATCAGGTAATTTTTTGCCTTTTTCTATCACACCCGGGAAGTATAATTCTTTTTCGTCTTCTTTGTAAATCCCAATAGCAAAAGCTGAAGCATCCATTAGCGTATTTACATTTTTGTATACTTTTTCAATTATTTCTTCAACGGTGAGTAATGAAGTAATATCCTTACCGATCCCACTGAGCAATTCCACATCCTGATACGCTTTTTCAATCCTCTGCTTTTGCTGTACCACCTCAGCTGTTCGCAACCTGACTTTTTCCTCCACAATTTCATAACCACGTGCATTTTCCAGAGCAATTCCGACATATACTGCCAGATTCCTCAGCATATCGACATTATAAGGTGTGTAAACATCCTTTTTAAAGCTCTGTACACTGATCACACCAATTACCTCTTTTTTAATATACAGAGGAAGATATATCAGCGCCGAAACCACTTCCCCTTTTAGCGCAATCTTATCAGGATCAACACCAATAAATGCTCTGGCCTCAGTTGCCATATCGTTGATGAGAATTTCCTGTTTTTTCTTGAAGCACACCACAGGCATTTGGTCTTCTTTGTCTAATGTAACAGTGAAAAATGGCAGGGGTTTTCCTTTTTCAATTACACCCGGAAACTCAATGCAGTTCTTTTCTTTATTATATACACCTATGCAAAAAGCAGAAGCATCCATCAAGATATTAACACTCTCATAGGCAGTTTCAATTATTTTTTCTACTGACAGCGAGGAAGTTATAGTTTTGCCGATGCTGCTGAGGAGTTTGGTATTGGTATAGGTTTTTTCAATCTCGTCCCTTTGCTTTACCACTTCACTCGTTCTGCGCTCAACGATATCTTCCATATTTTCATTCAGCTTTTTTAGCTCTTCGTTCGCCTTCTGTTTTATTCGATAGCGGTTGTGAATTACAAAGCCTAGAAGTGCCAACATCAATAACCCGGCGAACATAGAATATTGAACAATTGTATCCCTGCGCATTACCAAATCCCGAATGCGCTTCTCTTTATTGAGCAAAATAATTTCCTTTTCTTTCTCTTCATTTTCATATTTCGCCTGCAATTCACGAATGCTATTCGACTTTTTTTCATCAAAAAGCTCATCCTTCATTGCGGAGTACAACTGATGATATTTGTAAGCATTTTTAAAATTACCTCTCTGGCTATAGGCTTGCGCAATTTTTTCGTAGCTGTTCTTCAATGCAGACTTATAACCTATTTCATCTGCCACTTTTATACTCTTTTTTAGATGTTCAATGGCCTTACTAAAATTTGCCATTTCAAGATAAATTCCGCCCATATTACTCAAGGTGGCGCTCATTTCCCGTCTATCTTTTATTTCCTCCTGCAGGTGAAGGGCTTTTGTTTGATATTCCAAAGCCTTTACGTACTCTTTCTTTGCAGCATACAGTTCACCTAACCGGTTATAGGATACTCCAATTTTAATTTTATCACCGGATTCTTCACTGAATTTCAAGGATAAGGAATAATAATCAAACGCTTGGGGGTAGTCGCCCTGGATATTATATATCTGCCCAATCATAAGATATGATACTATCAACCCCCTTGTATCACGCAGTTTTCCATAGATTTTTTTCATCTTAAATAAGTAATCCAATGCCTTGTCATAATTATTCTGCTCAATATGTACCTCTGCTATCAATTCATAGCTCCACGCGATACCGGCCTTATTGCCCAGTCCTTCATATATTTCCAAAGCTTTGTAGCAATATCTCACTGCTTCTAAATAATTACCCTGAAACGCATACACCATACCTATATTATTCAAGCTCACTGCAGTTCCAAGTACATTATTGGTACTGTCAAATTCATTATGTGCCGATTTGAAATACCTTTTAGCTGTTTCATATTCATTCATCCAATAGTAATCGTTTCCTATTTCAATTAAGTTCCATCCTGTAGCAGCCCCAAGCTCCTCATATATTGCCAATGCCTCGAGATGCATCTCGGCCGCTTGTACATAATTGTATTTAGCTCTTAATATATTCCCGATTACATAATAACATTCTGCCAGTAACATATCGTTCCCCAACGTTTCTGCAAGTATAAATGCCTGGTCGTTATAGGTAAGGGCGGAATCGGGATTAATATTGATAAACTCTGTTGCCAGTTGGTTCAGAATAGTTACTCTATTGGTATCCGCTTCAGCATTTTGGAGGACGCCTGATAGCGAATCGATGTTTTGCTTCGCTATGGATGATGTAAAGGTTAATCCATAGAAAAACACGATATATATCAGCAATCTCTTCATTGGTTATTGAGGAAGTGTTCCACAATTACGGTTAAAACTGCATTAGCTGCAAATTGATGTCAAAGTCTTTGTGAAGTAACATGATCAGCTCAGGCTATAAATTACCAACCCACTTCGCATCTTGGGCTCCACCCAGGTACTCTTGGGAGGCATAATCTCCTTGTTATCGGCCACCTTGATCAGCTGTTCTATAGTAGCTGGAAAAAGTGTAAAGGCAACTTTCATCTCTCCATCATCAACAGATTGCTGAACTATCTGAATCACATCTTTACCCACACCGCCAATAAAGGATATACGGTCTGATTTTCTCGAGCTTAGATCTGTTATATTGAGAATTGGAGATAACAAATATTGCGAGAGAATTTTAGCGTCTAAAGAGCCAATGGCAGTACTATTATCAATCAATGATTTATCCACTGTTAACCTGTACCATTTCTCTTTTAGATACATACCAAAGATGTGTTGTTCATCTGGAACTACTGCTTTCTTTCCACATTCTTCAATCTTAAATTTCTCCTCTACTCTTTTCAAGAATTCCAATACGGAATGCCCATTGAGATCTTTAACCAGCCTGTTGTACTCGTATATTTTCAACTGATCAAAGGGAATGTAAATGCTCATAAAATAATTGAACCCAGCATCGGATTGTGCAGTTGGATTTTCTGTTCTCATTATTTTACCGAGCAACGCCGAAGACGCAGAACGATGATGACCATCTGCTATATAGACTGTATCGATGTCCTCAAACTGTTTCGAAATATTTGCCACAGTTATTTCGTCGTTCACTTTCCACAATTTATGGCGCGTATTGTCTGTGGTCGAAAAATCAAAATAAGGCTCTTGCTCCACCACACTGGTTATAATTTCTTCCAATTTTTCATCAGATGAATACGTAAGGCATACAGGTTCAGCGTTCATATTGACTACACGCAGATAATCTTTCAGTTTTTCCTCTCTATGACCCAGTGTTTGTTCGTGTACTTTAATAATGCCGTCGAAGTAGTCATCAATGGATGCGCATCCGATTATTCCGGTGTAAACATTTCCATAACTCTCCTGTTGGTAAATGTAAAAGGAGTCTCTTTCATCACCTTCGAAGTAATCCTTCTTCAGAAATTCGTCGAACTTGGCCTTGACCTTCTTCAGATAATCAGGAGAATTACTCTTTACCTTCTTTGTGGCATAAAAATCCGGTTTGATGATATGCAAAAATGAAAAGGGATTGTATTTGAGTTTATCATCCAGCGTGTGTTTGTCATATGTATCAAAAGAGCGGGAGGTAACCAAGTGTACTTTGTCCTTGGCGGGAAGAATTCCTTTGAATGGTCTAACTATGGCCATATGATAAGACTACTTAAAAAATTCGGTGATCTTTTCTGCCAGCTCCAATCCAATCCTATCCTGCGCTTCTACCGTTGCTGCCCCGATATGTGGAGTTAACGATATTTGATCCTCCATAAGAATTCTGATATCTGGTTTTGGCTCATTTTCAAAAACATCCAATCCAGCAAAAGCAACCTTGCCTTTTTCTATTTCCTTCAAAAGATCCGACTCCTTCACTACGCCACCTCGGGAAGCATTGATGATCCCTACTCCATCTTTCATCTTGGCAAACTCCTTGGAAGTTATAACTGGCTTGCCATCTCCAGGCACATGCAATGATATAAAGTCGCTTTGTTTAAACAGATCGTTCATGGGAATTGTAGTGATCTCTACCAAAACATCAGATGCGCCTTCTATATTTAAGGTGATTGTTACTTTATCAATAAATGGATCCGTAGCCACGACTTTCATTCCCAACCCAAGGGCAATTCTGGCTGTTGCTTGTCCAATCCGGCCAATGCCTATGATTCCCATTGTTTTACCGCGCAATTCAATTCCTTTCGCATAGGACTTTTTCATTTCTTTAAATTTGCTGTCACCTGTCAAGGGCATATTGCGATTAGAATCAGGAAGGAAACGTGCCAATCCGAGTAAATGAGCGAATACCAACTCTGCTACGGATTCAGATGAGGCTGCTGGCGTATTGATCACCTCAACACCCTTTTCCCGGGCATACTCTACATCGATGTTGTCCATACCAACTCCCCCTCTACCGATTAACCTGATATTTGGACAGCCATCAATTAGATCCTTCCTGATCTTGGTAGCGCTCCTCACCAGCACGGCATCATAGTTTTTCAACTCCTCCATCAGGTTTTCCTGAGGGACATTTTCGGTAATTACTTCGAATCCAGCCTGCTCTAAAGCTTCCTTGCCCCCTGCGGTGATTCCATCGTTAGCTAATATCCTGGTCATATTGATTGATTTTCAAGTATCGACTTAGGCGGAGAAAAGGCAAAGTGCTCTTTAAATTCCTTGAGTTCTTCGAGGAAATCTGACTGCTCGAATAAGTTGTAAGCATCCAAAGCTGCGTTCTTTTTCACAATTATATTTTTCAAATTCAAATCCTGTTGCACGAAGATCATCTCCAAATCAGGATAAATCTGCTTTAGAGAATCTATAATTTCATTAATAGACATATTCTTATCAACTAAATTATAGTTTCCGGCAGGAATATTCTCATCAAAAATGATTCGCGCTAAGGAAGAGGTGACCTTATCGATTTGAATAAAGGCACGCTGCTGATTCCCACTTCCCTGAATGTTAATCTTGCCCTTAAATTGGGATTCAAACATGAGCTTGTTGATCACAGCATCAAATCGCATGCTCTTGCTATAGCCATAAACATTTCCACACCGCAAAATAAAAGTGTCTCTTTCCCTTGACAAGCGCTGAATCATCTTCTCACCATTTAGCTTTGAAATTCCATAGTAGGTTTTTGGGTTAGGTGTAGTGTTTTCATCAACAGGCTCCTCACGTGCTCCATATACAGAGATACTGCTCATGTAAATAACCTTTTTTACATCCGATGCTTCAATTGCATAAGAGAGCTCTGCTGTTCCCCAATGGTTTACTTGTTCAAAGAGGTGTGGGTCCTCATTGGCAAATGGTGTGGATACCTTGGCAGCTAAATGCACAACAACATCCACTCCGTCCAATACGGATTTCAATTTTCTGGAATCCAATATGTCGCCATAGATAAACTGAATGTTCTTGCCTGATATTTTTTCGGATAGGAAGAGATTATAATTCTTGCGGCTAAGATTATCATAGATTACAATATCATCCACCTCCGCAGATTGCCCGAGCTTATGCGTTAGTTCAGTTCCAATATATCCGGCACCTCCCGTTATTAATATCTTCATTTGTATTAAGTTAACTCATTGGTTTTAAAGCTCATGCGAAACGCGAATCTATTGCGAATGACATGAATTATTCACCTTATTCGCGCAATGTTCCTAATTCGCTTTAGCTTATTACCAATTCCGTGTGTATGCCACACTCCGTTTTATTCTGGCCGTACCACCTATTATCACGATCTCCGCTGAGGCGCATTTTAATAGTACATGGCTGACAGCCAATACTGAAATACCCCTCTCCATCTAATGGATGCTTTGGCAAAGTGTGTTTAGCTATGTACTCATATATCATTTTCCCTGTCCAACCCAACATTGGGTGATAACGGGTTACTCCGTGATGTGCTTTATTTTCAGTGCTCATTCCTTCTCGCACCGCACTCTGGTCTGAGCGTACACCACTTATCCAGATATCAAAATTCTTCATTATTGGTTCCAGCGGCTGGACTTTGTTTAGATAGCAACAATAATCTGGATCTGAGGTGTAAAGCATTCTTCCAGCATCATTGCGCTGCTGAATTTTTGAAATTTCAGAGAATAGATCGACAACATTGAGATCAAATCGCTTGGTAAGTTCCGCTTTGTACTCCAATGTCTCTGGAAAGTGAAAACCTGTGTTCAGAAAATAAATAGGGATTGAGTTATCGATCTTGCTTATTAAATGAAGCAACACCACACTTTGGGTTTGAAACGAGGAGGAGGCGAATATCTTCAGGCCCTGATCCTTGTATTTTGTTATTTGCTCTTCTATTTCCATGATTTTCAGCCTTTCCTGAACTGCTCCAGCTAGTTTACCCATTCCTCCAACTTAGCCTTTGCGAGTTGTGCGTCCTCGAAAATCGGATCAGCATCCTTCCAAATATCCAGGGCAATATTCATATGTTTGACCGCCTTTTCCTGATCACCAAGTTCTGAATAAACCAGCGCAATTTCGTAATGGGCTTTTGGGTTGAAGGGCCGTATCTTCAAACATTTGTTCAAATATTTCTCTGCCTCATTAAACTGATTCAATTTTCTATAGCACCTGCCAATAGCAACATTTACCTTTACATCAGTTGGATCCTCTTCCAATTCATCTTTATAGTTGCTAATTGCCCTTTCATAATTACTTTTCATTTCATTGATCTTTCCATGCATATACTTAAACCCTCTAAGCATTGATAGAGGTATCTTCCCTGAATTATATGCTTGTTCAAACTCATTGAGCGCTTTTTCGGCCTTATCGGTATTAGCCGTATCTCCTAATTCAATATATATCAAAAAATAACTGAGCATTGCGAACTTATCATAGGGTGCCTGTAATTGAGACTCGGTAGTTTTAACGATTTGAAAGGCTTCATCTTTTTTACCCGCTTTAACGTAAACGGCCATATGAAAAAGTTTATCAATCAATACCTGTAATTCAGGATTAATCTTCTTTATCTCCTCAGATCTCAGGAGCAAATATTCAATTGATTTATCCAATTCCCCTTTGAGCTCGTATAAAAAAGAAAGTTTCCTGTACACATTTGCCTTATCCTTGGGGGTTTTACATAGTTTTAAGGCTTCGTCGTATAGCTCAAATGCTTTCTCAAAATTTCCTGATTTGGATTCAATATTTGCTATATCCACCATAACCGAAATTTTCTCTGGCTCTATAGCAATAGCTTTCTCATAAAAAGACTTCGCCTGACTGTAATCTCCCATTGTTTTATATAAATCTCCAATTGCAGTAAAGGATTCATATTTGTCCGGAAATATTTCAGCAGACTGTTCATAATATTTCAAAGCTGTTTCATACTCGCCTTTGCTTTGGTGTAAATAACCAATTTCCGCAATACAATAATACTGTTCCGGGTCAAGTTCTAAAATCCGTTCGTATTCTGATATTATTTTATCAGGTTGGTATTTTCTCCAATAGAATCCAATTAACGCTTCATGAGGTGCGATAGCATCGGGATACAGTTCAGCCCACATCTTTAATATTGCCAATTGTTTTTCAGGGTTTCCTTTCATGGCATGGTACAGAGCTTTCGTTCTATACTGCTCATTTTCAGGTAATTTATACAGGTACTTCATCAATAATTCAAGGGTCTGCTCCCTTTTTTTACTCATATTTAGCATAAGGTATATCTGATGCAGAAAACCGTATGCATAAGCAAAAGATGGGTCTTCCTGAATAGCCTGCTCCACATAACCCAGGCCCCTTTCAAATTCATTTTCAAAGATTATTACATTAGCACCTGTAAATGCTAATTCCAAAGCTTTCATTGATTTTGTTGCTGTCTCAGAAATAGGAAGGTCTGTTACCTCTTCTATATGCCGGATAGGAATTTCTAAATCATGCTTGATCTGAATAGAGATTTCATCTGCTAAATTGAATAGATCCATTCCGGTAAAGGTATTTTCGGCAATAAGCTTGGTTCGCCTTGTTTCATAAAGATTTACTTTCACTGAAAACTCCTTTCCCTGTTTTGAAATTGTCCCAGAAATAAAATGCTGGTAATGGTTGTTGTCTGCTATTTTCCTCTTTAGCGTTAATGGCAGGCCAATACCACTTGCGAATCCCGACTCATTAATATCTGACGAAAAGTCATATGGTATGGCGATGTCAAGAAAAATATCTTGGGCTAAATCCATTCCGATCAAGGCAGTAATCCCAAATTGAAGCCAATCAAATTCAGGATCATCAGTTTCAACATCAAACCAAAAAATTGCTGCATTTTTGCGAAATTCACTTTTGGGAATTACCCGTTCAATGATTGCACCTTCTTCATCCTCCACAGTTACCGTTGTAGTAGTTGCCCCCAATTCTTTATCCTGAAAAAGAAAAAACAGAAATATTAGAGTCGCTATGAAATTTACCGGTATTCCGAATTTTCCAAGCTTTGCCCATTTATCACTGGTCTGATAAAAGGCGAAAATCAACACTGAAGGAATCATAGATAACAATGTTATCAAGCACACGTCAATAAGATCTCTGGAAAGCATGTAGTGATCTACAATAAAAATTATGAATTCGAGAATTCCAAACCCACCTACAAGATAAGCACCTAATATTTTCAGCGTTGTACTATTGAATCTGTTCACCATTCTCCGAAATATTATCGAATTAATCTCGTGTTATATCAGTTAATACCTGCGCTACAGCAACTAATTTACCCACTCCTCTAATTTAGCTTTTGCCAGTTGTGCGTCCTCGAAAATCAGATCAGCATCTTTCCAAATATCCAGGGCAATATTCATATGTTCTACAGCCTTGTCCTGATCACCAAGTTCCGAATAAACCAGTGCAATTTCATAATGTGCGGAAGGATAGAAAGGCAATATTGCCAAACATTTTTTCAAATATTCCTCTGCCTCATCGTATTCCTTGTTCAATCTACAGCATCGGCCAATATCATATTTAAACGTTGCATCCGTTGGCAAGATTTTAACTTGCTCTTTCAATTTAGAGATCGCCTCCGCGTATTCACCTTTCAATTCATCTACATAGGCATTTAAACTATTCATCTCCTCAACATCTACGAATGGCATTTCCCCGGTATTATACGCTTTCTCGAATGCCTTAAGAGCAATACCCGCTTTTTCTCCATCCTCCAAATTAAGGTATATGCCAAAATAGCCTATCGGAATTAGACCATCATATGGCGGCTGCAATTCTTCGGCTATATTTTCTATTATTTTGAATGCCTCATCCTTTTTACCAGCCTGGACATATATATCTAAATGAGATAGCGTATATGCCAATAATTGCAGCCTGGGAGCGCCTATTTCCATTTGATCAAACTTCAATTGCAAATTCTCGAGTGATTTATTCATTTCGCCCCTCAACTTATATAGGGATGTTAATTTACTGAACACTTTTCCCTTTTCACGAGGTGTTTTGCAAACTGCCAGGGCCTCGTCATAGATCTTAAACGCCTCCTCAAAATCTCCAGATATGGATTCAATATTCGCCAACCCCACAAGAATTGATGTGCTTTCCGATTTTATAGCCAATGCTTTTTCATACCAGGACTTTGCATTGGCAAGGTCACCTTGTATTTTATACAAATCGCCAATAAACGTAAAGGAATGAGTTTCATCCGGAAAGAATTTGGCATATTGTTTGAAATACTTTAAAGCCTCTTCATACTGTCCCATTTCCCGGTAGGAGCGCCCAATCCATAGAATGCACCAGCGTTCTCCAGGATCGATTTCCAGGATTTGCTTGTACATCTTTATTACATTATCATATTGACTTTTTCTCCAGTAGTAATCAGCAAGATAGTCGAGTGGGTCGGTGTCATCAGGGTATAAATCGGCCCACATTCTTAGCACTGTCAATTGCTTTTTGGAATTTCCTTTCAATTCATGGTATTGTGCTTTTATGGGATACTGCTCGGTTTCCGGGAACTTGTACAAGTACTTCATCATTAACTCCTGGGTCTTCTCTCTTTTCTCACTCATATTTGCCATCAAATAAAGCTCACTTAAATGCCCATAGACGTATGCGAAAGCAGGATCTTCCTCGACGGCCTTTTCGAACTGATCAATGCACTTTTGATAGTCATCATCGAATATCATTGCATTAAAACCAACCATGGCCAACTCAAAGGCATACAATGAAGTTGTAGTTATCTCGACAACAGGTAGGTCTGTCATTTCATCAATATGCCAAACCGGTACTTCGAGATCTCGCTTTACCTGAACCGATATTTCATCTACCAATTCAAAAATGTCCCTCCCTTTAAAGCTATTCTTCGCTAAAAGCTTGGTTCTCTTTGTTTCGTAGAGAAATGTATGTACTTCGAATTCACCATTTTCCTCAACGAATTCTCCTGTCACGAAATATTCGTAATGGTCATCATCCGCAAACTTTCTTTGCAATGTAAGGGGCATTCCAATTCCCTTTTCAAAACCCGCCTCTTTCATTTCCGAAGTATAACCATACGGCATCGTGATATCGAGAAACATATCTTGGGATAGATCCAAATCCAACATAGCCGCCATACCGTATTGAAGCCAATCCAGTTTCTCATCACCACTTTTATTGTGAAAGAAAAATATCATCGCCTCTTTACGAAACTCACTCTTGGGAATAATCCGTTCAATTCTTTGCCCGTCTTCATCTTCGACTGTGATCGTTGTTGTGGTTGCACCCAACTCTTTATCGTTAAAAAGAGCAAAGAGAAAGACAAGGGTTACAATAAAATTTGCCGGTATGCTAATTTTCCCAAGTCGGCTCCACTTACTCCTACTTTCGAAATAGGCGACGATAACTACGGAAGGAATCATGGACAGCAAAGTGATAATGCTCACATCAATAAGGTTTCGGGAAAGCATATAGTGATTAACAATAAAATCTACAAACTCAATTACGCCATAACCACCCACCAGATATATTCCGATGATACGAAGCGCACTCTTATTAAACATGTTATTCATGCTAGCTATGTTGTTGAGCAAACGCGTTCATAACATCCACCAGGGCCTGGACGCTTTCTATAGGTAAGGCATTATACATGGAAGCCCGGTATCCGCCCACTGACCTGTGGCCCTTTAGGCCATTTATCCTTGCATCAGCTAACACCTGATTAAAATCACTCTCCAAAGACTCATCTTCCAGTATAAAGGTTGCATTCATGGTAGAGCGATCCTCCTCTGCAACAATTCCTTTAAACAATGGATTCCGGTCAATTTCCTCATATATGAGAGTGGCCTTGGCTTCGTTCACTTTTTGAATGGCTTCTACCCCACCCTGACTTTTCAACCACTCCAACGTCAGCATCGAAACATATACTGCAAAAACAGGTGGCGTGTTGTACATGGATTCCTTCTTAATATGAATGCGATAGTCCAACATAGAGGGGATTGCACGCTCCACTTTGCCGAGTATCTCATCTTTTACAATTACCATGGTCGCTCCGGCGGGCCCCATGTTCTTTTGCGCTCCCGCATAAATCAGATCAAAATCAGAGACATTGATTTTCCTGCTAAATATATCTGATGACATGTCACATACTAAATTCACCGGACATTCCGGGAATTCCTTCAACTGTGTACCGAAAATGGTGTTATTAGAAGTGATATGAAGATAATCAGCATCTGCTGGGATTGAGTAACCCTTTGGAATGTAAGTAAAGTTCTTATCCTCAGAAGAGGCAAGTACCTCTACTTTTCCTAATATTCCAGCTTCCTTTATCGCCTTACTCGCCCAGGTACCGGTATTTACATAGACGCCTACCCCGTTATCCGAAAGTAAATTGTACGGTACCATCGTGAATTGAGTGCTCGCACCACCTTGAAGAAAAATTACTGAATATCCGTCCGGAACTTCCAGCAATTCCTTTACAAGGGAAATTGCCTTATCCATAACCGCAACAAAATCCACACTTCTATGAGATATTTCAAGCAGCGAAAGATCGAGGTCGTTAAAGTTGGTTACTGCTTCAGATGCTTTTTCTAAGACTTCCTGGGGTAAAATGCAGGGCCCTGCGCTAAAATTATGTACTTGACTCATATTGCTCCTTGTTTAGGAGGTGCAAAATTGCAAATAATATCACTTAATCTATTTGGGTGCATTGTATTTATTTCCAATAATGGATTTATCATTTTTAGCATCAAAGTCTTTTTCCAATCGCCACTTGCCTTTCTTAAATCGGTATGCATCATAACTTCCATCTGGTGCCATAAATTGGGGGATACCTTGAAGCGAAGCATCAGGTGCAGAGAGATGATCTACAACAATGCGTTTGCTTTTGGCGTAGTATTTAACGGACATCACCGCCATATTTCTATATTCAAAAATTAGTCTGCTCTTCAATTGATCCTCTATCTCAAATATGGGCAGTCCAAATTTGGGAACTCCTGCATCCGAGAAGTGCAGCACGTCAATTATCTTTTTGGTCGTGAGATTGTCATTTCCATCCCAGCCTAGCAGCGTGTATACCTGCTTGCCCTTGCACTTTATAGGGATAATCTTATAATAAAGTGCACCATACCAATTCTTAATATTCAAGGTGGTCATTTCTGGTTGAGGCAATTTTTTCTCAATCGATTCAAAGATGAATAGCTGCGACGGTTGCTTCTTGGAGGGAGCTGTTTGTACGATACAGTAATATTTATATCTGCCATCATTTAAAGGTCGATTCCAATTAAACACTCTGAATTTTTTATCGGCTGGTTTTAAAATTGCAATGGTCTCCAGTGTTTTAAAAGGATGTGAGAATGAACCATCTTTTTGCAGTACACGCTTAAACGTTTTCAAAAATATTGCATTTGCAGATTTCTTCTCGCTATCCGTTTTGGCGTTTAAAATATCCGGGGCTACTCTAGCAAGACTATCTTCGAACAGAGAAAAATCAATCTGTCCTTGTCCTAGCGCCCAATTGCTGATTGTAAAGAATAGAATATAAAATGTAATGGCCTTCATCACGTGTTAGAACGAATTTTTTCAAAAGATCATATAAAAAAAACCCGCACTCTCAACTCAAATACGGGACTTTTATAAGTGTAATTCGCAGTTATAAATGCATTGAGTCTTTTTTCTCCAACAATTGCTCGTCTGATTCCCGATGATCAGGATCATCAACACAACAATCCACTGGGCAAACCGCCGCACATTGAGGTTCATCATGAAACCCCTTGCATTCCGTACACTTATCAGGGACAATATAATATAAGTCATTGCCATCCGCACCAAATGCACCTCCCGTTACCGGCTCCTGGACATCATCAGCGCCAACTGTCATCTTTGTACTCCTTCCCGTATAATCACCTGTTAACCCAGTACCATCCGAAAATCTCCATTCTGCACCACCCTCATAAATTGCGTTATTAGGGCATTCTGGCTCACAAGCACCACAGTTAATACATTCATCGGTTATTATTATGGACATGCTTTTTCCTTTAAATTGTAATTTTGTATATCAGGAGCAAATATAATTAATTTGCCAATTCCCTATTCAAATTTATTTACGAGTTATCAAATGGAATTAGAGCAAAGATCAGCAGTATTTACCGAGTTGGGAAGACAACTGAAATCTATTTTAACTCGTGAATCAGAAGCTTCCTTTGCAGCATCTACACTCATAGATGCCATTGATAATGCCAAGAACTTAAACGGTTGGTTTACCAGAGACAACGTGGTTCATGCCATCAGTTGCATAGCAGATTCTCTGGAAGAAGAAAAAATGAGCAGATGGCTAAAATCCTATAGCAAGGCGAGCTTGAATAGAAACAGTTCCATGAGAATTGGGGTATTAATGGCAGGCAATATACCACTCGTGGGATTTCACGACATGCTATGCGTCCTCATATCCGGGCATCACTTTGTGGGTAAGGCATCATCAAAAGATGGAACTCTTATCAATGCTGTTGCCAAACTAATAATAGATATTCAGCCTGAATTCGAGAGCAGTATAGAATTCGAACAAAACTCATTTTCATCAATCGATGCAATCATAGCCACAGGCAGCGATAACGCTTCGACGTATATCCAATACTACTTCGACAAGTATCCCAACTTAATTCGTAAAAACAGAAACTCAATCGCCATCCTGACAGGAAACGAATCACAGCAAGAAATTGAATTATTAGGTGAAGATATCTTCAGATACTTCGGATTGGGTTGCAGAAACGTATCTAAAATATATGTGCCCGTGAATTACGACTTCGATAAGTTATTTAAAGGGCTGTTCAAATATTCAAACGTTGTTGAGAACAACAAGTATGCAAACAATTATGATTACAACAAAGCCATCCTTTTATTGGACAAAGTGCAACTTCTCGACAATGGATTCATATTGCTTCATGAAGATGAACAGATTGCATCTCCGGTGGGGACCCTGCATTATGAGTACTACCATTCGACAAAAGAGGTACTTAAAAAGCTGGATCAGCTGTACACCGGTAAAGTTCAATGCGT
This sequence comes from Bacteroidota bacterium, assembly GCA_022572355.1. GTDB lineage: Bacteria > Bacteroidota > Bacteroidia > NORP154 > NORP154 > NORP154. The sequence goes on along the minus strand of JACZWC010000016.1, from coordinate 44,410 downwards.
TGTTTCAAATGATAAGACTTTTCCAAAAGCAGTGACTTTTGGCTCGACACAAAACCCTCAGTTATGGGAATATGCCGATGGAGTTGATACGCTGGAGTTTTTAAATACGCTTTCCGACAAGTAAAGGGAGGAGCATATAGCATATTTCTACAATTTACCTCCTTTTGCAGTGCTGTATTTTTATTTTGCGTAAATTCATGTTAAATTTCGTGTGATAAAGAGCAATCAATGATAAAAGGAATTAGAAAGTTTTCCGTAGGCCTGTCGGTTCTCACTCTGGCTTTTCTACCCTTATTTACCAATGCTCAGGTTTTCTTTTATGAGGACTTTGAAAACGGTTGTGCTTCTGATTGTGCAGCAGATGGCTATAATGGATCGAATGGCGCATGGAATGTGGTAAGCACTGGAGCGAATGGTGCAGATGCCCATGTATGGTATGTGAGCTGTGCCGAAAATGGAGGCCCGGCAGGAAGCTGTGGAGTAGGATGTGGCAGTGATGAGTCTCTTCATCTCAGTACGAATGCAAGTGTACTTGGAGATCTCGGAGCAGCATACTTGAGTGGTGGTTTGGGAATTTGGTTTATTGAAACTAGTTTAAGAATAGAATCACCAACTATTGATTGTTCTGGGAGAACAAATATTTCAGTTTGCTTCGTGTATATGGAAGCCGGTTCCGGAACAGTGGATGATGCAACATTTTGGTACTATGATGGAAGTACATGGGCTCAAATCGATCCACTTGCTAAGACAGCTTTGGGATGCGCTCCCCAAGGAACCTGGACCGCGTTCACCATGCTATTGCCCAGTTCTGCTGATAACAATGCCAATGTAAAAATTGGATATAACTGGGTCAATAATGATGACGGGGTCGGAGATGATCCAACAATAGCGATCGATGATATCTATCTTTCAGTGCTGCCCCCAGTAGATACAGCAGTAGGATTATTAACGGTTTGCATCAATGATGCGGGAATAGTGTATACGTTACCTGCTGATAGTGGATCTGTTTACACTTGGACCTTACCTGGAGGTGGCGGAACGATTGCCTCGGGTCAGGGTACTGAGAGTATCGCCATTAACTGGGGAGGGACGCCAGGATCTTTTGTGATATCAGTGACTGAAGTTAATTGTAGTGGCACCGTTAATCATGAGGATATAACGGTTGTTGTAAGCAGCTGTGCCGGACCACCGCCAATTGCATCATTCTCTGCAAGTGATACCTTAATCTGTGAAGGGACTTGTATAAGTTTCAGCGACTCCAGTACGGAATCCCCTACCAGCTGGGCATGGACATTTACCGGAGGTACACCGGGAACCTCAACTGATCCAAATCCTGTCAGTATTTGCTACAACTCTCCCGGCACTTATCAGGTAATGTTGACTGCAACCAATGGTAATGGATCAGATGATACAACTATGCTGGCGTTAATCGTGGTAAATAGCCTGGCAACGGCAACTGCCGGCGCTGACTCGACCATCTGTCAAACGAGCACCTACACCATAACAGGCGCCTCAATAGGTGGTTCTGCGAGTACCTTGGTGTGGACCACATCAGGAACGGGTACCTTTGATGACTCATCTTTAATTGGGGCTGTTTATACACCATCGCCTGCTGATATTGCCGCTGGATGTGTGATTCTCACAATTACCACGGATGATCCGGCGGGGCCATGCGGAAGCGCATCAGATGCCATGAATTTGTGCTTTGTAGGCTGTACCGTTCCTGTTGCAAGTTTTGCCGCGAGCAGTACCTTAATTTGCGAAGGCTCATGCATAAGTTTCAACGACTCAAGTTCTGGTTCTCCAACATCGTGGGCCTGGTCGTTTACCGGGGCTACACCAGATACTTCAAATGTTCAAAACCCTGTGAATATATGTTATAACACTGCCGGAACATTTTCAGTAACGTTGATTGCTACAAACGGGAATGGCTCTGACGACAGCATTATGGCTTCTTATATTACGGTGGATCCGCCTGCTACAGCTAACGCTGGTACAGATGACATAATTTGCGAAGGCAGCACATATACACTTGGTGGATCAATAGGAGGAAGTGCTTCATCGTCAGAATGGACCACAACAGGAGACGGTACATTTGATGATTCTTCGTTGGTTGCGGCAACATACACACCTGGTTCTGCCGATATATCCAGCGGCAGCGCAATTCTAATTCTTACCACTGACGACCCAGCCGGCCCTTGCGGCTCCGCGGTAGATAGCATGCTATTGACAATTGACGCAGTTGCTACTGTCAATGCGGGAACTGACGATACCATTTGTGCGGGCGACACATACACGTTGGCGGGTTCAATTGGTGGATCAGCCTCAAGTGCTGTCTGGAGTTCAGCTGGCGACGGCACATTTGATGATACCACACTTTTGGCAGCTACTTATACTCCCGGAGCTGCAGATATTTCAGGAGGGAGTGCAATCTTGATTTTAACCACGGATGATCCTTCAGGTCCATGCCTGGCGGCGGTTGACAGCATAACCATTACGATAAATGCCTTACCCGTTGTAGATTCCATTATTGCTGTTGATGCCACGAGCTGCGGAGCAAGTGATGGTTCTATTGTGATATATTTAAGTTCAGGAACTCCTCCATACCAATATTCTATTGACGGAGGAACATCTTTTAGCGGTGATAGTAATTTCACAGCTTTGAGCACTGGAAGTTATCCCGTCACGGTTATGGATACCAATGGATGTTCAGTAAGTGATGGACCTGCTATTATTACTGCACCAGGGGCACCCTCAGCTCCTGCAACTGGTACCGACACCTCTTATTGCGAAGGCGATTCTATGGCAAATATGTTTGCCACTCCTGCTGGTGGTGGTTTAATAACTTGGTATTCCGATGTAGGTTTGACCACCCAGATCGATACGGGAGTTACGCTGATGCCGCCGGATACTATTGTAGGCACAACAACTTACTATGTTACTGAAACAGTTGGCGGTTGTGAAAGTCCACCGGACTCAGTGGTCATTACAATCGATAGTCCACCCACTGCAGCTGCCGGTACAGATGCGGCAATTTGCGCTGGTAGTTCATACACGCTTTCGGGAGTTATTGGGGGTGGGGCCACATCATTGGTTTGGTCTACATTAGGAGATGGAATCTTTGACGATACTACGATTGCCGGAGCGACTTATACGCCGGGCTCTAACGATATAAGTACAGGTTCTGTCAACTTGATTATTTCAACAGACGATCCTGCCGGAGCATGTACTTCAACCATGGATACCATCTTGTTAACTATTGGTTCGACTCCGGTTCTCGACTCGACACAAATAGTTGATGCCAGCGCCTGTGGTGCAAGCGATGGGCAAATTACAGCATTCGTTAGTGGGGGAACAGGAACATATACTTACAGTTGGAGTTCTTCCGGTACCAGTTCAACAGAAACGGGATTGGCTACTGGCGGATATACAGTCACAGTCACCGATTCCTTGGGGTGTTCCATGACCAGTGGCACGATTACAATCACTTCTCCTGGTGCACCACCTGCACCGATAGCCGGAACAGATTCGACCTATTGTGTTGGAGATCCAATGGCAGATCTAACTGCTACTCCTGGATCAGGTGGGACCATCACATGGTATTCAGATGCGGGATTAACCACTGTGCTGGGAACCGGAACGACACTTATACCGGGAACTACCGTAGGAGTTACCATTTATTATGTTACTGAAAGTGTCGGAACATGCGAAAGTCCGGCTACACTGGTAACTATTACGATAATTACACTACCCGGAGCACCGACAGCTGGAGTTGATGCCACATATTGCGAAGGTGACGCACTGACTGATTTAACTGCAACGCCCGGAGGAGGCGGGACAATTACATGGTATTCTGATGCTGGATTAACCACGGTGTTAGGAACTGGAACGACTCTTACACCGGGCTCATCAACCGGCGTGACTACATATTACGTTACGGAGACAGTGGGAACCTGCCAAAGTATAGCAGACACGGTGGTGATTACCATTGATACCTGCCCTAGTCCTACCGCCAATTTCAGCGTGAGCAGTATGGCCATATGTGAAAATGCATGTGTAGACTTCACCGACCTGAGCAGTGGAAATACTACGAGTTGGGTGTGGTCATTCCCTGGTGCTACGCCTACTTCTGATACCTCACAAAATCCAACGAATATATGTTATGCTGCTGCCGGTACCTATTTGGTAACATTAATGGCGTCTAATTCCAATGGATCCGATACTGCAACTGTGTCCATTTTTGTTAGTTCAGGACCTACATTAACTGTCAGCAATGATACAACGATCCAACTTGGTTCGAGTGCGATCCTTATAGCGTCAGGAGCAGATACTTATACATGGAGTACAGGAGAAACAGGCAATACGATCAGTGTAAGTCCTAATATAACAACATCTTATATTGTAACGGGTGCAGATTTCGCAGGTTGCGTTGCTGTTGACTCCGTAACAGTTACGGTAGAGTTTGAAAATGTAGTTTACGTCCCGAACGTCTTCTCACCGTCAAGTGTTAATATGGATAACAAGAAGTTATACGTCTTCGGAACCGGAATCGATATATTTGATATAGAGATATATGACCGCTGGGGTGAAAAGGTTTTTGAATCTTCAGAGAGCACGCAAAGCCTGAGATTTGATGGCCAATGCTGTATATATGGGATAGGTTGGGATGGTACGTACAAAAACGGGGGGAAGGCTATCAATTCAGCAGTTTTTGCTTATATATTGAGAGTAACTTTTGTGGATGGATCGACTTTTTTTGAAGAAGGAAACATAACCCTGATAAAGTGATAATGAGTAGAAGAATATTGTTCATATGGCTTGTCGGAATATCAACTTCTTTGGTATATGGACAAGACATACACTTTTCACAGTTTTACCAAACCCCATTGGTCACGAATCCCGCTAACACTGCTGTGTTCAATGGTGACGTGAGGGCCATCGTGAATTACCGCAACCAATGGGCTAACCTAGCGCCATTCACTACCTATGGCTTGTCATTTGACATGGGTTTTCTTAAGAAAAAATCGAAAAATGCATATATGGGTGCTGGCCTGACCGTCTTTCGTGATATCGCTGGGGACTCAAAACTGAGCACCACAATTGTCAATTTATCTGTCTCCAGTGTAATTACAGTGAATGATCACAATGATATTTCTGCAGGAATACAAGGAGGTTTCGCGCAAAAGAGTTTGGCAGGTTCAAGTTTCGAATGGGGAAGCCAGTATGATGGAACTGGCTATAATTCGACTATAAATTCTAATGAAGCCAGTACTTATGAAGATTATTTTTACGGGGATTTTTCGGCGGGAATTAAGTGGGTTTATTCTAAAACTACATCGGCCAATGTGGTGGGCAGTGAGCGATTCAACGTAAGCATGGGATTTGCAGTTCTGCATATAAATGCTCCAAAACAAGAATTTGATTTAGAAAAGCTGCACAGGGAATTTGTTACGGATGTTGGATTGTACATTGGACTTTCGGGAACTAGTTTGTCCCTGATTCCTTCAATAATATATATGCAGCAGGGGCCCCTAAAAGAAATTAATGCCGGTATCCTCATTAGGTATGCCATTAAGGAGGAAACGAGGTATACAGGATTACTAAAAGAAACGGCATTCTTCTTTGGCGCTTACTACAGATTCGGGGATGCGATCATCCCAACGGTCATGTTTGAAATCGCGAACTATGCCATTGGCTTGAGTTATGATATTAATGTCTCCGGATTAAAAACTGCCAGCAATGGCCAGGGAGGATTCGAGATTTCTCTGAGGTTTATCAATCCCAATCCATTTAAGTATGGAGCTGGTTCGAAATACAGAAGAAGAAGCCTGTACTAAGACTAAGTTACATATTATCTACTTTTTAGCCATAACAGAGAATCTGTATATTTAGCTCCAGCAAATGAATTACGTGAATGTTGTTCGTGACAACTGGCAATCGAAATGACACCAAATAAAAATTAAATACCATGAAAAAAACACTTCTATCATTAGCAATTCTAATCTGCTTCGGATTTAGTATAAGTGCACAAAACAAAAAATGTGCAACCATGGATAACTGGGAAAGACTAAAGGCGAAGGACGCTAATGTGGAAATGAGAAAGCAACAGCTTGAAATAAAAACACAAGAATGGATTGTGAACAATGCAGGGCAGCAAAAAAAAGCAGTAATAACTATCCCTGTGGTTGTTCATGTCCTGTATAATGCATCTATTGAAAATGTGAGTGATGCTCAAATACTCTCGCAAATCACCGTATTAAACGAAGATTTCAGGTTGTTAAATGCTGATTCATTAACATCTCCAAATCCCTTTGCACTCAATGCTGCTGATTGTCAAATTGAGTTTTGTATGGCTATGCAAGATCCAGCAGGAAACTCAACAAATGGTATTACCAGAACTCTTACCGATTCCACTACCTTTGCTGGTATTGGCAGTGAGAAGTTTACTGCCTCAGGTGGAATGGACAACTGGGACCCCACTAAATATCTCAATCTCTGGGTATGTAATGTTGGCGAGACCGATGGTACTTTAGGTTACGCTACTTTTCCATCTGATCTGTCTTCAGACCCTGACAATGATGGTGTTGTAATTGACTACAGGGCATTTGGCAATATAGGAACTGCGGGAACGGGCATATTCATAGGAAACGGATTGGGCAGAACCGGCTCTCATGAAGTTGGCCACTGGTTAAATTTAAGTCACATTTGGGGTGATGCATTTTGTGGGGATGATTTCGTTTCGGATACACCATTGCATGAAACCGATAATAGCGATTGTCCGACCTACCCGTGGAATCAAAATAATTCATGTACTCCAAGCTCCGGAGCCAATGGTGAAATGTTTATGAATTACATGGACTACCCAGATGACGCATGTTTAGTCATGTTTACCGATGGACAAAGGGATAGAATGCAGGCGGCACTTGCTACAGATAGAGCAGCGATACTCACTTCACAAGGCTGCATGGTATCAGGAATAGAGAACACGTTTAACGCTTTGGTGGATGTTAATATCTACCCCAATCCTTCAAATGGCTATTTCATTATTGAAGTTCAATCTGAAGTAGTAACTGATATCAATATTGAAGTGGTTAATGTTCTTGGCAAAAGAGTATTTCAACTGAGCGTTGAGAACATCAGTTCATTAAATAATTTCAGGATTGACCTAAAGGATGAGGCGACTGGCATCTATTTTGTTACCATCACAACAAGTGAACTGACAATCAACAAAAAAATGATAGTAAGAGAATAGAATGAAGTTAAGATCCAACTACGCAATATGCCTTTTAGGTATTTCGTTTCTGTTATCCTGCGGTAGCACTAAAAAAATTAAAAGTGATGATACGGCAGTTGCAATAGAATCGAAGCAAATTGACTCTACGGATAATTACAGGTTGATTGTTTCATTTTTCAGTCCCGGAAATGGAATTGACCATAAGATGAACAGGAAGTTCAGCGAGTTCTTGGCGAGCAATTACCCTAAGCTCATATATGAAAGGGCGCAATGGGGTAAGGAAGGGGAGCGTGACTATTGTTTTCTTCTTAAAGAGCTGACACAGAAAAAGAAGGATCAATTTGTGAGGGAGTCAAAGGAATTGTTAGCTGCTTCAAGCCGGGTGCATGTATACGAAAATGCGCCATGCAGGCATAAGAAAGCCAAATAATAGAGGAACGAGAAATCCTTGGGCCTCACTTCGGTTCGCAATCCGATCAAGGGATATACTCATAAGCTCCGATATCCGGGAAACCCGTTCTCGGATTTTCTTCTATATCATCTAACACCGCAGTGGCAACACCTGCATCACGACCAGGCGAATTAGAAGATAGGTGAAAATTGAACTCTGAATAAAGTATATAATTGGGATCTTTGTTCAGAAGAATGAAAGTGTAATTGGTATCGGAAGTGCTCATTTTAGTTTTCAGTATGCAATTATTGAACTGATAATCGAATGCGGCTATGTTGTCATCGTCATAGACAATCTCATCCTCCAACGAACCGTCTATTATGCAGTTGGTAAAAGTTGCGTCTATATCTGCTGAGAAATGTCCTTGAGAAGATTCGGCAAAGTTTCCAAGCTCTAAGATGGCTTCGCTGTGATCTACAACATTATTGGTATAATTGGCCATTGTAACGTGATTGAAATCGTATACACCACCAAACGCCAGGTGTGCATTGTGCTGTCCGCAATTATACACCAACGTATTTTCAACTGTAATAAACGATAGGAAACCAAAAATTCCCGTGTACAACATGTTGTGAATTATAGATCTTCTTATGAGAACATCCGGGGCGTTGGCATAGGTAAAAGTGTTTAGATCTGAACTACTACTCGATCCAAGCGATACCCCATAGAACGCATTTTTCATAGTAGCATGATCAATAAAGTTGTTGGTACTGCCTCTCAGTAGAAAAATTCCCAGCCATTGTCCCGTTACATCATCATAAAATGCTTCAGTCCTATCTCCCTGAAAAATGACATGTTCATTGTTGCTGCCATTCACTATCAATGTTCCATATACGTATATAGCAGAATTGGTATGAGAATACACCTTTACACCGGGTTCTATGGTCAAAGTGCAACCAGAATCTACCAAAATGGAGTTATAAATGACATATGGTTTATCGTTAACCCAAGTCATATCGCAAATAATTGAACCGTTAAAAAAGTGCGCATCCTGTCCCCAGACTACCAGATCAACATCTTGTATATTGCCATTTGTTTCAAATACAATTGAATCCTTCACAATAAATGGCAGAATACCGCTGGTAGGATTGATAGTTACCTCAATGAAAATATAAAGGCTGTCTTTCCCAGCTATCTCTATTTCCGTGAAATAGCTACCAGGCATCCCATCTACGTTCAAACGAAACTGAGAACCTGAGCCCCCGGCAATTCTTATTGAAGAAATCCGAATAGTTTGATTGTTTCGATTGTATACCCTCAACTGATGAGTTGTGGACCCTATTGTTGTGAATACTGTATCAAATACAACAGTATCCAGGGAGAACTCAAGTTTAGCGGAAGAATCCGTAATTAACCTGTCCTTTTTACAGCTTGCTGTAAATATGACAACAAGGAGAAAGCAAACTGTGTATTTCAATAATCCAAACATGACGTAATGCTCGCTTTTAACGCTGGTTTATCAATTATATTTAGTTTATTATTTAAAAAATAGTTTCGTACATTTGCACCCCTAAAATTAAGCATTAGGTAACATAGAAAAGGATAGATGATAAGTCAATATGAGTTGGTATTTATTATGACCCCCGTTTTGTCTGAAGACCAGATGGCGGAAACCGTGAAAAAGTACGCCAAAATGGTTGTAAACGCAAAGGGAGAAGTCATATTTGAGGATAACTGGGGACTTAAAAAACTTGCTTATCCAATTCAGAAAAAATCTACGGGTTACTATCACACGATGGAGTTTAGGGTTGCAGGTGAAGAAATCGCGAACATGGAATTGCTCTTAAAAAGAGACGAAAAAATATTGAGATTCCTCACGGTAAAATTGGATAAGCATGCTATTGCTTACAACATTAAGAAGAGAGAGAAAGCTAAGGATACTGTAAAGACGGAAGAAAAAGCAGAAGAAAAAGCAGAAGAAAAAGTGGATGAAGAAAAAACGGCTGTAGCCGATAAAAAGGAGAAAGTAGAAGATAAGAAAGAACCAATAACAGCTGAAAATTAATAATCGTAAGTAAATGGCCAATCAATCAGAAATAAGGTATCTGACACCGATCTCTGTAGAGATAAGAAAAAACAAATACTGCCGTTTTCTAAAAAGCGGAATTAAGTACATCGATTATAAAGATCCCAACTATCTTAGGATGCTGATTAATGAGCAGGGTAAATTATTACCACGAAGACTTACTGGTACATCCTTAAAATTCCAGCGAAAAGTCGGGCAAGCGGTTAAGAGGGCAAGGCACATTGCTCTCCTTCCCTATTCCGTTGATCTATTAAAGTAATTTCATACCCTATCTACATTCGTTTAAGCGATGGAAGTTATACTAAAACAGGACATTGACAATCTCGGATTTAAGGACGAGATCAAAAACGTTAAACCAGGTTATGCCAGAAATTTCCTGATCCCGAAGGGGTTGGTAGTAACTGCGTCAGGTTCTAACAAAAAAGTTTGGGAGGAAAATCGCCGACAACGAGCTGTTAAAGAAGAAAAAACCATCGGTGATTTCCAGAAAATTGTTGATGCACTAAAGGATGTAACCATCAAAGTAGGTGCAAAAGTGAGTGAAAAGGGGAAGATCTTTGGTTCCGTTACCACACTTCAAATTGCCGAGGCAGTAAACAAGGAAGGACACAGCATTGATAGAAAATCCATCTCAATCAAAGAAGATGCGATTAAAGAGTTGGGAAGCTACACTGCCTATATTAAATTGCATGCCAAAGTGGATTTTACCCTCAATTTTGAAGTGGTAAAGGAATAGCGCTTCCGGATCAGTTTCTACTTCCTCTACCTTTTAATTTTATTACCTATTCATACCTCAATGCATCGATAGGATCGAGGTTTGCGGCCTTAATGGCTGGATAGATGCCAGCTATTAATCCAACCACAGCACACAATAAAATACCTCCTGACATCCAAAACCAAGGGATGATAAATCCTCCGCCAACTATCAGGGACATGAGGTTTCCAATCGCTATTCCGAAAACAATACCAAACAAGCCTCCTATCTGGCAAATTACAATTGCCTCCACCAAAAACTGATTTTTGATAATATTACTGGTAGCGCCAGTGGCTTTCCGGATGCCTATTTCGCGGGTTCGCTCTGTAACAGATACCAACATAATATTCATCAATCCAATCGCTGCTCCCAGCAATGTAATAAAACCTATGACCGTTGCTGCAATCGTTACATATCTAATATTGTCAATCAATATCTCAGCCAGGTTATCACTCCTGATAATTTCAAAATTATCCTCTTCACTCAAGGGTACCTTTCTAATCTTTCTGAAGAGACCTATGGACTCGCCAATCGTCGGATCTATTACTTGCTGCCCTTGCGCCAACACACTGATCACATAAGATAAACTTCTTCTCGTAGAGTGTTTTTTCACATTTTTCAGCGGAATTACGCAAAAATTATCACCGCCAAATCCCATGCTCGATCCCTTTTCCTTCAATACACCTATAACTCTATATTTTCCATTTCCAATAGCGACAGTTTTGTTGAGAGGGTCCTGGTATTCCGTAAATAGAGACTCAACTATTTCAGTGCCCAGTATTACCACCTGGCTACCCGTTTGTACCTCGTGAATTGAAAAAATTCGGCCTTCACCCATTTCATACCCCGCTGTGAGTAAATAATTTTCATCGGCGCCAACAATCATAATATTCGGACTGGTCTTCTTTGATTTGTATTTCAGCGTACTCTGCCAGGATGCTATCGCCGTAATGCAAGTAACCGCATTCATGCCAAATTCCTCCTTAAACCTGGTGGCTTCATCATAATCGATTGGCCGGTAACGTTTCGGCCTCTTCCCCCTCTTGCCGACGTGAACATTCAAGCCTTTATTTCTTATTTTGAAAGTATTGGCCCCCATACTCGTAAAATTGCTGTGAATGGATTGCTTTATCGAATCTATGGCTGTAAGAATCCCTACCAATGCCGTTATACCAATTGCAATGATTAAGATGGTAAGTATAGTCCGTAGCAAATGACTCCTAATAGACGTGAGGGATATCCTTATATTTTCCTTGAAAAGTGTGTTCATTTTATTGAAACGGATGTGCTTGAAATGCAAGTTACTAATAAAGAATATTGCGCTATGCTCTAAATAATAAGGTATCAACTTAATCTCTCAAATTCAGATATACTTACAAGGTTAACAACTGGTTTAAAAGGCAACATTTTCCTACCTTTGTTGCAACTTCTAATCAAATTTAAATCTGATCATGGCATTTGATATTGAAATGATAAAAGCGGTTTATGAAAGCCTGCCAAGCCGCATAGATGCAGCGAGAGAGACTGTCGGCAGACCGTTGACATTGATTGAGAAAATCTTGTACTCTCATTTACACAGCACAACAGAACTTTCAGCATTTGAAAGGGGTAAAACCTATGTAGATTTTGCACCGGACAGAGTAGCAATGCAAGATGCAACTGCGCAGATGGCGCTGCTGCAATTCATGCATGCAGGAAAAACAAGAGTAGCTGTCCCATCTACTGTTCACTGTGACCACCTGATACAAGCCAATGTTGGTGCGAAACGGGATCTGGAAACAGCAATTGGAGCCAACAAAGAGGTTTATGATTTCTTAGCTTCTGTTTCAGACAAATATGGCATTGGGTTTTGGAAGCCAGGCGCAGGAATTATTCATCAGGTAGTTTTGGAGAACTATGCATTTCCAGGAGGAATGATGATTGGCACCGATTCACACACGGTAAATGCTGGCGGGCTTGGAATGATAGCGGTAGGAGTTGGAGGTGCAGACGCCGTTGATGTGATGGCTGGAATGCCCTGGGAACTTAAATTTCCTAAACTAATTGGTGTTAAGCTTACGGGTAAACTGAGCGGTTGGACCAGTGCCAAAGATGTAATTCTAAAAGTTGCCGGAATTCTTACTGTGAAAGGAGGAACCGGTTGCATCCTGGAGTATTTTGGAGATGGAGCCAGCGGAATTTCGTGTACAGGTAAGGGAACGATATGTAACATGGGTGCGGAAATAGGTGCAACAACTTCAACATTTGCATATGGTGATCAGATGGCTGAATATCTCAGGGGAACAGAAAGAGCTGATATTGCTGATTTAGCCGATGCGGTAAGAGAACATTTAACCGGTGATCCGGAGGTTTATGAAAACCCTGAAACATATTTTGATCAGGTAATTGAAATAGATTTATCCACTTTGGAGCCTCACATCAATGGGCCATTTACGCCAGACAAAGCATTCCCGATTTCAGAATTTGCACAAGCTGTAAGAGACAATGGATGGCCAGAGAAATTGGAGGTAGGATTGATTGGCTCTTGCACAAACTCCTCCTACGAAGACATCACACGTGCTGCATCTATCGCCAAGCAAGCGACTGATAAGAAATTAAAGGCGAAATCAGAATTTACGATCACCCCAGGATCAGAACAAGTGCGGTATACCGTAGACCGTGATGGTTATCTCAAGATATTTGAGGATATGGGAGGTGTTGTTCTCGCCAATGCATGTGGACCTTGTATCGGACAATGGGCCCGGCACACAGATGACCCCAATCGTAAGAATTCTATCCTCACTTCTTTCAACAGAAATTTTGCCAAGAGAAATGATGGAAATCCAAATACACATTCCTTTGTTGCATCTCCGGAAATAGTGACTGCGTTAACCATTGCGGGGAATCTTACTTTTAACCCCCTGACCGATAAGTTGGAAAATGAAGATGGTGAAATGGTAAAATTAGATGAGCCTGTTGGACTTGCAGCGCCTCCTGACGGATATGAAGTCAAGGATGCAGGATACCAGGCACCAGCCGAGGAAGGCAGCAATATAGAGATAAAAGTGAATCCGGATTCAGAACGATTGCAGTTACTCGAACCTTTTGAGGCCTGGGATGGCAATGACTTAATTGGAAATAAGTTGTTGATCAAAGCAAAAGGCAAATGCACAACAGACCATATTTCAATGGCTGGGCCGTGGCTCAGGTACAGAGGTCATCTGGACAATATATCGGATAATATGTACACCGGAGCAATCAACTTCTTCAACGAAAAGGCAGATAGTGTAAAGAATCAACTGACGGGTGAGTATGACAGCGTACCTAAAGTGGCAAGAGCTTACAAAGCGGAAGGGATAGGATCAATTGTAGTCGGCGACGAGAATTTAGGGGAGGGCTCATCAAGGGAGCATGCAGCAATGGAGCCGAGGTTTTTGGGTGTAAAGGTTATTCTGGTTAAATCATTTGCCCGAATTCATGAGACAAACCTCAAGAAACAGGGCATGCTGGGATTGACCTTTGCCGATAAAAGTGACTACGATAAAGTTCAGGAAGATGATAGCATCGATATTGTCGGTCTGGATAGTTTCAGCCCGGGCAAGCCCTTGACAGTTGTTTTGAACCATGCTGACGGCACTAAAGATGAGATCTCTGTCAATCACAGCTACAATCAGAATCAGATTGAATGGTTCAAAGCGGGTTCCGCACTGAATCTAATTAGCAAAACCGGATCATAGTTAAACGGTTTGTCAAACCGTTTGACGAGAAAGTATGTCATTCCCAACAGAGTATAGACGCAATTTGCCGCACATTATTCCTCCCGGTGGAACATTTTTTGTTACGTTCAGATTGAAAGGTTCTGTTCCAAAGCATATTGCACAAGCCTTGCTTGAAGAATATGAAAGAGAGAATTTAATAATTAAGAATCTAAGCAAAATATCGGAAAGAAAGTTATTGTTAAATGAAAACCAAAATAACTATTTTGAAGATTTTGATAATTACTTAGATACACAAAGTACCGGTCCCCATTGGTTAAGAATAGCAAAGATTGCCGAATTAGTTGGTGAGGCAATAGAATTTAGGGATGGTACGCACTACAATTTAATAGCATATTGCATTATGTCGAATCATGTACACATGATTTTTACAGTCCAGCGGGATGATATCCCGCTTTATAAGATTCTGGGCTCACTGAAAAGACATGCTGCCAGACAAGCAAACATACTACTGAATAGGGAAGGGGCATTTTGGCAAGCCGAAAGCTATGACCACCTGATCAGAGACAGGAATGAGCTCTCCAGAACAATAGATTATGTACTGAATAATCCTGTAAAGGCAAATTTGATATCGAACTGGAGAGATTGGAAGTACTCTTATGTGAAAGAGAATTATATGGATTCTAAGTACAGCGCTCAACGGATTACCAATCCGTTGGACGAGATTGATCTTTTATGAATAACCAATTGATATTAAAAGCCGCTCGCGGAGAAAAAGTAGATCGCACACCTGTTTGGATAATGCGACAGGCGGGCCGCATATTGCCCGAATACAGAGGGTTGCGAAAAAAAGTAAAGGACTTTAAAGAACTGGTTAAAACTCCGGAACTCGCTTGTGAGGTAACATTGCAACCAGTAGAAATTCTGGGAGTAGATGCAGCGATCATTTTTTCTGATATTCTGGTGATACCTGAAGCTATGGGCCTGCCCTATGAGATGAAGGAGCAATTCGGGCCGTTCTTTGAAAAAACAATTGCCACTCAATCGGATATTGACAACTTAAGAATTGCTTCAGAAGAAGACCTTTCATATGTGACAGATGCTATCAAACTCGTGAAGAGTGCTCTAAATGGCAAGGTCCCGCTAATTGGTTTTGCGGGAGCTCCATGGACCGTCTTATCTTATATGATCGAGGGACAGGGTTCAAAGACATTTTCTACAGCGAGAAAGTTTCTCTACACCAAACCCGAACTTTCACATCAACTGCTGGAGAAGATCACAGAGAGCACAATCAATTATTTAAAGGCACAGATTGAAGCTGGGGCAGATATGCTTCAGCTCTTCGACAGCTGGGCAGGTATCCTCAGCCCGGATCAATACAGAGAATTCGGAATACCTTATATAGAAAAAATATGCTCATCACTCGGTGAGGATACACCGATGATCGTGTTCGCGAAAGGGGCAAACTTTGCGCTTAAAGAACTTTCAGCGCTCAACTGTGATGTAATTGGCATTGACTGGAATATGGAGATCGCTAATGTAAGAGCTCAAGTACCAAACAAAACCCTTCAAGGGAATTTAGATCCCGCCTTACTCTATTCAGACACAGCCAAAGTCGCAGCCGCAACAACTTCCATGCTGAATACATTTGGCCCTGACCGACATATCGCCAACCTGGGGCATGGCGTATATCCGGATACTCCCCTCGATAGCGTAAAAGCATTTATCAATACGGTAAAAGAGCACCGGTTTGAGTAAGCAGTTAAAGTCAACTATTTGTAATTTAGCATCAAACACTTTTGGATGATTGTAGACATTTTCATACCCTGCTTTATGGACCAGATGTACCCTGGCACAGCGGAGAATATGGTAAAAGTGCTGGAGAAATGCGGATGCGAGGTTCACTACAATCCAGAACAAACTTGTTGCGGACAGGTAGCATTTAACGCAGGCTTTTGGGACGAGGCCAAAGAGGTTGGTGTGAAGTTTATCAATGAATTCTCAAAGAGCAAATACCTGGTAATACCTTCCGCATCATGTGCGGGAATGATCAAGAATTACTATTACGAACTATTCCATAATTCAGCCCTTCACAACGAGTATAACCAGATGAAGGATAATACCTACGAATTCGCGGATTTTATGGTGAACGTATTGAAGAAAACCGATGTGGGTGCAACATTGGAAGGTGTAGCTACCTATCACGACTCATGCTCTGCATTGCGAGAGTACAGACTAAAAAATGAGCCCAGGGAATTGCTGAGCCATGTGAAGGGACTGGAGCTGAGAGAAATGAATGAAACGGATGTTTGTTGTGGTTTTGGCGGACAATTCGCAGCTAAATTTGATGCAATTGCTTCCAGTATGGTTGAGCAAAAGGTCGAGAATGCCATTGAAACGAATGCCGAGTATATTATTTCGACGGATTCTTCATGCTTAATGCATATTGAAAGCTATGTTAAGAAGAAAAAACACAATCTGAAGATCATGCACCTGGCCGATGTGCTCGCCTCAGGCTGGTGATTTGGTGAATTGGTTGACTGGTGAATTGGTTAGGCTTCGCCTAAAACTTGAATCTGGTTATTATTGGATATCACAAACTGTGATTTCCAAATTCTAGTTTAAGAAGGTACCTTTTCTCAGATTTGCCACTCCCACTCACGTCGTAAGTGGATTATCCGTCAGATATAAATCTACGAATTCGCGGATACAACCGCCACCGCCCTTTTTGGATAGAATAATAGTAGCAATTTCTTTTACGCTGTTGTCAGCATCTGCAGGACAAGCCGATACTCCAACTGCTTCCATGGCTTCGCGATCATTGCGATCATCGCCAATGAAAGCGATATTCTTCATATCGATTCCCAACTCTTTGCTCCATCGGGTGAGCGTATCCAATTTAGCATCCGGACCAGTATGCACATACTTAATGCCCAGCAAATCGGCCCGGTTTTGAATGAGTTTTACATTGTAACCAGATGAGATTATACCAACTTTAAAGTCGCGCCTGGACAATCTTCGGATCGCTACGCCATCGCGCGTATCAAATTTCTTAAACTCATCACCTTTTTCAGTGTAGTACATTCCTCCATCAGTCATCACCCCGTCAATATCCAATACCAACATCTGTATGTTCTTGGCGGACACATCAGCCAGTACCTTCAAGTCCTTCTTTATCAAAAGATCAATTGAGAGGTCAAAGAATTCAGAGAAACTCAACAGATCACTTACTGATGCTTCGGTACCATTAATTACCGAATCCATCACACTCATAAAATCAGAATCGCTATCTGTAGAGATGAGAAGTCCTTGAGTTTTTAGATGTTCCAGATTGGATTTTAGAAAACTCATCTTAGATAACCGTGCGCCCCACCGATTCAGTCACCACTTTCAGGCTTCCTAACAATTCTGTGAATTGAGCGTGGTCGAGTTGCTGTGAAGCATCAGATTTTGCCACCTTAGGATTTGGATGTACTTCAATGAGCAATCCATCTACTCCCATGGCAGCACATGCACGGGCTAAATCCCCTACTCCATAAGCATAGCCCATGGCATGGCTCGGATCGAGAATAATAGGTAGGTTGGTGTATTCCTTTAAATAGGCAACGCCACAAAGATCCAACGTAAACCGTGTATCATTTTCAAAAGTGCGTATGCCGCGCTCACAGAGAATAACGTTCTCATTTCCACCAGATAAAATGAACTCAGCCATCTGGACGAACTCCTTTAGCGTTGTTCCAAATCCCCTCTTTAAAAGAATTGGTTTATTTGTTTTTCCACAGCGTTTTAAGATTCCATGATCGTACATGGATTTAGCACCAATTTGAACTATATCAGCGTATTCGATAATTTCATCTACATGAGTGGAGTCCCGAACTTCAGTGATAATATTCAATCCATATTTGGAACGCATTTCATCCAACAACTTTAGGCCTTCTAACCCCAGGCCCTGAAAGCTATATGGTGAAGTTCTCGGTTTGTAACAACCCGCACGCAAGGTGGAGATACCCAATTCTACCATCAATTCAGCCGATTGCGTGATCTGTTCTTCAGACTCTACAGAACAAGGACCGGCAATTACCAGCGTGTTGTTGTGCGTCCCGCCAATTTTATTATTTCCTATTGTAATTGAGCGCGTTTCTGATATATAGTCGCGGCTGGCAAGCTGCATATCAGAACCAAAAGGAAAGTGCTCCTCTACATACTCTCCATGTTTTTCATCCAGCTCTTTTATAGCAGATGAAGTAACCAGCACTGAGTGGCCATTCTTTCTGAAGCTAAATGCACTTAACTCTTCTGCAATTCTTTTTACATCCTCCTCAGAAACACTGCCTTTTAAATGAATGATCATAATTCTCCCTTAATAAGGTTTATAAACGTTACAACCCCGGTTACAGTATTGTCGCTGTGAACAACAGGTAAATATGAAATGGGGAAGTTATGTGATTTTATATGTTTTAACAGCTCTATCACTGTTTTATTATCTTCAATTATTACTGGACTCTTATTGATGATCTCGTCCACCCGAATATCGTTTAGATTATCCATGTGTTTCAGCAATCCCTTTCTAACATCTGCATTGCTTATCAATCCCTCCAGCTTACCATCAGCATCTACCAAAATGGTAAAAGCCAATTTGAAATCGTCGATGGACTGCAATACCTCCTTAAAAGTACGATTTTTTGGACCTAGAATCGGAATTTCGTCCGCAGATCGCATAAAATCCTCCACCTTGAAATGCGACTCAATTTCATTGGTTTTCAGATTGAGAAGCGCTGAACTTAGCTGTTTTGAATTGAACAGGTAGGAGCCTGAAACAGCCGCGAATACTCCCATATTCCTGAGAATAAAGGATACCTCAGCATTAACACCTCCGTCCACATGAATTTTCTTATCCGGATAAAGGCTTCTGAATTTTCTGATCTTTCTAAAATTCTGCTTATCAAATACCCCTGAGCTCTGCCCCGGCACTGTTGCCATGAACAAAATGAATGAAAATTGATCTTCATAACGTTCGAAAACTGAAATATCCGTATCTGAAGTTATTGCCAGGCCGAGAATAGATTTGATGTTATCGGGTATTTGTAGCGATTCCTTTAGATTTTCATATTGAAAGGTTACATATTCCACCTTATGCTCGGCAATGAGGTTGTAATACTTTTCAGGCTCAGAAGTGATAATGTGCAGGTCTACCGGCTTATCGCTGTACTGTCTGATTACCTCAATATCTTTGAAAACACTGATGTCATCATTGCAATCCACATGAAACAGGTCGATTTGGTGATCATCCAAATCCTTTATTATCTCAGGTAGATCCTGAGATGTACTTGAATATATGGAGGCAGATATTTTCATATTAAATAGGTGGTAAAGTTACGAATAAACTACTTCCTGCTAAGCAAAGGTCTGCAAGTCATAAAGCTTTTTATAAGCACCATTTAGCGCTATCAGAGATTCGTGATCTCCTTGTTCGACTATTTCCCCTTCCTGAATTACCACGATCTCATCTGCACTCTTAATAGTGGACAAACGGTGGGCGATTACAAGAGATGTTCTATCCTTCATTAGTTTAAAGATTGCATCCTGTACCATTTTTTCAGATTCAGAGTCCAGCGAAGAAGTGGCTTCGTCTAGGATCAGGATAGGAGGATTCTTCAAGATAGCCCTGGCAATGCTCAAACGCTGTCGCTGTCCGCCCGAAAGCTTGTTGCCGCTATCACCAATATTGGTTTGATATCCATGTTCCAACTCCATAATGAAATTGTGTGCATTGGCTATTTTGGCGGAAGCCATGATCTTCTCTTCATCTGGATTCTCTATTCCGAATGCAATATTATTTGAAACTGTATCGTTGAAAAGAATTGAGTCCTGTGTAACGATACCCATGAGCTTTCTCAAATCTTTAAGCTTCAGGTCTTTTATAGAAACGCCATCTATCAATAAATCACCTTCATCGAGATCATAAAATCTGGGCAGCATATTGGCAAGCGTAGTCTTGCCTCCGCCTGATTGTCCGATCAATGCGATGGTCTTGCCTTTCGGGATGATGAGGTTGATATTTTTTAATGTAGGTGTTTCATCATAGGCAAAGGATACATTTCTAAACTCTATCTCTTTCTCAAACGATGTGATCGTCACCGCATCAGGCTTCTCTACTATCTTTTCCTCGGCCGCCATTATTACTTGCACCCGGTCCAAAGAAGCAGCTCCCTTTTGCACATTGTAATAAGCAGTTGCAAATGATTTTGATGGTGATATTATTTGAGAAAAGAAAAACAGGTAAGTAATAAAGAGCTTTGCGTCCATAGGATTCTCTACATCGAGTACCAATTGGCCTCCGAACCAAATAATAACCACCATCACCATTATACCCAAAAATTCACTCATTGGGGAAGACAAGTCCCGTTTTCGCAACATCCTGATAAACAATTTCATTGCGCTGTTGTTCTCCTCGTCAAATTTGCTTTTGGTTTTCTTTTCTGCTGTAAATGCTTTGATAATCCTAATTCCTGTCAGTGTTTCCTCAATTACGGAAATTATCCGGCCTATTCTTTCCTGTCCTTTGGCGGATGTTTTCTTGAGACTCTTTCCGATTATACCTATCAGGTAGCCACTTATGGGCAACAGGATAAATACAAACAGGGTGAGCTCCGGACTCATGAATACCATTGCACCGAGATATGCTGCGATCGTGAGCGGCTCCTTGAATACCACCTCAAGGGAATTCATAATGGAAACTTCTATCTCCAAAATATCAGTTGTCATTCTTGAAATGATATCGCCTTTTCGTCTCTCAGAGAAATAGGACAAGGGCAGAGAGAGCAATTTGGCGTACAACTCCTCACGTATATCTCGTACAACACCATATCTAATTGGCGACATAAAATACAAGGCCAGGTAACGAAACAAGTTTTTCAGGAAGAACAGAACTATTACCAGCACGCAGATGAACACGAGGCCGCTCACTTGTCCTTCCGGAGTTATTTCACCAGTTGGAGCAATTACGGAACTGAGCTGATAGAAGAAATTTCCAAGCAGTGAATCGACGTTTAACTCGAGAGGAGGTTTTACGGTTACCAATTCCTGCTGGCCAAATAGCAATCCGAGGAATGGAAAGATCATCCCCAGCGAGAAGACATTGAATATGATGGAGAGTAAATTGAATACAATGTTGAGTACAGCAGAACTCATGTACGCCCGGACATACCCAAGTATTCTAACAATATCCTTCATTAAAGCTGTTTTAGGGAATGTTTAATCAGATTCCGGTATAGTTACTGGGGGAGATCGCTCTTAATTCATCTTTCACTTCTTCCGAGATATCCAGCTGCGTAATGAACTCAGTATAAATATTTCCATTCAAGCCTTGACCCGATCTGGTCAGATCTTTTAGCTTCTCATATGCATCGGATACGCCTTCTCTTCTCAAAATGGTCTGAATTGCCTCAGCTACCACCGCAGGATGGTTGTTTAAATCATTCGTAATCACCTCTTCATTTAAGATTAGCTTACTCAGGCCCTTTAATAACGATTTAAAAGCGATCAAAGTGTGTCCCATTGGAACACCCAGGTTTCTGAGTACAGTAGAGTCGGTGAGATCACGTTGTAATCTGGAGATAGGCAACTTGGATGAGAAGTGCTCGAAGGTTGCATTTGCCATACCGGCATTGCCTTCTGAATTCTCAAAGTCAATAGGGTTTACCTTATGAGGCATAGCCGAAGATCCGGTTTCGCCCTCCACGATCTTTTGCCCGAAGTAATCCATGGAAATATAGGTCCACATATCTCTGTCCAGATCGATAATAATATTGTTGATGCGCTTCAGGTTATCACAGATTGCCGCCAGGTTATCATAATGCTCGATTTGCGTGGTGGTTTGACTGCGCTGAAGGCCAAGGGTCTCATTCACGAACTTATTGGCAAAGGCGACCCAATCAATTTCTGGATAGGCTACGTGGTGTGCATTGAAATTACCTGTTGCTCCACCAAATTTGGCGGAGTGCGGAGCTCTACTTAACTGATCCAATTGAACCTTCAATCTCTCCACAAAAACCATGATCTCTTTACCCATTCTGGTGGGCGATGCAGGCTGTCCGTGAGTGCGTGCCAACATCGCCACATTTTTCCACTGATTTGAAAAGCCTTCTAACACTTTAACTAACTCATTTACAACTGGATAGTAAATATCATTTAAAGAATCCATTAATAACTTAGGAATGGCGGTATTGTTAACATCCTGGGAGGTCAATCCGAAGTGAATGAAGCTCACAGATTTGTCTAATCCTAGTTTGGTAAATTGCTCCCTAACGAAGTATTCCACCGCCTTAATATCGTGGTTGGTTTTCTTCTCAATATCCTTGATAGCCTGTGCATCTTCTTCGGTAAAGTTTATATGCACATTTCTCATTGCTGAGAAACTGGATTTATCTACACTCTGAAGCTGAGGTAAGGGCAATTCACAGAGTGCAATAAAGTATTCCACTTCTACCATCACCCTGTATTTCATCAGGGCAGATTCCGAAAAGTAAGCGGAAAGTTGCTCCGTAATCTTTCGGTATCTCCCATCTATCGGAGAAATTGCATTTAACGGTGTTAATTCCATCTGGTTAACCTCTGTTTTGAGGCTGCAAAGATACGAATAAAGCCCCGATAGGGTTTCAACATGGTAAGTTGTTATAAATGAGCCCGGTATTCAATCCTACACCAAACTCCTGTATTTATTCATTATAACGAGGAGATACTCGTCTACGCTGAGTAAATGAAACCAAATGCACCCAAAAACCGTTAACTTTGTATAAACTCAACAAATAATGAGCATCGCCGAAATAAAAGAAGACATCAGGAATTATGTGGATAAGGGGGATAGTCGCCTGTTGACAATCATCCACGCAATGATTAAAGCTGATGAACAAAACGAATTGGCCGCATATGCTCCGCAGGGCAGTTTACTCACAAAAGAAGAACTTCTTGCCAGGGCTGAGAAGGCAGAGGAGGACATCGTGGCAGGCCGCGTCAAATCTGTAAAGGACCTAAAAAGGGCTTAATAAAGGCCATCGCTATCTGCTTGAGTACGATCATAAGATCATATATTACAATGAGGGGAATGACAGTTATATCACTGATGTCTTTCCGGTAAGAATGAATCCATCTAAACTACACCAGAGAAATAGATAGATACAGAAAAATCTTAGAATATGAAGACTAAGGAACAGAAACAAAAGACCCTGGTCCAGCAACTGCGTGAGATCAGGGATGCGGTTAGCGGGGACATCCAAAACATGAGTTTCGAGCAGTTGAAGGCGTATTTAAAAAATAAAAAGCCACTACACCCTACAATGTTCAAAAGTAATGACGGATGAAAATGACAGGGCAAGATCATGACACTTGTCACTTCGGCAATTAACTGGCATTCAAGAGCTTTGTGGAAAGTTTCCTGCTAATGCAAATCTAGAACTCTATCCGGTACAATGCAACAGGGAAAATACCCAGCTGATACTCTGTATCAATCTGGCGTGTACGGTTGTTGTACTGATAGAGCAGGATATTCTTCCGATTGGCAATATTCTGTATGTCAAAGGCAATCTCATGGGTGACCTTTTTTGCATTGTGTTTGAAGCTCAACCTGGCATCTATCCTGCTATAAGGGTCAAATTGCAGGCTAAATGCATCAGCATCGACCAATACCTCTTCTCCTTCAGCAAGAGAGCCTGCCAAATCAATAGGTGTATATCTCTTTCCGCCTGCATAGACAAATTTGGCATCAAGGGACAGGCTATTGTGCTTTCCGATTGAAAATTCCTTACCACCGAGTAGATTGAAGATATAATTGCTGTTATAAATGGTGTTTCGCTCGACATCATCACTTCCCCTGTACTTAGATTCATAGAGAGAAACAGTCAGCAAAAAGTAGTACGATTTGGCGAAAAATTTCTCCAGTGTCAACTCAGCGCCATAATTGTATGCCGTTCCCTTATTCGCCAATGAATCCATTCTCGGTAAACCACCGTACTGGGATCCAAGATTTACAGTAGAAAATGAGTTTTGACTGTACTCAAACACAGGAACATTGTGCAGATACTGGTAATACAGCTCTCCTTTGAAGCGAAGATTGGGTTTTAGGGTTCTATCAAATCCCAACATAAGGTGATGACTTTTGGTAAATCCCAGGTGCTCATTTGACCGATTCGTATTCCCGAGGCTGTCACGAGATTCATAGTAATAGACTTCCATCAATTGTAGTTGACTGTGATATCCGTAACCGAACGATATGGATTGCTTCTCGCTCATCTCCCACTTCAACCCAACCCTGGGTTCCGCCGCGTATGAACTGTTCAAGGTGAAATACTGAAAATGAAATCCAGAATTCAATGTAACATTCTCTCTCAGCTTAAAACGCCATTGCACAAATGCCTGCCCCAAACCAGTTGATCCCTTATGATCCCTGATAGTAACCCACTTGTATATTTTATCGCTGAACCAGGTTTCATCGAAATCATGGTTCAATTGATGGAGATAAAATCCGGTTTTAACCGTGTGTCTGGCATTGAACTTTTTGTTGAGCGTCCATGAAAGGGTTGTTCTACCCTGGATAGAATGATCGTTGTAAATGTTTACTGGTTCTGCTCCTATGTATGCCAACGTATCAACTTTTACCCTCCGTTGAGAACCTGAGATCGCCAGAATGATCTTTTGGTACATATCATTATTGTAAAAGTAGGTATGTGAGATGCCCGCAACACCCATGTCAGATCCATATACTATGTCTTCATTATCACTTAGCCCAAATGAATTGTCCGTAGAATCCTTTAAGCCCGCCAATAAAGAGATGTCGCTGATGCCACCTATGCCGAATAATTTGAAGATCCCTGCTTTTTTGGTCGGTATATTTACCTTGAAGGACAGGTCCTGGTATTTCGGAATCCCCGATGCACCAAAATTGACACCCATTTTATCCAGTATTGTCCAGGTAGAATATCGGTAGCTCAGCAAGTAGGATGCTTTGCTCTTTTTACTAAAAGGGCCCTCTGCGGAAAGTTCTGCTCCGTTCATTCCAAATTGCCCGATGAACTCGCGCTTCTCATTGTTACCATTGCGCATTTTCAGGTCAAACACTCCGGCAATTGCGTTTCCATACTCTGCTGGAAATGCCCCGGTATAAAATCCGGAGTTGGTGAGCAGGTTGTTATTTAGTATGCTGATTGGCCCACCGTTAGTACCCTGCACCGTAAAATGATTGGGATTGGGAATATCCAGATCATCAAATCGCCACAGCACTCCTATAGGTGAGTTCCCTCTTATGATAATATCATTTCGCTGATCACTCGATCCGGAAACGCCGGCAAAATTGGAGGCCAGCCGTGCAGGATCTCGAAAGCTGCCTGCATACCTCGAGGTCTCTTCCACTGAGAAAGTACGGGCGCTTACAGTAGCCATCTGGTTCAGCGGCTTGGACTTATCGATCTTCGCCACTATTACGATCTCCTCCCGCATGAAGACCTTCTCTTCCAGGGAGATGGTCAGAACAACCTCCTTGGCGGAAGTTACCAGGATATTGGGAATAGAAAGCGCATTGTATCCCAAAAACGTAACCTGAACGCCTCTTCTTCCAATGGGTACGTTCTCAATTCTGAATTCTCCATTTTCGTCACTTGAAGATCCTACCGGAGGACTCGTTCCCAGCAATACAATATTGGCTCCGGGCAATGGCGATAATGACTGCGCGTCGATAACAGTTCCACGAATGGTTTGGGTGATCTGTGCTTTTTGAGCGAATGTATTTCCCGCTCCAAACAAGATGAAAAAGAAAACGACCAGAAGGATGCACCGAACTTTCATGTTCATCGAATTATTCTTCGAGAAGTGCCCGGAAAAACTCTTACCTGACCAGAAATACCTTTTTAGTTATCACAATATCCCTATTCATCAGCCTAAGAAAATACAATCCATCACGATAATCAGAAATATCAATCGTATGTCTTGGGCCATTCACTTCTTCAACCATGAGCAATTGTCCTTTTGCATCATATACCTGAACAAAATCAATATCCGCATCCATGCTGATTGCGATAGAACCACTGGTTGGATTGGGATATATCTTTAGGTTTAGAGGTTTTACTAAAACTTCCCCAATGCCCACGTTCACCGTATCAGCAATCGATTTCACACATCCATTTCCATCCGTCACTGTTACCATGTAATTCCCCGGATTTAATCCAGTAGCTGTTTGCGTAGTTTGGGAAGCCGGATCATCCCACAAGTATGTGAATGCAGGATCACCACCAAAAACAAGTACGGTGGCAGTTGCATCTAAACATGTATCACAAGATGGATTAACTGATGTTGCAGTCAGGGACATTGCAATAAGCGGTTCGGAAATATTCAAACTGGCATACGCTGTATCATTATTGGAATCCATAATTGTTACAGTAACAATACCCCCACAGAGGCCCGTGGCCATACTGGTCGTTTGTAGTGGAGATGTATTCCAGGAGTACGTAAATGGGCCAACACCATTTACCAAGGTTGCGGTAGCCTGTGCATCGCAATCACCCTTACACTTGGTGCTCACATCAGACGTAAACAATGCAGCAAACGAATTACCAATCATATAGCTGGCAGTTATTGCATTTCCACCGGGAATATCAGTTACCACCTCTGCAACAGGGCTCCCCATCCCATTGGCCAGCCAACGGTATGTATAGATTGTGTCAAATTCGGGGTTCGGGGCACCCAAAATTCCAGGATCAACCAAAACCCAAACACCGCCGGTAAGAATCGGATCTTTTGCGAATATACTGTCGACTGTTATATCCATTGTAAGGCCCCTAATTGCATCATAAGTTCCGGCCGGCGTAGTCACCATTCCATAGCCATCAACGGAATAAGTGACCTGGCTTCCATGTGACAAAGCGATTGAATCTATTCCGAACTGGGCACCTGAGAAAGTCAATCTATAAGCCGACGTATCCTGGAAATAAGCTCCATCTGTATTGGGAAATTCCATCATTTTCTGCGTTGGATTAAATTTTGCCGCTAACGGGGGGGTAACAACAGCAAAACCTTCAAAGATCACTTCCGTCGAGCTAACGTTTAAAAATCCAAAAAAACCACCTTGATCTGTAGCAATTGTCGCCGTTGGAAAATCAGATGCAAAACCTGTAGAGGCCGGATCTACAAAATAGGTGGTATCTATCGCGTGAACTTGCAAGGCGCTAAAGTCCCATGTTTGAGAACCTGCTCCACCAACCATAATCGAGGCAACAGGCATCGTATCATTGGCATTGAGAACCGTGTCACCGATAACCGCAAAATCCGCTTGGGTAATAGTAATTTGGGCACTTGCGGTATAGTTGTTGAAGATGATTATGGCAAATAAAGTGACTGTAAGTGATAAAAGCTTCTTCATGATATAAGTTTTTGTTCAACACAAAGATAGTAAGCTTCTGAAATAATCTTACCGGGATAATGAAGGGACAACTTGTTGAGCCATTGATTGTTTAGGTTCAAAAACTTCTACCTTTATATCATCGACAAATATTTTGTCTTTCCCCCTGTGCCACACATACACTTTCAGCAGGTCCTTCACATTCCTTACCTCTGGGGTTAAATAATCAAGAGTAACTACATTCCACTCGTTTAATTTTAGGTTAAGGCCTTCAAAATCCAAGGCTTTGTACTTATAGGAATAACCATTGTGCTCAAAGCAAATGACAAAACTTGTAGGGTTGGATTTTGGATCTACAATAGGGAAAACCATTACGCTGCCACGTATCCAGGCATAATAATGGTCAGTCAGTTCAGAATATGGCGTACTGCTTGCTGGAGAATATATTTCATTTTCATCCAATTGAAAAGAAGTTTTACCTGAATATGCGTATTTTGAATTAATGCCATCTCCTTCCAACGATTCAAAATCTATTACTTCCAGTACCTTTTTATTGTACTCATTTTCATTTACAAATTGCTCTTTACCATCAAATGAACGATCAATTAATAATAGCTTCTTGTCTTCCTCAGCAATCCCTGTTCTGCCAAACACAGATATATAGTAATCCATGCTCATTCGAGATCCGTGGATTAATCCGGTATGATATTGCCATGTTTGAAATAAGTTCAAGCATGAGAGAATTCCGATCAAAACAAACATCGCCCTTCGGAATTTTGTAGAACTTGAATTAATCCATTGAACTGTGTAGCCCAAAGGAAGAATGAGCAGAGCATAAGAAGGCACCAAGGCACGTTGTCCAAAGCTCTCGGCGTACCACCAGGTGGACCAGCAGGATACTAAGTACAAGTTCAAGGAAAAATAAATTAAAACCGGCGTAAAAAGGGATTTGTTTTGTTTATATAATAATGCAATACCGACAAGAGCAAAAACCATGACAGGTGTATATAGTAACCACCCTTTTCGAAAACTAAATAACACTTCCACAATATAAGGTCTCAAAAACTCAAATCCCTCGCCAGGATTAATTCCATAAGTGTAGAATAGAAACTTACCGGTAAACGCTTTCCAATACGCAAATTGAAAGCTGCCAATGAATAACAACAAGCAGGCGAAAATCAGTACCTGCCGATAATTTTTAACCAGCAACCTGATCTTTTGGGTTAAGGAATCCAAATTGTACACACCCCAGAACAACGGAATCGTCAAACACACTATTTCCGATGGCCGGCTCAATATTATGATGCCTGCAATTATGCCTAATAGAATCATGTATTTCATGTCCGGCGACTTATGCCATCTGATGGTAATCAATATAAGCAAGAGGTATAAGGTGAACAGATAATTGTGTGACATAGCATTCTGTCCATAGAAAGAAGTATTCATTAGATAATTTGTTCCCAGATATAGAATAATGAGAATGAGCGCGCTCACGAAATCACTAAAAAATTTAAGCGCCAATCGACGAACCAAGACCAACCCGGCAAGCGTGTATAGGATGCCTCCAAACCATATCGAGTACTGATAGGGCAAAGAGAAACCGTCGGTTGGAAACGAAGATAACAAGGCAACAATGTGCCCAATTGCAAAAAATGGTAAGTAAAGAAACGCCAATCCCATGCTGTACTTAATTACCCAATCACCTGATGGCATTTGCATACCCTGATAAAAGGTAGGTGTATTTTTATACCGTTCTATTATTTGCTCAACAATAGAAAAATCGCTCATTCCCAAATCGTTATAAATGACAGCCAGAGGTAAATAGAGATAATAGCCGAAAACGTCCCAAGCGAGAATATTTTGCGGAAAAGTGACCGTGTTCACGATAACACAAATCACTGAAATGAAGGAGAGCGCGAACAGTGACTTCGTATTTTTGAACCTTTCAAGCATGATCGGCTACTTACTCGTTAAAAACTTAATTCTAACGTTTTTGAGAGAGTTATCCCGATTACCTATACTCATCTTTAAGCTGATCGTCTTCGCCTTCCCATCTGAATTTGGAGTTATCTCATAGTTGAACAATCCTGTCTGGCTTTCACCAAATGTTGTTTCCAGGTAATGAATCAAATATATGTTGTGCCAATAGTAATTGTAATAGGTTTCTGATCTATCAATACTCATAACAATTTTTGAATCGTTCGTTTCCTGAAAATCATTGTCAATCAAAACCTGAATCATGCACACATTTTCAAAGCCTGGAATTTCAGAGCTATTTATTTTGAAAATCTGATTCGCTTCACCCTTTGCAGTGCTGATATCCCCAATTGAGAATTCTTTTATCGTTTCATATTGCGCGTAATCGTATTTTCTTTTCCAAACCAGTCCCTTAAATCTGTCCTCTGTCTTTAGAAACACGGTCCAGTATTTATAACTGTCCATTTCAAACCAATGTAAAATATACACATTGTGCTGATAGGTTTGAATAATATTCAGGGGAATTGTCAAAAAAGATAATGATATAACCGCCCATCTAATTGGCAGGACAATTCGATCGAGCATGAGAGCCAGAGGGATAAAGAATATCGCATAGTAATCTATGTACGCTCTCAATCCATAGCTATTACCGTAGAACCAGGCCCACCACGAAGAAAGAATGTAAGTGAGAAGCACAAAAAATGAAAGCCAGGTAAAGGTTAAATAATATTTACCCTTGTAACCCAGCCATAACACTGCTATAAAACCCATGAACAAAATTGGAGTATAGACAAAAAGCCCTTTTCGGTAACTAAACAGAATATTGAAGAATTCGGGGTTCGTGAAATCAAAGCTCTCACCCGGATAGGAATAAATAATGAAACTACCTGCTTGTAAGTACCACAGCAGGGCCTGTATGAAGAACATTCCAAACACTATGAATATTCCGATTATCAATTTTTCGGGATACTTGAAAAGACGGATAATTCCCTCCTTGAGATTACTTACTGAACCTGCGAGGAAGGGAATAAATAAAATGATCAGAACATTTATCTGCCTGAGAAGAAGTATCAATCCCAAAAAAAGACAAGCCAATAAAAATTGATTGTGATCTCTGTGATTAAAATACGATTTGACAAAGTAGAGAAAGGCCGTAATAGCGAAAAGGGAATATACATGGCTGAATCCCGCATCAAAATTTGCGTAACTGGTAACTGAAGTAGCCAACACCAATAAAACCTGAGCAAAAACTATGGAGTACTTTTTTATTTCGAATTGCTCCAGCGTCTTCCTTAAAAAGATTATACTCAGAAACAGATAGAATAGAGCTGCGTGAAAAACCGTTTTTTGAAAAGGCCGTTGATATCCATCCTTATCCGCATCTTTCAGGTCAGTTGTCAGGTATGTAAAGATGAAAAAGGGAAGCTGCAAAAGTGCCGTTCCGGATGGATACTTATTTACTTTATAGCCTTCATAGTCGACGTATACGCCAAGTGCATTGATGCGATTATACGCGCTAGAATCTTCTTGAATTGGAATATCCTTTCTTATAAGATCATTATGAATGAATATTGATGGTAAATAATCATAGTACCCAATACCATCGGCATTAATGGTATTGTCGACATTCCCAATATAATTATTGATCAAAAATATATAAGTGAAGATGATGAAGGCTTCAATTATAAGGGATTTCAGAATCAATTTCAATATGTCTCTATGCAAAACTATGGTGTTTGGTATTCCATATTCCTATCGCGATAAAGTTAGCACCATTTTGAAAGATGGCAGATATGCATTATCAAATTTCCTTAGTTTTACCCACCTGATCAAAAGGGAATTGCCTACACGCCATGTTCAAAGATTTAATTACCGGTGCCAAAACCTACATGGATGCTCATGTGCTGATCAGAGACAATAAACTTTTGGGGTTTGTACTTATCCCCGGCATAATCAATCTTATAATATTTTCTGTTACAATCATCATAGGCTGGGAATATGCAGATCGCATTACAAATGCAATGCTCGAACTGATTGGCTGGGGAAACAGTGACGACCCAGATCTGGGCATGTTAAACTCAATTATTCAGTTGTTTTTCATGATTCTCTTCAGATTGATATTCATTGTATTTTATTTGTATATCTACAAATACATTGTCCTGATCATTATGTCACCTGTTATGGCGGTTTTGGCTGACAAAGCGAATGAAATACTCACAGGTGAGAAGTCAGTTTTTGTTCTAAAGCAATTTATAAGCGATGTACTAAGAGGAATCGTTATAGCCGTACGTAACTTATTCGTAGAGATGGCCATCCTATTCGCGCTGTTCCTGTTTACAGCCATACCGGTTATTGGGTGGATTAGCCCGGTGCTCATGTTTACGGTCGAGTTCTTTTTCTATGGCTTTTCCATGATAGATTACACCAACGAACGGAAAGGGATGTCAGTGAAGGAAAGTTCCAGCTACATATATAAGCACAAGGGGCTCGCCATTGCCAATGGCGGCATGTTTTACCTGATGCTGATTGTTCCAATAGTAGGATTGCTGGTTGCACCATCTTATGGTGTTGTTGCAGCGGCAATTGCAGCTCATGAAACTGATAAAAGAAACAACCTGAACAGACAGTAGATCAATGATTAAGATTTCAGCCGTAAATTACCTGAATACCAAACCCTTTGTGCATGGGATACAGCACTCTGGTTTTCTTAAGGATTTCGATCTACAGTTGGATATTCCATCCATTTGCGCCACAAAACTCATCAATTACGAAGTGGATATCGGCCTGATACCCATCGCCATCCTTCCCAAATTGGATTATCACGAGATTCTTACTGACTACTGCATAGGTGCAAAAGGCGCTGTGGGATCCGTGCTATTATTAAGTGAAGAACCCCTTGATAAAATTGAGAATATAATACTAGATTTTCATTCTATCACTTCTATATCTTTAGTCAAAATTCTTTGCCATAAGTATTGGAATATCAATCCTTTATGGAAAAATTCAAGCGAAGACTTTCAACATTTAATTAGGGGGGCCACTGCCGGGGTATTGATAGGCGACAGAGCCATGAAAATTAAATCACAATACGCCTTTGTTTATGACCTGGCATTTGAATGGGAGCAGTTCACCAAGATGCCTTTTGTATTTGCCTGTTGGGTATCCAACAGAGAATTGCCGGCATTGTTTGTAAAGAATTTTGAAAAAGCAATATCATGGGGTGTTGAGCACAAGTTAGATGCAATAGCCAATGCAGAAAACTACACAGAGGCAAAATATTATGTGGAGAAGAACATTAGTTATAATTTAGATACAGATAAGAAAAGAGCAATGGATTTATTTTTGTCATATCTTGATCCTTAATTGTTCTGTGATAGCTTCTATTACAGATGAGAATGTATTAAATTTAAGAATCCGTATTATATTTGAATAAATGTATCTTTGTCACCTCGTAAAAACATCCTCTTTATTAAACGTTAAATTAAGGTTCATGAAAAAGTTTGCTTTACTCTTATTGGCAACATGTATCTCGGCAATGACCATTGGCGACGTAAACGACACTCAAGGTGGCATCAATGACAAGATGAAACTCTTGAAGGCGCGAATGAAATACTCGAATGAAGATTATAAAGCGGCATTGCGCCTTTACAGAGACGTATATATAACCCAGCCAGAAAATGCTGAATTGAATTTCCGCATAGGTCAATGTCATTTAGCACTTGGAGATATACTCAAGGCCTTGGATTACTTCGAAAAGAGCTATAAGCTGGATAACTTTCTGCCTGGAATTCACCTCGCTCTTGGCCAGGGTTATCATTTGAAAGGTAATCTAACCCGGGCGGTAGAAGAATACAATAAGTACAAAACAAAATTATCAGCCAATAAGCTGAGGAAGGACGATGTGGTGAAGTTCTTGAAACAATGTGAGTACGCAAAACAGTTGATGGCAAATCCTGTGGATGTAACACTAAAAAACCTGGGAAGCAACATAAACTCTGAGTACCCCGATTATTCACCATCTATTTCACTTGACGGAAAGAGTTTTATTTTTACTTCCAGGAGGTCAGATACAAAAGGGAAGGGACGCGACAACTATGATCACGGATACTATGAAGACATCTACATATCCGAATACGACGAGGCAACTGGCGGATGGGCACCGGCGAAGAGCATCAAAGGACGCGTTAACACTGTATTTCACGATGCCAGCATGAGCATTTCTCCAGATGGGCAGCAGATATTTGTTTACAAAAATGTTCCCAACAAAACGAGAAGTGGTGATATCTATGTTTCCAGAAAAGGATCTACAGGAAAATGGACTAAGCCTAAACCGCTTCCCAAGAAGATCATTAACACCTCTTATTTTGAGAGTTCTGCCTGTTTGACTGCGGATGGCAACATGTTATACTTTGTTAGTGAAAGGAAGAAAGGATATGGACATGGCGATATTTACCGCAGCAAAAAGATATCGAGAACAGAATGGGGAGTGCCTGAAAATCTGGGTCCCGTTATTAACACGGATAAGGATGAAATAGGTGTATTTATTCACCCTGATGGAAAAACCATGTTCTTTAGCTCCAAAGGACATGATTGTATCGGTGGATATGATATATTCAGAAGCAAGTTCGAGGATGGAAAATGGTCGAAACCTGAGAATCTCGGCTACCCTATCAATACCACGGGAGACGACGCACATTTTGTAATGACAACTGATAACAAAACAGGATACTACGCCAGCCTGAAGGCCGATGGATTCGGAGAGAAAGATATTTATGAGATAAGCTTTGAAAGATACAATGTAGTTGAGGGTAAGCCTATCAATATCAAAGAAAAAGAATCTCATCCACTATCAATTTTAAAGGGCAGAATAACTGATTCACAGATATTGACCGGAGTTAAGGGGAAAATCTATGTTATCAATCCAAAAACGAATGATATTGTCGGATCGACGTCTACCGACGAAAACGGTGAGTACTTTATCATTATCCCGGGAAATATGGAGTACGAAGTTGGATTTACGAATGATAAATTTATAAACAAGACAGAGAATTTTAATTTACCTGCCGATGAAAATTCAACCATTTCGTTTGTGAAGAACATGGTTGTAGATAGGAAAGAGAAGCTGATCTTTGCAAAGCCTGAGCTATTTCAGGTTAAGAATATCCTGTTCAAGCTGGCTAGTTCACTGTTGGAGATCAGTGACGTATCCAAGAAGCAACTGGATGCTGTGATCAAGCAATTGGAAACAGCGCCTGGTTTTAAGATCAAGGTTGTTGGCCACACGGATGATATGGGTAAGGAAAAGTATAACCTCGAGCTCTCACTTAAAAGGGCCAATTTCATAGGTGATTATATTGAGAAAAAAGGTATCAGCTCTGATAAACTTGTGATTGAAGGTTATGGATCTGACAGGCCCCTGGCTTCTAACGCAACAGAGGACGGAAGATCTCGAAACAGGCGTGTTGAGGTTACTTTGTTTGAAGATTAATTAGCTATCCCTGGTCATTTCGGCTCTCTTCGGCTCCGCTCAGAGGCCGCCACTCAGTGTGCAAAGTTGTACACAGCGAACCTACTGATTGCTATCAGCGACCTTTTCCCACGTGAGCCCATTTAACAACTCATCGAGAAACTTCTCGTACTCCTTTAGGCTGTCTGGCGCCCCCACCCTGTTTTTGATCTCTTTTCTAGACTTTCCAGCTACATTTAAAACCGTGATCGTTGTGGGAAAG
The DNA here is from genome assembly GCA_022572355.1 of Bacteroidota bacterium. Taxonomy (GTDB): domain Bacteria; phylum Bacteroidota; class Bacteroidia; order NORP154; family NORP154; genus NORP154. Next base: position 9,160 of record JACZWC010000016.1, on the reverse strand, counting down.
TCCGTCACGGGACTGTCGTAATTGTTGTTTAATTCAAAATAGCCTATTTCCTCAGCCTTGGCTGCAATTTGTTTTAACTGATCTTGTGTAATCCTTGATCTATGCTGGCCAAGTCTCTCGACGAACCTAATTCCATTGTAGGCTACGAAACCGCTTTTATAAATAGTAACCTCGTAGATAGGACATCTCCCATAGCAAGGAGTTCTCTTTATGGAAGCATAGACAGAATCAGCAGCTTCAAACCGTTTCTTTAGCTCCGTCAAATCCAATTTCAAATCTTTAGAATTCAATTTTATAGCTGCAGCTATTGCTTGAGCCTGAGCCTTCTCAGCGTCTATTGGTACCTTTTTCTCTTCCACTGTAGCCTCTTGCTTTTTTGAACTACTGCATCCAAAAGAGAAGAAAACCAAGGCGAAAGTCAGTAACAGATTTGTTGCTTTCATAACTGATAATATTGATTGGACCAATATACAATCAATTATCACGCCATTCAATTCTTTGAAACAGATTAATCTGTTCCCTGGGTATCAATATCTTTAGGCCTGAAATAGTTTACAATTACCGCAAAAATCGCTCCGGTAAAGAACATAAGTATACCATAGACAGCTGGCGCCAGCAACACACCAGGATAATTGGCCATTACACCCAACGAACCTATAAATAGCGCTAGAGCACCGTTTTGTATGCCGCATTCTACGGAGATAGAAACCCGCTCTTTGTAATTGAGTTTGAATAACCTTCCGCTGAAGAATCCAAACGCCATTGTGATCACATTCAGCGCCAATGTTGCCGAACCTACATAGGGCAATGCATCCAACAGCTCATCCTTATTCGCTACAAAGGCACCGGTAATTATCGTTCCAAGTAAGATGGAGGAAACAATTTTCACAGGGTTTTCCATTTTTGTGGCAAAGGCAGGAAAATAATTATACAATGTCATCCCAATTGATATCGGAACCACCGTAACCATCAGGATTTTAAATACGGTTTGCCAAAAATCAATTTGGACAACCTCCTGCGTATCCATAAACAAAACGAGCGCCTGGTTAACCACTACAGGTATTGTAAAAACTGTGATCATGCTTGTTATGGCAGTAAGTGTGATAGATAGAGCAAGGTCACCACGTGCAAGGTTGCAATACAAATTTGAAACGGGCCCGCCGGGACAAGCCGCAATGAGCATTAATCCAACCGCTACCTCAGTTTTCAAGCCCAACAGGATTGCCAAAGTATATCCAATTAATGGCAATAGAATTAGCTGATTGACCAATCCAACTAACACGGCTTTGGGTTGTTTTTTGATTCTTAAAAAATCCTTGATTGTCAGTGACAGACCCATCCCCAGCATTATGATTGCTACAGCTATACTTAAGGCCAGCTGTATTGTTTGAATGTCTTTCATGATTTCTGGTTGTAAGGGAACCTCTAATAATTCATTTCTTTCAAAAAACAAAGATAATGGATAAGATGCGAATGAATTATTAGAGGTTCCCTTGCATTATTTAAAAATTCGATATATAAGCTTCATATCAAAAAATAAAGTATTGTTCAATTGTGTGTTTGAAAGTACATTCCTCGAGTCGTTTAAATGAATTCCTGCAACACTGGCATTAACCCGATCTGAGCTAGAATACACTTTGCTCGTATTGCTAAGATTGTAAGCTACGCCAGCCTGAATAATCAGATTTTTTATGGTGGCGGTTTTCACGAAAAATGCGAACTCATTCCTGTTGATCACCAAATAAGTCTTTCCAAGATCATACGATTCATACTTACCTACATATGATATGCCGATCTTAAGTGGCTTCACCGGGGTGTAGGATATCTTCAGGTTGATAGGCAAGTTGCCCTTGATCTCCCATTTATCTGATGGATTCCATTTGGTTCCTATCACAGGAATAAAGAAAGCTCCTGATTCTTCATTATTATAATAAAGCCCAATATTGTACTTGAATTTTTCATTCACCTTTCGTGTATATATAAAAATACCTCCTGGTTGGAATTTAGCCCCAACGCTTGGTTGGATCATCTTGGTCACCCTGCTCAAGGTAACAACCGTTATGGTGTTCTTTTCATTCAGCGTTGCCTTGAATCCAAATGGGATGGTGAGCTTATAGAATTGTGCTGTAGAACCAAATGCCTTGGTCGTGAGGTTGTTGTAATTAATGCCTGTAATCAGGACGAGTTTATCATTGACAGGTATTGGTACTAACAGATTTACATATGCATCGTACTGAGCCTTTCCCGAATCAGCGCTGAGTGATTGAGCGTAGCCTACTTTCAATATATCAACTTCTATTGGTGCTGTTGAATCTGCGGATGTTTGGGCAACAGTGTCTGGATTCAGGTTTATGATAAGCCATAAGCCCAGTAATATCTTGCTAAAATCTCTATGTATTATCAAAGCAATTAGTTGGTTCATCATTTCTTTGTTTTAACAACAATTTGATGACACAAAGCTAATTGGACACCGATGTACCTAAAAACGGGTTCTCAATTGATCTCACAGCTTTTTTGCAAGATATATTAATAAGAATAGGGAACAATGACTGGAGGTGGTAAGTATTGCACATTTCGCAAATGAAAGGATGAGATTTGCAGAAAAAATAAAAAGTCATTTGGCTGCTGGCTGCTAGCTGCCCTCCTACGCTATCGCTTCGGCGGATAAACTGGCTGCTGGCTGTTGGCTGTTGGCTGCTGGCTGCTGGCTTCTGGCTACTGGTTCTAGCAAGCCAGCAAGCAGCCAGAGGCAGTATAAACATTTATAAATGAAATCCTGGTAATGAAATTGGGTGATTTCGGACAAACTTATTTAAGACGATCCTGATTTATCCTTTATAGCCTTTTTGTTTAGCCATCTTCTCCAATCGCTTCTGGAAGCTGGATTTTTTGGGAGCTGGCTTTTTCTGGTGCTCCTTTATTTTCGCACGAATAGCATCTTCATCTATAAATTTTCGCATGGCCCACTGTTGTCCGAAAGTGATCATAGTAGCGATGAAATAATAGTAGCTCAGAGCAGCAGCAAAATCGTTAAAGAAGCCAAGAAACATAAATGGCATGATGTACATCATCATCTTCATCTGGGGCATCTGCATCTGCGATCCGCCTGCCATTTCAGTGTTCATCTTAACAGAGAGCAAAGTTGCGCCTGTCATCAATAAGGTAAATAGTGAAATGTGGTCGCCGTAAAAAGGAATAGAAAAGCCGCCGGGAAAATCATATATAGAATCGTATGCCGAAAGGTCATCAGCCCATAGAAAAGCTTGTTGCCTCAGCTCTATAGATGCTGGAAAGAAGCGGTACATGGCAATTAGGATTGGCATCTGAACTACCATTGGCAAGCATCCACCCAGCGGATTAACTCCTGTTTTCTTGTACATAGCCATAACCGCTTGCTGCTTTTTCATGTTGTCCTCTTTCTTAGGATACTTTTCGCTTATTTCATCTATTTCAGGCTTGAGAACACGCATTTTTGCGGTGGATTGGTAAGACTTATACATCAGGGGAAACAGGAGAATCTTAATAAAGATGGTCATGATCAGAATAATTATCCCATAGCTCTCAATATATTTTCCAAGAAAGTTAAAGATCGGGATGATCAGGCCCTTGTTTACCCATCCAAAAATGCCCCAGCCAAGCGGAATAACCTTTTCAAAATCGTCGCCATGATCTTTTAGAATATTATAGTCGTTGGGCCCAAAGTAGTACTGCATTGGAAAGTTTTCGGATGGCCTATGGTTGTACGGAATGGTAAAGCTGGCTGCAAATCTCTTTACATATGCTTCGGAATCTTCCTCAGTGAAAGTTTCTACATAAGTGGGTTTTTCGAAATTGTTATCGGCCGATAAATAGCTTGTGAAAAACTGCTGTTTGAATGCCACCCATTTGATTCTGGTTGTCAGGGCTTCGCTCTCGTCACTGGTTTCAGATAAATAGTCAACCTCATCATCTGTAAACTTGTAGTAAATGGTAGAATTAATGCGTTCATTCTTCAGACTTTTCTCCTGCCTCGGAACGTATGCACCCCAATCCATGGTAAGGTAATTGGCATTGGCAGCGATAGTATTTTGCATATTGTGGAAATTGATATTAAAACCCACAGTGTTGCTATTGCCCGCAAGTGTATACTGAAATTCGATGTACCTGCCCTCTCCTGCACTCAACCTCATCGATAACGTATTACTGCTCGCCCCTTCCACTATAAACGAGGCACCGTTAGTTGAGAAGTAAAGATCTTTTGTCGATATGCTCTTATTATCTACGAAGAAATTCAATGAGAATAAAGAGGAATCCGCTTTGAATAAATACAAGGGAAGTGAATCATAGGTTCGATAATCTTTCAGCTCCACCGCACTTATGCGGCCTCCAAGACTAGATACTGTTACCCTTAAAAATTCATTCTCCATCACATATAGCTTCTCCTCACCTCTCGATGCGCTGGCATAGGTACCATACTTATTGCGCATTTCATCCAATTTTGCTGAATCAGTGTACTGACTATGAAAAGCCGTTTCATCCCCACTCTCCCCGATAGCTGAAGAAGTAACATTTTCTTGCTCCCCGATATGTTGCCGTGCCCTCTGTTCTGCTTCTGATTCTACCTGAGCGATGGAGTCACGCCTCTCCTGCGCAGCTCGCAATTGCTCTTGGGTAGGCTGCGTGTACAAACTATAACCGATTAGGATTACAAAAATCAGAACGATTCCTATTATAGAACTAACGCTATTATTGTCTTTTTGATCGAGCATCTACCGGGAAAAGGATTAAATATTAGTGTGTTACGGTTTCTGCAGCTCTGACAGCAGCCCTGACAGCAGCTCTTACAAAATTTACAAATAAGGGGTGTGGATTTACCACCGTACTCTTATATTCAGGATGGAACTGAACACCAATAAACCAGGGGTGGTCGGTTATTTCCATAATTTCTACCAAGCCGCCATCAGGATTGATACCCACCGCTTTCATTCCAGCTTTTTCGAAGTCCTTGAGGAATTTATTGTTAAATTCATACCTATGCCGGTGACGCTCTGATATCTGAGCTTTACCGTAGTATTCACGGGTTTTACTGCCCTTTAACAGATCGCAATCATATGCTCCCAGCCGCATTGTCCCGCCTTTTTTGGTGACCTTTTTTTGAGCTTCCATCAGATCAATTACTGGGTGTTTTGTCTTGGGGTCAATTTCCGTGGAGTGAGCATCTTTAAAACCAATTACATTTCTTCCAAACTCAATCACAGCACATTGCATGCCGAGGCATATTCCCAAAAACGGAACGCCTTTCTCCCGGGCATATTTAATAGCGCTAATTTTTCCTTCGATACCTCTTTCTCCAAACCCCGGCGCTACTAAAATACCGTTGAAGTTACCCAACAACTCCTCCACGTTATCATCATTAATACTTTCCGAATGTATTCTGCTTAGTAGGACATTACATTCGTTGGAACCACTTGCATGGGTGAATGACTCAGCAATGGACTTGTAAGCATCGTTGAGCTCGACATATTTACCGATCAATGCAATACGTACTTCCGACTTCGGATTTTTTAGCTTCTCAGAGAAATCTATCCAGCTATCCAGATCTATCTCACCACTATAATCGACTTCCAATTTCTTCAAGACCACCTCGTCCAGTTTTTCCTCTCTCATGAGCAAAGGCACGTCGTAAATTGATCTTGCATCAATTGATTCTATCACTGACTCGAAGGACACATTACAAAACAGTGCAACTTTATTCCTTATTTCTTTGTTCAAATGCCTTTCCGTTCTGCACACCAAAATATCAGGCTGTACTCCGGCTTCCAATAGTACCTTAACAGAATGCTGTGTGGGTTTGGTTTTCAATTCTCCTGATGCTTTCAAGTAAGGAATCAGTGTGAGGTGTATCACAAGGCAATTTGTATCCATTTCCCATTTCATCTGCCTAACTGCTTCTACATATGGTAAGGATTCAATATCACCGACAGTTCCGCCAATTTCCGTAATAACAAAATCATATTCGCCTGTTTCCCCCAACAATTTGATACAGCGTTTGATCTCATCGGTGATATGTGGAATAATTTGAACCGTTTTCCCCAGGTATTCTCCACGTCGCTCTTTATCAATAACCGTTTGATAGATCCTACCAGTGGTAACGTTGTTTGCCTGCGAAGTGGCAATATTCAGGAATCGCTCGTAATGTCCGAGATCGAGGTCAGTTTCAGCGCCATCGTCGGTAACATAACACTCACCATGCTCATAGGGATTCATGGTTCCCGGATCCACGTTTATATATGGATCTAGTTTCTGTATGGTAACAGAAAAACCCCTTGCCTGAAGCAATTTGGCCAAGGAGGCCGAGATAATGCCTTTCCCCAACGAAGAAGCGACGCCTCCTGTAACGAATATGTAGTTAACTCTTGCCAATTTATTCTCTCTGAAAATAAGCCACAAAATTATGAATTATTCAGGAGATTATCTCAAAATAAATAGGATGAGAATGGATTTAAGATGCTATTTAAAACGTAAGGCTGATGCCTGCTGAAGGAAGTATAGGAAGCTGGTCCACACGTTTGTATTTTTCCCTGTTAAAGAAAAAGATATTTTGGCGGTTATAGACATTGGTAATACCAATCACCGCCTGAAGCGTAGAATTCTCTGTTATTTCAAACTTTCGTTTAAGAGACACATCGAAGCGATGGTATGTGGGTAAGCGGCCATCATTGAGTGTACCATATTGAATTCCTATTTCTCCGTTATTCGTTATTACGTTTGAATTGAGTCCATCGGCAAAAGTGTGCTTCTCATAAACACCTTGTGTTTTGGTAAAAGGAAATCCAGATCCAAGGTTCCATCTTCCGCTCGTTTCCCAATTCAAATTCTTTCCAAATGTATAGGCGATAACAACATTGGCATTGTGCCTTCTATCAAAGTGAGGTGAGTATTCAATCTTGTTTCCATTATCATCCGTTAATACATCATCATACCTGGTTACTTTACTAAGAGAGTAAACCAACCATACATAAAACCGCTTGTAATCGTACTTAAATAAGAAGTCAACCCCATAGGCTGCGCCTCTCTCAACCACAAAGTCCTTCTTCTGGAAGTCAGGTTTATCTGAAAACTCCGGTGTGTCATCATAGAGTTTGTTTCTATTAATATTCGTAAGCTGAGTGAACTTCTTATAATAGCCTTCAACATTGATATTCATCCTTCTATTGATGTCATATTCTACACCGAGAATAGTATGCCAACCCTTCTGTAATGCATGAGTGACTGGTTTTCCTTCAAATTCATCTTGCAGGTTATCAGGGCCCGAGAGAAAGCCATAAAAGAGGTTCACCACATCTCTGTCTGAAACTGCACTAATCAGGTTTTGAGAATAGAATCCACCAGCAAACTTAAATCGAAGCTTATCAGTTGCATTCAATTTCATACCGAGTCTCGGTTCGAATGAAGGCGTTGACAGTGAGGCATAGTATTGCAACCTGAAACTCGGTTCGAAGATAAATTTCTTCGTAGTCTTTCTATACTTCAAGTAAACTCCGAGTTCTGTGGTGAAATCATTCTGTTCAATTTCCCGGCTTAGCTGATTGAAAAATCTGAAATCTGTTTCAAATCCCGTTACATCAATACCATACTTCAACTCATCTTTACCCAAAAAATAGGTGAAGTCAATTCCCACGTTGAAGCCCGAAATCTTACTGAATCGCTCCTTCTCGTCAGTCTCCTGAATAGATATCTCATAACTTGAATAGGAAAAACTCCCCTCTACCAGTATAGGTGAATTGGAGGGTATCAATAAAAAATTGCTTCCAAATCCCACAGAGTTCCAATGAAGATCTGATACTGCATAGTTTACCTGATCATTAAAGGAGAATCCAAATATATTTACCTTACTTCCCTTATTTCCATTGAAAGACAGTTTTCCATACAAATCTGTAAAAGTGTATGGAAGGCCTTCTGCATAATTTCCTCCATCCGCATTATCTAACCAACCCTTAGTCACCTGCGTCATCCAATCTGAATACAATAATTTAGAACTCTCCTTCAGGTAGGAATGTTTAGCAGAAATAATAAATGAGGTGCTGCTTTTTGAATCTTCCCGGTATTTTTTAATCGGTCCTTCAAGAAGTAACTTAGCAGCAAATGGGTTAATAGAAACTTTGCCCGTATACCTCTTCTTATTTCCATCTCTGGTAGTGATATCCATGATGGATGAAATCCTTCCTCCGTATTCCGCACTAAATCCACCGGTGTAAACATCCGCACTGCTTATAATATCTGCATCAAATACTGAAAACAGACCAATTGAGTGAAAGGGGTTATAGACCACCATTCCATCCAGCAGCACTTTGTTTTGTATAGGGGAACCACCCCTTATGTATAGTTGTCCCCCTTGATCACCTGTGAATATCACCCCAGGTAGTATCTGAAGATATTGAGCGAGGTCAGCTTCGCCTCCCACTGTAGGAATCTGCTGTATTTGTTTAGGCGTGATCTTAATTACAGATGTCTGAACCTCTGTTTTGGAAGCTTGTCGTTCTGCTGAGATCTCTACAAAATCCAGCTGAATCGTCGACTTGGTGATCGTAAGTGTTTTGTTGATGATCTGCCCGTTCCTTAATGAGATCGGAACAAAAACAGTATCATACCCAAGAAAGGTAACAATTAACTGATAATCTCCAACTGGAACTCTAGAGATGGTATAATACCCGTTTACATCTGTAGCTGCACCATAGGTAGTTCCCAGGAGATATACATTGGTGAACATGACAGGGGCTGCATTCTTTTTATCAAAAACAAATCCGCGAATAGTACCTGTTTGTGCGAATACTGAAGCTCCACCCAAAATTAATATCAACAGTACCGAAACTATGTGTTTAAGCGGCTTTATCATCCTGTTTGCAAGAGGGCTGCAAATATAGTTATAAGGAATGAAATCGGTTGTATGCGGAATAGATGAATTAGAATTCGGTGGAAAATCCTAGATGGGAGTTAAAATTAAACGTGAAAGTCGGTTGTCGGTTGTCAGTTGTCGGTTGCCGGTTTGTGTCCTGTCCATGCCTGAATAGCGTTGACCGTTTTTAGTTAATTAATGTATATGTTGATTTTTTCTTTTTTGCTTACTTTTTTCTTTTTGTTGATAACCCATGTTTTTGTTAATAACCCATTTTCAATCTGA
>JACZWC010000015.1 GCA_022572355.1 Bacteroidota bacterium | reverse complement strand
TGGAGCATACAGAATTAATTTCCGGTTATTATAATCTTCTCGGTGGCGAAGAAGCCATTTTCACCAACTAATTGTACAAAGAACATTCCCGTACCGATTTCATTGGAGCGTAGGGTTATTTCCGTTTGGTTTTTAGAGAGCGAGTAGGTTTTTAGTTTTCTTCCGGTGATGCCGTAAATATTGAGTTGCAAGGTTGAATTTACATGCTTAGGAGTGAGTTTTACCACTGCTCTAGTGCAGAATGGGTTGGGATAAATTTTGATCTTCGACTTAAAGGGGCGAGTCTCATCATAAATATAATTTGGATCATAACAATTGATTGTATCCCAACACAAACTATATTTTGCTACATAGATATCAGAACTTCCACTACTTGAAGATTGCTGAGCATAATTGCTAGAGCCGTCAAAATCTGTAACGCCAACAAACCAACCAGTGGTGTATATATTTCCAGCAATATCATTTATAATTCCGCTACCTCCATTGGAATTAGTACCGTCGTATTCAAAGGTCCATTCGTTAACTCCCATCATATCAAATTTACTTATAAAAGTACGTTGATATATAGCTGGTATCTGGGAAACCCATACGCTTGTATACCCTGTTACATATACATTCCCATTCATATCACAAGACAAATCTGTTAGACCAAATGGATAAGAACCAAATGGATCATCGCAGTCATAAATTGAGGCCCAACGATACATTCCCGATGAATCATAGCTGGCAATGCAATAGCAATCCCAGCTATTTAAAATTGCACTGTCGGGTGAAGGATCAAAATCCACAATTCCGCCAAACTGACTGAATATATATAAATTTCCTAGTGTGTCGACCGTAATATCCTTTTCCCAACCAAAGTTACCTCCATTCAATGCAATTGCCCAGCTATAGTTTCCTGTAGAATCATACTTGGCTATAAACAGATCAGAACTACCTCCAGTCAAATATGCCGTGTCAGACGAAGGATCGAAATCTGCTGTGTAGCCGAATGTACCTATGATGTAAGTATTACCATAAATGTCAGTCGAAATACCACTACCAGATTCTGCATAAGATCCTCCACAGTTGAATGCCCAAATATAGTCTCCTGCGGCGCTGTATTTCGCAACAAATAAGTCTGAATTACCATTGGACGCCAGGTTGACGATATTAGATGAAGGATCAAAATCAATTGTACCGGTAAAGTCGCCTGTGATATATAAATTATCGGACAAGTCGATTGCCAAGCTTCTGAAACTAAAGGTGCCCACTCCTTTATTTTGAAAAACCCATTGAAAATTTCCCATGCCATCATACTTAAGTACGAATGTATTTCCGTTTCCCAAAGCAAGAGTATCATTCTGCGCTACCAAAATAGCCTCACTTGCAGAAGCGTCAAAATCAACAGTATCTCTAAAATATCCAATTATGTAAACATTGCCAATTGAGTCGGTTACGACACCCAAACTTTGATCAGTACCTGAGCCACCGAAACTAACGGCCCAAATATAATTACCTAGGCTATCGTATTTGGAAAGGAATATATCATAGCTTCCATTCGATGTAAAATTGGTAATGCCAGATGTAGGATCAAGATCAGTTGTTCCCGTAAAGTTACCGATTACAAATATATTCCCTTGAAGGTCAACCACTAAGGATTTACCTACATCAGCATCAATTCCGCCACTACCGACAGCCCATTCATAATTTTGGGCAAATAGGGGCAACGAAATCAAGAAACTAAGCAAGTAGGAAAGTGAGTATTTCATTATCTCAAGGAACGAACCTCGCCGCGTTTTTGTTTCGCTATTTCTTTTTAATGGTAATGGTGTAACCGCCGGTGCTCTGGGGTTTCTCCCCTTCTTTGGGAGGTGTGGGTTTGAAGTTGTAGGTGATAGAACCGGCACTTCGACTCCGCTCAGTGTCCGGTGTGGTGTTGATTTTCACTTCCTTAAGCCGAAAGTGAATATTAATGGATTTATGAAAGGTCACTTTTACGCCGCGGTTTTTGGAGTTGTTGAAGCGGAGCAGTTTCACAATGCGAATGGCTTCTTCGTCGCAGCCTGAACCCAGGGATGATTTGATCGTGGCCTTGGTCACTTTGCCCTTGTGGTTGTAGTCAAAATCTACGGCTACGGTGCCTTGTACTTTGTTTTCTGCGGCCTCTTCGGGGTAGCGCAGATTGTCCTTTATGAATGTGGCTAGCGCAGTGTTACCTCCGGGATAACCTGGTATTCTGATGAAGTGCTTGGGCTGTTTAGGGCGTTTCAATTTTATTCTAGCATATTAAAATGAACCTGCCCACCGTCAGGCAGGCTCAGAACAACGAATAGTGAATGTTGAATGAAGAAGTAAATTGGAAAAGGCTTATTCATTTACTTTACACACGCTGCGTCATGGTCATTGTTATGTTTATTTACATCTGCGGCGGCGGCATTATTTCAGTTTCCGCTGGTTCAGTCTTTTTCTTCTCTTCCTCCGCGAAATTAACCCGCCAGGAAATACCCAGGCTTGCAAACCAGGTGGTTGTTCCTTTATAGTTTCCATAACCTCCCAGTACATCTAGTTGCAAATCATTATTGATGAGGAATGCCATGCCTCCATCATATTTCATATCCAATAATTCTTTTTCATTAAAGGATCCATAATTCTCTACGAAAATTCCAAACTTATCACCTAATGAATAGCCAACATTGAAAATGTAAAAAGCCGTTTGCTTGGGATTCTCGCCGTCCCAGTCAGCGCCCATATTTATTGTGATGGTCAGGTTATCGGTTATGTCGCTACTGGCCGCAACGTTAATATTTGGTGCTATCTGATTCAATTTATATTCTTCAGTTAATATATTGAGCTTCATGGAGAACTGATAGGCAAGTGAGGGGATCAATCCATCTCCTTCCATGATGGTGTGGCGCCATCCTACGGATGAAAAGGAAATTCCGCTAACAGAAGAATTTTGGGTAACTCCGAGCGAATCTACTAGGCTATAATCGTCATTCCTAAATTCCCAGCCGGAATGCATCTCCACCTTCTCTCCAAGTCCAAATCGTAGTAAGGTTGCATTTAAATAAGTCTGAGATCGATTAGTATACAACCCCGGTTTAGCAAAGTAAATTTCACTAGGGAAAGAAGAAGTACCCGAAATATCAAACCCCGTCTCAACCTGAAACACATTTTTACCCACGCATACCGGAGCAATTGCTTGTCCGGGCCGGCCGCTTACAATAGTTTTGGAGGTCTGTGCCACAGAAATAGAGGTTGTTAGAAAAAATATAACAGTAAGCAGTCTTCTTATTTCCAAACGAGATTCCTTTATTTGAACAATAGAACAAGTGAACATTTGAATATTCGAATGCAGAAATTTGTTTTTTCTTTTCTTAATTAGACATTATTTAAATTAAGGGTTTATAGGTGGAAAGGTAATAACAAATTTGAAGCCAAGTGAAGTTATATATTCTTAGGCCTTAGTGTATCTAAGTGATCTGTGTGCCTTTGTGCCTGCGTACCGAAGTGCTATGGCACACAGGTGTGGTAAGGTTTTTCACCACTCAGACACTAAGGGCACGAAGGCCCACTAAGAAAAGAATCACAGGGGAATCCTCCTCTAAATAATGTCATTTAAAATACTTCGCCGTTCTCAGTTCATTTGTTCAATTATTCAACTGTTCAGAATAATTAATCGTGTAGACAGGCAATACTTATTCAGGTTGAAATGTCAAGGTTCCAATTTGCTTCCCTTCAATTTCTTCCCGATTCATCATTTGTTTCCTGAAAGTACCTTCATTGTACATAGCAGCCTGATCAGCGTAGTGATCACTCAGCACATTACCTGATTGTCCTGTAGGAATTACACTTACCGAGTTCTCAATATCAGCGAAATCGATGATTATTCGCATGGATGGGCCAAAAACGGCCGTATAGCTTCCCTCTTTATTCATGAAGAAACCGATGTTGTTGATTACTTCGTTCCCACCTTTGACGGGAAATGGCCCCACGTTGAATAATTTATCAAATGGTTCTTTTCTTCCGATGGGATGAATGTGTGAGATAAAATGTACTCTGTTCCATGTCCATTCTTCAATATTTGGTCCAAGCTGTGTTTCCAAATCCCTGATGGTGCGATCGAAGGCATCCGTAAATACGGCCTTTCTGGTTTCCACTGTTTCCGTTTCAATGTCGTCATACCAGGGTGAGTTTACAGAATTAATTAATCCTGGAATTGACCGCTTGAACATATGTGTAGTGAGTAACGTGGCAAATGTTTCTTCGCCTAATTCATCAACCATTGCGTTGGAGAGAATGTTGTAAATCAATTTGTAGTAAATAACAGGAGCCACATCATCCAGGTTATGGGTGCCTTTCCATTTCTTGAGCAATGCCACTGCAGCTGAGTGGTTTGAAGAAGACAACAATACCCTTTCATTTTCCAGTACTGCCATGATGTAGGTAGCCAGATTTGGATATGCAGGGGTGGTGACGTCCGTTATCATTTCTTTCACGTCATCAACGGTCCACTCCTTTTCCGTATTTAGATATTCTAATATTCTCTTTGCCCGATGTTCCGGTACATAATAACCTGGAAATAACGTGCCTTTTCCCGAATCTGCCGCTAAATAGATGGAATCTGGTTGGTTGTTCGCTGAATACACATATCCTACCGGAGGATTTTCTGATTGCGGATTTTCCGCAGAGGTAAAGTATCCCAATATTTCGTCCTTACCACTGGCTCCATCTAAAAATACCTTCGAGTTCACATGGGCTGGATGTTTGTGCAATTGAGCTACCGCCCACCAGGCAATATTTCCGTCTGCATCTCCATACATAATGTTGAGGCCCGGCGCTTTGATGGAGAAAGCGGCCTCTCTGGCTTCACTCATGCTCTTGACATGGCCAAAAGTGTAGGCAGCTTGAACTGTATTGTTGGGAAACTTGGTAAAAGCCCACCAAACGGATACTGGTTCTGACTCCAACGCTTTCACATCCTCAATGGCATCATTTACAATAGGCCCATGTCGTGAAATTTGCACTGTAAAGGTGAAATCGTCCTCTCCCTTTATTTTGATGGTCTCTTCACGTGTCTCAAGATCTACCCAATGATCGTTCTCCCAAACTTGATTCGCATTTTCAGGATTCGCCTTTTCTATATAGAAATCCACATCATCATTCTCAAACATGGTAAGACCAATTGATGCAAATCGGCTGTGGCCAAGTAAAGCGAATGGAAATCCGGCAAGGTGATTGCCATACAGGCTCAATTCCGGACTTTCCAGGTGTGCTTCATACCATACCGAGGGTTGAGAATATCCGATATGTGCGTCATTGGAAAAGATCACACTACCTGATTTAGTTTTTCCCGGTCCAATCACCCAGCTATTGCTTCCCATTAAAAATGGTGCTGGCAAATTATCGATGATTCCCGCTACTGCATCTGCTATCTCTTCTGTAATGAGCGAATCGCTAGCCCTGTAAATATGGTTCATTTCATCTCCCGGTACCCAATGCACCGCCAGTTCATTCAGGTGACCAGGGCCAAGTTCTTTAAGGATCTTCGTTGCGATGGGATCCGTTCTAAAGCCATGGGCGAAATTGAAGGCCATGTATCCCATGATCAGGTACATGTCTTTCGGTGTATATTTCTCTGCAGGAATTTGAAGTAAGGTAAATTCGAGTGGAGTGGGCCCTTGATCGAGATATTGATTAATTCCTTTTATATAGGCCAGGGCTCCGCGCTTCCAGGGTTTGAGCTCGGATTTGTTGAATATCTTAACGGATTCATCTGCAGCAACAGCAATTCCCAGTGTCCTGAAAAACTGGTCTGTTTTGACCAGGTCAGGCCCGAGAATTTCCGCCAATCGCCCCCCGCCAACTCTCCGCATGATCTCCATTTGGAACAGCCTATCCTGAGCATGAACATAGCCCAATGCGTAGTAACCATCTTCCTCATTCTGAGCGTAAATATGAGGAATTCCATAGTTATCAAAAATGACTTCTACCTCAGCATTCAAGCCTTGCATCGTGATGGAACCCGAGTATTGGGGTTTCAAATGCTGAACGTATAGAAATACGCCTCCGGCTGCAACGACTAGCAGTACGAGTAGGCTGATAAATATTTTTTTAAGAATTTTCATGCTGAGTGATTGACTAGCACAAATTTAAATAATTAAAGGTCTTATTTATTATGTTCTCCGCTTGAAGAAAATAAAAACCGGCAAACCGATTAAAAGAAACAATAAGCCAACACCCGCTTGCTCCGGCCTTTCAATCAATGTGTTGAACACCAGAAACAGGGATAATCCAATGAAAACGATAGGAGTAAAGGGATATCCAAGCGTTTTGTAGGGGCTCTCTTCTTGTTTCTTAAACCTGAAAATAAAAATGCTAATGGCAGCCATGGTCAGGAATATCCAATCGGTGAACAAGACATATACAATCAAATCAGAGAAAGTTCCCCAAAAGAGCACCAGAATTATGGCCCAAACAGACTGGCTCACAATCGCGTTTACCGGAGTTTTATAAGTTGGATGTATCCTGGCAAGCTGTTTAAAGAAGATACCATCGTTGGCCATTGCAAAATATATTCTTGGAGACGTAAGTGTGTAAATGCCGGCAGTTCCAATGCAGGAGATGGCAATGATCAACGCAATGAATACGCTGGCTCCCGGGAAAATGGTGCTGACAGCTCTTGCCGCAACATCATCTGATTGAGCCAGCTCAGACACTGGTAGAAGATATAAATACGCCAGGTTGGTGAGCAGATAAACGATACAAACTACCGATGAGCCGATTATCATGGCCCTGGGGATATTTCGTCTTGCGTTCCTGGCTTCTGCAGCAAGGAAGGATGCGTGTTGAAAACCACCGTAAGAGAATAAAACACCGATCAATGCCAATCCAATTGCTGGTATTGAAAAATCTGATGTGCCTGAAGCAATGGAAAAATCGTTTGTCGCTGAACTTCCCAGAAAGAGCCCTATAAATATGATAACCGCAATTCCGATCAGTTTTAAGCCGGTGAAGACATTAGAAAACAATTCTCCCATTTTAACGCTGTAGACATTGATAAGTGTAACAGATACAATGGCGGCTATTGCCACAACTATTTTGAGCGTTTCGTCCATAGGAATAATAAAGGTCAGGTAGCTGGCAAATGCCAGGCTCAAGGCTGCGATGGCTCCGGTATTAACTACCAGAAAGGTTGCCCAACCGTACATAAATCCCACCACGTCTCCGTAGGCTTCTCTCAAAAAAGCGTAGATGCCTCCAGCGTGCGGATATCTCGCCCCGAGCTCAGCGAAAGTCAGCGCTCCGGAAACTGCCATCAATCCGCCGATTGCCCATACCATCAAGATGAGAAAAGGGGAGGGCAGGTGTCCGGCAATTTGTGCAGGTGTGAGAAATATTCCAGAGCCAATGCAGGAGCCAATGGCCACCATGGTAAGTCCATAGAGGGTCAGGTCCTTTTTTAGTTCAGGCATCTTCCTGTCAATAATTGAGAAGTGACTCCATCGCCTTCGCGACTTTTTCTGCCGATGGTATCATGGCCTTTTCAAGGGTGCTGTTCAATGGAATGGCTGGCAAATTCTCAGATCCAATTACACGAACAGGTGCATCCAGATATTGAAAGCACTCGTCCTGGATCTTTCCGGCGAGCCCCTGAGCGAAGGAATGCTCGACAGGCTCTTCGGTAATTACCAGGCAACGGCCATGTTTTTTAGCAGATTGAAATACCGCATCGTAATCCAATGGGTTCAATGTCCGGAGATCTATTATCTCAATATTCGCATTAATTTCTTTGGCGGCACCCAATGCCCAGTAGACTCCCATTCCATAGGTGATGGCGGTAAGGGATGGAGCTTCGCCAGATTCGGCTTCCTGAACCATCCTTGCTTTTCCAAAAGGGATGATATAGTCCTCATCAGGTTCAATGGTTTTTGCTCCTTCCGTTCCCTCAATCTTTGACCAGTAAAGTCCCTTGTGTTCGAACATCACCACTGGGTTGGGATCGTAATAGGCTGATTTGAGGAGTCCTTTTAAATCAGCACCGGTTGAAGGATATGCCACTTTGACTCCACGAATATTGAGTACAACAGTTTCAACACTGGAGGAATGATAGGGCCCGCCACTTCCGTAGGCTCCAATAGGAATACGAATGACACAACTTACCGGCCATTTCCCGTTGGAGAGGTAATAGGAGCGGCTCACTTCCGTGAATAGCTGGTTCAGCCCCGGCCAGATGTAATCAGCAAATTGAATTTCCACTACAGGCTTACAGCCCGATACTGACATACCCACAGTACTGCCAACTATAAATGCCTCCTGAATGGGCGTGTTGAACACCCGGTCGTCACCAAAAGTCTCAGCCAATGTGGCTGCTTCGCGAAAGACGCCACCCAGTCTCTTGCCTACATCCTGTCCATAGAGTAAACATTCCGGGTGTTTGGCCATGAGCTCTTTCATAGCAAAGAGCGCGCAATCCACCATTACCGTTGCTTCTTTTCCCCGGGGCTCTCGAACGCCCAATTCTTCGGTTACCGGAGTTGGTGCAAAATCAAAATTAAATAAGTCTTCTGGTTTGGGGTCTTCAGCTTCCAGGGCTCGATTATAGTCTTCACCCACCTTTTTCCCTGCGTTCTTTTCTATTTCTTTGAGTTTTTTCTCCTTTATTCCCTGCTCGATAAGTTGTTTCCTGAACAAGGGAAAGGGGTCCCTGGTCTTGTGTTCATCCAGATCTTCTCTGTACCATTCCATCCTAACTCCTGAGGTGTGATGGCCCAGAAGTGGCACCTTCGCATGAATGAGAATTGGTTTTCGATCTTTTCTGATTTTAGCAATGGCCCAGTTAAGTGTTTCGTAGCATACAAAGAAGTCATTTCCCTCTATTGATTTGGCCTCAATGTCTTTAAAGCCCTTTACATACTCCACAGCATTTTGCTTTCTGATTTCCCTGGCATGTGCCGAGATGTCCCATTCATTGTCCTGTACCAGGTATAAAATGGGAAGTTGTTTCAGAGAAGCCATGTGCAATGCCTCAGAAACTTCTCCTTCCGTCATTGACGCATCTCCCATAGAGCATACCACAATAGGTTTTTCTTTCAACGAGGAATCTGAAAGCTTCTGATTTTCTAAATACTGAACACCCATAGCCAATCCTGTTGTGGGAATGGCTTGCATACCCGTTGCCGATGACTGATGAGGTATTTTTGGCATATCGTCCCTGTTCAGGCTCGGGTGACTATAATAGGACCTGCCTCCTGAAAAAGGGTCATCGCGTTTTGCCATTAACTGTAACATCAGCTCATAGGGCTCCATGCCAATGGAGAGCAAAATCGAATCATCCCTGTAGTAAGCAGATAAATAATCCTGGGGCAGCAACTGCATGCCCAGTGCAATTTGTATGGCCTCGTGACCGCGAGAGGTTGCGTGCACATATTTGCTCGTCACGGCAGTGTTCTCCTCATACAGCTCAGTCATTGACTTGGCTGTACACATCAGTTCAAATGCCTTCAACAATAATTCTTCAGAGAAAATTTTGCTGGTAGATTTCTTCTTTGCCACCGTTTCTATAATTCATGGCAAATTACGAAAATGGAGTTATAAATTCAATCTGCCTTCGTTGGGAGAACAATCAAAGCTTCGAAAGACTGGTTGAGATAAGATCAGTCTGGAGAATGGGTAATATATCAGGAAATAATACAGGTTAATTGCAATATTCCTTGATAATCTCATATATATCAAAAGATCCATTTTCACCGGCCTTGCTGAAATCATAACAGGCTTCGTCCTTATTTCCCAGCAGGTGTTTGATAAATCCACGGTTGATGTAATAACCCATCTTTTTGGAATTGAGGTAAATGGCTTCATCGTAGTCTGCCAAAGCCAGGTCATAATGTTTCAGCCAATGATGTGCCAATCCGCGATAGTACCAGAAAGACTCCTGTTTCGGATTTAAGGCAATTGCCTGGTCGAGATCCATGGTGGCGCCTCGCTTATCGGTCAACTCAAATTTGCACCGGCCCCTGAGGTAATAGATATTGGCTTTGTCTGCCGAATCTTTGGCAGTTTTAGGGATCAATAGTTCCAGTTCTTCATTGTAGTACTGTAGTGTTTTGAAGTAATGCCTCGCTTCGAATAGTTTGCTCTGCGGCGGATAATACCATTCTTTAAATGGATTTTGGGCCAATGAATTAGCCATGGGAATCAGCATAAACATGAGTATCAGCGCTCGCATCAGAGTGAAATATTCTCAGTGAAATCGATGGGTACTTTTTTGCTAATCATCTTGGCTTTTGCTTTGATCGTTCCTTTTGCACGGAGCTGCATCCTTCCTCCCATGGCCGCGCTCAACATTGCGGGCATAGCCGTCGCGGCGAGGCCTTTCTTCTTCAATTTCATTGTTATAGAGTGCACCTCATTGGATTTTTTTGGCAGTACAATTTTGTTCGTTATATCGGCCTTACCTAGCTTGGCCCCATTTAAAAAAATATCCAAATTAAAATTGGAGATGGTTATTTTGTAATTATTCGGATTTGAAATTTGCAGTGTAACCACTACTTCAGCACCTTGTGCCGAAAAACTCTTTACGTCTGTATTGACTACTCTAACGATCTGAACATCCTCATAGGACAGACATCCGGCAAGCATGCACAAGCAGCACATGAAAATTAAGTAAGGATAGATCTTAAGTTTCATCCTAAGAGTACTTTGTTGAAATATCGGCGTTTTTATGAATAGCTACTCGGTGATTTCTATTTCAATATTCACTGTTTCATCACCTTCGCCATCACCGGACTTGATTATCTTTCTGCCTTTTCGTTTTCGATCTCCTTTTGAACAGCATTCAGCCCCTGCTTTGTTTCCATGATACCATGATTTACCGCACCCGGACTTTGAGCAGCTGTTATACCAGCTTGCGCAGCCGCCCTGTCCGCCACTTTGACCACACCTTGCACTATAATTGCCATGTCCTTTGGCGTATCGGCCCTGTCCACAGCACATGATTCCTCCAATAAATGAACCAAGGAATATTAGCAAACCAATGGTGATAACACTATATGAAGTAAAAGCGAACATGTTGCCCAAATCTTCCTTTCTGGTCTTTGCCAGCAGCAGCATACCAGCCACGATTACCAATAGAGATACTGAAATTGAAATTAGAATTACCATAATTGTGAGTTTTATATTTGTCAATGTGACTATATCCTTAACGATCAAATATATAGTTTATTCAAACCTGATAGATTGCGGGTCATGATGTTTATTAACAACGGTTTATTTATAAAGAAAAGGCTAAATTTATCCGGTAATCTACAATATATGCAATGGCGACGATAAATAAGAGGATCAAGGAGCTTACGAAGTTCATAAAGACCGATGTATGGAAGATTCGGTTAAAGGACCAGAGTAAGAATCGTTCATTTCTCATAAAACAGTTGCGAATAATTCTTCTGGCGCTAAGAGGGTTTGACGAAGACAAGTGTATGTTGAGGGCTTCTGCCCTGACTTTTTACTCTCTTTTGTCGATTGTTCCCGTTGTGGCGATGATATTCGGAATAGCCAAGGGTTTTGGTATTGAAAGCATGTTGGAAGAGCAATTCGGTGCAACTGACGGAGCCAATCAAGAGGTAATGAAATTTGTGTTGGAATTTGCCAATTCAATGCTTGAAAATACAAAAGGCGGCTTGGTAGCTGGGGTAGGGATTGTTGTGCTGTTCTGGTCTGTTATGAAGGTGTTGGGAAATATTGAGCAGTCTTTTAACGACATATGGGAAATCAAAAGAGCCCGGCCACTTGTGCGCAAGTTCAGTGATTATCTATCGATAATGTTGATTGCACCGGTTTTGGTGATTATGTCGGGGAGTGCAACGGTTTATATCTCAACCCAGATAGTTTCTATAACTGAGAGTATCTCGATCTTCGGTTTTTTTATGCCCGTGGTAGGATTTTTGGTAAAACTGATTCCCTATTCGTTGGTATGGCTTCTGTTAACTTTTATTTACATAGTAATGCCAAATACCAAGGTGCAATTTGGGGCTGCATTGTTTGCCGGTATTATTGCGGGCACAATTTTCCAATTAACTGAGTTTCTATACATCAATTTCCAAATTGGCGTTGCCAGTTACAATGCCATTTATGGAAGTTTCGCAGCATTACCCTTATTCCTGGCGTGGTTACAGATAAGCTGGCTGATCATTCTGTTTGGTGCAGAACTATCTTTCGCCAAACAAAATGTTGACAAATATGAACTTGAAATCGATTCCTCGGATATCAGTTATAATCATAAACGACTGTTGAGCGTGTTGATTACTCATCATCTGGTGCTTGAATTTGATAAGGGGGAGGAAGGATCTACGGCGCAGCAAATATCAGATGATTTGAGTATACCGATCAGAATTGTTCGGCAGATATTATTTGATCTTCAGGCTGTACACATCATATCGGAAGTTCATACGGAGGATCCGAAGGTGGCGACCTATCAACCCGCAAAGAGTATCAATAAGATTTCGATCAGTACTGTCGTGAATGCTATTGAGAATTTAGGCGGTGATGAATTACCAGTAGAGGCTTCCGCAGAATTGAAAACAATAAAAGCTTCAATGGATGCTATCCAAAAAACGATTGAGAAATCATCGGCGAATATTTTGCTGAAGGATATTTAGAAGATGCTTCGATTACTAAGAAAAATAGGATTCTCTGAGTTAAGTGAAGGTAAGTTAAGTAAATACCTCCTGTATGCGATTGGTGAGGTCACGTTAGTTGTTGTTGGTATTTTGATTGCTTTTTAGATAGCATCTGAATCATATTGGACATCTCTTGAGTTATCTTTAAACTCTTTGTGGCCATGAAGAGATTTAATAAGAATTTCCATCTTTTCATCGTGGCCATCGGAGTGAATGTCAATGTCCATTTCAAATTCTTCCATGAGTTTGTGCATGTTCTTTATCCAATTATTATCGAACGCAATCTGAACATCCAGTTCTTCCATGATTTTCGCAATCTCGCTGTGTATATCCTGAAGATTTATGTGAATATCTTCGTGTTCAAGAGTATCCTCATTGAAGCAAATAATAATCTTTTTATGGATTGAACTCGATGAATCTGAACCATAGTCTATTACTTTGATTTTAATATCAACATCCTCATCATTATCCGCAATTGAATGCTTGGCTCGGAAAAGTAATCCTCCTTTATTGCCGCCGTCTCCTTTTAGATGATGCTTTAATGCATTGAACTCCGTAATGTCATCAAATTGTTTTTCGATGATCGTAGTGTCCCCGTCTTCAATTTTGATAATCTTCACAATGATCCTGTCTTCCCCGTTTTCTTCCTCGTCAATATAGTTTACAAATGCGTGGCTAGCGGTGAATCCGATCAAGCCAATTAGAACGAGTGTAGCAATAGACCATTTAATGTAACGCCTGGACAGATACTTTTTTTGCATTTTTTAAGTTTTATTCTGAGTTATACATTAATTATCGGTTGTGCCGACTATTTCAGTATAACAAACATAGGGAGCAAGTGAATACATACATGTTAAAGAATTCATAAGAACTGTTAAAAAATGTTAAACCCGGAAATCGTTGACTATTCTGGGGTAAATTTGCTGTATGAACAAGAAGTATCTGAATATGTCTATTGTCTTGGTCAGCCTGGCGCTGATTGGGTTGATATTGATTCAGATGTATTGGATAAGCCACGCTATTTCGCTAAAGGAACAGCAGTTTGATCAGAATGTTGCCGAGGCGCTGTCAAATGTCGTTAGGGGATTGGAAAGGCAAGAAGCCCTGAGTGTAGTACGCGGTTTCCAGACGAATACTGCGGAGATGAACCATTGGGCTCACTTGGGAAAAAGGAAGGACAGTATGCAATGTCGGTTGTGCTGGAGGTCAGGGCCCAACTCAGATGAGATAGTCATTTTTAACCAATCGGGTATAGGCAGTGGCGGTGAGCAGATCAGGATAGAAGTTCGTTCTGACGGCAGTATTGACAGTATGCATCTGTCGATCAATAATTTAGCACACTCTTTCTTTTCCGGGGATATACAGCAAATGTTCGACTTTAATATTCGAGTGAATGACAATGCATTTAAGATGAGTTTTGGAGGACATCAGAACCTGAAGAAGATGTTGCACCTGGATTCATCGAAGATGAACAGAAAATTGGGCTTTGTAAGAGAAATAATGAGAGAAATGGTGATTGTCGATATTCGGGGGGGTACCAAAGACAGAGTAGACCCGGCGGTTATTGACTCTATGCTTGAAATTGAGCTCGAGCAAAAAGGAATTAGCCTGGCATTTGCATCAGGAATATTTGATTCACATGACAATGCTGTAGTAAAGATGAAAAACAGGGATATCCTTCCTGAAATCTCTCAGTCGCCCTATAAGGTTCATCTCTTTCCTGCTAACGTGTTCTCAGAGCCTACTTTTTTAAGTGTATTCTTTCCGGATAAGAGCAAATACCTTCTAAAGACCATGTCTGGGGTATTGTCGCTCTCCATATTCATAACCCTGGCAATTATTTTTAGCTTCTACTATACGATTAAGACTATTTACGAGCAAAAAAGAGATTCAGAAATCAAAACAGACTTTATCAATAATATGACGCACGAGCTGAAAACGCCCATTTCTACTATCTCATTGGCAGCTGAAGCCATTGGTGATACTAGAATAAAGACCTCTCCGGAAAAGGTGAGCAGTTATATTAAAATGATTCAGGATGAAAATAAACGCTTGGGTAAACTTGTAGAAAATGTGTTGCAGAGTGCAGTATTGGATAAGGAAAGTTTTGTACTCAACAAGGAACATGTAAATGCCAGCGAATTGGTGGGTGTGGCTGTAGCTAAAATGGAAATGCAAGTCCTCGAAAAGCATGGTGAATTAAAAGTAGACCTAGCCGCAGATGATGTAACAATTTATGCTGACCAGTTTCATCTTACCAATGCGATTACCAATTTAATCGATAACGCCGTGAAGTATTCTCCGGAAGCGCCCGAAGTGGCTCTGTCAACCCTGAAAACAAAAGAAGGAGTGATCATAAGCTGTTCAGATCAAGGAATAGGTATAAGCAAAGAGGATAGAAAAAAGATATTTGAGAAACTTTACCGGGTCCCCAAGGGAAATATCCACAATGTGAAGGGCTTCGGGCTGGGACTGAACTATGTACAAACGGTCATTGAAAAGCACGGCGGAACAATAGAAGTGAAGAGCGAGATCAATAAAGGAAGTATTTTTGAAATATTCATTCCAGATACCTATGGATAATCTGAAAGTATTGGTTGTTGAAGATGATCCGAATTTGGGGACTATTCTATCTGAATACCTGGAAGCCAAAGGTTATTCACCTACCTTGCGCATTGATGGACAAAAGGGGTATGATGAGTTTGTGAAGGGTAAATATGAGTTCTGTATTCTTGACATCATGATGCCCATAAAGGATGGTTTTACCCTTGCCAAAGAAATCAGGAAGATAGATAAAGAAGTGCCGATCTTGTTTCTAACGGCCAAATCGTTGAAGGAAGACACAATAGAGGGGTTCAAGGTTGGAGCTGATGACTACCTCACCAAACCATTTAGCATGGAGGAGTTGCTGGCAAGAATGAATGCGATACTGAGGCGCACACAAGCGCAGACAACAAGAAAAGCCGGCAAGAAGCAACATAGCATCGGCAGCTTTAAGTTCGATCAGGATCACCAAACGCTTTTAATTGGTAAAAAAACCACCAAACTCACTTCAAAGGAAAGTGACTTGCTGGGCTTGCTTTGCAATACCGGCGCTGAAACAATGGAAAGAGAATATGCCTTAAAATCTATCTGGGGTGACGACAGTTATTTCAATGCCCGAAGTATGGATGTTTATATCGCCAAGCTCCGTAAGTATCTCAAAGCCGATCCTTCTGTTGAAATTGTAAATGTTCACGGCCGGGGGTTTAAACTGATCGTGTAGTTTTAGTTATCAATTAATCTACCATTTGAGAGAGATTTAAGTTTTTCTGGTAAATAATGAGAATTTAAAATAAAATTTTCAATACCCTCTGCGAACATAACATTTCCTTTTGGTGTGAGGTGGCCATCCTCTTTCCAATAATATTCATATATGTTATCGGCATCTATTTTCCCTTGGTAGAATTCAAGTAAATCATAGAATTTTATATTGTTTTTCACCAATTCCGATTTTATAAAGTCAAAATTGCGACAATATTTGCCACCTAAAATATCTTTTTTAAATGGATGAAATATTACGGCAAAGTCAATAGAGTTTTCAGATGTTAAAGTGATGAAATCATCCATTACGAAAGCTAAATTGTTTTTTGCTTCCTTCAATCTACCAGGCCTTTCTTGCGGGCCAATCAAAAACCAATTATACCCGTATATTTTCATGATAATAAACCGGAAAAGATGGGATTTTGAGAATAAATAATCCAGCTTCGGCTTTGGTTTGTATATAACAGCGCTGTCGTTCAAAAATCTTTCATTGCCACCTCTAACCACTACGTCCATTATATCGGAACCATTGATCACCAATAAAACTAAATCAGGATTATATGAGATCAGCCGTTCCCTAAAAATACGATAGCTGAAAAACGGGTCGCTGCCGGAGAATCCACCATTTATTATATTGACCCTATTCGTTGAGTCTTTATTTAATGTTCTTTTTAAAACGGAACACCACGTATCGTCATATACAACCCCGAATCCCTCAGTAAAAGAATCGCCAAGTGCCATTATTCTATATTCTCCTTTTAGTTTTGATCTATTGTGTTCAATATCCCTTAGCCCTTCAGAATTATATTCGTTATCATATTTAAACTCAGATTTTTGCGTCGTAAAAGAGATATTACGGTAATTTGATCTCGGCCACATCGTAGTATTATCATAAGCTGACATATATTTTTCATTATAGTTGTCGAAGTAAACCTCATAATTTCCTTGAACCCTCAATGTAATCTCTCCTGTTAATACACAAATAGCGATTGTGTAAATAAATATCAATACATACTGTTTTAACCGCCTGTTCATCATAAGTTGTCTGTAAAAATAGCAAAGAAAAAAGGCACCTGTGTTTGAACAGATGCCTAAAAATCATTTTAATTGCTTAAACTGATGTAGCTCATCGATATATTGTGATTTTCCCGGTTTTTATTAGAGAGCCATCACTAGAAATAACCTGAAAATAATACAAGCCAATATTCAAACCATTAACCGCAAATGAATTAGAGGCCCGGGGCCCGGGCAATTTCATCACTATCTTCCCCGTAATGTCATATAATTGAAACGTGGCATCACGCGAACTTTTTCCGAGAAGGTCTATGTTTATAAATTCAGATGCAGGATTCGGATAAACGCTAAACCCTGTCTCTGTGAAATCTTCGATGTCCGCTGGAGGCGGAGTAGGAGTGTAGACCAGGCAAATATCGTCTACATACAGTACACTGCCAGCAGCGAATGTCTGAGAACCCGAAATCAGGCTTACAACCGCAGTGTCGGGAAGATCTGCTGGATCTGTGGTAAGATATATGATGGCAATCGTAAACTGAGTATAGTTAGCGGCAGGAGTGGCCACGAATATTCCACTTCCGACTAGATCTCGCAATTTGGTGGTTGGGTTGTATTTGGTTAAAATTATTTCAATAGAGCCTAGATCGGCCGGGAATGGAATGTACTTATACCAGCCACACATACTATCTGGCCTGATGTTGATGGGAACTCCTATGTCAATTAATAATGATAAAGGATTCAATGCACCGCTGATAGCCGTTCCGGGAACTGTTTCTGTGATTACTTGCTTGGTTTCCAATCGAATTGCATAATTGCCACTGTGAGCATCTGTGCTCTTCGTAGCGGTGACCACACCTGAAATAGAAGTGGCTTGATTTTCCGTGATCCAGTTATCCGGATCTTCATAAGTTCCATAATTGGTCCAATCCTCAAAACCTGAATTGGGAATGCTGTCTTGGGCAAATAAATTCGAATTGATAAGTGCTACAAAAAGAAATAGGCAGAATCTGTTGCGTGGATGTTTCATAAGCTTTTTTATAAAGACAATTTAGCCAGGTTGTGCTCCAATAATTCCATTCTCGATTGATCATTGATCACAACAGGATCCGCAACCCTTTCCGCACAATCCTCAATGGGGCATCGCTGACAAGTTTCATTGACAACCCTGGTAATAATGTTCTTGTCGTCCAGGAAGTGTACTTTCTTCTTCAGGTGCTCATCAATGAAAAATCCGATAGTAACACTCACATGAGAATTTCTCTCAGGCGAGTTGGGCTTGGCAACTGATATGCACAGGTATTCATTTTCTGTTCCAAAATATTTTGATCGCTGCACGCCTACAATAGGGTTGTTCGAAGATTTTTTCTTTTGAATTTTCTTCAAATCTTCAATGATATTCAGTGAAATCCATCTACGGCAGTAATGCTCACTCAACTCATTGCCATGTGGGCTGTGAAGTTTGGAAAGATGCAATTCTTTGGTGAGCTTATACAATTTCGTGTTACTCTTGTGGGAAAACCTTAGAAAAAACAGATTTTTAATTCCAAAATATCTAGGCAGCAGATTGGTTAGTCGGTGCAAAAACATCTCGGGAGAAGCCTCGTACTTACTCATTAGTGATAGAAAACCTTTGTTGTCCCAATTAGGTCTTTTGAATAATTCTCTCAGATCTTCTATAACCAGTTCCCGGTTCATCAACAAGGCAACTGCAAAGTAAGAGGCTTTAAAATTCGCCAGTACTTCTTCGAATGATTTGGCCTTGTAGGGTGGGGTAGTGTTGGGCCGCTCATTCAGTTCCAAATAATTAAAGGCGATTTCACGTGCCAGTAAAAATGCTTTTTGAGATTCGGTGAGCCCATCATTGATCATCAGTTTTTTCGTTTCTGGAACGAACACAGATCTGAAATGTCCAAGTGCTTTATTCTTGGTGAGTTTCTGCTTGTCTATCGTGTACCCATATTCGCTTTCGAGAATATTATACAAATGTTTGCGGTTGAGTTGCGCCTTTGCTTTTATCTTGAATTTTTCGGTGAACAAGTCCACGGCATCTTCGAGCTCCTCGAAGTAATTATCGTGCATTTCCTGATACGACCGGAGGGCTGCCAGGTAAAAATGTTCCTGTTTCATTTCATAATTTCTGGCAATTTCCATGACTGTGCTGATGAACGCATTCATCTTGAGCGGGGCATTGGAAATGAGCTCTATCAGCTTGCCGGGTTCAATGCCGAACATCTCTAGTGGAAACTCCTTAAATACGTGTGAGTTCAAAAAATCGGAAACGGGCTCTAATTTTTTGCTTAGTTTGAGCGAAACCAGCTCGTCATATTTCACGCTCAATCCTTCAGCTAAGGCGAATATTTTGTCAGATTTCGGATATTTTTTCCCCTTTTCTATTTCGTTTAAATAGGAATTTGACAATCCGCAGCGCTCTGCAAGCTCGGCAGGAGTTAGTTTCTTTTTCTGTCGTAACTGCTTGATTTTCAGGCCGAAAATCAATTTTATTATTTGACTCTGCGATATCATAGTATCCAACAAATATAGGTATTCTGCAAAAAAATCAAAATAAGCGAAAATTCGCTTGTTTTTTAAATTCGCTATTTGTAGATTTGTAGCGCAAGGGAAAAATAAGCGAAAAATGATTGATGAGGTTACAACAGTGGACGCCGAGATAGAAGTGAGGGGAAATATAACGGATGCTTATGCCGAAATTCTTTCGGATGAAGCTTTGGCTTTTGTGGCGAACCTACATCGCCAATTTAATGATACCAGAAAGCAATTGTTAAAGAATCGGGAAGTTCGCCAACTCGAAATTGACAATGGAACATTCCCCAACTTCCTGGAGGAAACGAAGGAGATTAGAGAGAGCGAATGGACCATTGATCCAATACCCACTGATCTGGAAGACAGGAGAGTTGAGATTACAGGGCCTGTGGAAAGAAAAATGATTATCAATGCACTGAATTGCGGCGCTAAAGTTTTTATGGCTGATTTAGAGGATTCAAATGCCCCTACCTGGTCCAATGTAATTGAAGGTCAAATAAATTTGAGGGATGCCGTGAACAGGACAATTTCATTTACCAATCCGGTAAATAAAAAGTTTTATGAGCTTAATAGTGACATAGCAACATTGGTGGTAAGGCCTAGAGGATGGCACCTTGATGAGAAAAATATAAGTATTGATGGTGAATTGGTAAGCGCTTCTTTATTTGATTTTGGCTTGTATTTCTTTCACAATGCGCAGAGGTTGATAGAGAATGGTTCCGGCCCTTATTTCTACTTGCCAAAGTTGGAAAGTCATCTGGAAGCGAGATTGTGGAACGATGTATTTGTAGTGGCACAAGAGGAATTGGGTATTGCGCAAGGGACGATTAAAGCTACAGTTCTTATTGAAACTATATTGGCGAGTTTTGAGATTAATGAGATTCTTTGGGAGCTTAAAAATCACTCGGCGGGACTCAACTGCGGTAGATGGGATTACATCTTTTCGTATATCAAGAGGTTTAGAAATCACCCTGAATTCTTGCTCCCCAATCGTGCAAGCATCACCATGACAGCTGATTTCATGAGGGCTTATTCCTTACTCGTTATTCAGACTTGTCACAAAAGAGGTGCCCATGCGATCGGTGGAATGGCAGCACAAATTCCAATCAAAGGAGATCCTGTAGCAAATGACATAGCTCTTGAAAAAGTTAGAACCGATAAGGTTCGTGAGGCGAAGGATGGACATGATGGTACCTGGGTTGCACATCCAGCATTGGTGCCGATAGCGATGGAGGTATTTGATGAATTCATGCCAACGGCCAATCAAATACACAAATTACGCGAAGATGTTAGCGTCTCTGCCCAGGATCTTATTGAACCCTTCAAAGGTGACATCACACTTGAAGGACTGAAAATTAACATTGACGTGGCCATACAGTATATAGAGTCATGGTTGAATGGAAATGGATGTGTGCCCATTTATAATTTAATGGAAGATGCCGCAACTGCTGAGATTTCCAGGGCGCAAATCTGGCAATGGATACGCAATGACAATGCAAAGCTAAAGGATGGTACACCTATTACTACTGAATTATACAATTCTCTGGTTCCTGGCCAGCTTGCTCACATCAGGAATTTAGTTGGAAAAGAAAAATATGAAAATGGAAAATATGAATTGGCTACCGAAATATTCAATGAGCTGGTGACCAATGACAATTTTGAAGAATTTTTAACACTCCCTGCATACAAATACATTAACTAACATAAAATGATCAATCACTTGCTAAAAGACAGAAAAACTTCCATTGACGGCTACTCCAGAAACCTGGCTACAGCCAAGCGTGTTATGACAATCGCATCTCTGGGAAGTGCAGTTCGCATCTTGAAAGATAAAAACAAGGCGGAGCTAAACATTAATGAGTACTAATCTTTAAAAACCCCAAACCATGAAAAGTAACACCATAGTTAGCGAAAGAGAATTGGCAACAGGAGCGTATCACGGTATTGCGCCGACTCACAATGATTCTGAAGCAAACAGTTGTATCTACCATGAAAGTTCTTCAGTTTTTTCTGATGAAGCGGGAAGATATGCCGATGTGCTTACAGAATCAGCGAACAATGAATTTTTATTTAATCCATCAGTCTAAATAAATTGGCATGACAAAACAGGAACAAATAGATCAGCTGGAATCCGAGTGGGCAAATAACCCCAGGTGGAAGGATACAGAGCGAACGTATTCAGCTGAAGATGTGGTAAAGCTCAGAGGTTCTTTTCAAATTGAGCAAACGCTTGCTAAGAGAGGAGCAGAGAAGTTTTGGTCAATGCTGAATAATGGAGAAACCGTATGTGCTTTGGGTGCCGTAACTGGTAATCAGGCAATTCAGGAGGTTGAAGCGGGCTTGAAAGCGATTTATTGCTCGGGCTGGCAAGTGGCAGGTGATGCCAATACAGCTGAAACCATGTATCCAGATCAATCATTGTACCCTGTTGATGCGGTACCGGCGCTTGTTAGAAGATTGAACAATGCCTTGATCAGAACCGATGAAATACACTGGTTGGATGGCAATACAGAAAAGGATTGGGTCGTTCCAATTATCGCGGATGCGGAAGCTGGGTTTGGTGGAAATTTAAATGCGTTTGAGCTGATGAAGCACATGATTACTGCAGGAGCTGCAGCTGTTCATTTCGAGGATCAGCTCAGCTCAGCAAAGAAGTGCGGCCACCTCGGTGGAAAGGTATTGGTGCCTACTTCCGAAGCTATCAACAAACTCGTTGCTGCGAGATTAGCGGCGGATGTAATGGGTGTATCTACTTTGGTGATTGCCCGAACAGACGCCAATGCAGCGACTTTACTTACTTCAGATGTGGATGAACGAGATTGTGAATTTGTAACCGGTGAGCGCTCTAGTGAAGGATTTTTTAATGTAAAGGCTGGTATTGACCAGGCGATCAACAGGGCATTGTCGTATGCGCCATACGCAGACTTGCTATGGTGCGAAACATCGAAGCCTGATTTAATGGAAGCTCGAAAATTTGCACACGCAATTCACGAGAAGTTCCCTGGTAAATTATTGGCATATAATTGCTCTCCATCCTTCAATTGGAAGGCCAACCTGGATGAGAAGACCATGGTAAACTTCCGTGAGGAGCTGGCAGAAATGGGGTATAAGTATCAATTTATTACACTAGCGGGATGGCATTCATTGAACAACGCAATGTTTGAACTTGCTAGAGCCTACAAGGAAACTGGAATGGCTGCATACTCTGAACTTCAGGAAAAAGAGTTTGCGAATGCGGAACATGGCTTTAGGGCAGTGAAGCACCAGGCTTTTGTAGGTACAGGTTACTTTGATGAGGTACAAAAGACAATTACAAGGGGAGAACTTTCAACGGCCGCATTGGAAGGAAGCACGGAATCTGAACAATTTAAAAGAGCTTGATTTAGACAATTATCTGTTTTTGTGAGTGAGTTCGGATAATGTTTAGGGGCGGCCGTTGGTCGCCCTTTCTTTGGTTGTATATCAGGAGATTTAGTACCTTGCAATAACAAAAGGCTATCCTCTTCTTAATTAACACCCCCTGTTGATTTGAATATGAATGTGCTTCTAAAATTCACATTGGCTGCATTATTTCTTGTAATGCTGCAATCTTACAAGGGATGGTCCCAGGGTAATCCGTGCACCACCAATACTCCTATTTATGTAGTCGATCTCACTGGAAATCCAGATAGTCTCTGGGTCTCTTCCCCTCCAATCGTAAGGGCGGGTTCTTGTTGTGGCTCAAACTGGCCTGACCGTTGTATTGTGTTTCTCTTAACACTCGACACAGCAACCGTGGCAATCAATTTCGAAATTATCGACGGTGCTTCACCAAGTGGTGCCTTGTTCTATCAAATCGATTGCGGACCGATTACTCCAGTTGGCGATCCTCTTTGTCTTACAGGCCCTGGGCCCTATTGGCTAACATTTTGCAAACCCGGTAGCAATCTAAATACTTATGGCATCACTGCTATTGGAGGTCCTGTTGGAGCACCTGATGACACTACTGGAATTGGATGTTCGACAATGCTCAGTATAGCTGGGGTAGATCCGGCAACCGTAACATGGAACGATATCACTGGCGGTGGTATCTATAATTCTTATTTGAGCTGCACTTCTGGATGCGATACCACCACGGTTTCTCCTGATTCCCTCGCCCCTCCCTTCATCGATTATGAGGTATGTGGCGATCCGGCGGCAGGTGCTTGTTTGCCTCCAGATCCTTTTTGCGACACGATCAGGGTGTATATAATGCCCGAGTTAATTGTCGACGCAACACCTGATACTCCTGTATTTTGTACGAACTCTTTTGGGGTTCAACTTTATGGGAGCGCTACTGGTGGCAATGGAAATTATTTATACACATGGACCGATGATAATGGAAATGTTCTCGCCAACACAATGGATTACTATGCCACTTCTGCGGGTACATATATATTGATTGTTCAGGATGGATTTTTCCCGGATTGCCCATTCAAATCCGACACGGTTGTTGTGACCGAACAAGGGGTGCCCTATTCAAGTGCTGGGGCTGACATCAATATTTGTGCGGATATCACTTCCATTTCCTTAAATGGTTCTGTAGTCAATGCTACGGGTGGTATTTGGACAGGTGGCTCAGGCACTTTTAGTCCGGATGACACTTCACTGAATACCACTTACACGCCCAGCCCGGCTGAAATCGCCAATGGAGGCCTGACACTAACGCTAACCCCTACAGGTACAAATGGATGCACACCAGCAATAGATTATATCATTATCAGTATTTCCCCCGCGATTATTCTCACCATTGATGCCCCGCCTATTATTTGTACGGGCAATTCAGTAATCATCACGGCGCAGACTTCTGGTGGGCTTCCTCCCTTAACCTACTTTTGGAATACTGGTGATACTACGCAATCTATTACTGCAACACCCGGAACTTATTTTGTTTCCGTATCTGACGCCAGTGTTTTTCAGTGTTTAGCAACTGCAACGGTAACAATCGCACAGAATCCATCAATTGATGTAATTGCCTCACCTGACACCAGCATAGATTGCGATACCATCACTGATATTTGGGCAAATGCATCAGGAGGAAGTGGGGTCTACACTTATTTATGGAGTACTGGTCAAACAGATTCGATCATAACCGTGACGCCTGGAACTTTCCAGGTTACCGTCTCAGATGGCTCGGGTTGCATTGCGGTAGATACGGTTGTAATTGATCCTATTAATTCTAATTTGGAAGTGTCAATAGCAGAGCCAGGAGTATTGTGCTTTGGTGCAACAACAACCCTTACCGCAGTTGCCTCAAATGGAATCGGGTTCTATAGTTATTTATGGAGTACAGGGGAAACTTTACCCAGTATTACCGTTGGTGCAGGTTCCTATTGTGTGGTAGTGACTGATTTGATTGGTTGCTGGATCACAACATGCGTAATTATAGAAGAGGATTCACTGTTGATGGTTAACATTTCTTCACCTCCTCTTACTTGCAACGGAGAACTTATACCGTTAACAGCAAGTGCATCTGGTGGAGAGCAGCCTTATTCATACCTCTGGAGCAATGGATTAACCACGTCAAGTGTTTTACTATCTGCTGGTACATACACGGTGATGGTAACAGATGCAAACGCTTGTATTAATACTGCTTCGATCTCAATTAGCAATGAACCCGCTATAAATGTAACCTTAACTTCTACACCTCTCACTTGTAATAACGCCTACGATGGGAGCATAGTATCGTCAGTCTCAGGTGGAATTTCTCCATACACCTATTTGTGGATGTCCTTGGTATCCGATTCAGCTACGGCATTGAATTTAGCTGCGGGTACATATGCTGTTACAGTCTCTGATTCTATGGGGTGTTCAGGTGTTGCCAGCATTGGAGTCACAGAACCCGACCTGTTAATAGCCTCCATAGCTAGTACGACCAATCCCAGCTGCAATGGAAGTGGAAATGGTGATGCAACAGTAAATACCTCTGGAGGAACTCCGACATATACATATCAATGGTCTCCTGCTGGCGGTAACGGATCAGTGGGAACCGGGCTATCGCAAGGTGTATACACAGTCACGGTAACAGATACCAATGGTTGTAGCGATACGGCAGTGGCAATATTGGTAGATGTTCCACCTCTTTTTACATCCACAAGCTATACGGAAGTCAGTTGTACCGGGGGAAGCGATGGAACGGCAGCAATAAGTGCTTCCGGAGGGACGAGCCCGTTCACTTATGTTTGGTCACCAAATGTTAGCAGCGGAACCAATGCTTCTGGTTTAACTGCGGGAACATATTTCATAACCGTTTCGGATAACCAGGGTTGTACTATCATTGATAGCGTGGTAGTTAGCCAAGTCCCCAATCTTCTGGTTGTATCGGCTAATGTTATGAATGCAAGTTGTTTTGGCTCTTCAGATGGCCAGGCTACCGCTTCTGTTACGGGGGGAACTCCCGTTTATTCTTTTTCATGGTCGCCCAGCGGAGGTACTGATTCTATCATTACGGGGTTGGCAACCGGCTCTACGACGGTAACTGTTACTGATGCTTTAGGTTGCCAGGCGTCTATGACAGTTAATATTTCTGAACCTTCTGCGCTCTCGTTGGTTACAATTGATCAAAATATCTTGTGTACTTCTACCGTAACATTAAATTTTGGCTTGAGTGGAGGCACAACGCCCTATACATACCTGTGGTCTACAGGAGAGACGACGGTTATTATTTTCTCAAATACACCTGGTATATACACGATTCAGGTAACAGATAATAATGGATGCACGGTAATGGATACGGTGGAAGTAATTGCTACGAACAGCACACTGGCTGCTACAATCGATGTACCAGGCAATTTTTGTAACGGTACCACCACCACAATAACCGCAATCCCAACCGCTGGGGGTGGAGGAGGCTACAGTTATGCATGGAGCACAGGAGATACAACTGTATCCATCACAATTGGAGCTGGCCTGTATTGCATAACTGTTACCGATGGTGTTGGGTGCCAGGTGACATCCTGTGTCACTGTTGTATCTGATGACTCCCTTATTATTGATATCACTCCAGATCAAATATGCGCAAATTCAATTGCAAATATAACTGCCGTGGTTCTTGGTGGTGCAGCACCATACTCATTCCTATGGTCAACAGGAGATACCACTCAGTCAATTACAGACTCGGCGGGAACTTATACTGTAACTGTATCAGATTCAATTGGATGTGTGGCAATACTGACTGAGACCGTAGTTGAAAACCCAGAGATGCAAATTTCTTTTTCGAATGTTTACCATGTGAGTTGTATTGGAGATTCCAACGGTGCGGTGGTTGTGAACGTCGATGTGGGGGTGTCTCCTTATACTTTCATTTGGTCGCCGGGAGGGTACACAGAACCTGATTACTACGGTCTGTCTGCAGGTACATATTTTGTAACGGTGTCGGATTCAGTTGGTTGTTCGGTTGAAGATAGTATTACAATAATTGAGCCTGGCACACCGATGGTTCTGGACAGCATTGCGGGAACGAATCTGACTTGTTTTGGGCTCAATACCGGTTCCGCAACGGTTGTCGGATCAGGCGGAGATCCTCCCTATAACTATCTGTGGTGGTCACTCAATGATACATCGGCTACTGTTGATTCACTACCGGCTGGGACTTATTTTGTTTCGGTGGCTGATACCAATGGCTGTATCGCCTCTACGTCTGTGACGATTACTCAACCACCTTTAATTGAAGTGATTGTAGACAGTGTTTTAGATGTGAGTTGTAACGGCTATGATGACGGAACAACATCTGTTCAAACGACTGGGGGAATCCCAGCTTATTCCTTCCTTTGGTCCAATGGAAGCAACAATGATTCTTTAACGGACTTAGCAGCTGGAGTGTACAGTCTTACTGTCACAGATGCGAGTGGTTGTCTGGATTCTCTTACCGTCACCATTACGGAACCCGCCTCTATCATTGCTTCAGCCTCTGGATCGGCAACTATATGCAGCGGGCAAAGTACTACCATTACTGTGGTAACAACTGGGGGCAGCGGATTTTACAACTATGAATGGGTGCCCAATCTTGGAAATGCTGCATCATATATCGTGAGTCCTACGGTCACAACGCCATACCAGGTGGCGGTGACTGACACCAATGGTTGCATTGACACCAGTGACGTGATTTTAGTAACAGTTTACGGCCCGCTTTCCGTTGTGGTCGGATCCAGTGATACTATATGCGAGGGCAGTACAGGTACTGTTTTCGCCACCGCCACAGGGGGAGATGGCAATTACTCCTACTTCTGGAGCGACTCTACATTTGGAAATAGCGCAGGGCCATTTACGGTAAGTCCGCCAGTTACATCTCTGTACACCGTATTGGTAACGGATGGTTGTGGATCTCCTCCAGCGTCTACTTCATCCTCTATTATTGTTTCGCCCTTACCGAGTCTCACCATTTCCACCAATCCTCCTGCGGGTTGTGTTGTACTTCAAGTTACTTTTTCGGCGGATACTGCGGGAAATCCTCCGGGAACCACATATCAATGGGAAATTGGCGGAAATAACTTCACTGGCTCAACCATGGATCAGGTTTTCACGGTAAGTGGTACATACGTGGTAACCCTTACAGCTACAACTCCGTTTGGATGCAGCGCATCTACCACCAACAACGGATCTGTTACTGTGTTTCCGGCAGCTGTTGCAGGATTCATTGCTGACCCGGCAGTTACGTCAATCTTCTCTCCAATAATTGACTTTTATGACGCCTCCTCGAGTGATGTAACTTGGTGGCAATGGTATTTCGGTGATGGAGATAGCTTAATTGGTCAATTTCCTGACACGTCACATACCTACGGAGATACGGGCATATATGAAGTGATGTTGGTTGTCAATAATCAATATGGATGTCCGGATACCATTATTCAATATGTAGAAATTAAACCGGACTATGCTTTCTTTATTCCCAATGCCTTTACACCAAATGATAAAGGGCCTAATAATACCTTCACCGGCTATGGATACTGCATTACTCAATTTGAAATGTACATATTCAACAGGTGGGGAGATAAGATTTACCACTCAGAAAACTACAACGAACCCTGGGATGGGCATGGAAATAACGGGAAAAAAATGGCTCAACAGGATGTGTACGTTTACCTAATATACGTATGGGATTGTCTCGGTGAGCGTCACGATTACATCGGGCATGTGACCCTGATCAGGTAACTAGAACTAGTGTTCGATAAGAAATTTTTGCCGAGCCATTACTTCACCACGCTCATTTTTAAGCTGTAGCAGATAGATGCCATTTTGCATATCAGGCAAGTCGATCTGAAAAGTATTTTCCGTGTTGGCTACTAATTTTGACTTCACGATTACTTGGCCAAGCGTATTGCTAATGATCACATGACAATCGGCAGACGAGTTGTCAAATCTCAATGTGATGTGCTGGTCAGCAGGATTTGGGAAAATACTCAGGTTGAAAAAATCAGTAATATCCCCGATACCAATAATGATTCCTGAAACGTTTACTGTATCACAGAAGGTGTTACTTCCATTTCCATTAGTAGCAGTTAGGCATGCGTTATAGCTGCCGTTGTTTGTATATTGGTGAAAAGGACTTTGCATTGTTGACGTATTTCCGTCATCAAATACCCAGTCCCAAGTGGTTGGACTGTTCGCAGATTGATCCGTAAAATAAATTTTACCCAATAAGCTGTCCACATAGGTAAACGACGCAATAGGAGGTGGGTTGGGAGAGGCTCCTGACACAACCACCGAATCACAAAAGGTATCCGAGCCACTTGCATTGCTAATGGTTAAACAAACGTTATATGTTCCATCGACAGTGTATTGGTAGGGTGGACTGGCAGCACTAGAGTTGCCACCATCACCAAAATCCCATGACCATGTATCAGGAGTGTTGGTAGATTGGTCACTAAACGTAAAGCTTCCGCTTCCATTATCTATGTAACTGAAGCTGGCAACTGGAATAGCCGGAACTGTGGTCCATGTGAGGTTATTTGGATTGTTAAGGCTATCGAAGTTTAACTCCACCACAGCGAGTTTTCCTTCCTTAGCTAACCAGGTGTAGGTTGTTGTTGTATCTATCGTTGCACTGAGAAATGCCCACGGAAAAAAGAATGGTTTGGTCCATATTGAATCAATACTGTATTCGACCCGTTTAACTCTAAGCGTATTGTAGTTACCAATATCTGTGATGACGGTCCCCCAGGCATCAGTAGTGTCATATACAGTGGCTGTGTGTTTGATTCTAACCAATTCTATCAATGGGTCAAAAACGGTACCGTCCGTAGTTATATCAAATGCATAGGTGTCGATAAAATTGTTACCGTAAGTGGTGGGAAACTGATTTAAGATGAGGTCCGGATTGAATACCACCTTGATAATTACACTGTTGTTCAACAAATCACCTTCTAGTCCATCTAAGACAAACTCCGAAGATTGAGCATCGAAGTATATGTATGATATGTTGTCATTGGTCATGGCCATATTAGAAGTGGGAAAATCTGCTGAATAAGGGGTGCTGGCCGGTGAAATGATCTTTGTATTATTTACGGTATGGATGAGTGCACCGGTAAAGTCCCATACCTGGTTGGCGCCGCCATTTCCTTCAGTGGCCGTGGTTAACGTGTCGACATTTCGGGTTATCGTGTCGCCTATTGCAGCCATGTCAGTTGAGATAATCGTGATTTGCGCACTTAGCATAGCGGGTAATATCAACGGAAAAAATAGAAGTAACTTTTTCATCTTGGATGTGTCATTAAGGGGGTTAATACATTTACAAAGTTAAGAAATAAAGCTTTTTTGTAACTTTAGGGAAACACAAAAATATTTATCATGAAATCTGCATCATTATTTATTCTGGTTTTATTAAGTACACTGATTATTATAAATGACTCAAAAGGTCAGATAACGCTAACTTCTCCTGATTACGCCATTGTTGGAGATTCAATAATAAGCGGAGTGGATACGATCCCGGTGGGCATAAATGTAGGAGGTACAGGAGCCCAGACCTGGGATTTCACAAGCTTACAAATAAGCTTACTCGATACCGTTATTTTTGTAGACCCCAGTACAACAACCTGGACATCTGATTTTCCCGGTTCGAATCTCGCACACGGTTCCGCATCTGTTTATTATCAAACTTCCTCTGCTCCGAACGTTGTTATAGATGGATTTGGAGGCGATGATCCCTTCGGAGTGGGTTTAATTATAGTAGCGCCGTATTCTCCTGTGCAAACTGTCATAGAATGGCCATCTACAAACGGCACTACCTTCATAGATACTTCTGGATATGATGTAACCGTATCAACGGCGCCATTGGGGCTGCCCGTGCCTAATGTGGATTCTTTGAGGATGGTACACAACAGTTATGCTACGAGTAATATAGATGCCTATGGTAACATCGATATACCCGGAGGCAGCTATGCTGCAATTAGGCAATTATATACGGAGAATACTATTGACAGCATTTTTGTTTATTGCAGCGATCCTGCGGACTGTTTCGTAATTGTTGCAACTTTACCTTTTGGTTGGAGCTTACTTCCCGACGCTGTGTTGGCACTTCTTGCACCTGGTGCTACCAATCCAATTGTGGATACAACTTACACGTACAAATGGTGGGCAAATGGAGAAGATCTTCCGGTTGCGGAATTAGAAACCGATGCTCCCGGCGGTAATGTGATTGGTGCAAAGCATAGGCTGGGTAATGGAGTAGCGGCAATGGTAACATCTCAGCTCAATGTGATGTGTAAAGACAGCTGTAGCGGTACGGCCTCAGCAACGGGTATAAATGGGGTATTGCCTTACAACTATCTTTGGTCAGATGGTCAGACTACATCTACGGCAACCGGTCTTTGTGATGGCACATATACAGTATTGGTAATTGATGCCACGAATGATACATCATCTGCGGCGAGCGTAACCATTACGGAACCCCTTGCTTTGGGTACAACAGTCACAACTATGCCTGATTCGGGTAATTCCCAGGGCACCGCAACAGTAACAGTTGTCGGAGGTACTCCACCATATAATTATTTATGGAGCACCTCACCACCGCAAACAGCAGCAACTGCGGTAAATTTAGCCAGTGGAACTTATGTAGTTACCGTAACCGACAATAATGGTTGCGTAATAACAACTGCAGCCACAGTTGCATTCGTGCCCTCTTGTAATCCCATCTCTTCTTTCACATCAAGTAGTACCAATATTTGTGTGGGGGAAACGGTCAATTTTACGAATTCAAGTACGAATACTACCAACTACAACTGGCTGGAGAACATGGTCAGTTTCGCAACAACTACAGATGCTTCCAAGACATTTAATACAGCAGGTACATATACAATTAGCTTAATTGCAGATGACGGCAGTTGTGATGATACATCTTCAGTAATTGTCACTGTTAATTCACTGCCGTCTATTAGTGCCGCTTCATCGACAGATGCCAGTGCCTGTGGTATGAGTGATGGATCAATCATAATAACCGCGAATGGGGGAACACCTCCCCTTTTATATTCAATTGATGGCGGAACTACATTTTCGGGTAGTGGAGGTTTTGCAGGACTTGGTACAGGTAATTATATTGTTGCCATATCTGATGTGAATAATTGCGTGGTGATTGGCAGCACGCTGACAATTTCTGCACCGGGAGGCCCTACAGCGAATGCTGGAGTGAATGCCACAATATGTGAAGGCGATAAATACACCATGTCAGGAGCAATGGGCGGAAGCGCATCGAGCATCACATGGACTTCATCGAGCACTGGATCCTTTGATGACCCAAACTTAATGAATGCAGTTTATACTCCCTCTGCAGGTGACATCCTTTCGGGAAGCGTAACCTTGACGATAACAACCGATGATCCAGCGGGTTCATGTGATGCGGTATCGGATGCGATGGTTTTAACCATTAGTATGAATCCAACCAAGCCAAACATTTCTATTGCGGGAAATACACTATCAAGCGATATGGCAACCAGCTATCAATGGTTCTTTAATGGAGATACGATTCAAGGTGAAACCGGACAATTCCATGTAGCGCTTCAATCTGGTTTTTATACGGTGACTATATCTGATATGAATGGCTGCTCGGCTACCTCTGATGCCTTTGGATTTACAGGTATAGAGGATGTTGTAACGTCTAAGAAGGTTTATATATATCCCAATCCGAATAGTGGCCTGTTCACCGTTGAGATGAATTTGCATAAGAATACCAGCTTATCTTTTGAGCTGTATAATTTCACTGGCCAACTGATTTATGCAGAAGAAATTGGCAATATTTCGAATAGCTATACTCAGCAGATAGATATAAGCAATTACGCAAAGGGCATCTATTATTTGCAGGTTGTGAGTGATGGAGGTGTAATGACTAAGAAAGTCTTTTATCAATAGATTTACGGTTAAGTCTATTTGCATGATATCAAACTCGTGTTTTGCCTCTTTCTAAAACAGCACATTAATAAGATGTCTCAATCTTAAAAATGAATAGTATGAAGACAAAGAATCAAGTTTTCTTAATGCTTCTATTTCTTGTGGGATCATACATTATTCCATTGGATATAAACGCACAGCCGATCAATGATGAATGTACGGGTGCAATTTCTTTAGCACAGGATACAATCTGTATTCCAACCACAGGTGATGTTAATGGTGCCACGCAATCATCTTTTCCGTTCTGTGGTTTTGGTACCGCTGATGATGTGTGGTATTCTTTTCTTGCTACTTCCATAAACCCCACCATACAGGTTGGAGGATCATTGAGTTTTGGTCCGGTCGTAGAATTATTTGATTCATGTGGCGGAACATTTATAGATTGTGAGCAGGGATTCTGGGGAGATACCGTAACAATCATGACTTTTGGGCTAACCATTGGCAACACATACGTTATTAGGGTATATGACTTGTTTGGCTCACCCTCTACTACCACTTTTGATATTTGTGTATTTGATACGCTTCTTTCTTGTAATGTTAACTCTGACTTTACCTCTGGTCCAACAACAATTTGTGTGGGAAACAGTGTCAATTTTATCAATGCCAGTTCCGGAGCCGTCTCTTATGAGTGGCAGGAAGATGGAGTTACATTTAGCACGGCTGTAGATGTTTCAAGAACATTTGATACAGTGGGAACCTACACCGTAAGCTTGATTGCTGACAGTTCCATATGCAGCGATTCATCAGGTGTTCTAGTAACAGTGAACCCTACCTATAGTATCCTTGAATCTAAGAGCGTTTGTTCGGGCGATAGTGTAATGTTAGGTGGCGGCGATCAGACAACTGCCGGAACATACTATGATTCATTGGTTGGAGTAAACAATTGTGACAGTGTAATTATCACTGCGTTAGTTGTAGATCCGCTACCTGTTGTTGATCTAGGTGCAGACACTTCAATTTGCAACGCATGTTCACTTACATTGGATGCAGGTGCAGGGTTTACAAATTACGCCTGGTCTGATGGTTCGAATGCCCAAACCTTACTTGTTGATTCAGCAGGCACTTATATAGTTCTGGTTATCGACACAAATGGTTGCACGAATAGTGATGCTATTGTTGTAGACATAGCTTTGACAATTAACCAATCTCGAATCTCGAATCTCCAATCTCTAATCATCTATCCCAATCCCAACTCCGGCCTGTTTACCCTTGAAATGGATTTTGATAAGAACACCAGCTTAACTATTGATCTGTACAATTTCACCGGTCAGCTCATCTATACAGAGGAGATTGGTAATGTGTCGGGCAAGTATTCGAGAGAGATAAACGTGAGCAATTATGCCAAGGGCATCTATTATTTGCAGATTGTGAGTGATGGAGGTGTAATGACTAAGAAAGTTGTTTATCAATAGTTCCG
Source organism: Bacteroidota bacterium (assembly GCA_022572355.1). Taxonomy (GTDB): domain Bacteria; phylum Bacteroidota; class Bacteroidia; order NORP154; family NORP154; genus NORP154. Next base: position 42,421 of record JACZWC010000015.1, on the reverse strand, counting down.
AAGCTCCAAATCGATATATTGATCATAGCTTTCTTCTTCCTTTAAATAGAGAATACACAAAACAATTTTGAAATACTGGTTCCTTGGGAAAAATAATTATAAACTAAACGCAAAATCTCATGACAATGATTTGTGCAATTTTTAACTAAACTCCCCTTTGAAAAAAACGCACATCTTCTTAGCCGCATTGATATTACAAGCTGCAATGTTAAATGCCCAATGGCTAAAAACCAATGGGCCTTATGGTGGAGCTGTCAATTGTATTGCTTCAGACGGTACAAACATCTTTGCTGGGACCCGGAAAGATGGCGCGTTTTTATCAACCAACAATGGAACTAATTGGACTTCAGTGAGTAATGGTTTGCCAAATACTGATATCCTATCATTAGTCATAAGCGATACAAATATTTTTGCGGGGACTTTGGGTGGTGGCGTGTTTTTAGCAACCGACAATGGAACTACGTGGACTGCAGTCAATAATGGTTTAACACATCCTTATGTCCGGTCATTAGTCATAAGCGGGACAAACATTTTTGCGGGAACTGGGGGTGGTGTGTTTTTATCCACCGACAATGGCAGCAGCTGGATTGCGGTCAATAATGGTTTGACAAATACTGATGTCAGTTCATTAACTATAAGCGATACAAACATTTTTGCGGGGACACGTGGCGGTGGCGTGTTTTTATCCACCGACAACGGCAGCAGTTGGACTGCGGTCAATAATGGTTTGACATATACGGATGTTCGCTCAATAGCCATAAGCGGGGCAAATGTTTTTGCGGGGACTTGGAATGGTGGTGTGTTTCTATCCACCGATAATGGAAGCAGTTGGACTGCGGTCAATAATGGTTTGACAGATTCTGTTGTCTGGTCATTAGTAATAAGCGATACAAACATTTTTGCGGGAACCTGGGGTGGTGTGTTTTTATCCACTGATAATGGCAGCAGTTGGACTGCGGTCAATAATGGTCTAACAAATGCCAGGGTCAGTTCATTAGCCATAAGCGGTGCAAACATTTTTGCCGGGACTTTGGTTGGCGTGTTTTTATCAACCAACAATGGAACTAATTGGACTGTGGTCAATAATGGTTTGGCAAATCCTAATGTCACTGAATTAGCCATAAGCGGGACAAACATCTTTGCCGGGACTGATGGTTCAGGCATGTATTTATCCACCGACAATGGAATTAGCTGGACCATGGTCAATAATGGTTTGACAAATGTTGGGGTTTTGTCATTAGCTATAGACGACACGAACATTTTTGCCGGAACTTATGGTGGTCTGTTTTTATCCACCAACAATGGAAGCAGTTGGAGCGCGGTCAATAATGGTTTGACAAGTCTTTTCGTACCGGCATTAGCCATAAGCGGGACAAATATTTTTGCCGGGACCGGTGATGGTGTGTTTTTATCCACTGACAATGGAAATAGTTGGACTGCGGTCAATAATGGTTTGACAAATCCCAATATCCGTTCATTAGCCATAAGCGGGGCAAATATTTTTGCCGGAACCAATGGTGGCGATGGCCTGTTTTTATCCACCGACAATGGCAGCAGTTGGACTGTAGTGAATAATGGTTTGACAAATATGGATATCTGGTCAATAACCATAAGCGGGGCAAATATTTTTGCCGGGACTCCAGGGGGACTGTTTTTATCCACCGACAATGGCAGCAGTTGGATTTCGGTCAATAATGGTTTGACAAATCTTTATATCCCGTCACTCGCCATAAGCGGGACAAACATTTTTGCCGGGACTTATGGCGGAGTGTTTTTATCCACAGACAATGGAAGCAATTGGACTGCGGTTAACAATGGTTTGACAGATTCCCTTATTGTGTCATTAGCCATAAGCGAAACATACATTTTTGCAGGAACTTTATTTGGTAGCGGAGCATGGAAACGTCCCTTATCTGAGGTAATAGCCATAGAAGAGAACATTGACAATACCCGTTTTATGTTGTATCCAAACCCCAACACAGGCCAATTTACCATGGAAATGCATTTACAAGAGAATGCCGAGATATCTATAAAACTCTATCACTTTACGGGCCAGCTAATTTATTCAGAAGAAATTGGTAATGTTAATGGCAACTATACTCAGCAGATAGACATAAGCAATTATGCCAAGGGCATCTATTATTTGCAGATTGTGACTGCACAGGATGTAATTAACCGAAAAGTGGTAATTCAATAAAGGTTCTAAGCCTTTACTGGATCTTGGGTCATTTTATCAGTATGCTGCACTTCGTCAAGCACAACCTTACCCAGAATTTCGTGCATAATCTCTGTAGTGCCTGCGCCGATGGTCAACAATCGTGCATCACGCCATGCCCTGGCAATTCCATAGTCTTCAGTATATCCAACTCCACCGTGAATTTGAAGTGCATCATTGATGACCTTTATGGATTCTTCAGAGATAAATGCCTTTGCCATGGTGATTATCGTCTCGGCTTTGTTTCCCTCCTCGATAAATTCTGCAACAGCCCTAAAAGCAATTGACCTGCAAACTTCTACAGTTATTGCCATTTGTGCAATTTTGTGCCTGATCACCTGGAATTTTGCAATTTCCCGTCCAAATGCCTTGCGTTCCAGCGCATATTGTTTGGCCTTACCCAACGCCCATTCGGCTACGTACATTCCGGTAACCGATGCCAACAAGCGTTCTTCCTGGAAGTTATTCATGATATAATAAAATCCATGTCCTTCCTGGCCTATGATGGCAGATTTTGGGACTTTACAATTTTCAAAAAACAGTTGAGCTGTATCTGAAGAGTGCATTCCGAGCTTGTTTTTAACGGCTATTGAAGAAAAGCCTTCCGTATTTGTATCTATTATAAGCAGACTAATATTCATGCCTTCACCAGTTTTAACCACCACCACGATAAAGTCGGCTAAATTTCCATTGGTGATAAACATCTTTGAGCCATTCACCAAATAGTGGTCGCCCATGTCTTTGGCTGAAGTGGTAATGCCAGCCACATCTGAACCTGCACCTGGTTCGGTAATAGCAAGGGCCGAAATTTTTTCACCCTTAAGAGCCGGAACGAGGTAATCTCGTTTTTGCTCATCAGTACCCAGCGCAACTAAAAGGGGAAGTGGTAAATAGGTGTGGGCGTATAGCGACATGGCCAGTCCTGCTATATTCGCATGGGCCAATTCTCTTGTTATTACTACAGCAGCCCAGAAGTCAAGGCCGCTACCTCCATACTCTTCGGGAAAACTTGCGGCAAAGAATCCCTTTTCTCCCATTTTTGCGAACATCGCTTTCTCACAGTGTTCGTTCTTCTCCCATTCTTCGATGTTAGGAGTAATTTCTTTAGCAATAAATTTTTGCATGGACTGCCTTAGCAATTCATGTTCTTCAGTAAATGGATTTATAGACATGGGGTAAGTTTAAATTCCAGCCAGTCGCTGGTAGGTTAAAAAGCTCTGCATGCAGAGTAAAATTACAAAGAAATACTGAGTAAATGAAATATTAAACTTCCAATTCTATCCTCAGCAGATGGCTTGAGAAATTCTTGCCTAATGTATCCATACGCAAGCTCCTGGAAGCACCTCCATCCAGTGCACCATGGCATACAAAGTTAAGCGCTTCAATTGCTGGCCATTCGTACCGAATGACTTTTCCTTTGATCAATCCTTTAAAATGGCTTTTTACTTTTTCAGATGTAAGATGTGCTTTTATCACTTCAAAGTCATTTTTAGAATTGGCTAAAACACCAATGTTACAGATGTCATTTTTATCACCTGAACGTACACTTGCGATATCAATCAACTTTACTTTTGCCATTATTTTACTTCTATAATTTCAATTTTGGGCTCTACAAGTTCTCTGGGAATAAGAGTTGGCCATAGACTCAATAATACACGGTTAGTCTTTCCCCAGCCAGGCATGCTAATAACACCAGGCGGACCGTTCAAACCAAGGCACACAATTGATTGCATGGCTATTTTACCTGCCTTTGGATCTTTATGTTTAATTGTAAGCCGTACACCGAGCTCATTGATATCTTCAAGCTCATTATCTGATGGAATAGGTGCCGCTTCACCGTGTATCCCGTTAATTCCCACAAAACTATGTTCGGATCTTTCTATCTCTACGGGCAGTTTTCCCCATATTTGATCAACGGCTTCAACAAATTTTTGTGCTTTTTTATAGGCGTGGGGCCAAGAGAAAAAGAAGAATTGTTCACTTACATATCCTTCCATTAAACCGATAGTCATCTTTAGGGATTCCGGCTGTGGTTTTCCTTTAACGCCGGAAAAATGCACCTTATTTTTGTCTAGTTCTTCAATTTTAACATCGGTCAAGTCAACGGTTACATCTGGGGTGATGTAATTGCACGGATCGTGAATTTCATATATCAGTTGCTCACGCAAAGTGTTTCTGGACATTTTGCCTCCCTGGCTTTCCAACTTTGAAAAAACTGCGGATCCGTTTTCAGCTACCTCTGCAATTGGGTAGCCCAAATTGCTGATCTGGTAATCCATTGGCCATTCGGCGTAGGAATTCCCTCCGGATGCTTGACCGCCGCACTCCAGTAAATGGCCAATGGCTATTCCCGATGCCAGTTTATCCAAGTCATTATTCATAACCCATCCAAAGTGATGAACCAATATTCCGAGGGTAAGACATGGATCAGCAACTCTTCCTGCCAGAATTATGTCAGCTCCTTGAGATAATGCATCAGCAATGCAGGCTGCACCCATGTAAACGTTAGCATGTGTTGGTTGGTACGGGGTAGAGGAGAGAGGCTCGCTTGAATCCATGTTCTTCAGAGCGTGGCCGCTTTTTTGGAGTTCTTCAAGGCGGCTGATAAAATCATCGCCGGTTATGGCGGCGATCTTAATACCCTTTATACCCTGCTTTTGAAGAATGCCAGCAACTTTTTTTGCAGCACTAATCGGGTTCAATCCGCCGGAGTTAGATACTATTTTAATTCCATTATTAAATGCCAGGGGATAAAGACTTTTTGCCAGGAACTCTATATCACGGGTATATCCCAAATCGGGGTCTTTCATCCTGTCCTTCTGAAGAATGGACATGGTGAGCTCGGCGAGTGCATCATTGACAATATAATCGCAGGCCTTTTCTTTTGCAATAGCAATAGCCGCTGCCGGGCTGTCGCCATAAAAGCCCTGTCCTCCTGCTATTCTAACCGTTTTTGCTGACATAGCTCAGTTCATTACAAATTCCACGTAATCATTGTCATTGTCATTGTCATGGTCATCGTGATTTTATTCCCCTGTCCAGTTGGGTTTTCGTTTCTCCTTAAAAGCCGTAATTCCTTCCTTGGCGTCTTCAGATTTAATTACCTCATAAAGCATTTTTTGAAGATATTTATGCTTCTCATCAGATTTAATAGACCTGAGCTTATCAAACGCCTCTAATCCCTTTCGTATTGCGGTAGGAGAGTTGGCCTTGATAGTGCTCAAAAGCTCTTCCACCTTTGCATCTAATTCGTTTGAGTTGGCAATTTCTGTAACCAATCCACACCGTTGTGCCTCCTCAACATTTAGTGTTCCTCCGGTCATGCATAGATCCAGTACTTTTCGCGGAGGCATGACATTGAGCAGGCTTTCCATTACCTGCATGGGCCAAAGGCCCCGCTTAACTTCCGGTAATGAGAAGGATGCCTTTTCCGATGCAATGACATGGGTACATCCACCAATGAGTAAAAATGCTCCGGCAAAAGCTGGTGCGTCAATCTTTGCAATACATGGCTTGTGAACCTGTAAGAAGAGTTCGCCGATGATTACTTCCGTTTCTGGTTTTGAAATCGTTGAATTCGTTTCTTCCTGTGCTTCGCCTGAAAATGCTTTCAGGTCGGCGCCGGCGCAGAATATATCTCCGTTAGCGCCAAACACAACTGCCCAAATAGCATTGTTATGGTGTGCGTAAGACATTGCGTAGGCAATCTCATTGACCATTACCGGATTCATCGCGTTTTTCTTTTCCGGCCGATTCAACGTAATTTCAAGTACGTGATCCTTCTCGGAAATCTCCAGGTGCGCAAATGTCTGATCAGAAAAATTGGATATTTCTTCTTTAGAATATACCATGCTTACATTCTGAAAACTCCATATTCATTGGTCCCTTCGAAGGGCGCATTGTAGACCGTGCTCAATCCCATTCCCAAATAATGTCTTGTTTGGCGTGGATCGATTACACCATCATCCCAAAGCTGTCCCGTTGCGTAAAATGCATTTGATTGCTCATCGACCTGTTCCGCAAGAGCGGTGGCATCTTTCTGTATATCCTTGAGGTCTGCTTTACCGGTTTTTACTTTTAGCATCTGCATCACGCCAGCCAGTTGTTGTGCACCCATCACGGCTATCTTGGAGTTGGGCCAGGAAAATAAAAATCTCGGTTCAAAGGCCCTTCCGCACATGGCATAGTTACCTGCTCCATAGGAAGCGCCAATTATAACCGTGAGTGCCGGCACTCCGCTGTTGGATACTGCATTAATCATTTTCGCACCGTCTTTGATTATTCCACCTTGTTCATATTTCTTGCCAACCATAAAACCCGTTATATTCTGAAGGAAAATAAGAGGTGTATTGCTTCGATTACAAAGCTGAATAAAATGAGCTCCTTTGTTGGCTGCCTCTGATACCAGCACGCCGTTGTTCGCCAAGACACCGACTTGAAATCCATGAATTTTGGCGTAGCCAGTCACCAGCGTAGGGCCGTACTCAGCCTTGAACTCCAGGAACTCAGAACCATCGACGATTCGCGCAATAATTTCCCTCATATCAAATGCCTGCCTCGGATCCTTGCCTACAATGCCAAGTAATTCTTCTGCATTGTATTTGGGCTCAACTGCTTTTGGTGGCAGCTCGCCTTCTTGTTCTTTAACATTCACGATCCTCATCAAATCCCTTGCTATATCAATGGCTTCGGTTTCATCTTTCGCCAGAAAATCCGATACTCCAGAAATTCGGCTGTGCATTTCTGCACCACCTAGAGTTTCATCATCAGATTCTTCTCCAGTTGCCATTTTTACCAAGGGCGGGCCAGCCAGAAAGACTTTGGCCTGCTTCTTTACCATGATCACATAATCGGACATGCCCGGTATGTATGCACCTCCGGCAGTGCTGTTGCCAAATACCACCGAAATAGTTGGGATTCCTTCTTTTGACCTGCGAGTGATCTCCCTGAAATTCGTTCCGCCCAGGTTAAATATTTTAGCTTGTTCTTGCAAGTTCGCCCCTGCCGATTCAACCAGGTAAATTGTGGGCAATCTATTCTCCATGGCGATATTGTTCAATCGCAGTGCTTTTTCAAGAGTAACCTGATCGATTGAGCCACCTTTAATAGTAGCAATATTGGCTATGACCATGCAAAGTCGATTGCTAACCAATCCAATACATGCTGCCATCGTGCCACCCAGGGCAAATGACTCTCTTCCAAAACCCACCAAAGGCAGTAAATCCAGATAAGGAGATTTATTGTCGAGCACTTTTTTGATGCGTTCTCTCGCCAGCATTTTACCCGCCTTTTTGGCTTTGGTAATGTGCTTTTCTTCTCCCTGCCATTGGCTCTTGGCAAGCAGATCGTTGAGCTCCTTCACTTTGCCCTTCATCCAGGCCTGGTTCTCTTTGAATTTATCGGATTTAGGGTCTATTTTGGACTTAAGCTGTTGCATAATATTTACGATTCTAACAGTTTCTTAATGACCTCTTTCATTTCGTTAAACTCTTTTCGCTCAAATAACCTTGAGAGAAACACAATTTTTCCATTCTTGTCGATAATTACACTTCGGGTAATTCCACTTTTTATGTATGCAAATTTCGCAAATACTGCTGCCTCAGGATCAAGAGCCAGCGGGTACGTAATTCCCGTCTTCTTTGCGAATTCTCTCACCACTTCCAGTGGTTCGTCCCGGTCAATTCCTACCAGTACAAGTCCTTTGTCTTTATAAACTTTCCAAATTTCCTCTTCAATAAATGGCATTTCCGTACGGCAAACGGAGCACCAGCTAGCTGTGAATTGAAGCATGGTGATCTTTCCTTCGAAGTCTTTATTGCTGAAATCAGATCCGTCGATAAGTTTTACGGTGAACTCCGGAACTTGATCACCGATCTTCACAATGAATCCTCTGTTCTCCTTCTGGTCCTCGTCTGAATTGGCATTCATAATTGTCAATGAAAGTAACAACACCAGAAATATATACTTTCTCATGATTGATCGTTCTCCCTTTCTATCTGATATTGATGGTTACAAAATAGTAAATTATCTCATACAGAATCGCACACCCTACTCATCTTTAAAAGGCGGAATTTTATCGTGCTCGCTGGGTGGAACCCCCGGTGAATACAATGACTCACCCGCATCCACTTTCAATGTTTCTCCGGTTATATATGCCGCGGCAGGCGAAAGCAGGAATAAAATTGCAGCTGCCACTTCTTCTTCAGTGCCCAGTCGATTTGCCTGATTGTTTTTCGCTGCTGAGAAAATGTATTTCTTGAATTCATCAGCATAACTATCAATACCACTTGAATGAATTAATCCTGGAGCTACTGAATTTATCCTTACTCCATATTTTCCCCACTCCACTGCAAGGGTTTTCGTCAAATTGTCCACGCCGGCTCTTGCTGCCCCTGTGTGCGCCATCATAGGGAATCCGTTCCACATATTGGCTATCACATTCACTATAACTCCTCCTCCGTTGTCCCTGAACGCTTTGTTGAAGACCACCTTTGACATAAGGAATGCTCCGGTAAGATTGGTTTCAATAACTGCATTCCACCCTTTTTGACTGATTGCCTCTGCGGGTGATGGAAATTGTCCACCAGCATTATTTACCAATAGATCGATCGTTCCTGCCTTTTCGATAGTTTCAGCAATGCAATTCTCTACGCTTTCTTCCTCTCTAATATTACATACGATGCCAAAAGCCTTTCCGCCAGCTTTCTCTACTGTTTTTACGCCATTATCCAGGTTGTCCTTTTTCCTAGAAGCAAGCACAACAGTCGCCCCAAGTTGTGATAGCTCCAGAGCGGTTCTTAGGCCTATTCCCGTTCCACCTCCGGTAATAAGCGCTGTTTTATCTTTAAATAAATCTTCTTTGTATATTGTTTTAACCATGTTTATAAAAGGTTTTCTCTATTAACTTATTCGTATGATTCTTCCAGCGACGCAACCGAATTCTGGATACGGGAAGGAACAACTGCTCATTAAGACTTGAATTTTGCTATTGCTGTCGAGGTAAATTCAGACAAAACCAATGTGCCGCTTATCTCAGCTCTTTCTATCAGTAGCTCATCCCAATTCTCGGTTCCACTCCAACTTATCCGTTTAAGTTCGGCCATGGCCTCCGGGCTACTATTTGAGAGTGTATCTGCCAGTTCGGAGACGGCTTTGTCTAGCGAAGCTATATCAGGAAATAAGTCGTTATAAAGTCCTTTGTCTTCAGCCCATTGAGCTGTTTGCCATGCGGTAGCGTCTATTGCCAGTTTTGTAAAAGCTGCCGTGCCCATTTTTCTCTCAACGGCTGGTCCCACAACAAATGGCCCAATACCAATTGCTAATTCACTTAACTTAACAGATGCAGCTTCTGTAGCCAGGCAGTAATCTACCGCTGACGCCAATCCTACACCTCCTCCGACAGCTTTACCCTGAACACGTCCAATGATAAATTTCGGACACATCCTGCACGCATTGATTACCCTGGCAAATCCCGAAAAGAATTCTTTTCCTTGCTCTTTATTTTCAATTGCCATTAACTCATCAAAGGAAGCACCCGCACAGAAAGCCTTCTCACCAGCGCTTTTCAATATGATGACTTTTACCTTGTTATCATCACCCGCATTGGCAATAATATCAGCTAGTTTATTAAGGATAGCACCAGGTAAGGAATTGCTTTTTGAGTGCGAAAAGGTAATGGTTGCAATGCAACCGTCAATTGATAAATCTACCGCGCCTTGATCCTCCATATTTAGTCTTCCTTTCTTTGAACCAGAGTGAGAACAGTAGCCAATGCAACAGTTTCATCAGTTTCATCATAAACCTCTACCAACCACTTTACGATTCCCTTGGCAACAGGATCGTCTTCTCTTTTTTCTTGTGAAATCTTTTGCTTGACGGTCAGCCTAACACCGATAGTGGCACCTACATAAACTGGCTTGGTAAACCGACATTCATCAATTCCATAATTCGCCAACACCGGCCCTTTCCTGGGATCGACAAATAATCCAGCTGCTGCTGAAAGGATGAAATATCCGTGTGCTACACGCGATTCAAAGATGGTTCCTTCCAGGGAAGTCACGTCGGTGTGTGCGTAGAAATGATCTCCACTCACATTCGCAAAGTTGACGATGTCGGCTTCAGTAACCGTTCTTTTGTGTGTAATATATGTTTCACCAATAGCCAATTCGTCAAACATCTTCATAAACGGATGCTTCACATCAAAGGTCTGCGCCCCGCCCACTTGATATTCATTCGTGATTTTTGTAATCATTGTAGGCGATCCCTGTATGGCTGTTCGTTGCATGTAATGGAATACGCCTCGCATACCACCCATTTCTTCCCCGCCTCCTGCACGGCCCGGGCCACCATGAACCAGATGTGGCATAGGCGAGCCATGGCCTGTAGATTCTTTTGCACACTCTTCATTCAACACAAGAATTCTTCCGTGCATTGAGGCTGTGTTAAGTACAATTTCCCTGGCAAAATCATTATCTGCGGTGAATACAGAACTCACGAGGCTACCCATACCCATTTTTGAAAGAGTGGCTGCATCCTCGGCATCCTTGTACGGCATAACCGTGCTTACGGGTCCAAAGGCTTCAATACTATGTGGTTCGGTCTTGCCATGAGGATCATCGCAGTACAATAGAGTAGTTGGCATATATGCCCCCTTACTTTGATCACCTGATTTAACTTCCATGCTGTCGTAACCTCCATAAGCGAGCTCACATGCACCCAATAGTTCCTTTACACGTTCATTAACTTCGTCTACCTGAACTTTTCCAGCCAGTGGCCCCATCTTCACACCTTCCATGGAAGGGTCACCTAGTGGAACACCATCCAGGCGTTTTTTAAGGGCATCAATTGTTTCGGTGGTAAGGCCTTCGGGTACCAATATTCTTCTGATCGCCGTACATTTCTGTCCTGCTTTAACAGTCATCTCACGCACCACCTCTTTTATGAATAAATCAAATTCGGCGGTACCCGGCTTCGCATCTGGACCGAGAATGCTACAGTTCAGTGAATCAGCTTCCATGTTGAATCGCACCGAGTTATTGATGATGTTTTCGCTTGATTTGAGCATTCTTCCCGTGGTTGCAGATCCGGTAAAAGTTACAATGTCTTGTGAAGTGACGTGGCTTAACAGATCGCCGGCTGAACCGCAAATCAACTGCAGTGCGCCCTCTGGTAAGATCTTAGAATCGATGATTTCCTTAACCATGATTTCGGTGAGAAAAGAGGTGATGGTTGCCGGTTTTACCACTGCGGGAACACCCGCCAAAAAGTTCACTGCTATTTTCTCCAACATTCCCCAGCACGGGAAATTGAATGCATTGATATGAACTGCAGTCCCCTCCATCGGAACGCAAATATGATGGCCGATAAATGTTCCCTCCTTTGATAAAGCTTCGGCATTACCATCCACGTAGAAGGGTTCATCCGGCATATCTCGCCTTCCTTTACTGGCATAAACGAATAAATTTCCGATGCCTCCTTCAATATCGATCCAGCTGTCTATTTTAGTAGCACCTGTAGCCGCTGACAACTCATAAAACATATTTTTCTTTTCAGTCAGGTGGAGAGCAAGCGCTTTTAGCATCCTTCCCCGATCGTGGAAAGTCATTTTTCGAAGTGGAGGCCCGCCGACTTTGCGTGCGTACTCCAGCATGGCCTTAAAATCCAATCCGTCTGAAGTAGCTGTCGCAATTTGTTCACCACTGACAGCATTGAAGAGTGGAACTCCATCTCCATTTCCTTCGACCCATTTGCCCAGTGTGTAGTTTTTTAGCTTCATAATTGTACATGTCTGTGAGTGCGTTTATTTCTACACTCTTGTCATCCGATATTTGTATTATTGTATCTTAAAATAGGGGAATCAAAGTTAAGATTTAAATTACCCTAACCAAACCAGCGCAGCATAGTAATCCATGGGGATACAGCAGGTTCGATTGGCCAAAAGTCAACGGCAGATACAGATTTTTGAAAAGCACTTACTCAAAGATATCCGTGCTTTAGAGCGGATGTTGGATGAAGGCTGGTTTGATGATAAAACCCTTAGGATAGGAGCGGAGCAGGAGTTTTGCATTATCGACAAGAATTTCCGGCCTGCTCCATGCAATCAAGAAATTCTTAAAAAGCTTAATCATCCAAATTTTACAACTGAATTCTCAAAATATAATGCAGAGATCAATTGCACTCCCCGTGAATTTAAAGGTAAATGTCTGAGTGATATGCAGGCGGAGATTGATGAGTATTTGCATTTGTTTGAGTCTGAAGCCGAGAAATTGGGCGTTCAAACAATTTTGTGCGGAATATTACCTACGGTTCGGAAATTCGATATTTCAATGGACAACTTGACTCCTTTGGAGAGGTACCGTGCATTGTGTAAGGCTATCAATAAACTTCGTGGTGACGTCTATGAACTCAAAATCAGTGGTATTGATGAACTGATAATGAAGCACGACTCTCCTTTGCTGGAAGCGTGTAATACCGGATTTCAGGTGCATTTGCAAATTGAAGCTAACGAATTTGTGCATATGTACAACATTGCCCAAGCCATTGCAGCACCCGTCCTTGCTGCATGTGTGAATTCACCCTTGTTGTTTGGTAAGCGTTTGTGGATGGAGACAAGAACTGCCATCTTTCAGCAATCTGTAGATACGCGAAATACAAGTGATCACCTGCGGGAATTTAGTCCGCGGGTAACATTTGGCAACGCCTGGTTAAAGGAATCAGTTCTCGAAATCTACAAAGAAGACATCATTCGCTATAGGATTTTATTAAGCACGGAACTTACAGAAGATGTGATGAAGAAATTGGATTCTAAGGAAATACCAATGTTGCAGGCGCTCAGTGTACATAACTCTACCATATATAGGTGGAACAGGCCATGTTATGGTATTAGCGATGGGAAAGCACATCTCAGAATTGAAAATAGGATTCTACCTGCGGGCCCTAGCACTGTAGATGAAATGGCCAACGCAGCCCTATGGCTGGGACTCATGAACGGATTAAAACATGAAGTCAAAGACGTTACTGCGCTGATGGACTTCGATATTGCGAAATCCAATTTTGCCAATGCAGCGCAACATGGATTAGACACCAAACTGACCTGGTTTAAGGGCAAGAAGATGTCGGCGAACAAACTGGTGCTGCGGGAGTTGCTGCCCATTGCTAAAAAAGGACTGAAAAGAGCGAAGATAGACAGCTCTGATATTGATTATTATCTAGGCATTATAAAAGATCGGGTAAAATCTAAGATAACGGGATCTCAATGGATATTAAATTCCTACGATAAACTGATTAAAGAGACGACGATTGAGGAAACGATGACGATTATCACAGCTGGCATAGTGAAGAATCAAAAAAAGAACATGCCTGTAAGTAAGTGGAAACTGCCAGGAGTACAAGATAAACTACCGGTGGATCACACGACGTTGCTCGTAGAGGAATTCATGAGCAGGGATTTGTTTACTGTTCAGCCCGAAGATATTGTACCACTGGTAGCGGAGATCATGGACTGGAAAAATATCAGATATGTCGCTGTAGAAGATGAAAAAGAACGATTGGTTGGATTGGTAACTTCCAGGCTATTACTCCGATATTATAGTCACAACAAAAACGTTGAGGATGATCCTGCACCGGTTAAGTCTATGATGATAAAGAAACCTATAACCATCCAGCCGGAAGCCACCATTAAGGAGGCTATGGAGAAATTTCAGAAGCACGGAATAGGTTGTTTGCCTGTGATAAAAAGCAAGCGATTAATAGGAATAATTACAGCTGAAGCGTTCATGTCAATTACGCAAAGGCTCATGAAAACACGTTAGAATTAAATATGGATAATAAAGATAGATTACTCGGGGAATACATTGGAGATAGCGACGGCAAGTTGTTTATTGTTGTTGCTGGAATTCATGGAAACGAGAAAACGGGATTGATTGCGCTTGAGTCAATATTTGAGTATTTGAATGAGGTGCAACCGTCTTTCAGCGGAAAGATGATTGGATTGGCTGGTAACCTGAAAGCAATTGCAAACTCAGCCAGATATGTCGATACAGATTTTAACAGAATTTGGAAACGACAAATCATAGATGGCATCCGGAACAATGGAGTAGGAGGGCATGAATTTCACGAATACGATGAATTGAAGGCTTTATTGGATGAAATTGACTCCATTATAGATTGCAAAGATCCATCCAATATTGTGTTCATAGATCTTCATAATACTTCTTCAGCGGAAGGTATGTTTACATTTACTTTTGAAGGTGACGATAACTACCGGATAGCCAGTGCGCTGCATATTCCAATAATTACTGGTTTGGATAAAGCTCTACAAGGTACCGCCATTCAGTACATGAGTGAACGTGGATTTTGTTCTATTGCCTTTGAAGGTGGCCCGTTGGGTGTTGAAAAGAGCATTAGCATTCATGAAGCGGGTGTGTGGCTGCTTTTGGAAGCAACAGGTTGCATCAATCGATCAGAGATACCCAATTACGAGCAACAGAAAGCGCTCATGGTAGCCAGCACTGAAAACTTTCCGAAAATATCAGAGCTGATTTATGTTCACAACATTGAAGAATCGGATCAATTTAAGATGAATCAAGGCTATGTAAACTTTCAAAAAATTGTGGAAGGAGAAATCTTAGGAGTTGATGTAAATGGAGATGTCCGATCGCCCCATGCGGGCTATATTATGATGCCGCTTTACCAAACACAGGGTGACGAGGGCTTCTTTATCACGAAGCTGGTTTCCTGACTGTTTTGTTTATTGCTTTACCAGCAAAACATGGAGAGAGCTGTTGTTCGCCTCCACGCGCAGAAGGTAACTTCCTTTTGCAATCCCGGATAAATTTAGCTGGATCTCACCAGTGTTCGTTTGCATAATATCAAACCTGCCCAGGGATTTACCCAATAAATCAAACAATTGAACAGCTTCGACCTCTGATGGAATATTCACAAGCGTAACAATATTTGTAAAAGGGTTGGGGTAAACAGCAATCCCATTAATCGGATCTGCATCTTCAACATCTAAAACCCCCTCATCTACAAGTACGCTTACGATAATACTGTCTCCGTTGGTATCATACACGGTAAGGCTATAAAATCCAGAACACAAACCAGTCGCTACAGCATTGGTTTGAACAGGAGATGTATTCCATGAATAAGTGTAAGGCATTGTAACTCCTGTACATGTGGCCGTGGCCGTGCCGTCGCAATTACCTGCTGTAGTCATGGAGGTACTTGTTGCTACTGTAAAATTGAACGTGCCAGGCATTTTGTGTTTTCTGAAAAATAGCCAAATTTCACCGCTGCCTTCAATATCCTGGTTGGTAACTCCAATGATAAAAGAAACACCCGGCCAGGTATGCTCTCCCCCTGTGATTTTAAACAAAATTACCTCAGAAGAATTATCACAGGGCCCGTAGTAATATGTGGTTACAGTGCTTGCGTCAGTTGAATTTATATCTGGTAAATCTCTAATAGTTGGGGTGGATGGACAATTGTTGTTTTGCACCCACCAGTCAATTCCCGTTTCTACAGCCGTATTTCCCGGAGAGCCATTGTATGCTACCGTCGGATCTAAAGTACCGTGCATGTGTAATATGGGTATTGGCCTGCCTGTCTGACAAGAAGTATATGTACTATCCGACATCACACCTGTTACAGAAGCGATAGCTGCTATTTTGTCTTCCAATTCGCATGCAAGTCTGTAGCTCATATATCCTCCATTTGACATACCGCATGCATAGACCATCGATGCATCGATACTGTAATTGGCGCTCATTGTATCTATGAGGGCTGAGATAAAAGTAACGTCGTTTATTCCAGTATTATACGACCAGGTTTGGCCTGAATTCCAAGAATTCGCAACACCATTAGGATAGACAACAATAAAATTAGCCGTATCCGCTACGGCATCCATTTCAGCATAACCCTGCTCCTGAGCAGCGTTGGAAGAGTAACCATGCATATTGATTATCAAAGGATATAAATTTGAAGCTGAATAGGAGGGGGGCAAATGAACTATGTAGCTCCTCGATACAGAGTTGTGAATAAATGAAAAGGTCTGAGCATTTGAATACGAAAAGGGTAGCAACAATATGCCAGTTATGATTAATGTAAATATTTTCATTTTTCCTGATTGATTGGTTGTTCTTTCCATGGTTTATAATCTGAGAGTGCTTCCCCAATGTTATTCCCTTCCGGAATGGACCTCAATGGATCTGTTGGTTTTAATGTCTCGTGTAGTTCTTTGGGTAATGATTGGTACAGCTCAGTTCCTTCAGATTTCCATTTCACCATTTCATCACTCACATCTTTGACAATCCTTGCGGGATTGCCCATGACAATTTTTCTGTCTGGTATTTGCATTTTTTCAGGGACCATGCAAAGCGCACCTACAATACTATCCTCACCTACATAAGCATTGTCCATGATCACCGCATTCATACCAATGAGCGCATTTTTACCAATGCTCGCACCGTGAACAATGGCTCCATGGCCAATGTGAGCTCCTGTATGTAGTGTTACAGTCACACCTGGAAACATATGAATTGTACAATTTTCCTGCACATTGCAGCCATCCTCAACTACTATTCTGCCCCAGTCGCCCCGAAGCGCTGCACCCGGGCCGATGTACACATCTGCACCGATAATTACATCACCAGTTATGGTAGCATTGGGATGTACAAATGCACTTTCATGAATCACGGGCTTGTAGCCTTTAAATTCAAATATGTTAGATCCCATATTAAGAATGAATGGATAAATCAGTTAACAACATTAAAATTCGGAATGGGTAGATTAAAAGGAACGCTGGAAGATTGGAATATTGTTTCCTTCCGCTACTCCAAAATCTCAATATTCCATTATTCCATTATTCCATTATTCCATTATTCCATTATTCCATTATTCCATTATTCCATTATTCCACTATTCCACTATTCCACTATTCCACTATTCCACTATTCCACTATTCCACTATTCCACTATTCCACTATTCCACTATTCCACTATCCCAATCCAATTTACAGCGCACTCTTATTTTCACATCACAAGATGTTTTTGCGTTAATCTAGAGCCATGATGTAAAGATGGGAATAAATTGGCTTCTATGAACTCATCAGCCAACGCATTAACAAGTTTCCTTGCTTTTCTTCAGTTGATTCGATAACGTTTTTCAACTTTTCGTATTCAACCTGGGTTGTTTCTTCGAAGTAGGATTTATAGAGTGGAAAAAGGGACTTAAAGAAGATATTCTTGCCGATTACCCTGTTCTTAACAACAATTGCAGTACCGCTAGCAACTTTTTCAAATCTAATTTCCACGTAGGTGGTCAGAACATCATTATCTAATTTGAAAGCAAAAAGCCTGTCTAATTCATAAGCGGTAACTTCTTCAATCATGGTCATCTCTTCACCATTATCCACAATTGTCAGCTCCCATTGACTTCCGACTTCATTTGGAAAGCCACTTACATGACTGATCTTCTTAAAACCCGTTATCCACTCTTTTAATTTATTGGGGTTGTTAAACACTCGAAAAGAGTGTGCTATCGATTTATTGACCAAGACCTTATTCTCATAAGTAACTTCAGGAGAAATGAATCCGATAGAAAAGAAAGCTATAGTAAGTACAGCAAGGCCTCCTATGATGTATTTTACTGCTTTGATAAGGGTTCTCAATTAATTAGGACTGCAATTTTATGAATATTTTCTCTTTCGTCCTGCTTTTAAATACAAATCCCATCTAATTTCTTTCTTGTGAAACTCGTCTCCCCACGCCGATAACAAATCTTCCATGATATGGTCGAGATGGATTGGAATTGGTTGCCTCGACATATTTTTTAACAGACGGCGATACGATTTAAAGACAATGAAATGAAAACAAACCCCTATTATTTAAGCTTATCCTTAAAAGCTTCTCTGAATTTATCCAGTTTAGGCTGGATAACATAGGTGCAGTAGGAGGCTGTGGGGTTGTTGGCATAATATTCCTGATGTGACGCATCAGCTTCGTAAAACTTAGTGAATTCAGTTATTTCAGTTACAATAGGGTTGCTCCACGCCCCGGTAGCATCTAACTGGCGTTTATATTGTTCAGCAATAATTTTTTGTTCATCCGTATGGCAGAATATAGCTGATCTGTATTGTGTACCTTGGTCATTGCCCTGCCTGTTCAGAGTTGTTGGGTCATGTGTTTGCCAAAAAACCATCAGAAGATCACCGAAGGAAATTATTGCCGGGTCATATGTGATCTGGCACACTTCAGCATGGCCTGTACTTCCTGTGATGACATGGTTATAGGTTGGATTGTCAACTTCTCCTCCTGAAAAACCTGATATCACCGAGCCTACACCTTTCAATTCCTGAAATACAGCTTCAACACACCAGAAACATCCGGCGCCAAAGGTCACTACTTCCAGGTTGTTTTGGGGATCTTCCATTTTAATTTCTCCGTTATTGAACTTATTGTTTCCGGCGCACGAAGTTGTAGCAAAATTCCCTAAAACACAAATTGCAAAAGAAATAACCAGCTGCTTTATCATCAGATCAAAATTGTATTGTTTGTCCTACAAATATAATGAGTTAAATTGCAAAATAACCGCAACTTGATATTTAGTACCAGACATGAAAGTTTTATTTCTAGGCAACATTGGATCTCCATTAATTGATGTGCTGAAATCTTTTGGTGAAGAGCTAATTGTATGTGCTAGAAAGCTGGATCTGGCGTTTGTGAGAGAAGTTGATCCTGATTTTGTTGTTAGTTATGGATACCCATTTATTGTGAAGAAAGATGTAATTAATTCATATGAGGGTCGAATTATCAATCTTCATATATCATTTCTGCCCTGGAACCGGGGATCGGACCCGGAACTATGGAGTTTGGTTGACAATACCCCCAAGGGCGTTTCCATTCATTACATGGATGCGGGAATTGACACAGGTGATTTGATTGTGCAAGCAAAAGTGACCTGTAAGCCGGATGATTTACTGGAGAATTACTACAATCGGCTACACAACACTATTCGGGAACTGTTCAAAGAAAACTGGAATGAAATTAAAGAGGGTAAGTGTCAACGCACACCTCAACAAGGAGAAGGATCATATCATAGGTCGGTGGATAAGGAAATGATCGTACATCTGCTGCCGTTGGGCGAAAAGACGCCGATCCATTCTTTGATTTCTGCCTCTAACTCCAATAAATAATCCTATCTAGTCTTTTGCATTATTTACCAATTCTCAATTTCCTCTAGCGGAAACCCGTTTTTAAGTATGTAGTTGTGGATGTACTTTTGGTTTAGAAACAATCAAAAAATACCCCCAATTATGAAAACACAAATAGGAATAATTCTACTTCTGATCTTAGTAAATACGGATGAATTATTCGCACGAATAGACACAAGCCAAATCTATGTCGTTAGTGAAAAAGTTGGTGAGACAATAGATTCTTTGGAGAAATCAAAGTATAGACTGTTCCCTTACTATTCAACTGAGAAATTTAAATCTGCACAGTTCTTTCAAGTAAATGATAGTTTAATCGTGCTTAAAACAACCATGAAGGATGGTTCTGTTGAAGAAAGGGAAATCACCCAAGAGGAGATTAGTATGATAAGGTTAATTTTAGGTCACAAAAAGGAGAGGTTAGAATATAAAAAATCAAAGAAATCACGCGCTGATAGGAAGGGAACTGTGAAGGGAATTGTCTTCTCTATTGGGGTGGTGTTTACGACTATATCTTTCGTTGTGATAATAAACGATCTGAAAGGACAACTGGAGTGATAGTAATTTCATGTTCATTATTTATCCTGCCAAATAGACCCTTAGTCTATTTTATACTTTTTTAGGATTTACTTTCCCTTTGTACTATTTATATTTGATACCTGATAAAACGGAAAGGTTTGGGAGGTATAGTACCAAACGTATTGTACAACAAAACCATTATTGTTAAGAAAGCAAAACCCTGACTACATCTTTCCGTATGATTGGTTTTCTTTGAGGATTATGCGAATTATTTTGCTATTCATAGTATTGGCAATTTGCAATTTCACGTTTGCAAATGATAGTATCGTCATTCGGCACATTACTGCTTTGAGGATAGAGCAGGCTCCGAAAATTGATGGATTCTTGGATGAAGAAGTCTGGCAGGGGGCTGAAATAGCTACAGATTTTACCCAGGGTGAGCCCAACCCCGGAGAGGCACCCAGCCAGAAAACAGAAGTACGTGTTCTTTATGATAATGAAGCGATCTACATCGGCGCTATTATGTACGATGTTTCGGCGGATAGCATTATGAGGCAATTAAGTAATCGTGATGACGAGGGAAATACAGATATTTTCGCGGTTATGATCGATACTTATAACGATGATCAAAATGCATATGGATTTGTTGTTCATCCTACGGGTGTTCAATGGGATGCACGGTATTCTGCTACGTTGGGCCAGGACGTAAGCTGGGATGCTGTTTGGAAAAGCGAGGTGAGAATCGATTCAACCAATTGGTATGTGGAAATGAAGATTCCCTATTCGGCTATCAGGTTTTCAAAGGAGGACGTACAGATCTGGGGTATTAATTTTGGCAGGAAAATCAGGCGCTTCAGGGAAATGGATTGGTGGAATACCCTCAATCCGGAAATTGACGGGTTGGTAAATCAATTTGGCCAGCTCGACGGAATTCAAGGAATCAAATCTCCAATCAGGTTGGCTTTCATTCCTTACGTATCCTCATATTATGAGAATTACACGGACCCGGGAGCCGGTATCAATTCAGATAGCTATTCCTTAAATGGCGGAATGGACATCAAATACGGCATAAACGATGCCTTTACCCTTGACATGACCTTAATTCCGGATTTTGGGCAAGTTCAATCAGACAATCTCGTGTTGAACCTCTCTCCCTTTGAAGTCAAATATGATGAACGCAGGCCTTTCTTTATGGAGGGCACAGAACTCTTTAACCTGGGAGGTTTGTTCTATTCACGCAGAATAGGAGGAACTCCTGATGGATATGATGATGTCGAATTTCAACTAGACAGTGGCGAGATCATAAGTTCGAATCCTTCTGAGGTTCAACTGATAAATTCTACAAAGATATCCGGAAGAACAAAGAGAAATCTCGGAATCGGTATGCTCAATGCTGTGACCGCGAGAACCTATGCAAAGGTTAAAAATCTAAATGGTGATGAAAGATCGATCCTCACTGAGTCATTGACAAATTATAATGTATTTGTACTGGATCAGGCATTAAAAAATAATTCCTCCATCGGATTTATAAACACAAATGTTACCCGTGAGGCGGATGCGATGGATGCCAATGTTACAGGTACGAAATTGAAGTTGCGCAATAAGAAGAACAGTATCAATTTTGAGGCAGGTACAGCAGTGAGTCAGAAATATTTCAACAATCCCGATAGTGTGGATCTTGGATACAAATATGGAATGAACGTGGGAAAAATAGGTGGCAATTTGCAGTACGGGGTTTGGTACTTTGCCGAAACCGATACTTACGACCCCAACGATCTTGGATTTCTGTACAATAACAATTCAACCGGTGCAGGGATGTATCTGAATTATAATGTATATAAACCCTATTGGATCATTCTGAAATCCTGGTCGGGTCTTGAAGCAAACTACATGAGGTTATACAAACCAGATAAGTTTGCCGGATTTAACATCGCTACCAATGTGGGTGCAACCTTCAGAAATTTTATGACGGCCGGAATGTTCATTAATTATCGGCCGATCGAAACCCATGATTACTTTGAACCCAGAGTCTGGGGAAGGCATTATACCAATCCAACCGATTTTAATTTAGGCGGGTTCTTCTCTTCAGATTATCGCAAGAAGTTCGCCTTGGACGGAAATGCAAATCTGCGAACCTATGATGAATCCGGCCGGTACAGGCTCAATGTTTCGCTAGAGCCCAGGTTCAGGTTGAATGATCATTTATCTTTCCAGTATGAGATTGAATCGTCCAATTTCATTAATGACATAGGGTGGGTCGCTATTGATAGCGTCGACAATATACTTTTTGGGAAGAGAGATCTGATAACCATCACCAATGAATTGGAAGCAGATTATATTTTCACCAACCGCATGGGCCTGAGTTTGCGGGTGAGACACTACTGGTCGACGGCAAAGTATAAAGACTTCTTTGTATTGGACAACAGTGGCTATTTGATTGATTCTGATTATTCTGGTTCAGACAGTGTAGGAATATCGCTACACAATGTGAATTTTAATGCATTCAATATTGACCTTGTATATACTTGGGTATTTGCACCGGGAAGTGAGATCAAAATCGTCTGGAAGAATTCAATACTACATCGGGGCTCGGAGATTGCAAGCGATTATTTCAAGAACTTTGAAGCATTGGGTAAATTGCCGCAAACCAATAGCTTCTCAATAAAGATCCTCTACTATTTAGATTATTTGTCGCTTAGAAGAAAAAATAGAAATGCCTAAACGCCTTCTAGAATGGTAGCATAGCCCTGCCCAAGTCCGATACACATGGTTACCAATGCATATTTCTTATTCTGCTCCTGCAATTCAAGGGCTGCTGTGTGAAGGATTCTTGTTCCGGACATGCCCAGCGGATGGCCAAGTGCAATCGCGCCTCCGTTTGGATTAATTCTGGAATCATCATCTGCAAGCCCTAAGCTTCGGGTTACAGCGAGGCTCTGTGCGGCAAAGGCTTCGTTGAGTTCAATAATATCCATATCATTCAATGATAATCCCGCTCGCTTCAAGGCTTTTTCGGAGGCTTCAACGGGCCCAATTCCCATTATTCTTGGTTCAACGCCTACCACAGCTGAGGAAACTATTCTGGCGCGGGGTTTAAGTCCATGAGTTTTCATGCCTTCTTCAGAGGCGATTAACATGGCCGCTGCTCCATCGTTAAGACCCGATGAGTTTCCAGCGGTTACGGTTCCATCTTTTTTAAAGGCCGGTTTCAACTTGGAAAGAATTTCCGCGGTCGTTCCTTCCCTGATAAATTCATCTTTGTCAAAAATTATCGGGTCCTTTTTACGCTGGGGAATTTCTACAGATATAATTTCTTTTGCGAATCTCCCAGATGCTTGTGCCGCACTTGCCTTTTGTTGTGACCACGCCGCAAATTTATCCTGGTCCTCCCGATGAATTTTGTGTAATTCAGCTAAATTTTCAGCCGTCTGACCCATGGCGTCTGTGCCATAAAGCTCTTCCATTTTGGGGTTGATAAATCGCCAGCCAAAGCTACTATCATGCATTTTTGCATCTCGGCCATAGGGTGTGGATGTTTTAGAAATCACCCATGGTCCGCGTGTCATATTCTCAACGCCTCCAGCCATATAAATATCACCATTTCCCGTAACAATACCTCTGGCAGCATGAATTACCGCAGACATCCCAGAAGCGCATAAGCGGTTAACCGTTTCTCCAGGAACCTGAAAGGGAAGACCAGCCAACAAAAGCGCCATACGTGCTACATTTCTGTTGTCCTCGCCTGCTTGGTTGGCACAACCCATGATCACGTCTTCAATCGCTATTGGATCGAGGGAGGGATTCTTTTCAATTAGCTCTTTCAATACTAATGCGGCGAGGTCATCGGTTCTGACTGACGCCAATGATCCGCAAAAACTGCCGATTGGTGTACGTATCGCATCTATTATATAAGCCTCTTTCATACTATTATCTTGGGAGGATGAAATTAGGTATTTTTGGGAAGTCTTCAACTCATGGTATGCTAATTATAGATGGAGAAGGCTCTTGCCTGGATCCTTTTGCAGCATGAATATAGTGTTCAAGTTATTCTTCCTTTTATTGACGTGTTTGTTCTCAATTGCTTCATTAAAAGCAAGTGATGAGGCGGCAATTGATTCTTGCCTAAATGCGTATCAAAATGCAAAAAATGACACAACGGCCTTAGGCGCTTTGTTGCAGTTCGGTGAGTTGATATATCTTGATAAACCTGATAGTTCCCTTCTTATATGGAAGGACGTGGCAGCCCGGGGGCGCGAATTACTGGATAAAGCTGATTTTGCAAATGATGTTACAAACTCTTTGTGGAAATTGGTGGGAATGGCAATAAATAATATTGGTGTTGTTCAAGAATCCTACGGGAAAATAGATGAGGCGGAGCAAATGTACCTGCGTGCATTAGAGATAAATAAGAAAATTGGCAATACAGGTGGTGTCGCTGATGGCTGGAACAATCTTGGACTCATATACTTCAATACAGGCGAAATAGATACGGCGATTTCTTTACTGGCGAAGAGTCTTGCAATGCATGAGCAACGCAAGGATCTGCTCGCGGCGGCTCAGGTTCTGAACAACATAGCAACCGTTTATTTCAAAGCAGGCTATACGTTCAAGGCGCTGGAATCCTACCGAAGATGTCTTAAGATTGCCGAGTCAATAAATGACCTGGAGACTATGGCGAATGCACTGCACAATATGGGATATATTCTTATGAGTCAAGGTAAAATAGAAAGAGCTCTCGAAATACAATTCAGAAGCTTAAAAATTTCTGAATCCCGGGGAGATGGTGAAGGGATTGCAAACTCTTTGCACAGCTTGGCTTTACTCTATAAGAAACAGGGTGAGTATGAAAAAGCGCTGGAACTTTACCAGAGGAGTTTGAACATAAGGGAAGAGCGGGCTGAAAGACTTGATGCGGCTCAAACCCTGAGTAATATGGGTGTGTTGTATACAAAACTTAATGACAATGAGAAAGCAGTAGAATATTATCAAAGGAGCATTGCAATTAACCGGGAATTGAATAACGCCCGGGGATTGGCAAATGTGCTTAATAATCTGGGCTCTCTCTATAAAAGTCAGGGAATTACGGAGCTAGCTATGCAGTATTATGAGGAGGCGCTCAAAATAAATGAGCGAATCAAAAGGTATTTAGGAATTTCCACAGTTCTGAATAACATGGGAAATATAAATCTGGCTCAAAACAAAGTTGATGAAGCCTATATTCAGGGCTTGAGATCATTGAAGGTAGCCGAAGATCTTGGTTTTCCTGAACAAATTGCAAGAGCAGCAAGCTTATTATCAAAGATTTACAAAGTGAAGGGTAATTATTCGGCGGCCCTCGATATGTATGAGCTACGCATTCAGATGCGTGACAGCATTAACAATGATAAGACTCTAAAGGCAACCATTCGGCAGCAGACTAAATATGAGTTTGAAAAGGCCCAATTGGTAAAAGAACAGGAGGAGAAAGAAGTGGCCCGTCTTGCGATAGAAGCCAGCAGCAGGCGAGATAATATGCAATACTCGGTCATTGTTATTGTCATTGTCATGGTTTTTGGTCTGGTACTTGCACTAACCCGAATCAACATCTCTGAAAGACTGTTGGAAGGAATGATATTCTTTTGCTTTCTCATATTTTTCGAGTTTTTACTTGTATTGGCCGATCCATATATTGATAAGATATCAGGTGGGGCGCCTGGGATAAAGCTTTTATTTAATGCGGGAATTGCGGCGCTGATTTTCCCGTTGCACGCGTTCTTTGAGGGGAAACTTAAAAAGAGGTTGGTGAAAGCATCCTAAGCGCATTCTCTGAGAGAATCTTTACGGATAATATACTAAATCCGTATCTTTATTGAGACTGTATCATGTCACTCGATCATGAAAATTAAATTTTCGCATGTAATTCTGTTTAGCATCATTCTCTTCTCCTGTCAGCCTCAATCTGAGCACAGAGCAAAGAACAGCTCTGATAATGTCATGGCAAGATTTACCAAGGAATTGATATGTGAATTGACCTCTGAATATTGCAAGCGTGATAAAAACAAAGTAACCTGTAGAAGTTGCAAAGATCTAATGGTTTGCGGTAAGCGATACGCATACATATATCAAAAGGATTCAAATACATTTATTCTGAACATGAACGGGGTTGAAGTGGAAGGGCAATTTGAAAGATGGAATCATCCCTTGTACTGCGGCACTGGAGTCAATTGGAAGCAAAGAGAGCAGACTAAGTATCAGAGAGTCGATTATGAACGATCATTGACAACTTTTAGCTTTACGGATAAAGAAGGTAATACACAAACATATATCGACGGAATCAAAGTGAATAACTCCTTGTACAAGACGTATCCGGTTTTGATAAAAGATGGACTTGAAACTATTGATACATCCATTTATATACTCAGAAAAAGGAAAATCTGGCGGGATTCATCAAGTTTGTTTTTTAGAGGCTTAAAAGGGCCGGAATTCACCAGGATTAGTTCCGTGAAATATAGTAACGATGATTCCTCCTTCAATTATGTCGGAGTGAGCCTGGAGGATAGGGATACGAAATATGCTGTGATAGATGATATAGTTTACTGGGATTATCCTATTTCAAAATTTACAAATGGTGGATATATTTCTAAATATCGATATGGAATGACGTATTTTAAATATGGAAACAAGCAGGATAATGGATTTTGGATTGACGGGGAGACATTTCCATGTACCGGCAGACCTACGGAGATTTCTTTTTCATCAAAGCGAGATTTTAAATTTATCTGCAAAAAAAATGAATCGGCATATTATCTGGTTACTCGAGATTCAATTAGTCGAAAATATCGGTACATCGGTTTCAAAAATGAAACTCAGCGAGATCCGGAGCAGAAAATGCTTATGATTGACAATGATAGTATCTATTGTTATCAGAATGATCTCCTTGTATATCGTAGCAAGTTCGTTATAAAAGGTAGTCTGATGCATTTCCGTTTTGAGCGAACGAGAGACAAAAAAACAATAGTAATCCGAGGATCGACAAAGGAGCGTCCATCATTTTTTGGGATCAATGATCAATGGTTTATGACGAAAACTCCTCCACCTGAGGGCTATGTTATGCATAGGGATCAAAAGGATTTGTTCAAATTTCTGGGATTTTCAGAAACAGGAAATAAATATGCGTATCAGGAATATGTGTTTGATGAGGAAACTAATCTTAAGAAATGGGCCAATATTTATATCAATGACTCATTATTGGGTAAGTTTCCACATACAATTAAATTTGATTGGACTATAGGCGATAATTATCGACTAAGTGATCATCACGGAAGGTGCATTGCGAATAGGGAGAATGGGACTCAGTGGCTGAAGGATGAATACAAAAATTTCGTAATCTCCTATTATCCGGAAGGAGTACCTGAGATTGTATATACAATTAAGCCCGACGATAGATCTTTTGAGGTTGAGGAGCTTTCAAATAAGGAGAGGTACATCCGAAATATGTATGGCGTTTTAATCAGAGGTAAACAAATAAAACATTATGGAAAAACGATTAAGGTTGGATTGTTGTATAATGATAAAATCTATTACACCATGCAGGATGAGAACAGAACCTGGTTATATGTGGATTGGAAGATGATATACGCGTCAGACAAGATAGTGTCCGTTACACCAAGTGTTGACTTCCTAAATTTCTATTCATTTGAGGGAAACAAAGTATACTGGGTCAAATATACATTGTAAGAAAATCTTCTGGACTGCATAGTTGAACTTTTTTATATCACACTCCTGAAAACCAATCCTTCCCCGTCCGATAAACGGTACCCTTGAAGAGAGCAACTTTAATGTTGTCCTGATTGGTGACTATTATCTCGTATCTGGCCAGCTTGTTGGTTATACTAACTTCTTTGGCGATCGCAATTAGTACGTCCCCTTCTTTTACAGATTCAAGATGTGATATGGAAGTCTCAATTGATACGCTTTTCTGTCCATGAGAGTTAGAAGCAAAGGCCAATGCGCTATCTGCCAGCGAATAGGTGATACCGCCGTGAGCGATGTCAAAACCATTCAACATCTCCTTGCGCACTGTCATTTTAAGAATAGAAGTTCCTTCCCCATCTTCCACCCTTTCAATTCCCAGCCATTGGCTGAAGGGATCGTTGTTGTACATCTGATCTACAACCTTCGTAGCGAGTTCTTTAGCATCCATTTATAACAAGCTTTTGATACATAATTCTACGAAGTACGAAGTTATACGAATGTACGAATTGCGAAAACATGCATAGAATTACACAGTTTGGTCAATGTTCACAATTCGTTTGAACTTCACTCCTTCTTTTGTGAAGTTGAGCAGAATGCCAAGTTTGAGCTTTGATAATTTTATGTAATTGAGTACTTGTTCTATGTGTGTTTTAGAAAAGTTGACATCCTTTTTTAGTTCCAGAATTATTTTATCCTCAACTAGAAAGTCTAAATAACTTCTTCCCACAATCTCATCTCGGAACTTGAGCTTATAGTATACCTGCTCTTTGAATTGAAGATTCTTAGCCCGAAGAGCAATAGCCAGTGCTCGTTGATAAGACTTTTCCGAATGCCCAGGCCCCAACTCGTCAAAAACTTCAAACGCACATCCCACGATCTCATAACTGAGTTCCGGATAGACCAAGTCTTTTCTTCGTACAATAGTTTTCATCTTAATTCAAGTGCTTGCTTTGTCCCTTTCGTACTTTATTAGTATTTCGAATAGTATTTCGAAATTTAACTGTGCATCGCTTCATCAAAGAACTTCATTACCGGCCTGGCAATCTTGTATTGTTCCATTATTTTGTCTATCAATTTCGGATCGGTAATAATACTTGGCTTGAACTTCGCAAAGAAGTAGAAGGACTTATTGGCAATGAGTGGTTGTTTCTCAAAGCTCTTTTGAAATTCTGGTGGAATTCTCTTGTGCTTTTCCCCGAGTATCTCACTAAAATTCTCTTTGAAATCTTTCTGACTGATGAGTTTATCAAATCTATCGAGGTTGTCTGAAATAAAGCTTCGAACGCTGTGCAATTGATCTTTGTCCAGTACATGGGAACCAGAATAAAAACGCACATCTTCAGCGCTCATCTGTAAAAAAACCCCCGGTGTTGACTTATCTTTCTTGCCTCCTGCTGAGATCAAGGCTGATGCTTGTATTTTATAAGGTGTTTTATCCTTAGAGAAGCGCACATCTTTATATATTCTAAATACTGCTTCCTTGGCAGTCATATTAACACGCTTATCTTCCTTTGAAACTCGATCTATCAAGTCCGTTATGAACACGTCAAAGGGTTGTTTGACCGATTCTTCATAGCGTTTTTTGTTAGCTTGAAACCAATCGCGATTGTTGTTGCCAGCGAGATCCTTGAAAAAGCCTGCAAAGTCTTTTGTGAAATATGCCATAATTGCTGTTTAAGTTAGAGCTTGAGAAACCCAAATTTACCAAAAATAAGATACGAATGTTGACAACGTTCCTGGAGCAGTTATTTGAGAAACGCCCGAATTTGCTTCATCGGAAGATGCTCAGAAATATCCGTAGCATAAAATGCCGTATGTATGGTATGATCTTCGTTCACGAGGAAATCTGCTGGGATTAGAGATGGACTGCCCTTTCCCCTTTTGATGAAATGACCCTTGCTAAATGCGCGTAAGGCCTTGCCCCATCTCATATATCCCTTAAACAGACCCATCATATCGTGCTCTACCACCCCATATTGTTTGTACAGCGCACGATCGCGATTGGGAATCATGGGAAACGGTGGTTTCAACTTCCCTATGTTGTTGTCGATGTCTTCCTTTGGTGATTGAAATATGGCAATGATGCTTAATCCTTCCGATTCTAGCTCAGGATAGTTCTTGATCAATTCGTGCACACGAAGGTTACAGAAGAGGCATTCAGCATATCTGAAAAATGAGATCATAAATTTCACACCGCGGAATTCCTCTGTAGAAATAGTGTTTCCAAAAGAATCGGTGATAGAGAATGGAATAAGATTGTCGCCTGCTTTTAACTTCATGATATGGTAAACTCAAATAAATTATTGGATTCGGGAACAAAAGCTCGCTCATTAAAATAAACGTTGTTGGCGTTATCGATTAAAATAATGGTGCTTATCCTCGTTCCATAATCGGGAGATTTAATGAACGCCGCCGAGAGAATTCGCTCGAACTCAATTCCAATTCCGGTATCTGGCAAATCATCATCTGGAGCAAGATCTGTGTTGTGTAACATGTCAAATAATTGGTTTGGATCTATCTGGTCAGATTCATTAACAATGGTGGATAATACTTCTTTACCATGCTCAACCTTTGGCCAGGGTGTATCCAATAGTGCATTGCTAATTCCATGTATTCCACTCTCAATCTGCGTAGGTGCCGTCTGAAGGTTTAAAACCGTACGACGGCTAAGAGGCTCTTTGTTAGAATACCAATAAAGCTCATCTGCGTTACCAAATAGAAGGTTATAACCATCAAATTCATCTTTTGAATCTTCTAATACCGGAAGATACTCGGCTCCTGGGATATTTCCTTCCAGGAAATCGGTAACCAATTTGCCCCGGGTTGAGTCGTATTTCTCGGTTATTGGAAGCTTTCGATAATTGGTCAGTGCCGCAATCCGGCCTGATTTGGATATCCCCATCCAGGTGCCGCCGCCTTCTAAATCTTTGCCTGCCAGGACATTGGTTTTGTCCTCCCACCATTGCGCAGGTCGGGTGGAGCGCTTGTAAAACTCGTCTCTATTCGCTGCGAGAATAAGCTTGTATTTTGGATGCACATTATTGGCGAAGAGAATAAGACACATGGTTATCCGAAGAAAGTCTCTCCTTTCTTTGCCATTTTCCGCAGAATCGGGCTGGGACGGTATCTGTCTTCACCGTATTCCGCCTGCAGCTCTTCAAGAGATTTCAGGCAAGTGTCAATTCCAATTTCATCAGCCCAGGCCAATAACCCTTTGGGATAATTGACACCTTTGGTCATTGCTAAATCTATATCTTCTTTTGTTGCAACATGTAGGTACAGGGCATCTGCTGCTTCATTGATCAACATGGCAACTATTCGATTTACGATATACTGACCCAATCCGTCGTTTCTATCCGGGTCCAGGTTAGTTGCATCTTCGCCATAGTTGTAATATCCTATCCCTGTTTTTCGCCCGAGTCGGTTGGCTTCAACCATACGCTTCTGTGTGAACGAAGGCTTGTACCTTGGGTCGAAGAAGAACTCCTTAAAGATAGTTGCAGTAACTTCATAGTTAATGTCATTCCCGATGAAATCCATCAATTCAAATGGACCCATTTTAAATCCTCCTAGCTCCTTCATGGCCCAATCAATCGTGGGGACGTTGGCGAGGTCTTCCTCCAGTATTCGGATGGCCTCCCCGTAAAATGGCCTGGCAATTCGGTTGACGATAAACCCCGGTGTATCTTGCGCAAAAACGGGCACCTTTCCCCACGATTGCAGGGTTTCCTTCATGCCGGCGCATAGTTTAGAATCCGTTTGTACAGCTGAAATAATTTCTACTAAAGGCATGATAGGGGCTGGGTTAAAGAAATGTATGCCAATCACACGCTCTGGTTTTTTACATGCTGCCGCAATAGATGCAATGGAAAGAGAAGAAGTATTGCTCGCCAGAATGCAACTTTCGCTAACAACTGACTCAATCTCCTCAAATACATTCTTTTTGATCTGTAAATTCTCGACGATTGCCTCAATCACCAGATCACATGATTTAAAATCATCAATATCGTCTGCGTAAGTAATTCTACCCGCGATTTCCTCAGCGGACTCCTCCAACTTGCCCTTTTCTTCCAATTTCTTCAGCATTTTGCCGATCAGATCTTTGGCTTGGTCCTGCACTTCCTTGTTAGAATCAAATAGTATGACTTTGTTCCCGGCAGTTGCTGCAACTTGGGCAATGCCTGAGCCCATTGCTCCAGCGCCTAGTATTCCTATTACTGATACATTATTGCTTGACTCCACTTATCTCTCGTTTATCTTGTATCCGATCCTTTTTTTTGGTTCTTTAGGCTGCTTTATCAATTGCTGGATTGCCTCGAAAATAGCTTTGATTGCTGTATCATGATTGTCAACTTTATCTTCCAATTTGTTAAGCTGGGATGCTAACTCCTTATGAGATGAAATAACTTGTCGAAGCTTCACAAACGTTTTAATTATGTGAATGCTTATTTTTATTGCTCTGTCGCTTCTAAGAACGGTTGCAAGCATTGCCACCCCATTTTCAGTGAAGCCATAAGGCAACTTGGTGGAATGTTTCAGCGATTCGAACCGGTGCCAATTTGTCACCAGTTCATTTTTCTCTTCAATTGACAGTTGCAACATAAATTCCTTCGGGAATCTGTCAATGTTGCGTTTAACCTGTCTGTTTAAGTACTTGGTTTCCACCCCGTATAGTTCCGCAAGGTCACGGTCAATCATTACTCTAACACCTCTTATAAAAAAGATTCGTTCCTCAACTATTTGCGTTGGAATTGTAATTTTCATACTCCTTTAAATACTGCCTTTCGTTTTTCTAAAAAGGCATTAACACCTTCTTTATAGTCTTCACTCCCAGCTGCTTCAGCTTGAATTCCAGCTTCAAATTCTAGTTGAGTGGGCAAATCCACTTTCAATCCGTGATTAAGCCCCCTCTTGGTTAAACCTATTCCAAAGGTAGGCATCTGAGCAAGTCTCTCTGCCAGTGCAATGGCTTCTTCCATTAACTGTTCATCATCAACTACTTTATAAATCAGCCCTAGATTTAGGGCTTCCTCGGCGGTCATTTTATCGCCAAGCATGGTCATTGCCGCTGCCCTTTGCATACCAACTAACCTGGGTAAGATATAGGTTCCTCCACTATCCGGAATGAGACCAATTTTGATGAACGATTGAATAAATTTTACACTGCTGCCAGCTAGTGTGAGGTCGCATCCAAAAGCTATATTGGCCCCTGCTCCTGCGGCGACTCCGTTCACCGCACAAATCACCGGCTTTTCAATTTCCCTTATTTTAAGGATCATTGGATTGTAAGTCATGCGAACAACATCTTCAATTTTTGTATCCGGAGACATCGCCTCCTCCAAATCCTGCCCCGCACAAAATCCTCTGCCTTCACCAGTTAGTAAAACAGCTCTAATAGTATTATCACTTGAGCATATGTCCAGTGCATCTTGCACCTCCCCACCCATTGCTTTGTTGAAGCTGTTTAGCACATCCGGGCGGTTCAGCGTAATTCTGGCTACTCCATTAGATATTTCAAATTTGATCAGCTTATAATCCATTGTCCTACTTATTAATGACATTTAAAATAGTCGAATGGCTCCAGGCAATCACTGCATACATAGAGAGATTTGCATGGGGTAGAGCCAAAATGACTTTTCAGTTTTGTATTTGTAGAGCTGCAATTAGGACATTCCTTTGGCTTTCCAAAGGGGTTCGACTCATCGGATGACGACCTGTTGGGCGGAGCGATTCCGTAAGCTTTGAGTTTGGCTTTTGCTTCATCTGTCATCATGTCTGTTGTCCATGCCGGAGACAAAACTTCGATTATTTTTACTTCAGTATATCCATTATCCTGGAGTTTTTCCTTTATGTCATTGGCGATCATGTCCATTGCCGGACAACCTGAATAAGTAGGTGTAATAGTAACTGAGAGACTTGAGTCTTCTAATGTTATTTCCTGCACAATGCCCATTTCAATGACATTGATCACTGGAATTTCAGGATCCATAACTTCCGATAATAGATCGAAAATTTTTTGATTTTTTGAGAGCTGAGCGGTTGGCATAGTCCGAATTTTACCACTCAGAGTTAGGAAACGTTCTGGGAATAGTTTGCATCTCAGCCAATAGAAATCCCAGGTGCTCTGAATGTTTCCCTTGTAAACTTCCCTTCATCATCCAGGTATCAGTTGGAATATCGATCGTTGCTTCTTTTAGTTGCTCGCTTACATCCTTTAACCAGTTAGCTCGAACTTTTTCCAAATCTGCAGCAATTCCCTGCTCGAGCAATGATGCGGTGTTTTCATCAGATTCAAACATATCTTCTGTATACATCCATACATCATCAACTGCCTGTTGTAGCCGCTGATGACTTTCCTCTGTTCCTTTGCCAAGCCTAAGCATCCATTTTCCACAATGTCTTACGTGATACGTCACTTCCTTAATAGACTTTTCGGCGATAGCTTTCAATCTTTCATCAGTACTATTTGACAATTCAGAATAGAGATGATAATTATAGACACTGAATAGATAATTCTTGGTGTTGGTGACAGCAAAATCACCGTTAGGCTGTTCAGACAGCAGTGCATTTAAAAAGTCTCTTTCTTCTCTTAAATATGCCAGTGTGTCTTCCGTCGATTCGCCACCCTTAAGTTCTGCGGCATATTGCAAAAACATCCTCGATTGTCCTACCAGGTCGAGCGAAATGTTGGTTAAGGCTATGTCTTCTTCAAGAAATGGCCCATGTCCACACCATTCTGAGAGTCTGTGTCCCAGGATGAGGGAATTGTCTCCTAATCTCAAACAATACGAATAAAGAGCTTCATTCTGATCCATCTGTTTTCACATGAATTTTACGCCGTCTTTTAGCTCGTAGAACGAAGGATGCCGATAAACCTTATCGTTAGCCGGGTCAAAAAATGAACTTTGATCTTCAGGAGAAGATGCGGTAATTGCATTAGCCGGGACTACCCACATACTAATTCCTTCGTTTCTTCTTCCATAGACGTCGCGCGCATTTTGCAGTGCCATTTCACCATCAGTGGCATGAACATTACCTGCGTGTTTGTGCGCTAGTCCTGGCTTACTTTGTATGAATACTTCCCAAAGTGGTAACTGACTATCTCCTGTGGCTTCTTCGCTCATAAATTTATGGTTCTTTATATTATTTGTTCTTGGCATAAGCCAGTGCTGCGTCTCGCACCCATCTTCCATCCGCATCGGCTTTAATCCGTGCTCTAATTCTCTCTTTATTACAAGGGCCATTTCCATTGATCACATTCTTAAACTCTTCCCAGTCAATCTCGCCAAAATCATAATGGCCTGTGTCTTCATTCCACTTCAAGTCTGGATCAGGGAAAGTCATTCCAATCAACTCGCCCTGAGGCACCGCACGATCTACAAATTGCTGACGTAGTTCATCATTCGATTCTCTCTTAATCTTCCATTTCAATGATTTACTGCTGTGTATTGATTCTTTGTCAGAAGGTCCAAACATCATCAAAGAAGGCCACCAAAATCGGTTAGTAGCATCTTGAGCCATTGCTTTTTGCTTTTCCGTACCATTCGACAGTGTGGTCATTATTTCATATCCTTGGCGCTGATGAAAACTCTCCTCTTTACATATCCTCACCATCGCTCTGGAATAAGGCCCATAAGATGTTCGCTGCAGTGAGACCTGATTCATTATTGCTGCGCCGTCCACAAGCCAACCGATGGCCCCAATATCAGCCCAGGTGAGTGTTGGATAATTGAAAATGTTCGAATACTTGGATTGGCCACTGTGAAGTTGTTGAATGAGTTCAATTCTGTCTATTCCCAGTGATTCGGTAGCGCTGTAAAGATATAGCCCATGTCCCGCCTCATCCTGAACCTTGGCGAGCAGTCCAACTTTCCTTCTCAGGGATGGAGCTCTTGTGATCCAGTTTCCTTCAGGAAGCATACCCACGATTTCTGAGTGAGCGTGCTGGGATACCTGGCGAATTAACATTTGCCGATATTCATCTGGCATCCAGTCTTTGGGCTCAATCTTTATATCGTTGTCGATCTTCTCTTGAAATGCTATATGTTCCTTCGATTCGCTCATATGCTAAAGAATAGTTAGATCAGGATAGATCACAAAATTAATCAAATATGTTTCTTAAAAAAATGATCTTAAGCACGTTCTGAATCATATATTGATCGCGTAAATTCAATGTTAAAAATGATATTTTTGCACACCATTTATTGAAGTTTATGGCCACATTTCACAATTTAACGGTTTCAAGTATTATTAAGGAAACCTCTGAGTGCGTGTCAATTGCATTTGATATCCCTGAGAATTTATCAAAGGATTTCGCATATATACAGGGGCAATATATTACATTAAAGCTGAAAGTTGGAGATGAAGAAATACGAAGGTGTTATTCAATTTGTTCAAGCCCGGTATCAGATACAGATTTCAGAGTGGCTGTTAAAAAGGTTGTGAATGGTAAAGGATCTACCTGGCTCAACGAACAGTTAAAAATTGGTGACAGTATTGGGGTTTTGCCTCCTACTGGAAATTTTTACCCTCAGCTGGACGCTGGGAATGACAAGAATTATGTGCTGTTTGCAGGTGGCAGCGGTATAACTCCCATTATATCGATACTTAAAACAATTATTGTGGTAGAGCCTCAAAGCCATACTACATTATTCTACGCAAACCTCGATGAAGACTCCGTTGTTTTTAATAAAGAGCTGGATCTTCTTGAAGGAGAATATACTGAGAGAGTCAAAATTTATCATGTTCTCGATAAGCCAAAGAATGAGTTCGACAAAGTTTTTACCGGGATCATGACTGCTGAGAAAACGACGGAAATAATAAATGAGACGAAAATTCTGGACGCTGATAACGAATATTTCATCTGTGGGCCTCCTGGAA
The DNA here is from genome assembly GCA_022572355.1 of Bacteroidota bacterium. GTDB lineage: Bacteria > Bacteroidota > Bacteroidia > NORP154 > NORP154 > NORP154. The sequence goes on along the minus strand of JACZWC010000015.1, from coordinate 5,866 downwards.
TGAAAGAAGGAGTTGTGACTTCTCTTAAAAGTCGGAATGTTCCTGACAATAAAATAAACATTGAGGTTTTTACAATTGATGAGTCACAAGAGGAGCAAGTAACGGAGGACGATGGCGGTGATTCAGTTATTGAGGCAGAAGCTACCATAATATTAGACGGAGATGAGTTCAACTTTACGGTGTTACCGGAAAATTCAATATTGCAAACTGGCTTGAATGAAGGCCTCGATGTTCCATTTTCCTGTAAAGGGGGAATGTGCATGACCTGCCGGGCGAAATTGTTGGAGGGCTCGGTGAAGATGACATTGAATTACGCACTCACGGAAGTGGAAATAAAGCAGGGTTATATCTTAACCTGCCAGTCTCACCCAACTACAAAAAAGGTTGTGGTCGATTACGACCAAGGACTTTAGCTCTTAATTTTTCGCAAACATTATGAATATTCTCATTACCGGTGCGAGTAGAGGTATAGGCAGAGAGACCGCAAAACAACTTACCCTGATAGATGGTAATAAGGTTATTGCCGTTTCCCGGAATAAGGCCAAACTTGAAGAATTAAGATCAGAATGCAAAGCACTTAACGGTAAGTCACAACTTATAACATTACCATTTGATTTGACATCAGATAATATTAAGGACGAATTGTTTCCTAAAATAGTTCACGAAGTTGATCATCTTGACATTCTCATCAATAATGCCGGGTTCCTGGTTAACAAACCCTTTCTTGAATTAGATTCTGAGGACATACAGAAAGTGTTTAACACGAACTTGTTCGCCGTAATCAAGCTTATACAGATGTTGCTTCCACTTATGGGAAAGCATGGCAAAACGAGTATTGTAAATATCGGAAGTATTGGAGGTTATAAGGGCAGTGATAAATTTACTGGCTTATCAATATATAGTGCGAGCAAAGGCGCTCTTTCTACGTTATCGGAATGTTTAGCAGAAGAATTTAAGGATTTGAACATTAATGTGAATTGTTTGGCACTTGGAGGTGTCAATACAGAAATGTTACACCAGGCTTTTCCGGGATATAAGGCGCCTGTAAATCCAGAACAAATGGCAGCCTACATAGTTGATTTTTGTCAGGGCGAAGGAATGCAGTCGAGTGGCAAAGTAATTGTGCCTGACCTTTGGTAAAAATGTCTCGAATTTCAGCTTGAAATATATGCTTGAAAAAAACTAAATTAGATTTGGTGCATTTAAAAAAGTTATTACCTTTGCACCCCGATTTAGTTCTGGAATATGATATCTTCCAGATACAAAACGGTACAATATTTAGATTGTTCTTTGAAGATTTTGAAGAAAGTAAGAATTAGTAAGTATCCCAAGGATACTGCTAGCTCTAACAGCTAAGCACAATTCCAATTGAATAACAAATCTTGAGACTATTGTTTCTTCCAATTTATTGGAAGAACAAATTCTTTTACAATGGAGAGTTTGATCCTGGCTCAGGATGAACGCTAGCGGCAGGCCTAATACATGCAAGTCGAACGGTAAGGTCCTAACTTGTTAGGATACACGAGTGGCGCACGGGTGAGTAACGCGTATGCAACCTACCTTTAACTGGGGAATAGCCCTCCGAAAGGATGATTAATACCCCATAATACTTCAGTGAGGCATCTCACAGATTTTAAAACTCCGGTGGTTAAAGATGGGCATGCGTGACATTAGTTTGTTGGTGAGGTAACGGCTCACCAAGACTACGATGTCTAGGGGGTCTGAGAGGATGATCCCCCACACTGGTACTGAGACACGGACCAGACTCCTACGGGAGGCAGCAGTAAGGAATATTGGGCAATGGAGGAAACTCTGACCCAGCCATGCCGCGTGCAGGACGACAGCTCTAGTAGTTGTAAACTGCTTTTATATGAGAAGAAACACTCCTACGTGTAGGAGCTTGACGGTATCGTATGAATAAGCATCGGCTAACTCCGTGCCAGCAGCCGCGGTAATACGGAGGATGCAAGCGTTATCCGGATTTATTGGGTTTAAAGGGTGTGTAGGCGGGAATGTAAGTCAGTGGTGAAAGCCCGCAGCTCAACTGCGGAATTGCCATTGATACTGCGTTTCTTGAGTATAATTGAGGTGGGCGGAATGTGTCATGTAGCGGTGAAATGCATAGATATGACACAGAACACCGATTGCGAAGGCAGCTCACTAAATTATTACTGACGCTGAGGCACGAAAGCGTGGGGAGCAAACAGGATTAGATACCCTGGTAGTCCACGCCGTAAACGATGATTACTCGATGTTGGCGATATACTGTCGGCGTCCAAGCGAAAGCGTTAAGTAATCCACCTGGGGAGTACGGTCGCAAGATTGAAACTCAAAGGAATTGACGGGGGCCCGCACAAGCGGAGGAACATGTGGTTTAATTCGATGATACGCGAGGAACCTTACCTGGGCTTAAATGTAGAATGACAGGTTGAGAAATCAGCCCTTCTTCGGACATTTTACAAGGTGCTGCATGGCTGTCGTCAGCTCGTGCCGTGAGGTGTTGGGTTAAGTCCCATAACGAGCGCAACCCCTATTTCTAGTTGCCAGCGGGTAATGCCGGGGACTCTAGAGAAACTGCCCGCGCAAGCGGTGAGGAAGGTGGGGATGACGTCAAGTCAGCACGGCCCTTACGTCCAGGGCTACACACGTGTTACAATGGCCGATACAGAGAGCAGCTACCTGGTGACAGGATGCAAATCTTTAAAGTCGGTCTCAGTTCGGATCGAAGTCTGCAACTCGACTTCGTGAAGTCGGATTCGCTAGTAATCGCGCATCAGCAATGGCGCGGTGAATACGTTCCCGGGCCTTGTACACACCGCCCGTCAAGCCATGGAAGCTGGGGGTGCCTGAAGTCGGTCACCGCAAGGAACCGCCTAGGGTAAAACTAGTAACTGGGGCTAAGTCGTAACAAGGTAGCCGTACCGGAAGGTGCGGCTGGAATACCTCCTTTCTGGAGAGATTTGTTATTATTCAGTTCATATTTATATGTTCTGATTGTTCACTTCGGTGAACCGGGATGCTTACTTTTTCTTATACTTTCTTCAATAATACTTATACAGTGCGACGCAGAGTCCCGTAGCTCAGCTGGTTAGAGCGCTACACTGATAATGTAGAGGTCCGCGGTTCAAGTCCGCGCGGGACTACAATATCAGAATGACGATTTACAATTTAGGATTTAAGATTTTTACATCTTGAATAAAAAATTGCAAATCTGAAATCCTCTAGGGGGATTAGCTCAGCTGGCCAGAGCACCTGCCTTGCACGCAGGGGGTCATCGGTTCGACTCCGATATCCTCCACTATTACCCTCCGTAGCTTCGGCGAAGGAGGGAAGTATGAATTGGGATTAAGATCCTACGTAATAGATGTCAAATTCGAAAAGCGTAAGTAATTAATTCAAAATTCGCAACGTTCTTTGACATGTTAAGAGAATATTCCAATGTTTATTAATAATAAGCAATTTTACCAATTATCGTTGATAAGAAAGTAGATAAGAGCGTTTGGCGGATGCCTTGGCTCTCAGAGGCGATGAAGGACGTGATAAGCTGCGATATGCTTCGGTGAGGTGCAAATAACCTTTGATCCGGAGATTTCCGAATGGGGAAACCCAGTACCATGAAGTGGTATTATCCTAACTTGTTAGGAAGCTAACCCAGGGAACTGAAACATCTAAGTACCTGGAGGAAGAGAAAACAATAGTGATTCCCGGAGTAGCGGCGAGCGAAATGGGAACAGCCCAAAATCATTCGGTTTCGGCCGTTTGGTGGTTGTAGGACTGCAATGTGGAATATAAATTTGAAGTAGAATTTTCTGGAAAGTTAAACCATAGAGGGTGATAGTCCCGTATACGAATCAAGTTTATTACCTAGCAGTATCCTGAGTAGCGCGGGACATGTGAAATCTTGTGTGAATCTACCAGAACCATCTGGTAAGGCTAAATACTCCTGAGAGACCGATAGTGAACTAGTACCGTGAGGGAAAGGTGAAAAGTACTTCGAACAGAAGAGTGAAATAGAACCTGAAACCAAGCGCTTACAAGCGGTAGGAGCCGCGCACATACTTGTATGTGCATGGTGACTGCGTGCCTTTTGCATAATGAGCCTACGAGTTACTCCTCTCTAGCAAGGTTAAATCTCTACGAGATGAAGCCGAAGCGAAAGCAAGTCTGAATAGGGCGTATAGTTAGAGGGGGTAGACGCGAAACCCGGTGATCTACCCATGACCAGGTTGAAGCTCCGTTAATCCGGAGTGGAGGACCGAACCAGTGTCCGTTGAAAAGGGCTTGGATGAGTTGTGGGTAGGGGTGAAAGGCCAATCAAACTGGGAAATATCTCGTACTCCCCGAAATGTTTTTAGGAACAGCCTCGAGTATAAGTGTCATAGAGGTAGAGCTACTGATTGGGCTAGGGGGCTTCACCGCCTACCAAACCCTGACAAACTCCGAATGCTATGACATGTTTCTCGGGAGTGAGGGCATGGGTGCTAAGGTCCGTGTCCAAGAGGGTAACAAACCAGATCATCAGCTAAGGTCCTGAAATCTATACTAAGTTGATCTAACGTGGTCTGATTGCATTGACAGCTAGGATGTTGGCTTGGAAGCAGCCATTCATTTAAAGAGTGCGTAACAGCTCACTAGTCGAGCGATCGGGCGTGGATAATAATCGGGCATTAAGTATAGTACCGAAGCTATGGGATTGCAGATTTATCTGTAATCGGTAGGGGAGCATTCCAGTTGCACTGAAGGTATGTCGTAAGATATGCTGGAGCGGCTGGAAAAGAAAATGTAGGCATAAGTAACGATAATGCCGGCGAGAAACCGGCACACCTATAGACTAAGGTTTCCTGATCAACGCTAATCGGATCAGGGTTAGTCGGGACCTAAGGCGAACCCGAAAGGGGTAGTCGATGGACAACAGGTCAACATTCCTGTACTGATATGTACTGCGATGGGGTGACGGAGTAGTGAAAGGTTTGCGCACTGACGGAATAGTGCGTTGAAGGGTGTAGATATATGGACAGCAGGTAAATCCACTGACCATGTCGAACCTGATAGTACCATGAGCCTTCGGGCAAGTGGATAAAACCCTAATCATACTTCCAAGAAAAACCTCTAAGCTTCAGGTGCATACCACCCGTACCGCAATCCGACACAGGTAGTCAAGTAGAGAATACTAAGGTGCTCGAGTGATTCATGGTTAAGGAACTCGGCAAAATAGCCTCGTAACTTCGGGAGAAGAGGCCCCCGCTTCGGTGGGGCGCAGTGAATAGACTCAGGCGACTGTTTATCAAAAACACAGGGCTTTGCCAAATCGAAAGATGATGTATAAGGCCTGACACCTGCCCGGTGCCGGAAGGTTAAGAGGAAGGGTTATCCCTAGGGAGAAGCTCCGAATTGAAGCCCCGGTAAACGGCGGCCGTAACTATAACGGTCCTAAGGTAGCGAAATTCCTTGTCGGGTAAGTTCCGACCTGCACGAATGGTGTAACGATCTGAGTACTGTCTCAACCATGAGCTCGGTGAAATTGTAGTATCGGTGAAGATGCCGATTACCCGCAACGGGACGGAAAGACCCCGTGAACCTTCACTACAACTTAACATTGACTTTGGATAAATAATGTGTAGGATAGGTGGGAGACTTTGAAGCTGCGACGCTAGTCGTGGTGGAGTCGTCCTTGAAATACCACCCTTTATTTATTCGTAGTCTAATCCCCTTACGGGGAGACATTGTTTGGTGGGTAGTTTGACTGGGGTGGTCGCCTCCAAAAGAGTAACGGAGGCTTTCAAAGGTACCCTCAGCACGCTTGGTAACCGTGCGTAGAGTGCAATAGCATAAGGGTGCTTGACTGTGAGACATACAAGTAGAGCAG
>JACZWC010000094.1 GCA_022572355.1 Bacteroidota bacterium | reverse complement strand
AGCTGAGAGCGTCGGCCAGGCGGAGGGAAACAACTGGTATTTCGGAAGCTATGCCGGATTGAGTTTTAGCACCAACCCTCCGACTATATTAAATGACGGGCACCTGGTTACAAGCGAAGGATGTGCGACTGTGTCTTCAAAAGCTGGTGTATTGTTGTTTTATACTGATGGAAGCAATGTTTGGGACGCCAATCACGTCCTAATGCCCAATGGTACTGGCCTTACGGGAAATCCCAGTTCAACCATGTCTGCCGTAATTTGTCCCAAACCAGGTACATACAACTATGGCTTAAAAAGGTTTGATGGGTACATCATTGTTACTATAGATTTCGTTGCGGGCCCAAATGGCGTTAGATTCAGTGAAGTGGACATGACGCTTAACGGAGGTACAGGCGATGTGCTGGTTGCAAATAAGAATACTTTACTCTTCGGAACTACGACGGTAGAGGCGGCAAATGTGGCCCGACATGCCAATGGATGCGACTACTGGATCATCGGCAAGGAAGTTGGCAATGCCATCTTCAAGGTTTATCCTATTACGACTGCTGGCGTTAATTTAACACCAGTAGTTAGCAATGTTGGAAGTGTAACTTCACAGGGGTGGGGAAATATTAAAGTGTCAGCAAATAACAAGCTTGTAGCACATTCGGCTCCTAGCATTGGTACGGAAGTATTCGATTTTAACAACAACACGGGAGTTCTTACATTCAAGTTTAGCGACAATGCGGGTGGGTATTCCTGTGAGTTTTCGGCTGATAACAATATTCTCTATTCAGAAATTTTAAGTGACCCAAATATTTATCAGTTCGATCTAACCTCTGTCAATAATGCTGCATTTCAGGCATCAAAAACGATTATTGGTACAACTGCTAACACAATTGGGTATAAGATGTGCGCTCTGCAAATGGCGCCTAACGGGAAAATTTATGCCGCATTACAAGGATTGAATTACATAGGCCGTATTGACTTTCCCAATGTATTGGGCGTGGGGTGCAACTATGTAGATAATGGCCAGAGTGTTGCGGGGGTAAATACTTTTTCAGGAACCAATATGTCAAGTATACTCGGACTACCGGCTTTCCCCTCCTTTTTTATTACAGAACCTGTTAGAGTTGTTGTAACAAACTTGTGTTACCAAGACTTCACGCAATTTCAGCTATCAGACACCACAGATGTTGATCTTATAGAATGGACCATTGTAGATTTAAATCTCAATCTGATAACGCAATCCACCAATTTTGAACCCACATTTCAGTTCGCAGATTCTGGGCAGTACATAGTAAACGCTATTGTCCATTACCCCTGTTATATAGATTCGTTCGTTATTGACACGATCACAATTATCGATGTTGCTCCGGTTAATTTGGGTCCTGATACCCTGATGTGTGTGGGAGATACGATAACTTTGGATGCGGGAACAGGATACGATTATTATATCTGGAGTACGGGGGATACAGTTCCAAAGACTTCAGTAACTGCAACCGGCCAGTATATTGTTCAGGTGCTGATGCAAAGCGAAGATTCACTGTGCGAAAAACGGGATACAATTAATATCACTGCATCTCCGATCCCTACGGCCGAATTCACAGCTACGAATGAATGTTTTGGAACGGCTACGATTTTTACAGACATATCCAACCCAAATGGCGGGACAATAACAAATTGGGAATGGGATTTTGATAATGACGGTACAGCGGATACCAATGCCCAAAACCCGACTTATACATTTCCTGGTGCGGGAACTTTTCCCGTGAATTTGAAAGCATCCAGCGCTGGAGGTGTTTGCTCACACGATACAACGATCAATATTGTGGTAAACGCAATGCCCGCTTCAAACTTTGGTTTAACGGATGTATGTACCAACGACGCTATTACGTTTTCCGACTCCTCAACAATAAGTAGTGGGAGTATAGTTTCTTACGCCTGGGATTTTGGAGATGCTCCACCGGCTGGAACATCTACACAGCAAAACCCAACATATACATATAGCTCTGCGGGTTCGTTTATCGTAATCCTGACGGTCACGTCTGATAGCGGTTGTGTCGACGTGCAGGGTATCCCAATTGAGGTGTTTCCCTTGCCTTCTTCCGCTTTTTCTTCATCGAATGTCTGTCTTTATGATGCTGCCCTTTTTTCTAGCACATCGACAATAACAAGTGGCAGTATAACTATCTGGCAGTGGGACTTTGGGGATACGGATACTTCATTATCAGAAAATACAACGCATACCTATATTTCGGATGGGACTTACAATGTGAGTTTAATCGTGACATCTGACAATAACTGCTCAGACACCATTGTTCAGCCTATTGAAATATATCCTGTACCTGTTTCAGCCTTCAATACGAGTAATGTGTGCCTGTATGATCCTGCTGTGTTCACCGACGCTTCATCACTAAGCAGCGGCAATATAATCGCCTGGTATTGGGATTTTGAGGATGGAGGTACGTCAACGACACAAAGCCCTACATATACTTACTCATCTGATAGTACGTACAGTGTAAGCCTGGTTGCAATCTCGGATAACGGCTGTGTTGATACATCATCTCAATCCCTCACTATCTATCCCGTTCCAATTGCGAATGTAGCAACTACGGATGAGTGCTTAAACGATCCAGCTACATTTACTGATGCTACAAGTATTAATCCACCGGGTACGTGGAATACTTGGCTCTGGGATTTTGGAGATGGCACTGGAACTTCCAGCTTGCAAAGTCCTTCATATACCTACGCAACGGATGGGACATATAATGTTACGTTAACCGTGACATCTGGTAATACTTGTATTGACGACACAATTATCAGTATTGAAATTTATCCACTTCCACTAGTGAATTTCTTTGCAGACACATTAATGGGATGCGAAACATTATGTGTGAAGTTCACTGATTTTACGACCATCACCAGTGGCGGCCTTAACACCTGGGACTGGGACTTTGGAGATGGAAACGCCTCCTCCGCACAAAACGGACAAAACTGTTATAAGGCAATTGACGAAAACACAGCGCGTATTGCCTCAGTAACCTTAATAGCAACTTCAGCTTTAGGATGTTCAGAAACTGTGACCAAAGTAGACACGATAAATATTTGGCCCCAGCCCATAAGCGTATTTACCGTGGGCCCACAACCCACCACGATTCTCGCACCTGTTATTGATTATATGGATCAATCCTTGGGAGGAATTGTCAGCTGGGAATGGGATTTTGGAGATGGCGACACGCTATTTGGGATCGATTCGGCCGCTGCCAATCCCTCTCATCTGTACAGCGATACTGGGACATACCTTGTTGAGCAAATTATTTTTAATCAATACGTGTGCAGTGATACCTCTTATAGAACTGTAATAATAGATCCTGACGCTATTATCCATGTCCCCAATAGCTTTACGCCCAATGGAGATGGTATTAATGATTTCTTTTTTCCCCAGGGAATTTATTTTGCTGCCGAGAAGTTTGAGATGGCCATATACAATCGTTGGGGTGATTTGATTTATAAAACTACAGACTTTACCATCCCATGGGACGGAAGAGCAAACAATGGCGCCGTAATGGCCCAAATCGACGTATATATTTGGAAGATCCTGGCTACGAATATGCGTGGTGAAAAGCATACATATGTGGGGCATGTTGCGCTTATACGGTAGTTGTACCCAATTTTCCTAAATCGGAAAATTGATTTAAGAATTACGATTAACGATTTTAGATTTAAGAAGTGGAATAATGGAATAATGGGAAAAAACTTGCATAATTGAAAAATTTATATCTTAGCAATCTGGAAACAAAATTAAATATGGGGTAACAAATTAAATAGGAGGAATAGCCATGAAAAAATTTATCACACTCTTAGCGTTAGCATACATTCCTTGTATTGCTTTCTCACAAACGACAATTACAATTAAGCCCCCAACAGATGATACTTGGGTTTATTTTGCAAATCAAAATATGAATGATTGCTCAAATAGTTTGATGGGAGCTGGTGTTGATGGAAATGGGGATGAACTCATACCTTTTATAAAATTTGACTTATCTCAAATTCCTTCTTGTGCAGTTATTACTAATGCAGACCTTAGAATTAATCAGTTAAATACTCTTTCTGGTTCAGTGTGTGTGGATATAAGAAAAGTTGATGGTGCATGGGATGAATGTACTTTGACATGGGCAAATATGCCGTCTACAAGTGCCCCCTATGGAACTCCCTATTGCTTTTCAGGTTCAGCTAATCAATTACATGATATTTCGGTCACTACGTTAGTACAGGATCTTTTGCAATTTTCTAATAATGGATTAGCACTGGACTATAATTCAGGAAACGAAACTGTTGATTTGGAAACAAAGGAAGGTAATCCTGAACCCGAATTAATTGTTACATATACTTTGGATACTTCACTTGCACCTTCAAGTATTAATCCACAACAAAACCCAATATGTTCGGGAGATACAATTCAGCTAACCAGACAAGGAGGTTCTTTGGGAATAGGAGGACAGTATGAATGGTATTCTGGAAGTTGTGGCGGTACTTATATAGGTTCAGGAGTTAATATTGCAGTTAGCCCCACCTCAACAATAGATTATTATGTTAGGATAGAAGGATGTGATACTTCGGGATGTGCATTTATACAAATAGTCGTTAATCAACCCCCCACAGCAGATTTTACAGCATCCAGTACAATTATCAATGAAACTGATTGCATAAGTTTTACCGACCAGTCAACCAATAGCCCTACAAGTTGGTCGTGGACATTTACAGAAGGTTTCCCCACTTCTTCAACATCCCAAAATCCAACAAATATATGTTACAATACAGCAGGAATACATCAGGTTTCTTTAACTGCAACAAACTCATGTGGTTCAGACACAAAGACAACAGCATCATATATTACTGTTACCCCTGTTCAAATTCCCGAAGCTGAGTTTACAGCTTCGTCAACCAGTATTTGTGAAAGTGATTGTATAAATTTCACCGACCAAACTTTAAATAGTCCTACAAGTTGGAATTGGACTTTTACAGGAGGTTCTCCTTCTTCTTCAACATCCCAAAATCCTACTTCTATTTGTTATAGTACAGCAGGAACATATCAGGTTTCTTTGACTGCAACAAATTCAGATGGTTCAGATACAGAGATAAAAACGGCACACATTACTGTAAACACTTGTCTGGGAGTAGAAGACCTTAGCTTCATAAATAGCCTAAGCATCTATCCTAATCCAAATACAGGCAACTTTATGATAGAAATGGACATTACAAAAGTTGCGAATTTCCAGATAAAATTGCTTAATGTAATTGGTCAGACAGTGTATGAAGAAAAAGTAAATAGCCGTTCAGGAATTTATCAAAAAGAAATTAACTTGTCTGGACATGGAGAAGGAATTTACTTTTTGAGCATTGAAACAAAAGAAGGAGTAATAAGAAAAAAGGTTTTAATTGTTCAATAAGAAGTAATCAATATATTGAGAAAAGCCTGAGTTTTAGAACTTGGGCTTTTTTATTTTTAAATGAGCATTGACATATATACCATTGAGACAATTCTCTACATTGGGACTGTAACAATGTTAACACTTTCCGTTACATTCATCCTGATGTTTTACTTTTTTTATCGCAGAAAGATAAGAAGGAAAATAAATTAAAAAACTGGGTTCAACAAGAACTAAAACCCATTGAAAAAACGGGTTTTAGTTAGACGTTATAAGAAATGCGATTTTTTGGTCTTGGATTATATTCTCACCTTTTTAGGAATCTTAATTATTAACTGACAAATCAAAAATTATGAAAAGGTATGCATTCATTGAAATAGCGTTAATCTGTATGATCCATATACTATCTTACCAAACAGGAATCTCACAAAGCTACGAATGGGCAAAAAGTATCGGGAGCGCAAGCTGGGATGAGGGCAATAGCCTCGCGGTTGACGCTTCGGGGAATGTGTATATAACGGGCTGGTTCCAGGACACAGCCGACTTTGACCCGGGCACAGGAACCGCAAACCTCACTTCCGCCGGCTTGTCGAACATCTTCTTTGCCAAATACGACAGCAGCGGCAGCTACTTGTGGGCAAAAAGCATCGAGGGGAGCACAGGCAGTGATAGGGGCTATAGCATCGCAGTTGACG